>NZ_JBICXA010000015.1:76844-199694 GCF_043200035.1 Streptomyces sp. NPDC048504
CGCCAACGCGGCCGCTTCCCACGTGGGCCGGCCTGATCGGCGACCAACCGGCGGGTGCCCCCCCCCCCCCCCCCCGGGGGGCCCCCCCCCCCCCCCCCCCCCCCCCCCCGCGCGAGGGGGCGGGACCTTCGCGCGCGTGCTCTGTCCGCGTCCGTGCGGCCGGCTCAGCGCGTGGGCCAGTACCACAGCGGTTCGTCGAGCGGGCCCTCGCGGCCCGCCACCGTCGTCTGCCCGAACTCCTTCACCAGCTCTATGGAGTTGACGTCGAGACGATGCCGTATCGCGCCCTTCTGGAGGGCGTCCGCGAGCGGCCGGGCGTGGGTGACCACGACGATCTGGGTGTCCTTCGTGGCGGTGAGGATCAGGTCGGCGAGCGGCGGGATGAGGTCCGGGTGGAGGCTCGTCTCCGGCTCGTTCAGCACGAGCAGCGACGGCGGCCGGGGTGTCAACAGGGCCGCCACCCACAGGAGATAGCGCAGGGTGCCGTCCGACAGCTCGGCGGCGGTGAGCGCGCGCAGCAACCCGTGCTGGCGCAGGGCGAGCTGGAAACGTCCGCCGAGGTCGGCGATGTGGACCTGGCTGCCGGGGAAGGCCGCGTCCACGGCCGCGTCGAGTGCCTCGGCGTCACCGACCTCGCGGATCGTCTGCAGGGCGGCGGCCAGGTCGGAGCCGTCACCGCTGAGCACGGGCGTGCGCGTGCCGATCTGGGCGGCGCGGGCCGGGGCGTCCGCGTCGGTGCGGACATGGTCGTAGAACCGCCAGGACCTGATGAACTCCCGTACCGCCAGGACGTCGGGTGCGTGCTGGGGGTCGGCCAGTTCGCCGAGCATGCTGTCGTACGGGCGCAGGGTGCCGTGGGTGCGGGACCAACCGCCACCCGCGCCGCGGAGTCTGACGGCGGCTCCCGCGCGGTCGGAGAGCACCGAGGCCGGGCGCAGGACCGGGCCGCTCCAGATGGACTCGCGTTTGATCTCCGGGTCGAGGTTGAACATGGACGCCACGCGGTCCGTCCCCGGGGACGGACTGGGGTGCCCGAAGTCGATCGCGTACCCGAACTCGTCGCCCGCGAAGCCCAGTTGCAGACTGACCGGGCCCGAGCGGACCGTGCCCTGCACGGGATGTCTGCCCTCGCGCACCGCGCGGCCGATCTTCTCCGGGCCGGCCCACAGGACCGACGGCAGCCCGCCCTCCTGCGCGAGCGCGGCGACGGCGCCGCCGCGCGCGGACGCGGCGAGCAGGCGCAGCGAGCGGTAGAGGCTCGACTTGCCCGTGCCGTTCGCCCCCGTGATCACGTTCAGTCGCGTCAGCGGGACGATCAGGCGGCGCAGGGAGCGGTAGTTCTCGACGGCGAGGGTGCTGATCATGCGTCCAGGGTTGCAGACGGGTCTGACAGTCCCGGTCGGCCCAGGAGGTCCTCGTGCTTCCGCCGCAGCGTCGCCGCCAGCAGGGTGACCACGATCCCGGCGAGCGCCCAGGCCGAGAGGACCAGCAGCGGGCCGGTCACGGCGTTGCCCTTGAAGTAGGCGATCGAGCGCGCCACCCAGGTCCCGGCGCCCGGTGGCAGCGCGGGCCCGATCGCGTTCCAGAACGGCGGCAGCAGCGGCAGCGGGAAGGCGCCGCCCGCGCTCGGGTTGCCCGCGATCACCACCAGCAGGATCGCGAGACCGATGCCCACGACCCCGAAGACCCCCTGCAGCCCGAGGGTCGCCGCCCCCACGGCGAACGTGATCAGCGCGCCGAGTCCCCAGAACGCCGGCACGCTGCCCGGCAGCGCTCCCAGGACCGGCCCGACGATCACCGCGCCGCCGAGGCCGCCGACGATCGCGACCAGCGCCATCACGATCAGCCGGATCACCGCGCGGCGCGGGTTGGCGGGCCGGGCGCCGGTGCTGATCGCCAGGATCGAGGCGCACAGATAGCCGCCGACACACCAGCCGACGACCAGGTAGAACGACGACAGCCCGTCGAAGTCCTGGGACGAGGCCGGTGCCACGTCCACCGTCCGGACCGTGCGCTGCTCGGTCCTCTCCAGGGTGGCGGTGATGGTCTCCAGGGTGGTCGCGAGGACGGTGCCGCCGCCGGTGGCGACCAGGAGCGTGTCCGTGGTGCCGCGCGGGTCGATGACGAGGGCGCCGTCGATGTCCCGGTCCAGGATCTGCCTCCGCGCGGTCGCCGCGTCGGACACCGCGCGCGGGTCGAGCGGCGAGCCGGGCAACCGCTTCAGCCGGGCCACCGTCTGCTCGGCCGTGACCTGAGGAGCGACGACTCCGAAAGCCACATCCCTGGGCTTCGGATGGTGAAGCGCTCCTACGTAGGAGGCGATGAAGAGCAGCTGAAGAGCGACCACACCGACGACGAGCAGGCCGGCCCGCAGGGTGACCGCGTCCTTCACCTCACCGAAGAAGGACGTACGGGACGTACCGGCACCGGGGGGCTCTGTCATGTCCCCACGGTCTCGGTGGCCGGGTGTTCGCGCAGGCGGGAAGAGGCCGAACGGGTGTCGTGCATGTGTTCGGAAAAGTTTTCTTCCCAACTGCTCGGTCCAGGTGGGGAGCTGACGGAGTGGCGTCTGTTTCGGACATCGCACACCTCCCCAAGGAATCGCTGGTGTGTTCGAATGTGGGTCGCCGACCGGGATTGACGTGGGTCGCTGACCGGGGCTGATGGGGCTAGAGTAATCGAACGAGCGTACGATGAACATATCGGGCGGATGGCTGAAAAGGGGCGGAGTGATGGAGGTGCGGCATGGCGGGCTTCGCCCATCTGCACGTCGCGTCCGGTTACTCCGCCCGCTACGGCGCGTCCCACCCCGAGCAGCTCGCCCAGCGGGCGGCCGAACGGGGCGTGACGGCGCTCGCGCTCACCGACCGGGACACGGTCACCGGCGCCGTCCGCTTCGCGCAGGCATGCGCGAAGGAGGGGGTCCGGCCGGTCTTCGGCATCGACCTGGCGGTGGAGGCCCTCGCACCCCCGCCGCCCGCACAGCGCCCGCGCACCCCCGCCCGCGGTGGCGCGCATGTGATCGAGCCGCCGCTGCGGTTCGTGCTGCTCGCCCAGGACCGGGAGGGCTGGGCCCGGCTGTGCCGCATCACCTCGGCCGCCCACGAGGGTGCCCTGTCCGGTACGGCGCCGGTGGTGCCGTGGGAGGCGCTGCGCGAGTACGGCGGCCCCGGACTGACCGTCCTGCTCGGGCCGCTCTCGGAGCCGGTGCGGGCGCTGTCGGTGGGCCGGGAGGACGTCGCGATGAAGCTGCTGGCGCCCTGGCGGGAGATCTTCGGGAGGGGCGTCCGGTTGGAAGCCGTAGCGCAGAATCGTTTCGGCACAGCTCCGGGCTCCCTCCGTCTGGCCGCCCGCACCCTCGCTCTGGCCGACCGCACCCGCACCACCGCCGTGCTCTCCAATGCCGTCCGCTACGCCGACCCCGCCCAGCACCGCCTCGCCGACGTCCTGGACGCGGCACGCCTGCTGCGCCCCATCGACCGGCGCCGGCTGGACAGCGGGCAGCGCTGGCTCAAGGACGAGAGGGAGATGACGGTCGTGGCACGGATGATCGCCGAGTGCGCGGGAGCGGACGTCCGCCGGGCCCGCCGGCTGCTGGCGGACACCGCGAACACCGCGGCCGGGTGCGCCGTCGACCCGGCGGCCGACCTCGGCCTCGGTACACCGCACTTCCCGGAACCGTCGCTCTTCGGCGCCGGACCGGAGACGGGCGGCGCGGCCGGGCTGCTGCGCCTGAGGTCCGAGGAGGGCCTGGCCCGACGCGGCCTCGACCGCGACCGGGCGGCACTCGACCGGCTGGACGAGGAGCTCGCCGTCATCTCCCACTGGAACTACGACGCGTACTTCCTCGCCGTCGGACAGGTCGTCGCCGACATCCGGGCCAAGGGCATCCGCGTCGCCGCCCGCGGTTCCGGCGCCGGCTCGCTGGTCTGCCACGCGCTGGACATCGCCACCGCCAACCCGCTCGACCACAGCCTGCTGTTCGAACGCTTCCTGAGCACCCGCCGGGAGTCGCTGCCCGACATCGACATCGACGTGGAGTCCGCCCGCCGCCTGGAGTGCTACGACACGATCTTCGAACGCTTCGGCAAGGAGCGGGTGGCGGTCACCGCGATGCCCGAGACCTACCGCGCGCGCAGGGCACTGCGCGACACCGGCCTCGCGCTGGGGATCGCCCCGGCCGACGTCGACCGGATCGCCAAGAGCTTCCCGCACCTGCGCGCCTCCGACATCACGAGCGCGCTCGCCGAACTGCCCGAACTACGGCAACTGGCAGGCGAGATGGGCCGGTACGGGCCGTTGTGGGAACTCGCCGAAGGCCTCGACTCCCTGGTCCACGGCATGGCCATGCACCCGTGCGGTGTGGTCATCAGCGACGCCACTCTCCTGGACCGGCTGCCCGTGCAGCCCACTCCGCAGGGCGACTACCCGATGGCGATGGCCGCGAAGGAGGAGATCGAGGCGCTGGGCAACATCAAACTCGACGTCCTGGGCGTGCGCATGCAGTCCGCGATGGCCCACGCCGTCACCGAGATCGAACGCGCCACCGGCAACCACATCGACCTCGACGACCCCCAACAGGTGCCGCTCGACGACGTGTTCGCCTTCAAGCTCATCCAGGAGAGCCAGACGCTGGGGCTGTTCCAGCTGGAATCCCCTGGCCAGCAGGACCTGTTGTCCCGGTTGCAACCCCGTGACGTGCAGGACGTCATCGCCGACATCAGCCTCTTCCGCCCGGGTCCGGTCGCCGGCGGCATGCCCGAGCGGTACATCGCCGCGCGTCATGGGGGTACGCCGGTGTATGCGCACCGGGATCTCGAACCCGTGCTCGCCGACACCTACGGCGTGACCATCTGGCACGAGCAGATCATCGACACCCTGCATGTACTGACCGGCTGCGAGCGGGCCTTCGCGGAGGTCACCCGGCGGGCTCTCGGCGACAAGGAGCAACTGCCCCGGATCAAGGACTGGTTCCACCAGAAGGCACGCGCGCGTGGCTACAGCGCGGCCGTCCGGGAGGAGGTCTGGAAGACCGTCGAGGCCTTCGGGGCGTACGGCTTCTGCCGCGCCCACGCGGTCGCGTTCGCCGTACCGGCCCTGCAGAGCGCGTGGCTCAAGGCGCATCATCCGGCGTTCCTGCTGGCCGGGTTGCTCGAACACGACCCCGGGATGTGGCCCAAGCGCGTCCTGGTCTCCGACGCCCGCCGGCGCGGTGTGCCGGTGCTGTCCGTCGACATCAACCGCTCCAGGGTGAAGCACACGGTGGAGATGACCGAGAAGGAGGAGTGGGGCGTGCGGCTCGCACTGTCCGGGGTGCGCGGGATCAGCGAGGAGGAGTGCGCGCGGGTCGAGGAGGGGCAGCCGTACGGATCGCTGTCGGACTTCTGGCAGCGGGCCCGTCCCAGCAGACCGGTCGCCGAACGCCTCGCGGAGATCGGTGCGTTGACCTGTCTGCACGACGGCCGTCTCACCCGGCGTGATCTCCTGCTCCAGATCGCCGAGTTGCACCGGCAGTCCCGCAACCGGACCGCGGGGGCCGGTCAACTTCCCATGGATACGGGTGCTGTTGGGGGAGCGGAGCCGAGCGGTCTGCCGGAGATGACCGGACGCGAGGCGCTGAGCGCCGAGTTGGGCACCCTCGGCATCGACGTCTCCCGGCATCTGATGGAGCATCACCATCGGCTGCTGCGCGAGATCGGCGCGACGGACGCGGCCCATCTGGCCGAACTGCGCGCGGGGCAGCAGGTGTTGGTCGCCGGGGTGCGGGCCTCGACGCAGACCCCGCCGATCGCGAGCGGCAAGCGGATCATCTTCGTCACCCTGGAGGACGGCTCGGGTCTGGTCGACCTGGCCTTCTTCGAGGACTCCCATCCGGCCTGCGCGTACACCGTCTTCCACAGCGGGCTGCTGCTGGTGCGCGGCACGGTCCAGGTGCGCGGCACCCGTCGTACGGTCGTCGGTTCCATGGCCTGGGACCTGGACGAGATCGCGGGCGCCCGTCGGGACGACGGCCCGGAGGCGGCGCTCGCCCTCCTGGGCGCCGACCGCCCGTACCCGACGCCCGCTCAGCCGCGGCGCACCCTGGCCAACGGCACCAGCGGCGCCCGTTTGCACCCGTACGCCGATCTCCAGCCCGCGGGCACCCGCTCGGCCGACCTGAAGAAGTTCGGCCACCACAGCCCGGGGAGTGCGGGATGACCACGCGGCAGCGGCACATCGCCCACCTTCACCTGCACACCGCGCTGACCGAGACCCAGTACGACGACATAATCGAACTGGTGTCCGGAATCACGCCTCACGTCCAGGCCATCCCGCCCAACGCCCTTCAGGTGGACCTGACTTCGGCGCTCCGGTACTTCGACATGTCCGCCTACGACGCGGTTCAGACGGTGAAGATGAGACTGAAGGCTCTCTACGACATCGACAGCAGCGCCGGGCTCGCGGGCAACCGCATGCTGGCGGCGATGGCGGCCGACGCGTCCGCCCCGGGGGACACCACCTGGGTGCCCACCGGCGAAGCGGCCGACTGGCTGTACCCCCGGCCGGTCACCGCACTGCCCGGGATCGGCCGCGCCACGGCGGACACGCTGCACCGATACGGCCTGCACACCATCGGCCAGCTCACCGACCTGCCTCCGGCGACCCTGCAACGGCTCCTCGGCGCGGGCCAGGCGCGGCTGTTGACCGAGCGCGCCCGCGGCCACGACCCGCGCCCGGTCGTCCCCGCGGAACCGGCGGCGCATCTGGCCGCCGACCTGGCCCTGAGCCGGGACTGCCTGGACCCGGCCCAACACCACCGAGCCGTCCTGGGACTTGCCGACCGGATCGGCCAACGCCTGCGCGGGGAAAGGAAGTTCGCGGGCCGGCTCACCCTCACGGTGAGATACGCCGACCGCAGCTCCACCACGCGTACGCGTGCGCTGCCGGAGCCCACCGACCACTCACCCGCCGTCGCCGCCACCGCCCTGGGCCTGTTGACCTCCCTCGGACTGCAACGCGCCCGCGTCCGGGCCTTCGTGCTCCGCGCCGACGACCTGCGGCCGGCCGGCAGTGCCTACCGTCAGCTCTCCATGGACCCGGCAGACGCCCGCGCCCGCGCGGTCGAAACCGCCGCGGACCGTGCCCGGCGGCGTTTCGGGCAGGAGGCGGTACGCCCGGCGGCGCTGGCCGACTGACCTCTGTCGCCCGGAACTGTCCTTGCGCTCAAGGGCGTTGGCGGGGGGTGTTCCGCATCTGCCAGGCCCGCAGCACCAAGAAGAGTCCGACCAGCGCGACCACCACGCCCAGCACCGCGTACTGGCCGTGGCCGGACATGGCCGAGCCGTTCATCGCTCCGACACCCTGCGCGATCCAGACCGCGCCGAGCACGACGAGGATGATCCCGCCGACACCACGGACCACCATGGGCACGCACTCCATTCATTCCCCGCACCGGTACGTCACGTGGGCGGCAGCCGCCCCCGTTCACCGCTCAGCTTCGTCCCGTTCGGTGCGGCTGGGGCGGTCGAAAACCTTACGGAACGAGAACGTCGTACCGACAGAGGTGTTGGGGGCATGGACGCGGGCGCGTCAGCTGTTCGCCGCGGCGCGCAGGATGAGCCTGGTGATCACTTCCGGGTGCGTCACGAGCGACAGGTGGCCGGAGTCGACCTCGATGGTCGTGGCGTTCATACGCCGGGCCATGAAGCGTTCGAGGTCGGGATCGATGGTGCGGTCGTTCTTCGAGACCGCGTACCAGGACGGCTTCCGGTGCCAGGCGGCGACGCTCGTGGTGGGCGGAGCGGTCGAAAGCAGACCCTGGGCCGCGTAGAGCACGAGGGCCTCCATCCTGGGCACGCCGTTGGCGAAGTCCTTGAGGAACGCCAACCGGCCGATCCACTTGAATCCGCCCGAGGTGACGATCCCGGAGGTGACCGGCGAGGTGGGGAACTTCGCGGCGAGCGCGGCGTAGTCCTCGTCGGCCTCCGGGGCGCGGGCGGCGACGTAGACGAGCCGGCGACGTTCGGCGCTACGCTGCGTGCCGTGAACTGGCTGTGGCGCGAGAGCCTCGCGGAGGAGATCAGCCGGCGCACCGGAGGCCGTACCACTGACATGGTCGCGGCCCTCGCCGCCGCGAACATCGCGGCCGTCGTCGAGACCGCGGTCGCGGAATGGGTGCGCGGCGAGGAGCCCTCCGCCCTGGGCCTGGCCATCGAGCGAGCTCTCGAACTTCTCCGTACCGGCGATGTCCCCATCCCGGCGCCCGGCCCGGGCGGGCCGGGCGCTGACTCTTCGGTGTCTCCCTCTTCCTGACCTATTACCTGCAGTCCCCGCGGGGCTTCAGTCCCGTCAGGACGGGGCTCGCGTTCCTGCTGATGATGGGCAGTCTGATGGTCGTCGCCCAGCTGTCCATCAGCGTGCCGCTGCCCAAGGCCTGCCCCAAGATCTTCGTGCCCCTGGGCCTGCTGTCATCGGCACCGCCCTGCTCAGCACCCTCGCCGCGACCGCCTGCCTCGTCGGCAGGACACCCACCCGGGCCACCGGTCGCCCCGAGAGCGGTTGACCGAGCGACCCGATCGTCCACAGGTGACCAAGACCCCCTGTTCGTACGTCAGTTGGCCCACGGTGCGACAATGCGCGTGCCGTCCGCCAGCTCCGCCTCCAGGCCGATGGCCGTGGTGACCCAGGTGATCACGGTCCGGTCGGTGGGGTTCTCGGCGCCGAAGGTCGCCCCCGGGTTGATGATCAACGTGTCGCCCGCGCCGACCCGTTCGGTACGGCCGTCGAGCGTGATCACCAGCTCGCCTTCGAGGATGTGCAGGATCTCCTCGTGGTTGACGGTGTGCAGGGGAGCCTTGGTGCCGGCGGGGATCTCGCCCCGCCACGCGCACAGCTCCTTGCTGCCGGTGCGGGGATGGGCGTACGAGACGAAGCGGGCGCCGTGGATCTCGTGGACGACGGCGTCGGACGGGTGGACGACGGGCACGACTGCCTCCAGAAGTCGATGGTCAAGCTGCTTGACCATGTCCTCAACATGGTCAAGCAGCTTGACCAGTTCGTCAAGGGTGTTTCAATGCCGTGGTGGAGAACTCCGAGGCCATGGCCCTGACCGCCGCCCTGCTCGCCGCCGCGGGCGACCTGACGAAGCGCATCAACGACGGGGTCGTGGCGCGTGGGTTCGAGGTGCGCCCGGCGCACGGCTTCGCCTTTGTGCGGCTCGCCCCGGACGGGGCGACGGTCACCGACCTCGCCTCTCATCTCGGAGTCACCAAGCAGGCGGCGAGTCAGCTTGTCGACGACCTCGTGCGCAAGGGGTACGCGGAGCGGCGCCCGCACCCCGGCGACGCCCGCGCCCGGCTGGTCGTGCTTACCGAGTTGGGGTGGGCGTGTACGCGGGCCGCGGAAGAGGCGGCCCTGGAGGCGGTGCGGCCCTGGGTCGAACTTCTGGGTGAGGGTGAAGTGCGCGTGTTGTGTGACTGTTTGCGGCGTATTGCGCCCTACGGTCCCATCAGGCCCACCTGGTGACTGGTTATCACTGGAAGTTTTTACTGACGCGTAACTTCACACTTCACCTACTCGCTCGTAACTTGACGAGTGAACAGCATTCTTGTGATCCGGATCACAGGGCGTAAGGCCGTCGCAACTCCCTTGAGCCGCAAGGAGATCACACGATGCTGCCCTGGAAACGACTGCTCAGACCCCTGACCGCGTTGCTGCTGACCGCCGCGGTCGTCGCCGTTCCCGCCACCGCCGCTCACGCGTCGAGCGCCCCGACCAGTGGCTGGAACGACTACAGCTGCAAGCCCTCCGCCGCCCACCCCCGCCCCGTCGTCCTCGTGCACGGCACCTTCGCCAACGCCACCGACAACTGGCTGACCCTCGCGCCGTACCTGGAAGCCCGCGGCTACTGCGTCTTCTCCCTCGACTACGGCCAACTCCCCGGCGTCCCGCTCGTCTACGGCCTCGGTCCCATCGACAAGTCGGCAGAGCAACTCCAGGTCTACGTCGACAAGGTGCTCGCCGCGACCGGCGCCGCCAAGGCCGACCTGGTCGGGCACTCGCAGGGCGGGATGATGCCCCGCTACTACCTCAAGTTCCTCGGCGGCGCCGCCAAGGTGAACACCTTCGTCGGCATCGCGCCCGACAACCACGGCACCACCCTGGACGGCCTCACCAAACTCCTGCCGTACTTCCCCGGCGCCGAGGACGTGATCTCCGCGGCCGCTCCCGGCCTCGCCGACCAGGTCGCCGGCTCCGCCTTCCTCGCCAAGCTGAACGCGGGCGGCGACACCGTCCCCGGCGTCCACTACACCGTCATCGCCACCAGGTACGACGAGGTCGTCACGCCTTACACGAGTCAGTTCCTGAGCGGGTCGGACGTACACAACGTGCTGATCCAGAACCTGTGTTCAGTGGATCTCTCCGAGCACGCCCTGCTCGGGCTGACGGACCGGATCGCCTTCCACGAGGTCGCCAACGCCCTCGATCCCGCGCACGCCACCGCCACCACCTGCCTGTCGGCGCTCAGTTGACCGTAGGCACACCGCGGGGCCTGTCCGACCTGAGCCGCCGGACAGGCCCCGCCCCCTGCACGGCCACCTAACGGCCGTGCCGTCCACCGCCGTTGGTCGCGCGGCGGCGGACCGAGGCGAACAGGGCCGCGGCGCCGAGCGCCAGGGAGGCGGCGCCGCCCACGATGAGATACGGCGAGCTGTTGTTGGCACCGGTCTCGGCGAGGTTCTTCGAACTACCCGCCGCCTGCGGCTCGTTGGCCTCGGTGGTCGCCTGGTTCGTCGCGGCGACCGGCTCCGCCGAGGTGCTCGCGTCCGCGTCGCCGTGGCCGTTGTGCTCGACGGTCGACCTGTCGGCGCCGGCCGCGATCTGCCGGCTGGAAGGGGCGGAGGCGGTGGGCGCCGGAGTCGTGGGAGCGGCCGCGGTCGGCGTCGAACTGCTCGCCGTACCACCGCCGTTGGCGCCCGTGCCGCTTCCACTGCCGCTGCCGCCGAAGCTGACGTCCGAGCAGGAGTAGAACGCCTCCGGGCTGTCCGAGCGCTGCCAGATCGCGTACAGGAGCTGCTTGCCGGAGCGCTGCGGGAGGGTGCCGGAGAAGGTGTAGAAGCCGCCCGTCGCGACCGGGTCGGTGGACGTCGCGACCGGGTGCTCCAGGTCCAGGTCCGCCCAGGCGAGCGGCTGGGCGGGGTCGTAGCCGGACTTGGTGATGTACACCTTGAAGGTGCCCTTGTGCGGGGCGGTCACGCGGTACTTGAAGGTGTACGAGCCGCTGCTCACGCTCGTCGCCGGCCAGTCGGCGCGGGCCAGGTCGAGGCCCTTGAACTCCTCGGTGTTCGCGCTGCACAGCTTGCCGTCCGGGATCAGCGTCTGGTGCTGCCCGTTCGCGTCACCGATCCGGATGCCGTTCCAGTCGTAGAGCGCCTGCGTGCCACCAGCTGCGACCGCCGCCCTGCACGCGTCGGACTTGGGGCTCTCCGGGCCCTCCGCGTAGCACTGCGCGACCCTGCTGACCGGGTCGCCCATCGAACCGTGCGCCGCCGCGGGCGCCGCGGCGAGCGCGGTCAGGGCGAGCGGGGTCATCCCGAGGACGGCGACAGCGGCGACCGTGCGGCGTGCGGGCATGGGGGAACTCCAACTCCTCGGACGGTGCTCGGCGCGGGGGACGGATCCCGTGGGGGTGATCAGAAGCTAGCCCCTGGAAACCGCGGAATCGCCTGCTGGAGGAGGGGGAGGGAGATCCTTATGGTGGCGTTAAGGCAGGGCTAACTGAGGGCTCAGGGAGGGACGGTTCCGTGAGTCCGGAGAGGTGGTGCGGATGAGTGGACCGGAAGGGGTTCGTGCCGCTGTCGTCGCCGATGTGTCGGCCGTGAAGGCCGTGCCTGACATGGAGTACAGCCACTACATCGCGCGCATCGGTGTGGTGCCGCAGCCCATGGAGGCGGACCACATGGCGAATGTGGTCGCGGGGCGGATGTACGTCACGGCAGGGGCGCCGGGCGGCTGCTCCTGGACCTCGTGGACGCACGCGCGCGTGCGCTCGGGCTGTCCGAGATCAGGCTCTGCACCAACGCGCTGACGTGGGAGAACCAGCAGATCTACCCGAGGCCCGGGTGCGAGGTCGTGGAGCGGCGCACGGACGGGCCGTACGACCGCGTCCACTACCGGAAGCGGCTGGACTGACCGGGGTCAGCCGTCCGGCCACCAGGTTCGGGCGATGTCCTTGCGGATCTCCGGGCGTTCCGCGGGGCGCTCGTCGGGCTCCTCGCGCACACGGCGCGTGTCCGACTTCTTCAGGGGCTTCTGCACGGTCACGCGGCGCATGGCTGCCTCCTTGTGTCCACCCGGGGTCGTGTTCTCACGGGGTAGACCGTTCCGGGGAGAGTGACTCATCGGCGCGGGTCTGTCTGTGGCGGCTGTCACGATGGGACTGTCAGTGGCGGGTGTCACGCTGGACGCATGAGTAAACCTGTAGCGAACTTCGACTGGGACGCGGAGGCGGCCGCCTTCGACGAAGAGCCTGATCACGGCCTGCGCGACCCGGAGATCCGCCGGGCCTGGGCCGACCGGCTGCGCGGCTGGCTGCCCGACAGCGCCGCCGACATCCTCGACCTCGGCTGCGGCACCGGCAGCCTGTCGCTCCTCGCGTCCGAGCAGGGGCACCACGTCACCGGCGTCGACCTGTCCCCGGCGATGGTGGACCTGGCCCGCGCGAAGCTGGCCGGCCGTGACGCGGCGTTCCTGGTCGGTGACGCGGCGGCACCTCCGGTGGGCGAGCAGCGCTTCGACGTCGTCCTCGTACGGCATGTGCTCTGGGCGCTGCCCGACCCTGCCCGGGTCCTGCGGCACTGGCGCGGACTGCTTCGCCCCGGCGGCCGGCTCGTGCTGGTCGAGGGCGTGTGGGGCACGGTCAACCCGGCCGGCATACCCGCCGACCGCCTCACCGAACTCCTGGCACCCCTGGCCGGGTACGTGCACGTGGAGCGGCTGTCGGACGACCTGCTGCTGTGGGGGAAGGACGTGGACGACGAGCGGTACGCGGTGGTGGCCATCCCCGCCATCCCCTGAGCGAGCCCGCCCGCCGTCACGCCACCAGCGCGTCGAACCCGCCCTCACGGGCCAGCCTCTCCAGCTCGTCGAGGGCGGCCACGGCCGCCGCCGCGGCCGCGGGGTCCGACACGGCCAGCCCGCTCTCCTCGAACTCGTCCTCGTCCAGCCGCCGTACGTCCGTGCCGTCGGCGGAGATCCACAGGTCCAGGTCGAGGTCCTCCACGACGAGTTCGGCGCCGGAGAGCGTGGCGGGGCGGGCGATGTCGCAGTACCAGCCCTTCAACTGCCCGGCGCCGTCCCGGACTTCCTTCACCGCGTACCAGCGGTCCCGCCAGTAGTACTCGGTGAAGACGTCACCGCGCTCGAAGCGCACGAAGCCGAAGTCGCGGACGCCGTCACCGGCCCACGGGGCGCGGACGGCGAGGCGGGTGCCGTCGTCGAAGAGCAGGTCCGCCGCGTAACGGATCTTCGTGCGGCCCGCCTTGACGAGGACGACGTCCAACCGGCGAAGGGGATCAGGTGAGTTCATGGACATAGCGCACCTCCGTGGCGCAGGTCTCGTAGCCGAACCAGGTGTTGATCGCGAGCATCGGGCCGTTGCCGGTGTCGTTGCCCGTGAACGCCTCGGTGTAGCCGGCGGCACGGGCGCGGTGCAGGGAGTCGTTCTTGGCGAGCTTGGCGAGGCCCCGGCCGCGGTGGGCGCGGGCGGTGCCGGTCATGACCGTGCCGTAGCGGGTGCCGCCGTCCGTGCGGGCGGCGCTGAAGGCCGCCGGGCGTCCGTCGACGAGGGCCACGGATGTCAACTCCTGGCTGAACAGCGGGTGTTGCCAGGTGTCGTCCAGCCAGGTCCGGTAGTCGGTGAACTCGACGCCGATGTCGCTGGGTTCGTCGGCCATCGTCTCCGCGTCCAGCTCGAACAGGGGGCGCGGGTCCTCGGCGAAGTCCGAGCCCGGGCGGATCTCCACGTCCGGCGGCGGGGTCTGGAGCGGGGGCAGTGTGCCGTGCGCCAGGTCCAGGCGGAGGAAGTACGCGGAACGGCTCGCCGTATAGCCGAACCGCTTGGCGAAGGCGTGGTTGGCCGGCTCGTCCAGGACCCAGGCGTAGAGCCTGGTCGCGCCCTGGGCGGCCAGGTGCTCCTCGGCGGCGCGGGCCAGGAGCGAGCCCGCGCCCCGGCGCGTGCGCTCCGGGTGCACGTACACGTTGACGACGCCCCGGTCGGGTTCCGGGCTGTCGTAGGCGATGCCGACCTGGGCCGTGCCGATGATCTCGCCGTCCTCCTCCGCGACCAGCCTGCGCAGCGCGGCCTCCGGGTGGGCGTGGGCGATGTCGTGGGCGACGGACTCCGGGGTGAACAGCATGTAGGGGAGGGTGAGTCGGCGCACCTCGACGAAACCGTCCAGGTCGGCCCGGACATCGGGGCGCAGGTCGCGTGCGATCACGGTCATGGGGCCGCACGCTACGGCGGAGCCGCGCCGGATTGCCTCTCATTTTCCGGACGGTGCGTTCTTCACGGGGGGCGCGTTCTCCGGCGGGTGCGGGACAATCGGGCCGTGACCTTGAAGATCCACATCGACGACAGTGCGGCACCCTACGAGCAGGTGCGGGCGCAGATCTCCGAGCAGGCGCGGGCGGGGGTGCTGCCGGTGGGGTACCGGCTGCCCACCGTCCGGGGGCTGGCCGAGTCGCTCGGGCTCGCCGCGAACACGGTTGCCAAGGCGTACCGGGCCCTGGAGGCGGACGGGGTGATCGAGACGCGCGGACGCAACGGGACGTTTGTCGCTGCCGCGGGCTCGGCGGCTGAGCGTGAGGCGTCGTCGGCCGCGCAGGCGTATGCGGAGAAGGTGCGGCGGTTGGGGCTTGCGGAGGGGGATGCGGTGGCGGCTGTGCGGGATGCCCTGCGGGCGGCCTATGGGGAGGGGTGAGGTGAGTTCGGCACCGCCGTTATGCGCCGTTGTGGCTGAGCGCCGTTGCGGCGGCGACACATGCCGGCCGGATGGAGGCGTAGTGCGGCCGGTGTTGAAAGGGCGGCGCGGCCGACGTGGCTACCGGCGTGGCGGAGCCGGTGTCGCTACAGGTACAACCCCGCGTCCGCGCCCTCCCGTTGGTCCGGTACCGATGTCGGCTGCGTGCCGCGGCGCAGGGCGTACAGCTCCGCCAGGGTCGCGCCCTCGCGGCCCACGCCCTCCTCCGTGCCGAGCCAGTCGACCGACTCCTTGCGGGTGAGGGGGCCGACCTCGATACGGGCGAGGCAGCGGCCGGGGCGGACGACGGCGGGGTGGAGGCGCTCCAGGTCCTCGTTCGTGGTGACGCCGACCAGGACGTTGCGGCCCTGGCCGAGGAGGCCGTCCGTGAGGTTGAGGAGCCGGGACAGGGCCTGGCCCGCCGTGTGCTTCGCCTCGCCGCGGATCAGCTCGTCGCAGTCCTCCAGAAGGAGGAGCCGCCAGCGGCCCTTGCCCGCCGTGTCGTCCTCGCCGATCGCGATGTCCATCAGATAGCCGACGTCGCTGAACAGCCGCTCCGGGTCCAGCACGCAGTCCACCTGGCACCAGTCCCGCCAGGAACGCGCCAGCGTGCGCAGCGCCGAGGTCTTGCCGGTGCCCGGAGGGCCGTGCAGCAACAGCAGCCGGCCCGCGATGTCCTCCGGGGTCGTCTTCATCAGGGTGTCCATCGCATCGGCCACCGGACGCGTGTAGTTGGGGCGCACCTCGTCCCACGTGCCCGCCGAGATCTGCCGGGTCGTCCGGTGCGGGCCGCGCCGGGGGGAGACGTACCAGAACCCCATCGTCACGTTCTCCGGCTGCGGTTCGGGTTCGTCCGCCGCGCCGTCGGTCGCCTGGTCGAGGACCTTCTCGGCGAGCTCCTCGCTGGTCGCCGTCACCGTCACGTCGGCGCCGCGGTTCCAGCGGGAGATCAGCAGGGTCCAGCCGTCGCCCTCGGCGAGGGTCGCGCTGCGGTCGTCGTCGCGGGCGGCGCGCAGCACGCGGGCGCCCGGCGGGAGCAGGGTCGCCCCGGTCCGGACGCGGTCGATGTTCGCCGCGTGCGAGTACGGCTGCTCGCCCGTCGCGAAGCGGCCGAGGAACAGCGCGTCGACGACGTCGGACGGGGAGTCGGAGTCGTCGACGTTGAGCCGGATCGGCAGAGCGTCGTGTGGGTTAGCGGACATGGGGCCATGATCCGGCACACGGACGCCGTGTGCACCCGCTTTCCGCAGTGCGCCCCCCAGTGTCGCCTCCGTCCGGTGCATCCGTTGTGTCCTGACTGTGTCCGCCGGCTCCTGAGTGTGTCCGCCGTGTATCCCCTCCGCCCTGTTACAAGGCTGTGCACGCGGAGACCTGCCCCACCGCCCGGCACCGACGTTACTGTTGCCCTTGATGGGACGTCATGGGTGGAATTCGGGGGCACTGCGGTGGCGGCTCACCGCGCTGCTCGGCGTGGGAGTGGCCGCACTGGCGCTGATCGTGACCCTGATCAACACGCTTCCCGGCGGCGGAAGCACCGCCGGCACCTCGCGCGACGGCGACAAGGTGCACGGCACCCCGGCGACCCCGCCCGACGAGGACCGGCCCGAGGTCGGCTGGGGCTTCACCCACACCCAGTACAGCGCCGACGAGGGCAGCGACACCGCGACCGAGCGCGTCGAGGGGCTGCTCGCGAAGGCCCAACTCCCGCAGGACCAGGCCATCATGGGCTGGGGCGCCGACAACCCCGAGCCGACGAAGGGGCGTTACGACTTCGGCGCCCTGGACCGCCGTATCGACTTCATGCGCACGTCGGGCGGCACCCCCGTCATCACGCTGTGCTGCTCCCCGGACTGGATGAAGGGCGGCAAGTCCGGCGTCGACAACACCGATTGGAGCCAGGCCTCGCTGGAGACGGCGCCGAAGCCCGACCACTACGCGGACTACGCGGCGCTCGCCGCGACCGTCGCCAAACGGTACCCGGACGTCACCCACTTCATCGTGTGGAACGAGTTCAAGGGCTTCTGGAACAACGCCGAACAGCGCTGGGACTACGAGGGTTACACCCGGCTCTACAACCTGGTCTACAAGGCGCTGAAGAAGGTCAACCCGAAGATCATGGTCGGCGGCCCGTATCTCGTGATGGACAGCGTGGACCCGCGCGACGCGAACGCCTCCAGCACCTTCAAGGGCACCTGGGGCGCGATGGACCAGCGGATCATCGACGCCTTCGACTACTGGAACAAGAACAAGGCCGGCGCGGACTTCGTGGTCGTCGACGGCTCCAGCTACACCAACGACGACGACCTGCTGCCCAACGAGTTCGGGGCCACCGACAAGCTGACGGCCGTGAGCGAGTGGGTCCGTGAGCAGACGCACGATCTGCCGCTGTGGTGGGCCGAGTACTACGTCGAGCCCGCCGACGGCAACGACGACCGCAAGGGCTGGTCCGAGACCCACCGCGTCGCCGTCCAGGCCACCGGCATGATCGCCATGGCCAAGGGCGGCGCCACCTCCGGCTTCTACTGGAACCCGGAGGACGAGAAGGGCACCGGCTGCGCGGGCTGCCTGTGGACGCCGACCGACAGTTCCGACGGCGGGAAGCAACTCCCCATGTACGACCTGGTCTCCCGCTTCGACGCGGCCTTCGGGCCCGGTACGAAGTTGGAGACCGTGTCGGTCGCCGCGGACGACGTGCCCAACGTGAAGGTCCTCGCCACCGACAAGACGGTCCTGGTCGTGAACACCCTGGACCGGCAGATCAGCGCGAAGGTCGACGGCAAGCAGTTCGACATGGCGGCCTATGGGGTCAAGTGGCTGACGCGATAAGCCACTTGACCCCGTAAACCCCGGAACTCCGCTGCCTCACGGTCACTTCATCGTCAGGAACCGCTGCACCAGCGAGGCCAGCAGCACCGCCAGCAGAGGCAGCGAGAACCAGAAACTGCTCTGCAGCCACCGCAGTTGACGCACACTCGGCCGGAACGCGACTCGGACGACCTCACGGGCCGTCAGCATCAGGATCAGTGCGAGCGCGGCGAGCGCCCCGACCACCGACCACGGGGTCCAGGTGATCTGCGGTCCGATCGGCCCGGGATCGGGCTTCGGGACCACGCCGGCCGGCTGCTCGCGCAGGGAGTACATGGTCACGTCGGCGTTGACGAGGACCTTCTTCAACTCCTGCCGGTTGTCCAGGTTCTGGATGAGCCGGGACTCCCAGGTCGCCGAGTAGCCCGCGTCCAGCTGGAGCGAGACGACCTGGCTCTTGTTGAGCATCAGATACGAGTTCGGGCCCGCGTCCTTGAGCGCCTTGACCAGCCCGGACACCAGTACCGGGTCCGAAGGGGCCAGCGTGGGAACGTAGTTGACCCGCTCCATGTCCTTCGCGCCCCACGGCATCGCCGGCGTCACGTCGTTGACCGTGTCGTCGCTCAGCCACAGCAGCCGTACGGTCGGCTTGTCGTGGGCGTACACGTAGTTCATGGCCGCGGCCTCGCCGGGCCGGACCCGCTCGAAGCCCTCGTTGCCCCAACGGGCCACCAGGAAGCCTGCCATGAGCAGCAGCCCGGCGAGCAGGGCGGCCAGCGGGGCGAGGCTCACGCGGTCCTTCTCACGCTCCTTGGCGGTGGCGCCGGTGCGCGGGAAGAGGGCGAGGCCCGCGAGCAGGGCCGCGCCGGGCACCGCGAACATGAAGACACGCAGCGCCATCTCGCCGCCGTAGGACTGCATGCCGAAGCCCAGGAACGGGACGAAGGTGAGGACGAGCAGGGAGCGTTCGCGGTACTTGTGGTCGCGGCGGCGCCACCAGCCCCAGCAGGCGAAGGCCATGACGCCGCCGGCCAGCAGGACGCGGGTGTAGAGGACCAGCTTGTGGGTCGAACTGCCGCCCTGGATACGGCCGGAGACGGACGTCGAGACATTGCTGCCGACGCCGCCGACCCCGCCGAAGAGGTCGTTGAAGTGTCCGGACCAGTACGGCTCGGCCATGAAGCCGAGCCAGACCGCGACCAGCACCCCGAACAGGATGGGCAGGCCCCGGAGTTCGGAGCGGCCGATCAGGACGAGGACCGTGAGCACGCCCAGCATCACGAACGGCGTGAGCTGGTGGGCCGGGACGCTCGCCGCGAACAGGCCGATCAACACCAGGAGGAGGACGGCCTGTTGGCGCCGGTCGGTGGGTTCGACCTCCGCCTCGCCGGGCCGCATCCTCGTCCACAGGACGTGGGGTGCCCGGAACCAGACCAACAGGATGGCCACGAAGGCCAGATAGAGCAGGAAGGTGAAGCCCTGCGGGGAGAAGTAGTCCTGGCCGACCCAGCCGCTGAGCACGAAGATCCAGATGCCGGTCCACTTCGCCCGCCAGCTCGCCCGCAGCGAGCGCACCAGCAGGAACATCGGTGCCAGATAGGCGAGTTGGATGGCCGTGGGCCACCAGCGGATCACCTCGGACCAGTCGGTGATCCCGCACGCCTTGCCGATGAACGCGGCCACCGCGAAGAAGCCCGGCCAGCTCCAGCGCGCGTCCAGGTCGGGTACGGCCGACCCGGTGCGGTCGATGTAGTCGATGAACCCGAGGTGCTGCCAGGCCGTCGGGAAGCGCGGCTCGGTCTCGATCACCGCGGGCAGCGCGTGCAGTGAGACGACTGTCGCGAGCAGGGTGATCAGCAGCAGCGCCTTGTGCTCGCGGCCCAGCCACAGCAGCGCGGCGAACACCGTGATCAGCAGCGCGGCGCCGACCAGCGTGGGCAGCGGCAGCACCGAGATCAGGCCGAGCCCGCCCATGCGGTCCAGGTCGGACTCGCCGAGCCGCGCCGCGGGCACCCAGTACAGGAGCAGCGCGGCGACCAGCAGACAGCCGAGCACGACACCGGGGCGCGTGGGCACCAGACGCTCGCGCAGGGACAACGGGCGGGCGGGCGGCGGGACTTCGGACTCCCGTGCCTCCCGCTCCTTCTCCGCCGCGTCCTCCCGCGCCTGTTCCCGTACGAGCGATTCCTCCGATACGACCACCCGGTCGGAGCCGGTGGCGGGCTCGAACGGCGCGTCCACCTCCGGCTCGGCGGACGGGCTCAGCGAGGACTCCGAGCCGGGTTCACGTTCCTCGACGGGCAGCCCGACGATCTCGGACCGCTTGATGCCGAGCGCCCAGGTCGGATGCTGCTCGCCGGACACGATCGGCGTGCCGGTGGGCGGGGTGCCGGGGCCCGGGCGTACGTCCGGCCGGCGTTCCAGGTGGTCGAAGTCGACGTGGATGCCGAGCGCGAGGGTGTCGGAGTCGAGCGCCCAGGCCGGGCCCCGACGGCGCGGCGCGGGGGCCGGGACCTCGCGTGCCCCCAGGTCGGCGAGGTCCCCGTCGGGTGCCGCGTCCTCGGGCAACTCCGCGGCCGGGGCGGCCCGTAGCGTCTTGAAGAGTCTGGGCGCGGCGATCGCCACGATCACCGCGAGGCTGGAGATCTCGGCGACGCCCGCGCCGGTCAGCCCCATGCGGGGGAGCAGCAGCAGCGTCAGACTGAGCACCAGGACGCACAACAGGCCCTGCAGCCAGGCGAGTCCAGCGGTACGGCTCTGGGCGCGCAGCACCGCGAAGTACGTCTCCATGAGGACCCGCAGCAGCGCGCCCACCGCGAACCAGCGCAGCAGCGGCGTCGCCGCGTCCGCGTAGCCCGCGCCGAACACGCCGAGGATCCACGGGGCGCCGATGAACAGCAGCCCGCAGATCGGCAGCATGATCCGGGCCATCCGCTTGATCGCCGCACGGGTGTTGGCGGCGAGGCGGGCCGGATCGTGGGAGCCCTCGACGGTCAGCGAGGCGCCCATGTTGATGGCGAGCAGGTTGACCGTGCCGCCGATCGTCGTGGTGATGTAGAAGTACGCGTTGTCCTCGGAGCTGACCTGCGAGGCGATGATCACCGGCACGAGGTAGACCACGGCGAGCGAGAACAGCGAGCCGGTGTAGTCACCGGCGAGGAACCGCCCGATCTCCCGCAGCGTCGGCGGCCTCGCGTGCTCCTCGGTCGCCTTGATGTGCCGGGGCACCAGCCGCCGGAACACCAGCCACCCGAGCGGCACCACGGAGAACGCGATCGCGGCGACCCAGGACACGAAGACACCGCTTGTGGCGAGCACCGAGGCCAGCCCGACGAGCAGCGCCAACTTCACCGCGGAGAACACCGTGTTGCCCACCGGCACCCAGGGCGCGCTGCGCAGCCCGGTCAGCACCCCGTCCTGGAGCGTGAGCACGTTCCAGGCGACGATCGCCAGGATGAAGCCGAGGCCGTTGACCGGCCCGTGCAGGAAGCGGTAGGAGGGTCCCCATGTGTTCAGGGTCAGCAGGAAGACCCCGGCCCCGAGCGCGACGACGACCGAACTGCCGACGTACGTACGGAAGATGAGGCGCCCGGTGGCACGTCCGGCGACCGGGATGAAGCGGGCCAGGGCGCCGGTCAGCGTGACCGCCGTGAGCCCGGCCAGGAGCTTCATCGCGGCGATCGCCGCCGAGCCCTGGCCGACCGCGGACGGCGAGTAGTAGTGGGCGGCGATCAGCCAGTAGCCCAGCCCCAGCACCGCGGAGATCCCGGTGTTGAGCATCAGGGCATAGGCGTTGCGGAACAGCGGGCTGCCGCCGGGGGACTTGCCCTTCCCCGGCAGGCGCAGTCGGCGCCCCGTCTGCTGGGGCGCCTCGGTCCCGGGCGCCGCGTCCTGGGTGGTGGTCGTCGTGTCAGACACGGGAACGGATGGCCTTCCGGCGGACCTGTCGAGCTCTGCGGACCATGGCGTAACCCTGGGTGAGGGCACGGTCCCTGGCGAAGTTGCGGGCGATCGCACGGCCCTCGACGAGCCGCTCGAACTCCTCGACTCCCGTACTGCGGCGCACAGTCACCCGCCGCAGCGCGTACGGTCCCTGGCGGCGCCGGGCGAGGTCGTTGCCGACGGCGAGCGCCTGTGCGAACCCGGTCTCCCGTACCGCTTGGCGCACCCGGCGGCTGGAGTAGCCGTAGGGATACGCGAACGAGACGGGTACGGAGCCGAGTTCGTCGGCGACGATCTCCTTGCAGCGGACCAGTTCCGTGCGCAGGTTGTCGTCGTCGAGCTGGTCGAGCTGCGGGTGGGTGTGGCTGTGGCCGCCGATCTCGACGTCCGCGCCCGCGAGTTCGCGCACCTGGTCCCAGTCGAGCATGGTGTCCAGGCCGCCGCCGGTGTCGTGGGCGCCCCGGATCCAGCCGGTGGAGACGAACAGGGTGGACGCGAAGCCGTGTTGGGCCAGCGCGGGGAGCGCGTGCCGGTGTACGCCCTCGTAGCCGTCGTCGAAGGTGATCAGGACCGGGCGCTCGGGCAGCGGTTTGCCGGAGCGCCAACTCGCGGCCAGATCAGCCGTGTTGATGGGGGTGAAGTTCAGGTCGCCGAGGAGTGCCAGCTGCTCGGCGAACGCCTCGGGCGCGACGGACAGGGCGCGGGTGGCGTCGTTCGGGGCGGCGGCGACCGAGTGGTACATCAGGATCGGCACCGGTGTGTCACTCATGGCCGCCTCCCGTGCTCGTTGCCGCCATCGCGTCTGGGTGTGTCCGGGCGTTCGGGTGTGTTCCCGTGCGTGGGCGCCTCTCCGCGTCCGGGTGCGTCCCCGTGCCTGTGTCCGCTCCCGCGTCCGGGTGCGGCCCCATGCGTGGGTGTCTGCCTGCGTCCGCGTGCGTCCCCGTGCTCATGGCCGCCCCCCGTGCTCGTTGCCGCCCCCGCGCCCGGGTGCGTCCACGCGTTCGGGTGTGTTCCCGTGCCTGGGTCCGCTCCCGTGTTCGGGTGCGTCCCCGGGCCCGGCCGGCTCCTCGCGTCTGGGTGCGTCCGGGCGTTCGGGTGTGTCCCCGTGCCCGGGTGCTTCTCCGCGTCGGGGCGCCTTCCTGCGTCCGTGTGCGTCCCTGCGCGCGTGTCCGCTCCCGTGTTTGGGTGCGTCCCCGCGCCCGGCCGGCTCCTCGCGTCTGGGTGCGTCCGCGCGTTCGGGTGTGTCCCCATGCCCGCGTGCCTCCCCGCGTCCGCGTGCCTCCCCGTGCTCATGCCCGCCCCCCGCGCTCTTTGCCGCCTCCGCGCCCGCCCCCGCGCTCGTGTGCGTCCCCCTCGATCTCCACCACCGCGTAGGTGGCCCCGCCGCGTCGGGCCCTGACGCTCCCGACGACATACCCGCCCGCCGCCGTGAGCACCCCCGCGACGATCGCGCCCGCCCGGCCCGCGCCGCCCGGCCGGGCGAGCACGGCGTCGCGCAGGCCGCGTGCGACTCCGGCCGGCAGGACCCGGGTCGTGTACCGGCGTTCCGACTCAAGTCCCTTGTCGGCGCCGACACTTCGGGCCACCAGGGCCTTGGAGAGGCCCTCGGCGTAGGTGCGCGTGCGGAAGTACCCGAAGTGCTCGCGTACCGCGGGCACCCGGTGGTGGATCACCGCGCGGTCGTCGATCAGCAGCACCGCGTCCGGCCTGGCCCGGGTGAGCCGGATGCAGAGCTCCGTCTCCTCGCCGCCCAGCGGACGCTTGTCGCCGTCGCGCCCGATGCCGGTCGCGAAGCCGCCGGCCGCGTCGAACGCCGTACGCCGGAAAGAGGCGTTGCCGCCCAGGACGTTGCGCACCCGGACCCGGCCCGGCGGCAGGCCCTTGTACGTGCAGCCCACCACCCAGTCGAACTCCTCGGGGAACCAGGCGGGCCGGCGGCCCGACGCCCAGATCGGCATCGTGCGGCCGCCGACGGCCATCACCCTCGGATCGGTGTACGCCTCGGCGAAGTGCCGCAGCCATTCCCGCTCGGCCACGGCGTCGTCGTCGAGGAAGGCGATGACCTCACCGCGCGAGGCGGCGATGCCGGTGTTGCGGCCCGCGGACAGACCGCGCGGGCCCGCGTTCGCCAGCACGCGGACCTCGCCGGTTTCCGCAACGTCCTTGTACTCCCTGGTGAGTCGGTCCAGGAGAGCGGGGTTGTGGTCGACGACCAGCAACGTCTCCAGCGCCGGCCGTGACTGCGCCCGCACCGAGGAGACCGCCGCGAGGATGTCCTCCCAGCGGTCCTCGGTGTAGACGCAGATCACGACAGAGATGTCGGGACTGCTCAAGACACCTCTCCCCGGACCGAGTTGAGCTGCGGGTCGAGCTGAGGATCGCGTTGCGGGTCGAGCGTGTCGATCATCGTGGAGTGCGAACGGCGGCGCAGCGCACGCCGGTTGGAGCGCTCCTTGAGGATCACCTTGAGCACCCGGATCCCGTCCCGCACGGCGCGCAGATTGCTCGTGCCGTGGATACGGAGGTACTCGTGGCTGGGGATCTCCTGCACCTTGAGACCGGCCTTGACCACCCGGATGTTGATGAGTGTCTCGATCTCGAAGCCGGTGCAGTCGAGGTCGATCTTGTCGAGGCAGTGCCGCCAGAACGCGTTGTATCCATAGCAGAGATCGGTGTAGCGGGCGCCGAACTTGCGGTTGACGATCGTGCACAGCGCCCAGTTGCCGAGCTTGCGGATGAACGTCATGTCGTCCGTGCCGCCGCCGTTGGCGAAGCGTGAGCCCTTGGCGAAGTCCGCGCCCGAGACGAGGGCGGAGACATAGCTGACGATCTCGTTCCCGTCGGCCGAACCGTCCGCGTCGACCATCACGATGATGTCGCCGCTGCAGGCCTCGAACCCGGTGATCAGGGCATCCCCCTTGCCCTTTCCCTGCTGTTCGACGACCTTGACCCCGGGCCACAGCTCGCGGGCCACCTCGACGGTGTTGTCAGTGGAATTGCCGTCCACAAGAACAACTTCATGAATCCACGCGGGAAGTGTCTTGAAGACGTAGGGGAGATTCTCCGCCTCATTCATGGCGGGAATCACGATGCTCACCGGCGGTGTGATCGCCAGGTGAGAGGAGATCGGCCGGTATTTGGCCGACATTAACGGATCTTGGCCCGATGTCGCTGGGCGCAGAACAGAACTCACGAGTCTGGTCCCTCTCGTCCGGCGGACCGCCCGCCCCTGGGCGGCCCGGCTCTGTGCTCCGGTTCGAAAGGGGGGTTCTCACGGACGCGACGGAGAATATGGATCTCCGTGCACGCGTGGTGAGCTGGCAAAACTGGTCGACCCCCGGAAAACGTGAAAGCCGGCCGCGCGGACGACTCGGTCACTAATGCGGTCACCGAGCACGGCACCCCCCTACCGCGCCCCGCCCCGGATCCATCGCGGTCCTTGAGCCCTCCCCTAGAGCCGCTCGATGATGAACCAGTGCGGGTGAGATGTACGACGGTATTGATGATTTAACCTGTATGGCAAGACCTGGAACGAGGCCTCACGTTTTTGTTGGTTTGACCGTTACACAACTTTGTCAGCCGTTGTGCGGCCCGGCATATGCCGTATGAATACCGATAGCGAAATCAAGCCACTGATCACCGCCACCGTGATGATTCCACCGTCGACCGACCACCGGTGCACGGCCAGCATTCCCTGGGCCACCAGCATGTCGACGGCCAGCGCGCCCGCCACCGAGGTGAGAACACGGCCGAAGGGATCAAGTCCGCGCAACACCGCGGCAATTGCCGAAGCCGGTGCGGCGAACAGGAAGAACAGCGCGAACGGACCGCGCAACGGTGATCCCGAGTCGACGAGCGCGAGCAGCGCCCCGACCCCTCCCACGGCGACTGCCGCGCCCGCGAGCAGCGGTGCCAGATCCCTCCCCGGTCCTGGCCGTGCCCGCTCGGTGTCAGAGGTGGATGGTCTCTTGATGCGTAAGGTCTGCATTGGCGACTTTGCCCCCCAGCGCGCCGGATGCCGGGTTTCAATGTCGCGCAGCCCGACCGGGCACGTCAAGGTGCGGAAGCCGCTTGCACCGGTTCTCGTGCACCCCCGAATGGATGTTCCCCGGAGGCGTGTGCTGCCTCCGGGGAAACGGTTGTTCGGGTGGAGCAGGCGGGTGTTACGGGACGAGCTTCAGCAGCTTGTTCGGTGAACCGGTGCCCGCGCTGGTCACCACACCCGAAGTGGCCCCGTTCACCAGGGCGGTGGCGACCTGGGCCGGAGTGGACGAGGTGTGGCCCGCGAGATAGACGGCGGCGGCGCCGGCCACGTGCGGTGTCGCCATCGAGGTGCCCGACAGGGTGGCGGTGGCGGTGTCGCTGGTGTTGTAGCCCGCCAGGATCGACGAGCCGGGCGCGAAGATGTCCAGGATCGAACCGTAGTTGGAGTAACTGGCCCTGGCGTCGGCGCTGGTGGTGGCGCCGACCGTGATCGCGGTGGAGACCCGGGCGGGGGAGTACGAGGAGGCGTTGGCGCTGCTGTTGCCCGCCGCGACCGCGTAAGTCACCCCGCTGGATATGGAGTTGGCGACCGCGGTGTCGAGCGAGGTGGAGGCGGAGCCGCCGAGCGACATGTTGGCGACCGCCGGCGTGGTGTGGTTCGAGGTCACCCAGTCGATGCCCGCGATCACCCCGGCCGTCGTACCTGACCCGCTGTTGTCGAGCACCCGGACCGCCACGATGTTCGCCTTCTTGGCGACGCCGTACGTCGAGCCCGCGATCGTCGTGGCCACGTGCGTGCCGTGGCCGTTGCCGTCGGAGGCGGTGGTGTCGCCGTCGACCGCGTCGTAGCCGTACGAGGCGCGGCCGCTGATCTGGGTGTGGGTGATCCGGACGCCGGTGTCGATGACGTACACGGTCACGCCGCTGCCCGCGCTGTCCGGGTAGGTGTACGTCCCGGAGAGCGGCAGTGCGGCCTGGTCGATGCGGTCCAGGCCCCAGGGCGCGCTGGACTGGGTGGTGTCGGTCAGGTGGACGCGCTGGTTCTGCTCCACCGCGGCGACGGCCGGGTCGGCGGCGAGTCTCTTCGCCTCGGTCGCGGAGAGGCTCGCGGTGTAGCCGTTCAGCACCGTGCCGAACGTCTTCTTGACCGTGCCGCCGTACTCCTTGATCAGTCCCTTGCCCGCGGCCGAGGACGCCTTGAGGCCGGCGCTCTTCTTGAGGGTGACGATGTAGCTGCCGTCGACGGCTGTGGGGGAGCCGTCGGCCAGTACCGTGCCCGTGGCCGGGGCGGCCTGGGCGGGGAGGGCGGTGAGCCCGCCGACGAGGGCGGCGGTGGCGGCGCCGGTGATCGCGGCGAGCCGGAGCTTGTTGCTACGCAGGAGTGCCATTACGAGGGAGTCCTCCTCCAGGCGGCGCGCGCCCGGGTCGGCGCGCGGCTGTGGGGGTGCGCGCGTCGTCGTGCGCACAACCCTGGAGCGTTGCGTTCCGCGCCAAGGCTGAGCAAAGCCTGGGTCATGAACCGGTGTGGTTCAAGGGAGTTGACGGCCTGTCACAGAGCTGTCATGAGCACGTAATCAAGCGTCCCGTGGGCCCCTCTGTCGCGCTCTCCATTGGCATGCACACTTCCCGTCAACGCGCGTCGCTGCTACGACAGTTGTGGCAGAGATCCTGCTAAGGGAGGTTCCATGAGACGTTCCCGATTTACGGCATACGTGACCTCGCTCCTCCTCGCCGCCGCACTCGCCCTCACCGGGGCGATGACGGCGCAGGCGTCCCAACTGGCCGCCACCGGCGGCTATGTGGCCCTCGGCGACTCCTACTCCTCGGGTGTCGGCGCGGGCAGCAAGATCAGCTCCAGCGGGTCCTGCGACCGCAGCACCAAGGCCTACCCCTACCTCTGGGCGGCCGCGCATTCACCCTCGACGTTCGACTTCCAGGCCTGCTCGGGCGCTCGTACGGGTGATGTTCTCGCCAACCAGCTCGGCACCCTCAGCAGCTCGACGGCCCTCGTCTCGATCAGCATCGGCGGCAACGACGCCGGCTTCGCCGACGTCATGACGACCTGCGTCCTGCAGTCCGACAGCTCCTGCCTCAGCCGGATCGCCACCGCGAAGGCATACGTCGACTCGACGCTGCCCGGCCTCCTCGACAAGGTCTACTCGACGATCAGCGCCAAAGCCCCGTCCGCACACGTGGTGGTGCTCGGCTACCCGCGCTTCTACAAACTCGGCACCACCTGCCTCGGCCTCTCCGCGACCAAGCGCTCCGCCATCAACGGCGCGGCCGACTACCTCGACGCCGCCGTCGCCAAGCGCGCCGCCGACCACGGCTTCACCTACGGCGACGTACGCACCACGTTCACCGGCCACGAGATCTGCTCCGGCAGCTCCTGGCTGCACAGCCTCAACCTGCTGAGCATCAGCGAGTCGTACCACCCGACCGCGGCCGGCCAGTCCGGCGGCTATCTGCCGGTCCTGACCAGCGCGGCCTGACCCCTCTCACTCCGAGGGCGTCGCCGAGTCCGACGCGGAGGCCCCGTCCGACGGGGTCTCCGCCACGCACGTCACCGAGAACGGCACGGAGTTGGACTCCCCGTTCACCGGGCTGCGGATCTCGACACTGATCTCGTTCTGGAACGTCCCGCTGTTCGAGTACGTCGTGAGGAACACCCGGTCCTGCTTGGTCTTCCCGCCGCCCGACGGGAACGACAGCGTCTTCCAGCCGGGGTCGGAGACCGAACCGGTCTTCGTCACCCACCGGTACGACACCTCCGCGGGCAGCTTCCCCACCGTGATGCTGGCCGTGAAGGTCGGCGCCTTCGCGTTCGGCGGCGGACAGCTGCCGGAGTACTCGGTGTTGGCGCCCTCCACCGTCGCCTTCACCGACTGCGGCGCCGACGAGGACTTGCTGCTGCTCGGACTCGGAGTGTCGCTCGGAGCCGGGGTCGTGCTGCTCGCACTCGCCGAAGTCCCGTCCGAGGGCTGGCTCTTGGGAGTGCTCGTGCCCTGGCCCGCGTTCGCGTCCCCGTCGTTGTTCCGGTTGATCAGCGTGTACGTCAGCCCGCCGATCGCCAGGGCCAGCGCGACCAGCCCCGCGACCAGCACGACGGCCGCCCGCCGGTTGCGGGGCGGTTCGTCCGCGGCCGTCGGCGTCGAGTAGGAGTCGGGCGGCGGCCCGAAGCCCCGCACCGGCTGCGACGGCGTCCGCGAGTCCTGCCCGGAGTAGCCGTCCTGCGGATACCCCGCCATCGTCGGCGAGTACGGCGTCGTCGGCGCCGTGGACGCGCGCGGCGTACCGCCCGCCGCGACCAGCCGCAGATCCTGCTCCGCCTGCTCCGCGGACATCCGCTCGGCCGGGTCCTTGCGCAGCAGCCCCTCGATGACCGGGGTGAGCGGCCCCGCCAGCCGCGGGGCCGGCAACTCCTCGTCGACGATGGCCCGCAGAGTGCTCAGCGGGGTGTTCTGACGGAACGGCGAGTGCCCTTCGACCGCCGCGTACAGCAGCACGCCGAGCGCCCACAGATCGGACTCGGGTCCCGGCGTACGGCCCAACGCCCGCTCCGGGGCGAGGAATTCGGGCGAACCGATGACCTCGCCCGTCATGGTGAGCGCCGAACTGCCCTCCACCATCGCGATACCGAAGTCGGTCAGCACCACCCGGCCGTCGTTCGACATCAGCACGTTGGCCGGTTTCACGTCCCGGTGCAGCACCCCGGCGTCGTGCGCGGCCCGCAGCGCGGCCAGCACCTCGGCACCGATGTGCGCGGTCCGCTGCGGGGTCAACGGCCCCTCGGCGTCCAGGAGATCGGCCAGGGACACGCCCCGCACCAGCTCCATGACGATCCAGGGGCGGCCGTCCTCCGTCGCCACGTCGTACACCGTCACCACGTTGCGGTTGGCGACCCGCGCCGCCGCCCACGCCTCGCGCTCGAGACGGGCGTACATCCGCTCCACGTCGTCGGACGCCAGCCCGCTCGGCGCGCGCACCTCCTTGACGGCGACCTCGCGTTGCAGCACCTCGTCGCGGGCCCGCCACACCGTGCCCATTCCGCCCTCACCGAGGGGGGACAGGAGCCGGTAGCGGCCCGCGATCACACGTTCAGTGCCCGGATCTTCGGACATGGGCTCCCCCCATTCGCAGCCGGGCGAATTCTCGCCAAACGTAACTCAGCCGAGCGCTGATGCCGCCCCCTTGAGCACCAGTCCGACCCCGAGGGCCACGACGACGAGCGCCGATCCCAGCGGCAGGGTCCGGCGGACCAGCACCGCCATGGGGCTGGTGGTCCAGCGGGGGCGCCGGTCCAGCACTCGGTTCATCCCTGTACCCAGCTTGACGACGGCGAATCCGGCGGCGGTGAGGGTGAGGGCGAGCCCGACGCCGTACGCGACGACGAGCAGGAGCCCGAACCACGCCTGACCGAGCGCGGCGGCCCCCACGAGGACCACCACGGCGGACGGACTCGGCACGAGCCCGCCGGCGAAGCCGAGCAGGATCGTGCCGCGGACGGTGGGGGCGGTTTCGTGCGTGTGGGTGAAGCCGCCGTGCGTGTGTTCTACGGCGTGGTCGTGGTCGTGCGTGTGGCCATGGTCGTGGGGGTGGGGGTGGTCTTGGCCGTGCTCGTGGTCGTGAGTGTCGCCGTGGTCGTGGCTGTGGGTGTGGTCGTCGTCGTGGCTGTGCGGGTGCGGGTGGGCCTCGGTCCGGGTGGACCCGGCTTCGGCGTGCGCGGAGACCAGGACCAGGGAGCGCTCGGGGGCCTTGGCGGTCTCGTGCTGGTGGTGATCGTGGGGGTGGGGGTGCGGGTGGGGGTGTGAAGTCGCTTGCGGGCGTGGGCGGTTGCGCCAGGCGCGGCGTACGAGGTTGGCGCCGGCGAAGAGGACCAGGACGCCGCTCGCGATGCCGAGCCAGGCGATCACCGACGGGGTCGCGGCGGAGCCGGCCGTGACCAGGAGGCCCAGGGCGACCACGCCGAGGGTGTGGGTGACGGTGACCGAGGCGGCGAGCGGGAGGACGTCCTTGAGGCGGGCGCGACCGCCCCGCGCGGCCGCCGTGGCCGCCATCAGGGTCTTGCCGTGACCGGGCGCGAGCGCGTGCATCGCGCCCAGGGCGACGGCGATGAGCAGGGAGAGTGCGGCGAAGCCGACCGTGAGGTGGTGGCGGGCCACGATGTTGTTCAGGGCCTGCGTCCAGCGGTCGGCGCCGCGCGGCAGCACGGAGGCGGCGGGCGGTTCCGACGTGGACTGGTCGGCGTCGGTGAGGGCCGGGCCGCCGGGGCGCGCGTGCAGGGACGCGGTCGTGGTGTCGTCGGGGGAGGAGAGCAAGTCCTTGGGATAGCTGGTGAGTTCGTGCGAGTTCGACTTCGTCGCCACGTCCGACCTGGTGAGCGTCATGCGGTCGGCGCGCGCGGTGATCTCCCGCCAGCCCGGGCCGGTGGTCAGCCCCGCGCTGTGGAAGCCCAGGGTCACTGTCGTGCTCTTGGGCAGCGCGGCCGTCGAACTGCACTCCACCCGCAGGGTGTTGAGCCCGGCCTGCCCGGGCCGCAGCCGCGCGGTACTTGCGCCGGGCGTGAGGGCGACCGTACGGCCGTCGACGGTGACCTTGCTGCCCTCGGCGGCCTTGTCGCACCGCTGCCGGGCCCACTCGGCCATGCCCAACTGCTTGATCTCCGGCTTCACTTGGGTTGCCGGGATCTCGGCGAGGTCCTCGATGTGCGTGACGCGCAGCTGCCCTGGGGCGACGACGAGTCCGTCGTAGCGGTTGACGGTGAAGTTGCCGAGGGGGTGCGCGCTCGCGGCGGCCGTGGGGACCAGGAGGAGCGCGCCGGCGGCCGTGAGGACGGCCGCCGCGGAAGCCAACAGGCGGCGGACCGGCGTCACTTGGTCGCCTCCAACGCCTTACGGGCCTTGCTCGCGCCCAGCGGCGAGAACCCCGGGTTCAGCTTCAGGGCCTTGGCCAGGTGGGCGCGGCCGTCCGCCTTGTGGCCCGTGGCGAGTTCGATCATGCCGAGGTGGTAGATGAACGAGGCGTTGTGGTAGTTCGTGGCGGTGGCCTGGCGGGCGTAGGGGAGGGCCTCCTTGTCGCGGCCGTTGACGTGCAGGGCCCAGGCGAGGGCGTCCGCGGTGTGCACGGTGTGGCGGCGGGCCCATTCGGCGCGGGCGGCCTTCAGGGCGGACTTGACGTTGCCGTGGTCGGCGGCGGCGAGCGCGGTGTCCAGGTCGGCGTTGACGCCGTTGGCACGGGCCAGCGCGATCCAGGCGTCGACGAGCGCGTACTGGTCGTCGGCCTTCGCCTTGTCGCCCGCGGCGCCCCGGCTCTCGTACAACTCGCCCAGCTCCACGAGGGGTTGGGGGAGCGGGTAGCGGGAGACGACCAGCTCCATGCCCTTGATGGCCTCGGCGCGGTCGCCCAGGGCGGCCTGGGCGCGGGCGCGGCCCTCCAGCGCGGGGAGGTAGTTCTCGTCGGCGGCGAGGGCGCGGCCGTAGTCGTTCAGGGCGGTCTTGTAGTCGCCCTGGTTCCAGGCGAGTTGGCCGAGCGTGCCGGCCACGTACGAGATGTCGCCGGGGGAGGTGGCGGCCGCGAGGGCCTGTTCCAGGACCTTGCGGGCCGTGGTGACGTCACCGCGCAGTTCGTGCACGTACGCGTACCGGGTGAAGACCGGGACGCCGGGCTTGCGGGCGTCGGCGAGGTCGGCGGCCTTCTCCGCGTCGGCGTAGCGGCCGAGTTCGACGAGCGCGTCGATACGCGAGCACAGGGCGCGCTCGCTGTACGGGTTCTCCTTCAGCACCTGGTCCGCGTAGGTCAGCGCCTCCGCGAACTCGTGCCGGGCGGCGGCGAGCGCGGCGCGGCCCTCCAGGGCGTTCTCGTTGCCGGGCGAGATCTTCAACGACCGCTGCAACGCGGCCTGCGCCTGCGGATACCGGGACGGGTCGCCCTTCGTCCTCGCCTGCTCCACATACGCGAGCCCGAGCGTCGCCCACCCGTCGAAGTCCTTCGGCTGCGTGCGCAGATGAGCCTGCAGCGAGGCGATACTCGCGTCCAGACTCCCACTGGCGAGCAACTCGGGCGACACGGCATTGGATGCGGCGACCCCGGTGGCCCCGCTGTCCTTCGCCGCGCCGATGGCGATGGCGCCGGCGGTCATCGCGACGGCCAACAGGGCGGCACACCCGGCGAGTTGAACGGTCCGCCAGCGGCGGCTCGCGGCGGCCACTCGGCGGACGGCGGCGATGCGTTCGTCGCCGAGGTGGGGGTGTGTGTGGCTGTGGGGGGCGGTGGATCCATCGGCGTGATCGTGATCGTGATCGTGGTGATGGTCGTGAGAGTGGCCCGGCTCATCGGCGTTGCCGGGCACGGGAGTCGGGGCCTGGTCCGCGTCGTCGACCGCGGCCTCGGAGGCCTCGGTGTCCGCGTCCGCGTCCCGCTCACCCTCCGTCCCGGCGTCCTCCTTCGTGCCGCCCTCGTCCTCGCTCCCCGAGTCGTCGCCCTCTTCCCACAGTCGCTCCCACTCCCGCTGTGTCGCCGCCGGCTGCTCGTCCTCCGTCGGCTTGTGGTCGTTCTCGCGCGGGGCCATGCCGTTCCTCCATCGCCTGGGTGGTTCCGTGGATCTGCGGATCGGTGGATACGTGGGGATACGTGGGTCAAGTGCCGTACTGCTCAAGGGAGTCGCGACACGGGGTGGCGCGGCCCGCACCGTGGGGGAAGGTACTGTGCGGGCCGCGCCAGTTCGGGGGGTCAGTACGGGCGGTGGGTCATCCGGCGGCGCCACCACGCGACGGCCGCGCCGATCAGCAGGACGCCGGCGACACCCGAGGCGGCCGACGCGACCATCAGCATCATGTTGTCGTTGCCGGAGGACGAACCCGCCGGCTGCAACGCGTCGCCCAGCTGGTTCTTGACGTCGCTGCCGCTGGTCGTGCGCTTGGCGAGCGGGCCGCGGGAACCCGAGGTGGGCTCGGCGACGTACGGGAAGTACTTCTCGAAGCCCTTGTCGTTCTTGTCGACGGCGTCGCCCAAGTCGTTCTTGGAACCGACGAGTTCACCCTCCATGACCTGGAGCGCCTCGTCGATCACGTCGTCGGTGAGCCGGCGCCCGTTCGGGAAGCCCGCGTTGTCGCCGTCCAGGACACCGAGGCGCTTGGGGTGCGCGGCCGGCGGGATCGACGTGTTGAGGCGCAGCATCTCCGACGGCTTCGCATACGGCTGCTCGGTGTTGAGGTCCTTGACGCCCGTGAGGAACACGCTGACGAGGTCGTTGCGCGGCTCGCTCGGTGCCTTGATCTTGTAGATCGACTCGATGAGCTTCGGGATCTCGGGCTCGGTCACGTTCTTCAGGAACTGCGCGTCGTCCTTGGGCTCGGACGCGTTGAACTTGTCCTTGTCCTTCTGCGGGTTGACGACCTCGTTGACCAGCGGGTTGCCCAGGCGCGAGACCTGCGTGTAGTAGCCCTTGGCGTTCTTGCGCTGGGTCGTGGAGTAAATACCCACGGTCGGGCGGGACTTGGACTGCCGGATCAGGTCGTTCGGCACCTGGAGGGCGATCGTGTTGACGTTGTAGCCCTTGAGGGTGTCGTTGCCGACCTCGCTCAGGTTGCCGCCGTAGAGCAGGTCGAAGACGCGCAGGTCCGCGAAGAACGGGTCGTCGGCCTGGCCCGCGAAGGTCGCGCCGCCGTTGGTCGTCTTGTAGATCGCCTGCGAGCGCAGCTTCGCGTAATCCGGCATCGACGCGTCGCCGACGTCCGACGGTGCCGCCGGGATGTCGTCGGCGATCTTCGTCTTGTAGACCGCCTTGCCCTTCTTCAGCTTGATCAGCTCGACGTCGTACGACTGCGTGATGTTGAGGTCGGGGTCGGTGAGGCTGGTGACCGGACCCGTGTTGTACAGGAACGTCTTCTTGTTCTTGATCTGCGTGCTGAAGGTGTAGCGGAAGATGAAGTCGTCCAGTGCGTCACCGTTGTTGTCGATGTGCAGGTCGTACTGGGCGTCGTCCGCGAACTGGTAGAAGTTCGGGCCGCCGGCGGGCTCCTCGAACGGGATCCAGTTCGCCACGATCGTCGTGGTGTCCGGCTTGTCCGGACTGACGAACGCGTACAGGTCCGTGTTGTCGTACTGCGGGGTCCCCGAGATCAGGGGAGCCTCCCGGTGGGAGGAGGCCGCGGCCACTCCCGGTTCCAGCGCGGCCGTACCGGCGGCTGCGAGCCCCCCGGCGGCCAGCGCGCCACATACGAGGGCCGCGAGCTTCCTGCGTCCCGCACCGCTCCTGGAGATAGGTGTCATGCCGTCCGTCCTCAGTGCCAACTTGCCTGACGCACGGTGATTCGGAGCAGGTGCCGGGGCGGATTGGTCAAACCTGAAAAGTTTTTTTGGCGCCTTCCAATCCGTCCCTTGACCCGCGTTTTGGGCCCGCTGATCCGTAACCCATCCGTAGAGGTGTTCGCTACGAACGCCTCGTGTGACGGGATGTGATGAGGGGATGGGCCGCGTGCGGTCGAAGAGTGGGGGACGGGTGGAGGCCGACGAGCTCCTGGTGCAGGTGGCGGCAGGTGATCAACGGGCCTTCGAGGAGCTGTACGGACTGGTGTCCGGGCCGGTGTTCGGACTCGTGCGCCGGGTGGTGCGCGACCCGGCGCAGTCCGAGGAGGTGTCCCAGGAGGTGCTGTTGGAGATGTGGCGGTCCGCCGCCCGCTTCGACCCCGGCCGGGGCAGCGCCCTGTCCTGGGTCCTCACCCTCGCCCACCGCCGGGCCGTCGACCGGGTGCGCAGCGCCCGCGCGGCCGGCGAACGCGAGCAGCGCGAGGCCCGCCGCTCCCACCACCCCGCCTTCGACCAGGTGACCGAGGAGGTCGAGGCAGGCCTGGAACGGCAGTTGGTGCGCCGCTGCCTGGACCGCCTCACGGCTCTGCAGCGGCAGTCCGTCACCCTCGCCTATTACGACGGCTATACGTACCGTGAAGTGGCCGAGCGGCTCTCGCTGCCGCTGGGCACGGTCAAGACCCGCATGCGTGACGGACTCACCCGGCTGCGCGACTGCCTGGGAGGTGTCGCATGAGCATCCTCGCCCGACTGTTCGGCCGGGGGGATCTCCACTCGCTCGCGGCCCCCTACGCCCTGGACGCCCTCGAACCCGGCGAGCGCCGCACCTTCGAGAAGCACCTGAGGGGCTGCGACCGCTGCGCCGAGGAGGTGCGGGCCATGACCGAGGACGCGGTCCGCCTCGCCTGGTCCACGGTGGCCCAGCCGCCGCTCGCCATGCGCGACCGCGTGCTGGCCGCCGTACGGCAGACCCCGCAGGAGCCCGGACCCCTACGGGAACATGTGCGAGAACCACAGGCGCGGGAGTACACACCCCGGTTGCCGGCCCATGTGTGGGGCACACAGCCGCAGGCGTCGCGTGCCCGCGTACCCCAACGGCGCCCGTTCTTCGTGCCGTTCGCCACCGCGACGGCCACCGCCGCCCTCGTCGTGGCCTCGCTCTTCGCCGTGCAGGCGAACAAGACACAGGACAAGCTGGACGCCGCGCAGGCGCAGTCACGTGACATCGCACACGTTCTCGCAGCTCCCGACGCCCGTGCGACCACCGGCGCGGACACATCGGGCCGGAGCATCGGCGTGATCGCCTCCGCGTCGGAGGGGCGCGCGGTCGTCACCCTGAGCGGGTACGGCGCGCTGCCGAGCGGGCGCGTGCATCAACTGTGGCTGATGCGCCCCGATGTGCAACCGCGCTCCCTCGGGCTCTTCAAGGACGACACGCCCTTGGTGGCCACCGGACTCGACAAAACCGCAACATCACTCGCAGTGACCGTCGAGCCCGACGGAGGCTCAGCGCAGCCCACAACGCAGCCAGTTGTCCAACTCGCCCTGAAATCGGTTGGATTCGGAGAGTAATCAAGGAGGGGTCGTCAACACCCTTACGGGGAAGGTGAATCCCGAGACCTCGATACACGAGTGCTCGGTTGGGGCGATAGGGTTACCCTGCCCGGGCCGGGTGGAGTCGTACGCGGGTGGGGAGTGACATGGAACAGATAGTGCGCAGCAGGGCAAGGGTCCCTGCGATCACGTGCGGGAGCAGCGCGACCAGTTCGCGTCTCGACCGCCATCTCTCAGTGCTGGGCGGCCCCGTCGTCCCGCAGCGTGAGACGGCAGAGGCGACCTTGCTGATGCGTGAGCTGACCTCGCGTGACACCACGCAGGAACGCAGCGCCACAGGTACCCGAGTGAGCCGCGTCAAGCTCTTCGCGCCACTGCGCAGGCTGCGCCGCTCGCTGTTCGGCGGGCGCTGAGCAAGTCCTCGGCGTCCCCGGGGAGTTCCCGGGGGCCCGCGCTCAGGCGACCACACCGTCCCGGCGCAGTGCTGCGATCTCTACGTCCGCCATCCCCACGGCACGCAGCAGCGCCACGGTGTGCTCCCCGAGTGCGGGCACGTCGCTCATCCGCGCCTCGCCTCCGCCCGGCAAGGTGACGGGCGGCAGCAGCGCCCGCAGCGGCCCGACCGGCGAACCCACCTCCCGCCACCGCTCCCGGGCCGCCAACTGCGGGTGCTCCGCCAGCTGTTGTACGTCCCTGAGGCGCGCGCAGGCCACACCCGCGCGCTCCAGCAGCACCACGGCCTCGTCGGCGCCCAGCCCACCCAGCGCCTCACCGACGAGGCCGTCGGTGCGTTCCCGGTTCACGACCCGCGCCGCGTTCGTGGCGAAGTCGGGATCGGTCCCCAACTCGGGCCTCCTCATGACCTGTTCGGCCAGCCGCCGCCACTCCCGGTCGTTCTGCACCGACAGCAGCACCCGCCCGCCGTCCGCCGTGGGATAGGCGTCGTACGGAGCGATGACGGCGTGCGCAAGTCCCGTGCGCGCCGGGGGAGTTCCGCCGTGCATCGCGTGATGCAGCGGATGCCCCATCCACTCCGCGAGCGCGTCCAGCATCGACACCTCGACGGGCCCACCGCGCCCGCTCACACCCCGGCGCACGAGCGCCGCGAGCACACCGGAGAAGGCGTACATGGCCGCCGCGATGTCGGCGGCCGGAATCCCCGCCTTCACGGGCTGCTCCGGCGTCCCGGTCACCGACACCAGCCCCGCCTCGCACTGCACGAGCATGTCGTAGGCCCGCTTGTCGGCGTACGGGCCGCTCGGGCCGTATCCGGAGATGTCCACGGCGACCAGCCGAGGATGCGCCGCGCACAACGTCGCCGCGTCCAGCCCGAGTCGGGCGGCGGCCCCGTGTGCGAGGTTCTGCACGAACACGTCCGCGCCGGCGACGAGTTGACGTACGACGTCCAGCCCGCGCGGATCCTTCAGATCCAGCGCGATGGACTCCTTCCCCCGGTTGCACCACACGAAGTGCGAGGCCAGACCGCCCGCCGCGGTGTCGTAACCACGGGCGAAGTCACCCCCGTCGATCCGCTCGACCTTGATCACCCGGGCGCCGAGATCGGCGAGCTGGCGGGTGGCGAAGGGGGCGGCGACGGCCTGCTCGACGGCGACGACGGTGATGCCCTCCAGGGGCAGCGGCAAGGGCTCCATGGCGGGGATCATGTCCCGCGTCTGACCCCTTTGTCATGTGGGGAGCATGATGCGTATGGCTGATGCACTGATCCTCGCCGCTCCCGGAGGCGCACGTGTGTGACCCCCACGACCAGCACGAACACGAGGCGACGACCGCCACCGACCCGGTGATGGCGGCCTCCGCCCACGTCACCGCGCCCGCCTACGTCCCGCCCACCGGCCTGGCCCGGGACAGCCCCGCCAAGACGACCGCGCTGGACTGGATCGCGGAGCACACGGACCGGATCACCGGCCTCAACTCCGAGATCTGGGAGCACGCCGAACTCAGCCTCCGCGAGTGGAACTCGTCGCTCGCCGAGGCCGCGTTCCTCGAACAGGCCGGATTCCAGGTCGAGTTCGGCACGGCCGGCTTCCCCACGGCTTTCACCGCGAACTTCTCCCACGGCACCGGCGGCCCGGTCCTCGGCTTCAGCGGCGAGTACGACGCGCTGCCCGGCCTCTCCCAGCACAGCGGCGTCGGCCACCACGACCCGCGCGAGTACGTCCACGACCCCTTCGCACCCGGCTACGGCCCCGGACACGGCTGCGGCCACTGCGCCCTCGGTACGGCGGCTGCCTCGGCCGCGGCAGCCGTGGCGCAGGCAGCGCGACGGCACCAACTCCCGGTCACCGTCAGGTTCTTCGGCTCGACCGCCGAGGAGAACCTGATCGGCAAGACCTACGCCGTCAGCCAGGGCGTCTACGACGGCCTCGACGCCTTCCTCGACTGGCACCCCTCGACCTCCAACGCCACCGGCTGGGGCACCAGCACCGCGATGACGGCGGTGACCTTCACCTTCCTCGGCGTGGCCGGACACGGCGGCCATCCGCTCGGCAACAAGAGCGCGCTGGACGCGGCCGTGATGATGGCGACCCTCTCCGAGTTCCTCCGCGAGGAGAACCTGGCGCCGAGCGGACGCCTCCACTGGGTGATCAACAACGGTGGTGACATCCCGAACGTCACCCCCGAGATCGCGGAGATCAGCTACTACGTCCGTGAGGGCAGCCCCGCCCGGGTCCAGGTCCTCCTCGACAAGGTGATCGCCGTCTCCGAGGCGGCGGCGAAGGCCTCGCAGACATCGGTACGGCACCGCATCACCGCCGCCTGCTGGAACCAACTCCCCTCCAGGACCTTTGCGGAGCTGATGTACGACAACATGCGTCAGCTCGGCCCGCCCGAATTCACCGAGGAGGCACAGCAGTTGGCGCGGGAGCTGCAGGAGTCGCTCGGGCTGCCACAGAAGGGGCTGCACACCGAGATCGCCGAACTCGCCCCGCCCAACCCGGTGTTCCTGGGTGGCGGTTCCACGGACGTCGCCGACATCAGCTGGAACGTGCCGACCGTCTCCATGGGCGCCGCCCTCGCCCCCATCGGCAGCAAGCTGCACACCTGGGCCCTCACGTCCTGCGCGGCGTCGGCACCCGGCCGGGCAACCGTCATCGCCGCCGCCCGCTATCTCACGGCGACGGCGATCGACCTGCTCACCCAGCCGGAACAACTCAGGGCGATCAAGGACGAGTTCAAGGAGCGTAGGGAGGGCGTCGCATGGCGGACAGCCCTTCCCGACGGCTACGAACCGCCCATGTACGAACCGCCGGAGTGGTTCCTGGAGCGGACCGGTCAGACCTGGCCACCGGACAACATCACTTGGCCGCCCCAACAGGTGGTGTCCCAGGAGAAGTTCTCGTCACTGGGTCCCGAACTACCGCCTCAGTGGTAGCGGTTCACCGCTCGCCGTGCCCGTACCGGTGCACGGCGAGCGGGGCGAACACCGCGATCAGCGCGGCGCACCAGGCCAGCGAACCGGCGATCGGATGGGCCACCGGCCAGGCGGCTCCCTCGGGGACGGGGGAGTTGCCGAACAGGTACCGCAGGGCCGTCGTCACCGCACTGATCGGGTTCCACTCGGCCAGCGTGCGCAGCCAGCCCGGCAGCCGGTCGGTCGGGTTGTACGCGTTGGACAGCAGCGGCAGCATGAAGGTCGCGCTGCCGAGCTGACCGGCCGCCTCCTCGCTGCGGGAGACGAGCCCGAGCAGGATGCCGCCCCAGGCGCAGGCGAACCGGAACAGCAGCAACAGGCCCACGGCAGCGGCGGCTTGGAGCGCCGACCCCTCGATCCGCCAGCCCACCGCGAGGCCGACCAGCAGGAAGGGCACGGTGCCGGCCGCCGTGACGACCAGGTCGGCGGTCGCCTGCCCGAGGGGTACGGCCGCCCTGCTCATCGGCAGGGTGCGGAAGCGGTCCGTCACGCCCCGGTGCGAGTCCTGGGCGGCCTGGAACATGCCCGTCATGATGCCGTTGGCGGCGGTCGCGACCAGCAGCCCCGGAACGAGGTAGGAGCGGTACGCGTCACCCGGCATCGCGAGCGCGCTGCCGAAGACGTACCCGAAGAACAGCAGCATCGTGATCGGCATGGTCTGGGTGAGGATCACCAGCGCCGGGTTGTTCCGCACCCGGCGCAACTGGCGGCCGAGCATCGCGGTGCCGTCGTACGCCAGCGTGCTCATGCGGCACGCTCCTCGATGTCGGTGCGGGTGCCCGGTTCCGTGTCGGTGAGGCGGAGGAACACGTCGTCGAGGGTCGGTGGTCGCATGCTCGCGTCGAGCAACGGCACGCCCGCCGCGTCGAGTTCGCGGACGAGCCGGGGGAGGGTGAGCGTCGGGTCGCCGGTGACCGCGCCGACGGCGTTCCGCTCGTGGTCGAACGACGGCTCGGTACCGGTGAGTTGGTCGAGGAATCCGGCCGCCTTCGCGAGGGCGTCGGCGTGCGCGACGACGACCTCGGCGTACGTGCCGATGAGCGCCTTCAGTTGAGCCGGTGAACCGCTGTGCGCGACCCGGCCCTGGTCCACCAGGGCGATGTCGTCGGCGAGTTGGTCGGCCTCCTCCAGATACTGCGTGGTCAGCAGCACGGTCGTACCCTCCCTCTTCAGGTCCAGTACGGCGTCCCAGATCCGGTTCCGGCTGGCCGGGTCGAGCCCGGTCGTCGGTTCGTCGAGGAACAGCACGTCGGGACGTCGTATGAGACTCGCCGCGAGGTCGAGTCGGCGGCGCATTCCGCCGGAGTAGGTGGACGCGGGCCGGTCGGCGGACTCGGTCAGGCCGAAGCGGTCCAGCAGCTCACCGGCCCGCTCCGCCGGACCCCGCACCCGGTGCAGCCGCGCGAACAGCCGCAGGTTCTGCCGGCCGGTGAGGTCGCCGTCGACCGACGCGTACTGCCCGGTGACCCCGATCCGACGCCGTACGGCCGAAGCCTCCCGGACGAGATCGTGCCCGGCGATCCGCGCGGAGCCCGCGTCGGGCCGCAGCAGTGTGGTGAGCAGCCGTACGGCCGTTGTCTTGCCCGCGCCGTTGGGCCCGAGGACTCCGCAGACCGTGCCCTGCGCCACCGCCAGGTCCAGCCCGCGCAGGGCGCGCACAGAGCCGAAGCGCTTCTCCAGACCTTCACTAAGTACAGCGTACGTAGTAGTCATGGGTCGACCATAGCGCACTACGTACGCTGTACGTAACTAGCATGGTGGTCGAGGTGATGATCAATGGCGGACCGAGCGGCCGTACCCGAAGTGATCTGGGCACGCCCCGAGCGTGCGGGGCGGGGGCCGAAGCCGGCGTTCCGCCGCGCGGACATCGCGGCGGCGGCCGTGCGGATCGCCGACGGTGGGGGGCTGGACGCGGTGTCCATGCGGCATGTCGCGGCCGAGCTGGGGTGCGGGACGATGTCGCTGTACAACTACGTCCCCCGCAAGGAGGACCTCTACGAGCTGATGGTGGACGCGGTCAGCGGTGAGCACGAGTCGTGGGAGCCGTCGGGGGACTGGCGGGCGGACATGATCCGGGTCGCGCATCAGACGCGGACGCTGATGCATCGGCATCCCTGGCTGCCTCGGTTGATGTCACCGGTGTATGGCTTCAGCCCCAACGCGCTGCGGTATCTGGAGCACTGCCTGGCCTGTCTCGATCCGGTCGAGGCGTCGTACGGCACGAAGATGCAGCTCGTTGGGCTGCTCAACGGGGTTGTGACGATGTACGTGAGCAATGAGCTGGCGACTGCTGAGCGGTCGCGGTCGTTGCCGTGGTCGGAGGAGCAGGAGAACGCGGTGCGGATCGCGTACCTGGGGAGTCAGATCGCGGGTGGGGCGTATCCGCGGATGGCTGCGGCGTTCATGGAGGATCCGGGGCCTATTGATCTGGACGCGGTGTTTGATATGGCGTTGGGGAAGGTGTTGGACGCGTTCGCGCCGCGGGGGGATGGCTCGTAGGCGGGTGCGGGTTCGTGGGGGCTGGTCGCGCCCACGCGGCGGAGCCGCATATCAAATACAGCCCCGCGCCCCTGGGGGTTGCGGGGGCCCTCAGATCAAAGCGAACTGGCCCTCTGGGCCCTCCTCGTGGTGGTCCAGGACCGATGCCGGGTGGTGGGTCCACTCCGGGGCCGGGAGGACGCCTGCCCTGCGCAGCTCTGTCGCCGAGATCTGATCCGTCACCTCCAACTCCTGCTGCTGTGGGCGCAGTTCCGCCAGCAGGGCCAGGACGGTGATCAGCTCCAGGAGCTCCGACGTCCACGTCTGTTGCCAGGTCCCCGGACGGATCGCCGCCAGCGTGCCCGGATCGGCCTCTGCCGTGCGGGAGTTGAACCACTGCTCCAGTACCCGTACTCCGCTCACCTCGAAGTCCCAGGACTCGGGCGGTACCGGGGAGATGCGGCCCTCGTCGAGGTGGAGGGTCTCCTCGTCGCGGTCGTAGTGGAGGGTGAGGGGGAGCGAGGGCAGCGGGGCGCGGACGTAGGGGCGTCGGCCGCCGGGGAGTTTGGGGCGGTCGCCGTTGCGGCGCATCAGCCAGAGGAGGCGGTGGCCCAACTCGACGCCGCGTGCCCAGAGTTCGGGGTCCCGGGTCAGGGGTACCGCCGGGCCCGGTTGGGCCGTCGTCACCGTCCAGGCGAGGACGTCCGCCGGGGTGGGGGAGTGGCCGAGGTGGGTGGCGAGGTGGGGCAACAGGCCCGGCGCCAGGTTCGGCTCCTCGGCGCCGGGGCGTCGGTAGAGCGGTCGGACGCGGCCCGGGCGGACCAGGGGGAGGATCGTGGACGCGAGCAGGAGTGGGCCGGAGGTGCCGGGGACGGCCGGTGTCTCGATCACGAAGATCTGGCGCTCGTCCGCCACCCGCCACAACTCCGGCCGGGCCACGTCGATCAGACGGTGATCGGGGATGAGCCACTGCTCGTCGAACGGGGCGTGCAGGACGCGGATCGGTTCCGGGCAGGGGCCCGTGGCGCGGATCAGCTTCTCCGTGCCGCTGGGCTGGCCCGGGAGTTGGGACACCGCCGAGTGCAGCGTGCGTGAACGTGTCGGCTCGAACAGGGTTTCCCGGTCGGGGACTTCGGCCTTCACCAGCGCGTCCCAGCGCGCTTTCAGGGTTGCCGCGTCGGGTGCCGTCGGCCACCCCCGGCCGAGCCGGATCGGTGCGACGGACCACGGCATCAGGTCCGCGAGCAGCGGAGCGTCGTCGTGCGTCACGCTGGGCATCGTACGACGACGTCAGTTCGCCACGTCGAGGGTGACCGAGAAGGAGAACCGGTCGCCTCGGTAATGGATGACTGCCACGTCCAGCACCCTGCCCTGTGTGTCGTAGGTGATGCCTGTGTAGTGCAGGATCGGGCTGAGGAGCGGGACCTGGAGGAGGCGCGCGGTCTCCGGGTCGGCGAGGCGGGCCTCCACCGTGTCCGTGATGCGGCTGATGTCCGCGCCGACGACGTCCCGCAGCACCTTGGTCATCGGCCAGCGGATCAGGTCGTCCAGGTCGAGGCGGGCGGCCAGTTCGGGGCGGATGTGGTTGCGGGCGTGGTTCGTCGGCTCGCCGGTCTTCTCGTCGCTGCGCAAACGGTGGTACGTCGCCGCCTCGGCCAAGTCCGGGAAGTACTCGGTGAGTTCGGGCGGCACGGACGCCTTGCCGTGGTCGAGGAGTTCGGTCGTCATTCCGGACTGCTGGGCGACGATCGCGTCCACCGAGCCCAACAGCCGTACCGGGGTGGCCCGCTGGACGCCCGGCTCGATGAACGTGCCCCGGCGGCGGTGCCGGGTGATCAGGCCCTCGTCCTCCAGCTCCTTCAGCGCCTGCCGCATGGTGAGCACGCTGACGCCGTAGTGTCCCGCGAGCTGCTCCTCCGTGGGCAGCCGCAACGGGTCCCGGGGCGAGCGGCCGAGTATCGAGGCGCGCAGCGACTGCGACACCTGGTACCAGAGCGGCAGCTTGCGGTTCAGGACGATCGAGTCCGGGGCGAAGGAGGTCACGGGGCCATCCGTACCGGTAGGGAGGGATCAGTGCAAGGGCCGTAAACCGGTGGGGAATTGCCGGTGTGCGGGGTGTCGATCGGCGGCGAAGGGTCAATGCTCGGGGCGGAAGTGCCGCTGAAGGCCCTGCCAGACGCCGTCGTAGCCCTGCTGGAGGTGATCGGCCCGCGCCGCCTGGGTCGAAGCCGTCACCGGCCACCGGGTCTCGAACATGAACGCCAGGCCGTCGTCGATCTTCTGCGGGCGCAGTTCGGCGGAGCTGGCGCGGTCGAAGGTCTCCCGGTCCGGGCCGTGCGCCGACATCATGTTGTGCAGCGAGCCGCCACCCGGCACAAAGCCCCCGGGACCAGACGTCTTCGCGTCGTAGGCGCCCTCGATGAGCCCCATGTACTCGCTCATCACGTTCCGGTGGAAGTACGGCGGCCGGAACGTGTCCTCGCCCACCAGCCAGCGCGGCGCGAAGACCACGAAGTCCACACCGGCCAGGCCCGGAGTGTCCGACGGAGACGTCAGCACGGTGAAGATCGACGGGTCGGGGTGGTCGTACGAGATGGAGCCGAGCACATTGAACCGGCGCAGGTCATAGGCGTACGGCACATGGTTGCCGTGCCAGGCGACGACGTCGAGGGGCGAGTGGTCGTAGGTCGCCGTCCAGAGGTTGCCGCAGAACTTGTTCACCACCTCGACCGGGCCCTCGACGTCCTCGTACGCGGCGACCGGCGCCCGGAAGTCCCGTGCGTTGGCGAGGCCGTTGGCGCCGATCGGGCCGAGGTCGGGGAGCTGGAAGGGCGCCCCATAGTTCTCGCACACATATCCGCGGGCTGAAGCATCCAGTAGCTCCACACGGAAGCGCACCCCACGGGGGATCAACGCCACATGTCCCGGCTCCACATGGAGGAGCCCGAACTCCGTGCGCAGCAGCAGTCCGCCGCGCTCCGGGACGATCAGCAGCTCGCCGTCCGCGTCGCTGAAGACACGGTCCATGGAGGCGTCGGCGTGGTAGAGGTGCACGGCCATACCGGTGCGCTGGGTCGCGTCGCCGTTGCCGCCCAGGGTCCAAAGGCCGGCCAGGAAGTCGGTGCCGGGCGCGGGGTCGGGGAGCGGGTTCCAGCGCAGGCGGTTCGGGTCGGGCACCGTCTCCGTGAAGGGCGCCGTACGGATCGAGCCGTTGTCGGCTCGGGTGAACGCCGGGTGCGCGGCCGAGGGGCGGATCCGGTACAGCCACGAGCGGCGGTTGTGTGCCCTGGGCTCGGTGAACGCCGTACCGCTGAGCTGCTCGGCGTAGAGGCCGAGCGGTGCGCGCTGCGGGGCGTTGCGGCCCTCGGGCAGGGCGCCCGGTACCGCCTCCGAGCTGTGTTCGTTGCCGAAACCGGTGAGGTAGGTCAGTCCCTCGGCGGTCTTGCGTGCGTCCCCGCTCATGCCTGCTCCCTGCGGTCTGATTCCTATGCATCACCGTAGGATTGCGGTTTCGTCGGCGCAAGGGGACGGAGAGGGGTCGGCCGGAAGGAAACGGAGAGGGGCCGGCCGGAAAGAAGAGGGGTGCGGCCGGAAAATCCGACTCGTGGAGACCAAGAACCAGCCTCCAGGGGGATCCGGCTGTCGGACCGGTGTTCTACTCTCCCCCGCATGTCGTGGTCGCGCGCACTCCTCACCGCGCTCGCGGTCTGTGCCCTGCTGCTGGCCGGATCGGCGGGCTGCGGCTCGGGTGACGCCCATGCGCGGAAGGGCGACCGGGTGTCGCCGTCACCAGTGGGCAAGGTGCTCGACGACACCGACGAGCAGGGTCGGCACTACCGCGAAGTGGACAAGAAGGGCGCGCCGGAGGTCGGTGTCGAAGTGGAGCCCGACGCCGCGGACGACAGCTGGGACGTCACGCTGACCGTGCACGACTTCCGCTTCTCGCCCGCCGGCGCGAAGCCGGTCGCGGTCGCGGGCCGGGGAACCGTCCGCCTCCTCGTCGACGGCCGTACCGTCGCGCGGCTCCGCGTCCCCGAGTACCGCCTCGCCGCCGACCTCGTCCCGCACGGCACCCACCACGTCACCGCGCGCCTCTACGCCGACGACGGCACGGTGTGGGCCGTGCACGGCAAACCGGTGGAGAGCACGGCGGACATCACGGCGTCGGCGGTCCAGGCCACGCCCGACGGCAGCAAGGTCCCCAGCTCCGGCTCCACACCGGCGCAGGGGTCGAAATGAGTGCTACGGGCACCCAATTCCGTACTCAGGTGCGAGCTTCACCTGACCGCGGCGGAAAGGCATCATGAAGCCCGTGCCCCACACGACATCGCTCCGGCGTGCGCCCGTGCAGCGGCGGAGCGCCGAACGGCTGACCAGGATTCTCGACGCCTGCGCCGACCTGCTCGACGAGGTCGGCTACGACGCGCTGAGCACCCGTGCCGTGGCCCTGCGCGCCGGCGTCCCCATCGGCTCGGTCTACCGCTTCTTCGGGAACAAGCGTGCGATGGCCGACGCGCTGGCCCAACGGAACCTGGAGCGCTACACGGAGCGGGTCACCGAGCGCCTCAAGGAGAGTGGCGCGGAGGGTTGGCGGACGGCGGTGGACGCCGTCCTGGACGAGTACCTCGCGATGAAGCGCACCGCGCCCGGCTTCTCCCTCGTCGACTTCGGCAACCAGATCCCCATCGGCTCGGGCCACGCGGAACCCAACATCCGCGTCGCCGACCGCCTCACCGACCTCCTCTCCGGCTACCTCGCCCGCGAGCCCGACGAGGACCTCCGCCGCACCTTCCTGGTCGCCGTGGAGACCGCCGACGCCCTTGTCCACCTGGCATTCCGGGTCGCGCCGGAGGGCGACGAGAAGGTCATCGGGGAGACACGGGAGATGCTGCGGGCGTATCTGGCACGGGTGCTGGACTGACCTGCGGTCGGGGCGCCGAGTGGCGCTCCGCGGGTGCCGGGCGGGTGTAGGGGTGCGCGCTGTTGGACTGACCTCCGGTCCGGGTGGCTTCCGGGTGGGCCTCGGGTCGTGCGCTTGCCCTGCACGGCGGGTGTTGGATTGACCTCCGGTCGGGCTGCCGGCTCTCGGCGGCTACCGGATGGCCTCGGGCCGTGCGCTTGCCCTGCATGGCGGGTGTTGGATTGACCTCCGGTCGGGCTGCCGGCTCTCGGCGGCTACCGGATGGCCTCGGGCCGTGCGCTTGTCCAGCAGCGGGTCTTGGATTGACTTCTGGTCCGGGTGTCTGGCTCTGGGGGGCGACCGGATGGGCCTTGGGCCGTGCGGTTGTCCCACGGCGGGTGTCGGATTGACCTCCGGTCCGGGTGGCTGGTTCTCGGCGGCTACCGGATGGCCTCGGGCCGTGCGCTTGTCCAGCAGCGGGTCTTGGATTGACCTCCGGTCGGCGGCTGGTTCTCGGCGGCGACCGGGCGGGCCTCGGGCCGCGTGCCTGCCCCGCAGCGGGTGCCGGACGATCCCGGGCCGGACGCGGGCAGCCGGATCGGCCTCTGGCCGGACGCCGGAAGGCTCGCCCGCCTCACAGCTGAACGCCCGCCCCTACCGCCAAGCATCCGCCCGCCGCCCCGCCAAGCACCCCTCCACCCCCCGGCCAAGCATCGACCCGCCCCCGGTCAAGCACCGCCCGCCCGGTCAAGCACCGCCCGCCGCCCGGCCAAGCACCCCTCCACCCACCCCACCCCCGCAGGTTTCCGACCTCACCCCCGTCACCCCCTCGCCACCTCCCATACCGATCGGTATGCTCGCCGCCAAGAGGCAACGAAGCCCTGGGAGGCCCCGTGTCCCGCACCGCCCCGCGTATCTGCCCCCTGTGCGAAGCCACCTGCGGGCTGACGCTCACCATCGAGGGCAGCCGGGTGACCGGCGCCCGAGGCGATCGCGACGACGTGTTCAGCCGGGGGTTCATCTGCCCCAAGGGCGCCTCCTTCGGCGCCGTCGACAGTGACCCCGACCGGCTGCGCACCCCGCTCGTGCGCCGGGACGGCGAGCTGCGCGAGGCCACCTGGGAGGAGGCGTTCGACGCGGTCGCCGCAGGCCTACGCCCGGTCGTCGAGCGGTACGGCCCGCACGCCGTCGGTGTCGTCCTCGGCAACCCCAACGTGCACACGATGGCCGGCGCCCTCTACCCGCAGGTCCTGCTCGGCGCCCTCGCCACCCGCAGCGTCTTCACCGCCTCCACGGTCGACCAGATGCCCAAACACGTCTCCTGCGGTCTGCTCTACGGCGACGCCAACGCGATCCCGGTCCCGGACCTCGACCACACCGACCATCTGCTCCTCATCGGCGCCAACCCCCTTGAGTCCAACGGGAGTCTGTGCACCGCACCCGACTTCCCCGGCAAGCTCAAGGCGCTCAAGGCCCGCGGCGGCACCCTCACCGTCATCGACCCGCGCCGCACCCGCACCGCCGAACTCGCCGACCGCCACATCGCGGTCCGCCCCGGCGGCGACGCCCTGCTGCTCGCGGCGATGACCTACGTCCTCTTCGACGAACGCCTCGTGGAGATGGGGGCGTTGGCTCCGCATGTGGAAGGGGTCGATGAACTCCGCGCCGCGGTACAGGACTTCACCCCGGAAGCCGTGGCCGGCGCCTGCGACGTGGACGCCGACGACATCCGCCTCCTCGCCCGCGAACTCGCCGCCGCTCCAACTGCCGCCGTCTACGGCCGTATCGGTAGCTGCACCGTCCCGCACGGCACCCTGGCCAGCTGGCTCGTCGACGTCCTCAACGTCCTCACCGGTAACCTCGACCGGCCCGGCGGTGCCCTCTTCCCGCAGGCCGCGACTGACCGGACACCCGGGCCCGCCGGACCCGGCCGCGGCTTCGCGCTCGGGCGCTGGCACTCGCGGGTGAGCCAATACCCGGAGGCCAAGGGCGAGTTGCCGCTGTCCGCGCTCGCCGAGGAGATCGACACCGCGACCGCCGAGGGCGAACCGATCCGCGCGCTGATCGCCGTCGCCGCCAACCCCGTGCTCTCCGCACCGGACGGCGCCCGCCTTGACAAGGCCCTCGACTCACTCGACTTCATGGTCAGTGTCGATCCGTACCTCAACGAGACCGCGCGCCACGCCGACGTAGTACTGCCGCCACCTCCGCCGTCCCAAAGCCCGCACCACGACTTCGCGTTCAACACCCTCGCCGTCCACAACCAGGTCCGCTACACCCGCCCGGCGATCCCGCTGGAGCCCGGCCGGATGGCCGAGACCGAGATCCTGGCCCGGCTGATCCTCGCCGCGACCGGCATGCACGGCACCGACCCCGCCGCCGTCGATGCGATGGTCATCGACCAGACCCTCGGCAAGGCTGTCAAGGATCCCAACTCGCCTGTCCACGGCCGCGATTCCCGCGAGGTGGCCGCCCAACTCACCGGCGACACCGGCCCCGAGCGACGGCTGGACATGATGCTGCGCCTCGGCCCCTACGGCGACGGCTTCGGCGTACGACCCGACGGGCTGTCGCTGGAGAAACTCCTCGCGCACCCGCACGGCATCGACCTCGGCCCGCTTGCCTCCCGCCTGCCGCAACCGCTCAAGACCCGCAGCGGGAAGGTCGAACTGCTGCCGCAGCCGATCGTCGACGACCTCCCCCGGCTCCGGCAGGCGATGACCGACCGCGTCGACGGGCTCGTGCTCGTCGGCCGCCGGCATCTGCGGTCCAACAACAGCTGGATGCACAACGTGCCCGCCCTCACCGGCGGCACCAACCGCTGCACCCTGCAGATCCATCCCGACGACGCGGAGCGGCTGGGCGTCGTCGATGGGGTGTCGGTCCGGGTGAAGGGGGCCGGGGGAGAGGTGACCGCGCCCGCCGAGATCACGGACGGGCTGCGGCGGGGCGTCGTGAGCCTTCCGCACGGCTGGGGCCACGACCGTCCAGGCACCCGGCTCAGCCACGCGGCCACCGATCCGGGCGTCAACGTGAACCAGCTGCTCGACGGCAGTCAGCTCGACCCGCTGTCGGGCAACGCGGTGCTCAACGGAGTGCCCGTGGAGGTCGCCGCACTCACCGCACGGCTGTGACCTGGAGTTTTGCGCTTATTGCTCGCGCGTCAACATCTTGTTAACGCGGCTTTGCGCGACCTAACGTCGTCGGACCGCCGTCCCTGGTGGGGTTCAAAGGCGAACGTTAGGTGTTCCACTCATGCTGACCATTCTCGGCTTCACCATGATCGCGACCTTCCTGGTCCTGATCATGCTGAAGAAGATGTCGCCGATCGCGGCGCTCGTGCTGATACCCGCGCTGTTCTGCGTCTTCGTCGGAAAGGGCGCCAAGCTCGGCGACTACGTCATCGACGGCGTCACCAGCCTCGCGCCCACCGCGGCGATGCTCATGTTCGCGATCGTCTACTTCGGCGTGATGATCGACGTGGGTCTCTTCGACCCGATCGTGCGAGGGATCCTCAAGTTCTGCAAGGCGGATCCGCTGCGCATCGTGGTCGGTACGGCGGTCCTCGCCGCGATCGTCTCCCTGGACGGCGACGGCTCGACCACCTTCATGATCACGGTCTCGGCGATGTACCCGCTGTACAAGCGCCTGAAGATGAGCCTAGTCGTGATGACCGGCGTCGCCGCGATGGCCAACGGCGTGATGAACACGCTCCCTTGGGGCGGCCCGACCGCCCGTGCCGCGACCGCCCTCAAGGTCAGCGCCAGCGACATCTTCGTCCCGATGATCCCGGCGCTCGCCGTGGGCATGCTGGCGGTCCTCGTCCTCTCGTACGTCCTCGGCCGCCGCGAGCGCAAGCGGCTCGGAGTGCTCACGCTGGACGAGGTGCTCGTCGAGGAGCCGGCCGAGTCGGAGACGGTCCTCGTGGGCGCCGGCACGGGCAAGGGTGCCGAGAAGGGCGCCGGCGGTTCGGGCGTCGGCAACGACCCCAAGGCCACCGGCGGTTCGAGCTCCGGCACGGACGCGGACGCCGAACTCCCCGACGAGGGCGACGGTTTCCAGGGCCTCGACCCCAACCGCGCGACCCTGCGCCCCAAGCTCTACTGGTTCAACGCGCTCCTCACGGTCATCCTGCTCACCGCCATGATCATGGAGTGGCTGCCGATCCCGGTCCTCTTCCTGCTCGGCGCCGCCCTCGCCCTGACGGTCAACTTCCCCCACATGCCCGACCAGAAGGCCCGCCTCGGCGCCCACGCGGAGAACGTCCTCAACGTCTCCGGCATGGTCTTCGCCGCCGCCGTCTTCACCGGCGTCCTCCAGGGCACCGGCATGGTCGACCACATGGCGACCTGGCTGGTCGGCAACATCCCCGACGGCATGGGCCCGCACATGGCCTTCGTCACCGGCGTGCTCAGCATCCCGCTCACGTACTTCATGTCGAACGACGGCTTCTACTTCGGCATCGTCCCGGTGCTCGCCGAGGCCGGAAACGCCCACGGCGTCTCGACCCTGGAGATCGCCCGCGCCTCCCTCGTCGGTCAACCCCTGCACATGTCCAGCCCGTTGGTGCCCGCCGTGTACGTCCTGGTCGGCATGGCCAAGGTCGAGTTCGGCGACCACACCAGGTTCGTCGTCAAGTGGGCGGCCCTGACATCGCTCGTCGTCCTCGGGGCAGGAATCCTGTTCGGCATCATCTGACCCACGTGGCAAGGGACTTCACCATGGCGCCCGGCAGGAACCGCGGCTGGCTGCTCCGCCTCGTCATCGCCTTCAGCTTCACTCAGGGGGCGGTGTCGATGGCCCGCCCCGCCGTCTCCTACCGGGCCCTCGCGCTCGGCGCCGACGAGCGGGCGATCGGCGTCATCGCGGGCGTGTACGCGCTGCTCCCGCTGTTCGCCGCCGTACCGCTCGGCCGCCGCACCGACCACGGCCGCTGCGCACCCCTGCTGCCCGTCGGCGTGGTTCTCATCTCCGGCGGCTGCGCGCTCAGCGGTCTCGCCAACTCCCTCTGGGCGATGGCGATGTGGAGCGGTGTGATGGGCCTGGGCCACCTCTGCTTCGTGATCGGCGCCCAGTCGCTGGTCGCCCGCCAGTCCGCCCCGCACGAACAGGACCGCAACTTCGGCCACTTCACCATCGGCGCCTCCCTCGGCCAGCTCATCGGCCCCATCGCCGCGGGCGCCCTGATCGGCGGCTCCGACATGGCAGGCACCAGCGCGCTCGCCCTGCTCGTCGCGGGCGGGGGCGCCGCCGTCTCGTTCACGTCCTTGTGGCGCATCGAGGACCGTACGGCCGTCAAGTCCCGTACAGAACAAGGCGACCGCGTGCCCATGCGCAGCATCCTCGGCGCCCGGGGCGTACCCGCGGGCATCTTCATCAGCCTCTCCGTGCTCTCCGCGACCGACATCCTCACCGCCTACCTTCCGGTGGTCGGCGAACACCGGGGCATCGCGCCCTCCGTGATCGGCGTCCTGCTCAGCATCCGCGCGGCGGCCACCATCGCGTGCCGACTGGTCCTGACCCCGCTGCTCCAACGCCTCGGCAGGGCAGCCCTGTTGACCGCGACCTGCTTGCTGGCGGGCGTTCTGTGCGCGGGCATCGCCCTCCCGCTCCCGGTCTGGGCCGTCGGTCTGATGCTCGCGATCCTGGGCTTCTGCCTCGGAGTCGGCCAGCCCCTCTCCATGACGACAGTCGTCCAGGCCGCCCCCGACGGCGCCCGCTCCACCGCCCTGGCCCTACGGCTCACCGGAAACCGCCTCGGCCAGGTCGCCGCACTCGCCGGCGCGGGTCTCGTCGCCGGAGTCGCGGGTGTGGCCGCGCCGTTCGTGATGCTTGGCGCGCTGCTGGTGGTGTCGGCGGGGGTCGCACTGCGCTCACCGGGCCGATCGTCACAGGGGCGGACGGCACCCCGCAGGACGCGGCGGGCCGAGCCGTCCTTGGGCCGGAAGAGCGATATCTAGCGATATCTGACGGCGCGTGCGGCGCTGCGCACGCGTTCGGCGGGCCGAACGTGAAAGGGAATCAGGTTAACGAGTGATTCGTACGATAATCCCCTGATTCGGAGGGCTGTTCATGCCGACCTCATTCCTGCCCCGTCGAGCCGCCGCCTGGACGGTTCTCGCCGCAGCGGCAACCGTCGTCTCCGGCGCGCCCGTCGCCGTCGCCGCTGACAACGGAGACGTCAAGATCCACGAGGTGGGCACGCCCTTCGACAACCAGAGCAACCAGCCGAAGGTCTGCGACTTCTACCTCGACGCGTTCAACTTCAAAAGGGACCTGCTGGTCACCTGGTCCATCGAGACCCAGCCGTCGATTCCGGGCGGCGCGACCCGTTCCGGCTCCCTCACGATTCCGAACAACGACGGCTCCGGCCACACCATGCCCATCGCGCAGCTGCCGAACGGCATGTACAAGCTGACCTGGACGTTCACCGGCGAGAACGGCGCGGGCAAGCACAAGGTCTTCAAGGTCGACTGCCCGTCGCCGCCGCCCGGCGGCAGCACCGGCGGTACCGGCGGCGGCACGGGCGGCCCCAACGGCGGTCCGCCCGCCGGTGGCGGCGGGCTGGCCCGGGACGCGGCCCTGTCTCCGCTCGCGGGCGCCGCGGCGGTGGGCCTGACCGCGGTCGGCGGGGCGGTCTGGTTCCGGCTGCGTCGCCGTCCCCACGGTGCGTCCTGAGCGGATGCGATGAACTCCGGCTCTGCCCCGCGCCCCGCACGGGCGCGGGGCGCTGACACCATGCGCCCGCGCCACGGGCCGCGACCGGCCGGGGACGGTCGGCGGCCCGGTGACCGAACCTTCCGGGGGGCGTCCGGCCGCACCGCCCTCGGCGTGGTGCGGTACGGCCGGCCCTGGTACCGGACGCGCGCCTTTCGGCTCGCGCGGACCCTCGTGCTGGCCGTCGTCATGATGGTCGGCGGCGCCCGGTGCGCCGGGGGCGCGGACGCCTCCGGCCCGTCCCGGGCGACTCCGCCGGCCACGGACCTCCGCACGGACGCGCGCGGCGGCCGACCGGCGCCCCCGGCACGGCCGACGGCCCGCCCGAGCCGCCCGTCACATCCCGTCGCCCGCCCCGTCCGAACCGCATCCCCACCCCGCCCCCTCCCGCACTCCCGCGCGATCACCCTCGCCATCCCCTACCTCGACGTCGACGCCCCGGTCATGCCCCTCCGGCTCGACCGCGGGCACCGGATGTCCGCGCCGCCCGACGACGACCCGAAGCGGGTGGGCTGGTACGCCGACGGGCCCTCCCCGGGCGAGCAGGGCACCGCCGTCGCCGTCGGCCACCTCGACACCATGACCGGCCCCGCCGTCTTCGCCGGCCTCGGCGAACTCAAGCCCGACCACCGGATCGAGGTCCGGCGCGCCGACGGACGGACCGCCGTCTACACGGTCGACGCGGTACGGACGTACGAGAAGGCGCACTTCCCCGACCGGGAGGTCTACGGCGCCCGCGGGCGCCCGGAGTTGCGCCTGATCACCTGCGGCGGCAGTTACGACCGCAGGACCGGCTACGCGGGCAACACCGTCGTCTTCGCCCACCTCCTCGCGACCCGTGAGCGCGCCCGAACCGGCTGAAGATGACCGTCCGTTTTCTCACCACCCGGACCGACACGCCCGATCCCGTCCGGTCTCTTCCCCCGGGTGCGCACATTCCGTTAGCTTCCGTGACTCACAAGCCTCGTACGACCCGTACGAGGTGACCGGACCGCGGAGCACCGTCGCCCAAGTGAGCCCCCGGGGGCACTCGTCATGACACGCGCCATCTCCCTGCACGACGTGAGCAAGGCCTACACGCGAGGCGTCCGCGTGGTGGACCGGCTGTCGCTGGACATCGCGCCGGGGGAGTTCCTCGTCCTGCTCGGGCCGTCCGGGTGCGGCAAGTCGACCGTGCTGAGGATGATCGCCGGACTGGAGCAGATAGACGAGGGCGAGTTAAGACTGGACGGCGAGTACGCCAACGAACTCGCCCCCTCGGAACGGGACATGGCGATGGTGTTCCAGAACTTCGCCCTCTACCCGAGCATGACCAGCCGCGACAACATCGGCTTCCCGCTGCGCATCGAGACCCCCGGCGAGGACCCGCGCGCCCGCGTCGACGCCACCGCCCGCATGCTCGGTATCGAGGACCTCCTGGAGCGCTTCCCCAGCCAGCTCTCCGGCGGCGAACGCCAGCGCGTCGCCATGGGCCGGGCCATCGCCCGCCACCCCTCCGCGTTCCTCATGGACGAGCCCCTCTCCAACCTCGACGCCAAACTCCGCAACCACCTCCGCGCCGAAATCTCCTCCCTCACCCGCAAGTTGGGCGTCACCACGGTCTACGTCACCCACGACCAGGCCGAGGCCATGTCGCTCGGCGACCGGGTCGCCGTCCTGCGCGGCGGGGTCCTCCAGCAGGTCGGCACCCCGCGCTCGGTGTACGCGCTGCCCCGCAACGTCTTCGTCGCCGCCTTCATCGGCACTCCGCGCATCAACCTTCTGCGCGGCCTGGTCCGGGCTCCGTTGGACGGCGCGATGACCATCAGCCTCGGCAAGCAGTACCTGCGGCTGCCCGAACCCCTGTGCCTGGACCATCAGTTGCTCCGCGTGCAGCAGGGCCGCGAGGTCATCGTCGGCCTGCGTTCCGAGGCCGTACGCATCGCCAAGCCCGCCGCCGCCCGCCCCGGCGAGGTGGCGATCAGCGGCCTGGTCGAGCACGTGGAGTTCCAGGGCCACGAGGTCCTCGTCCACTTCAACACCGGCTCCCGGCCCGCCGTCGTACCGGAGTTGGAGGCCCCGCGCACCGCCCGCCCGGTCCGCCGCCGCCGACGCGAGGGCGGTGTCCTGGACCGGCTGCGGGAACGCGCGGGCGCACTGCGCGCGGGACCGGTGGTGGTGCTGGACCCCTCGGCGGCCCCGGAATCCGATCCCGTACCGCCGGAGGGCCGCCTCCCCGGCGACCTCGTCGTCCGCACCACCCCCGACATCGAACTCCGGCACGGCATGCACGTCCCGCTGCTCGTCGACATCGCCCACCTGTTCGTCTTCGACCAGCACGGCGAACGGATCTCCCCGGCCCCGGCGCGGCTGCCCGACCTGGAGGAGTGACGCCCGGTACGGATAGGTGCATGACCCTGCACTTCACCCGAAACCGGGCAGCCCTCGCGACCGCCGGCCTCCTCCTGGCGGCCGCGGCCCCCACCGCCTACGCCGGCCTGGACACGGAGACCGCCCCCGCGCCGACGCGCGGAACGCCGTACGTCGAGACGCAGCTCTTCTTCGGCACCGAGCGGCCGGACGGCGGACCGGCCGTCACCGATCGGCAGTTCATGGCCTTCGTCGACCAGGAGGTCACGCCCGACTTCCCGGACGGGCTGACCGTGCAGAACGGGCGCGGGCAGTGGCGGGACGCCAACGGGAAGATCGAGAAGGAGCGGTCGTACGAGCTGATCCTGCTGTATCCGGTGACGGCGGCCGGTGCGAACGACCGGAAGATCGAGGAGGTCCGGCGGGCCTACGAGAAGGCCTTCGGGCAGGAGGCGGTGGCCCGGGTCGACGACCGGACGCGGGCCGATTTCTGAGCTGCCCGCGCCCCGGCTTCCGCGGTCTCCGCGCGTCTGTGACCCGGGGTCTCTGGCGCCGGAAAACTAACATCGCTAGTTTGTGGGGCGGACGACGTAGTCACGCTCGGGAGGCAGCACGATGAAGGCACACGACGGCATGTACATCGACGGCGCCTGGCGCCCCGCCGCGAGCGGGGACACCATCGACGTGGTGAACCCGGTCGACGAGCAGGTGATCGACCGCGTCCCGGCCGGTACCGCCGCGGACGTCGACACCGCCGTACGCGCCGCCCGTGCCGCGCTCCCGGGCTGGGCCGCGACCCCGCCCGCCGAACGAGCCGCCCGACTCGCGTCCCTGCGGGACGTGTTGGCGGCCCGCAAGGACGAGATCGCCGAGACGGTCACCGCCGAACTGGGCTCCCCGCTCGCCTTCTCGCAGGCCGTCCACGCGGCCGTGCCGATCGCGGTCGCGGGCTCCTACGCCGAACTCGCCGCGGCCCACGCCTTCGAGGAGAAGGTCGGCAACTCGACGGTCTACCAGGAACCCATCGGCGTGGTCGGCGCGATCACCCCCTGGAACTACCCCCTCCACCAGATCGTCGCCAAGGTCGCCCCCGCCCTCGCGGCGGGCTGCACGGTGGTGCTCAAGCCGGCCGAAGACACCCCGCTCACCGCCCAGTTGTTCGCCGAGGCGGTCGACGAGGCGGGCATCCCGGCGGGCGTCTTCAACCTCGTGACAGGCCTGGGTCCGGTAGCCGGCCAGGCCCTCGCCGAGCACCCGGGCGTCGACCTGGTCTCCTTCACCGGCTCGACGGCGGTGGGCCGCCAGATCGGCGCGACGGCTGGTGCCGCGGTGAAGAAGGTCGCCCTCGAACTGGGCGGCAAGTCCGCCAACGTCATCCTCCCGAGCGCCGACCTCGCCAAGGCCGTCAACGTCGGCGTTGCCAACGTGATGTCCAACTCCGGCCAGACGTGCAGCGCTTGGACCCGCATGCTCGTCCACCGCGACCAGTACGACGAGGCGGTGGAACTGGCCGCGACAGCCGCCGCGAAGTACGGCGCCCGCATCGGCCCGGTCGTGAACGCCAAACAGCGGGCGAGGGTACGGAGTTACATCGAGAAGGGTGTCGCGGAGGGCGCGCGACTGGTGGTCGGCGGCCCCGAATCCCCTTCCGACCAGGGCTACTTCATCAGCCCGACAGTCTTCGCCGACGTCACCCCCGACATGACGATCGCGCAGGAGGAGATCTTCGGCCCGGTCCTCTCCATCCTCCGCTACGACGACGAGGACGACGCCGTCCGCATCGCCAACGGCACGGTCTACGGCCTCGCGGGCGCGGTGTGGGCCGGTGACGAAGCCGAAGCGGTCGCGTTCGCACGGCGGTTGGAGACCGGACAGGTGGACATCAACGGCGGACGGTTCAACCCCCGTGCCCCGTTCGGGGGTTACAAGCAGTCGGGTGTCGGCCGGGAACTCGGCGCGCACGGCCTGTCCGAGTACCTCCAGACCAAGTCCCTTCAGTTCTAGACCCCTCAGGAGGCCTCACATGGTCCGCGCCGCCGTACTGCCCGCCGTGGGCGCTCCGTTGGAGATCGCCGAGATCGACCTCCCGGACCCCGGCCCCGGCCAGGTCCGCATCCGCCTCGCAGCCGCCGGGGTCTGCCACTCCGACCTGTCCCTCTCCAACGGCACGATGCGTGTCCCGGTCCCGGCGGTCCTGGGCCACGAGGGCGCGGGCACGGTCGTAGCCGTAGGGGAGGGAGTCACCCACGTCTCACCCGGCGCCCCGGTCATCCTCAACTGGGCCCCGTCCTGCGGCACTTGCCACGCCTGCACCCTCGGCGAGGTCTGGCTCTGCGCCAACGCCCTCAACGGCGCCGCCGACGTCTACGCCCACCGCGCCTCCGACGGCAGCGACCTCCACCCCGGCCTGAACGTGGCCGCGTTCGCCGAGGAGACGGTCGTATCGGCGTCCTGTGTCCTGCCGCTCCCGGACGGAATCCCGCTGACGGACGCGGCCCTCCTCGGCTGCGCCGTCCTCACCGGCTACGGCGCGATCCACCACTCGGCGCGGGTAAGGGAGGGCGAGACCGTCGCGGTCTTCGGCGTCGGAGGAGTAGGACTGTCGACCCTCCAGTCGGCCCGGATCGCGGGCGCCACGACGATCGTCGCCGTCGATGTCTCCCCGGAGAAGGAGGAGTTGGCCCGCGCGGCCGGAGCGACGGACTACGTGGTCGCTTCCGAGAACACGGCCAGGGAGATCCGCGCCCTCACCGGAAAACAGGGCGTAGACGTCGCCGTCGAATGCGTCGGCCGGGCGGTCACCATCCGCACCGCCTGGGAGTCCACCCGCCGCGGCGGCCGCACCACGGTCGTCGGCATCGGCGGCAAGGACCAGCAGGTCACCTTCAACGCCCTCGAACTCTTCCACTGGGGCCGGACGTTGAGCGGCTGCGTCTACGGCAACTCCGACCCGGCGAAGGACGTCCCGGTACTCGCCGAACACGTCCGCGCCGGACGCCTGGACCTGGGAGCGCTGGTGACGGAACGGATCGCGCTGGAGGGGATTCCGGCGGCGTTCGAGAACATGGTGGCGGGGAAGGGCGGCCGGGCGCTGGTCATTTTCTGACCGGTTGTTTGCCGAGGGCGGCTCGGGCGCCGGTCACTTGCGGGTGGGCACCGGAGCTCAGTTCGGGACTACTGCCGCAGCGCGGCCATGCGTTCTCGCCAGGCCGCGGTGTCGCTGCGCACGGCCGCGTCGACGGCCTTGCGCGCCTGATCGAGCGGGAGGTCCGTCGTGTAGACCGCGGTGCCCGGCTCCTGCCGCCAGGAGTGGCCGAGATCCCCGGCGTCGAATCCGTCGAAGCCGAGCTCGTCCAGCAGGGCGATGACGGTCTGCTTGGCGGTCGCGTCGGCACCGGAGACCGGAGCGGCGATCCGCCGGGAGTCCCCGTGCGGCCGGCCGCCGGAGGCGAGGCTGGCGGCTCCGATGGTGTTGAACGCCTTGATGATCGGCCGCCGCAGCTGTCGCTCGACCCAGAGACTCTCCGTGAGCCCCTCGTCGATCGCGGCGATGTGCTCGTCCCGCAGTCCGGGTACGTAGTTGCTGGTGTCGACGACGATGGCGTCGGCCGGCAGATGCTTGTCGATGGTGCGGCCCAGTTCTGGCAGCGCACCCATCGGAACGCTGATGATCAGCACTCGGGCACGAGTGATGGCCTCGGTCGTCTCGGCCGCTGTGGCGCCGGTCTCGTCCGCGAGTTGTGCGAGGGACGCGGGCCCGCGGGAGTTCGCGATCGTCACCGTGTGGCCGCGGTGGGCCAGTTGGCGTGCCAGCGTGCCGCCGATGCTTCCGCTTCCGACGATGGAGATGTCCATGGTCTTGTTTTCCTTTTCGTTGTCCTCGGGTTCTGCTGGCCGCTGCAAGAGCGGCCGTGGTCCTGTTCTCCGCTGGGCGGGGCCGCCTCAGCGGGTCCGGAGTCCGTCCAGGACCACGGCGAGGTGCGCCGTCCTGGCTCGGCCCGTGTCCGGGTCGCGCGGCAGCGCGGAGACGATGGCGAGCACATCGGTGGAGGAGATGTCGTGGCGCACTCGCGCGTGTTCCTGGGCCCGGCGGAACAGCACGTCGAATGCGGCCCTCATCGGCGCGCACAGTTCCTCCACGGGCGATCCGTCCTCAAGCAGTGCGCTGCTGAGGCGCGCGCTCATCCCGCGGTACTCGGCGCCGATCTCCTCGTAGGCGCGGATCCACTCCAGCATCGCCTCCCAAGGGTCCGCGGCCTCCGTTCGAGCCTCGGCGGCCTCGACGAGGGTGGCCACCTGCGTGCGGAGAATCGCCGCGAACAGGTGTTCCCGCGTGGGGAAGCGGCGATGCATCGTGGCCCGGCCCACCCCCGCCCTTCTGGGGATCTCATCGAGCGGGGCGTCCGCTCCCAGGTCCCGGAAGACCTCCTTCGCGGCGGCGAGGAGGGCGTTCACGTTCCGTGTCGCGTCGGCTCGCATCACCCAGTTGTCGGTCGTCATGGTTCGACGCTACCAGCTAAGTGGGCACAGTGCCCACTTATGGGCTAGCGTGAGGACACACCGCCCACCGAGGCATAGGAGCGCAGACATGAGTCAGAGGATTTGGCATATCGGAGTGGCGGTCGATGACCTCACGAAGGGAAAGGAGGAGTTCACCGACGTGTTCGGGCTCTCCTGGCGTCCCACCCGGGTGCGCCGGCTGACGCTGACCGACGCGCGGGGCGCCGACCACGAGGTCGAGTGCCACGTGACCTTTTCGCAGGGCGGCCCGTTCGCCGTCGAGCTGTGGGAGGCGATCCCGGGCACTCCGCTGGCGGCTCCGCCGGGCGGGGGCGTTCACCACATCGGCTACTGGGTCGAGGGCACGGCCCAGGAGAGCGCGCGACTGACGGCCCTGGGGCTCGGCCCTTACGCGACCGTCGGCCACCGACCGTTGCTCAATGCCGGGCCGTCCGGAACGATCGTGGAACTGTGCGATCTGCACAGCGACCGCCCGCAGTTGCGTGACCTGTTCCCGGCCGGCTCGCAGTACGCCGGGCCGGCCGTTCTCGACTCCGCCCTGTGAACGGGCACGCCCCTCCATCCAGGCTGTGCCCGCGGCGAGGAGGCCTCAGGCTCACGCGTGGTTGTGCGGCAGCGGTACTTGGGAGTGTCGCGAGGGTGCCGATCGCGGCTACTCGTTGATGGCCGCGACGAGCACCGTCGCTTCGTGGCGGACGCCCACCCACGACCTTGATCCACTTTCCCGGCAGGCCCTGGTTGGCGGGTGCTTCAGCGGGCGCCGGTCACTTGCTGACGGGCGCGTCCTCGGCCGGCGGCTCGGCCCCGACCACCGGAGTCGCCCCCGCACCGGCATGGGCGCTCGCGCCCGCCTCCTGTACTGCCGTCCGCGCCCGGGACCGCGACACCGCCACGCCCGCCAGACACAGCACGCCACCCCCCAGCGTGAGCAACCCCGGTACCTCGCCCAGCGCCAGCCACGACATCAGGACGACCAGTGCGGGCACCGCGTACGTGGTCGCGCCCATCTTGCTGGCGGTCGTACGGGCGAGGGCGTACGCCCAGGTGGTGAAGGCGAGGGCGGTCGGGAAGACGCCCAGGTAGACCATGTTGAGGGTGGCGGAGACAGGCGCGTCGGCCGCCTGATGGACGAGTTGCCCGGCGAACGGCAGGCACATCACCGCCCCGACGAGACACCCGAACGTCGTCACCTGGAGGGCGCTCGCCCTCGCCAGGGCCGGCTTCTGGGCGACGACCCCACCGGCGTACGCGACCGCCGCGAGCAGACACAGCACCACACCGAGCACGGACGAACCGCCGTCGCCCGACATCGAAAGACCCACGGTCACCGCACCCGCGAACGACACCGCCATCCCCGCGAGCAGCCGCGGCGGCATCGCGTCACCGAGCAGCCGCGAGCCGAGCAGGGCGATGAGGATCGGCCCGATGTTCACGACGAGGGCGGCGGTACCGGCGTCGACCTGCTGCTCGCCCCAGTTCAGGACGACCATGTAGAACCCGAACCAGAGCACGCCCGAGATCGCGATCCCCCGCCAGGCGGACCGAGGCGGCACCCCTTCCCGCCGTACGAGAGACAGCACGCCCAGCGCCAGCGCCCCGCTCGCCAGCCGCCCCAGCGCCAGCGCGCCCGGCGAGTAGGCGGACCCCGCGCTCCGGATGGACACGAAGGCGGAGGCCCACAGCACGACGGTGACGACAGCGGCCGCGGCGGCTGCCCGTTCGGTACGGCGAGGGGATGCGGTCATGCGTCCGAGAGTAGGCGGCGACAGGACCGCACCGCTGGCGGAAATCGGACGCGGTCGTCGAGGGAAGGGGACGCGGTCGTCGGAGTGAGCATGCGATGCCTATGGGGTCGGATTTATTGCCTGTGAGGCTTGCCGGCGGGCTCTGGAACCTAACCGGCACGTCGCATCTCCTCGAACTGCCCGGCCAGCCCATCCAGCAACGCGGCAAGCCCCACCTCGAACGCCCGCTCATCCACCTTCTCCTGCTGCTCGGCAAGAAGATGCGCCTGCCCAAGATGGGGATAGTCGGCAGGATCGTACGCACTCTGGTCGTCCACAAACCCCCCAGCGAACGACCCCAGCGCAGACCCCATGATGAAGTACCGCATCAACGCCCCGATGGACGTGGCCTGCGCCGGCGGCCACCCCGCGTCGACCATCGCCCCATACACCGCGTCCGCAAGCCGCAACCCCGCCGGCCGCCGCCCAGGCCCGGTGGCAAGCACAGGCACGATGTTCGGATGGTCACGCAGCGCGGACCGATACGACACGGCCCAGTCATGCAGCGCCGTACGCCAGTCCCGCCCGTCCTCGAACATCGACAGATCGACTTGCGCGCTGACCGAGTCGGCGACCGCCTCCAGGATCTGGTCCTTCGTGCGGAAGTGGTTGTACAGCGAGGGTCCACTCACCCCCAGCTCCGCGGCGAGCCGACGCGTGGAGACCGCCGCCAACCCCTCCGCGTCCACCAGCACACGCGCCGTCTCGACGATCCGGTCGGTGCTGAGGAGGGGCTTGCGCGGTCGGGCCATGGCGCACATAGTAGGGCTGCGAGAGTCAAACTAGCAGTGCTAATTTAAATGTGCAGCAGTCGATGTACGGCCTTCCACTTGGGGTGACGCGCAATGAACCTGGAGCTCAGCGAGGAGCAGGAGGCCGTACGGCGGCTCGCCAAGGACTTCGTGGACCGCGAGATCGCCCCGCACGTGATCGCTTGGGACCGCGCGGAGGAGGTCGACCGCTCGATCGTCAAGAAGCTCGGCGGCGTCGGCTTCCTGGGACTGACCATCGACGAGGAGTACGGCGGCTCGGGCGGCGACCATCTCGCGTACTGCCTGGTCACCGAGGAACTCGGACGCGGCGACTCCTCCGTGCGCGGGATCGTCTCCGTGTCACTGGGCCTCGTGGCCAAGTCGATCGCGGCCTGGGGGAGTGACGGGCAGAAGCTCCGCTGGCTGCCGGGGCTCACCTCCGGCGAGTACGTCGGCTGCTTCGGCCTCACCGAACCCGGCACCGGTTCGGACGCCGGCAACCTCACCACCCGCGCGGTCCGCGACGGCGACGACTACGTCATCAACGGCACCAAGATGTTCATCACGAACGGGACTTGGGCCGACGTCGTACTCCTCTTCGCGCGTTCGACCGACGCCCCGGGCCACAAGGGCGTCTCCGCCTTCCTCGTGCCGACCGACACCCCGGGCCTCACCCGCCGCACCATCCACGGCAAGCTCGGCCTGCGCGGCCAGGCCACCGCCGAACTCGCCCTCGAAGACGTCCGCGTCCCCGCCTCGACGATGCTCGGCCCCGAGGGCAAGGGCTTCTCGGTCGCCATGTCGGCGCTGGCGAAGGGCCGGATGTCGGTCGCGGCGGGCTGCGTCGGCATCGCGCAGGCCGCGCTGGACGTGGCGGTCCGCTACGCCGGTGAGCGCGAGCAGTTCGGCAAGTCCATCGCCCAGCACCAGCTCGTCCAGGAACTGATCAGCGACATCGCCGTCGACGTGGACGCGGCCCGCCTGCTGACCTGGCGGGTCGCCGACCTCATAGACCGCGGCCTCCCCTTCGCCACCGAGTCCTCCAAGGCCAAGCTCTTCGCCTCCGAGGCGGCCGTCCGCGCCGCCAACAACGCGCTCCAGGTCTTCGGCGGCTACGGCTACATCGACGAGTACCCGGCCGGAAAGCTGCTGCGCGACGCCCGCGTGATGACCCTCTACGAGGGCACCAGCCAGATCCAGAAACTGCTCATCGGGCGGGCGCTGACAGGCGTTTCGGCTTTCTGAGTACGCGAGTTGAGTATCTGAGCGGATGTCGCACGGGCCGTGGTCGCCGACGCTTGCCCCATGAGCGAAGCATCGGGCAAACCGCAGAACACGGCCGCCTTCTACGGCCAGGCCGTCGCCTCCTTCTCCGTCGCCATCGCGGCAACCGCCATCGGCATCTTCAAGCTGCACGCCGACGCCTGGGTACGGGCCTTCCTCGCGATCGCCGTCCTGTACCTGGTCACCTCCTCCTTCACCCTCGCCAAGGTGATCCGGGACCGGCAGGACGCTGCGCGCACCACCTACAACCCGTTCGAAAAGCTCTGAGCGGGGAGACTAAGCGCTCGCTCAGGTTCGGCGGTATGGTGGAGCCCTTGTCATCGAGAGGTATCGAGAGGGGTTCACGAGCGATGAGTACGGCGGAGGAGACCACCGCGGGCGACCCGCAGGCCTGGGCGGAGGTCACGCCCGACGCGGCCCGGCGGCTGCTGATCGCCGCCGTGGAGGCCTTCGCCGAGCGCGGCTACCACGCGACGACCACCCGGGACATCGCGGGCCGCGCCGGGATGAGCCCGGCCGCGCTCTACATCCACTACAAGACCAAGGAAGAGCTGCTCCACCGCATCAGCAGGATCGGCCACGAGAAGGCCCTGGAGATCCTGCGTACGGCGGCGGGGCGCGAGGGCAGCGCCGCCGAGCGGCTCGCCGACGCGGTGAGCTCCTTCGTGCGCTGGCACGCGGGCGGGCGCACCACCGCGCGGGTCGTGCAGTACGAACTCGACTCGCTCGGCCCGGACGCCCGCGCCGAGATCCTCGCGCTGCGCCGGCAGGTCGACGCCGAGGTGCGCGGGATCGTCGAGGACGGGGTGGCGGACGGCTCCTTCGACGTGCCGGACGTGAAGGGCACGACCCTCGCGATCCTGTCGCTGTGCATCGACGTGGCCCGCTGGTTCAGCCTCGACGGCCCCCGGACGCCCGACGAGGTCGGCGCGCTCTACGCCGACCTCGTGCTGCGGATGGTGGGGTCCAAGTAGCCGCCGTGGCACGGGTGTCGGGCGCTGCTCAGTGGTGTCCGCTCAGAGGTAGTAGCGGGACACCGACTCGGCGACGCACACCGGCTTGTCGCCGCCCTCCCGCTCCACGGTGAACGCGACGGTCACCTGGACGCCGCCCGGCACGTCGTCGACGCCGGTGATCTTCGCGGTGGCGCGCAGCCGGGAGTCGACCGGTACCGGGGCGGGGAAACGGACCTTGTTCGTCCCGTAGTTGACGCCCATCTTCACGCCCTCGACCTTGATCAGCTGCGGCCCGAAGAGCGGGAGCAGCGACAGGGTGAGGTAGCCGTGCGCGATCGTCGTCTTGAAGGGGCCGGCCGCCGCCTTCTCCGGGTCCACGTGGATCCACTGGTGGTCGCCCGTCGCGTCCGCGAACAGATCGATCCGCTTCTGGTCGATCTCCAGCCAGTCGGTGTGCCCCAACTGCTCACCGACCGCCACCCGCAGGTCGTCGACGGAGGTGAAGATCCTCGGCTCTGCCATGTCCTGTCCCGGCCTCTCACGTCATCCAGCGATTGCCATCACATACCTAAGCAACTGCTTAGCATGGTCGGATGCGGGGCCCCTGTCAACGGACCACGGGTGTGACGCGATGGGTAGGCTCTGACAGGTGCCTCAGATCCCCGAGAAGATCCACGAGCTGACGGTCGGCCAACTCGCCGCACGCAGCGGAGCCGCCGTCTCCGCCCTGCACTTCTACGAGGCCAAAGGCCTGATCAGCAGCAGCCGCACCACGGGCAACCAGCGCCGGTACACCCGTGACACCCTGCGCCGGGTCGCCTTCGTGCGGGCCGCCCAGCGCGTCGGCATCCCGCTGGCCACCATCCGCGAGGCGCTCGCCGAACTCCCCGAGGAGCGCACCCCGACCCGCGAGGACTGGGCCCGTCTCTCCGAGGCCTGGCGCTCCGAACTCGACGAGCGCATCAAGCAGCTCAACCGCCTCCGCGACCACCTCACCGACTGCATCGGCTGCGGCTGCCTGTCCCTGTCGGCCTGCGTCCTGTCCAACCCGGACGACGTGGTCGGCGAACGGGGCGCGGGTTCACGCCTGATGTCGGAACCGGGCGACCGCCGAAAAGCCCGCACCCCTAGGGACCGGGGACCGGAACCCGAGGGGTGCGACTGAGGACGGCGCTCACTCGTACTCGGTGCCGCCCTTCCGGGTCAGATACGCCGGGCTGACGGCCTTGGCGATCGCCCGTCCACCGGTCACCGCACTGTACCGCTCCACCACTGGACGGATCACGACCCCCTCACGCAGATGCAGCCCGCTCCCGGACACGGTCTCCCGCCCGCTCGCGACCTCCAGCACCCGCTCGATGTCGTACGGCCCCTCGTACAGCCGGGGCACCAACGGCAGCTCCCCGTCGAGGAGTTGGGCCAGTTCGGCCGTGTCCAGCCACCGGACGGTTCCGTCGATCTCGGCGGACACGTCGAACACGGCGTACCCGAGCGTCTCGCGCCGCCCGTCGGCGCCGTACGTCAGGTCCTGCACGCCCGCGCCGTACACCTCGCCGAAGACGCCGACCCGGCGCGCGCCCAGTCGCTCGGCGAGGCGGGCGGCGGCCTCGGGGACGCCGTGGCCGCGGACGGCTCGCCAGTACAGATTGCGCGGATCCTCTTTCAGGGCAAGGGACTTGGCCCCGAAGCCCTTCGAGGAGACCTGTACGCGACCGCTCTCCTCGGTGCCCTCCTTCTCGGCGAAGTAGGTCAACAGGCAGGCGGAGCCGTGCAGTTTCTCGGTCAGGACCACAGCCTCGCCCGGTTCGAACATCCCGGGAAACCGCTGGATGTTCTCGATGTCGACCCAGGGCAGCAGATCGGGCGCGTGCTCGACATCGCCGTCCATCGTGGGCGGGATCGGTGGCACCCACTTGACGATGCCGAGCCCTTCCGCGAAGTCGGTGCCGTCCAGGGCGGCTTGGGCCAGGTCGACGTCCGCGAGGGCCTTCGGCCGGCACACGATGCCCTGCGACAGCTCGCCGCGCAGCCGCACCGCCCTGACCCGGTCCGCGTTGCTCCCCGCGAGGCGCCCGGTGAGCCCCAGCTCCTCGATCAGGTCGGCCGGGAGCACGGCCTGCTCGGGGATGTAGACGGCGGTCTCACCGGTGCGGAACGCGCCCTTGGCGACAACGGCTCGATACAGGCCGACCTGGGCCAGTTCGAGGGCGTCGGCGTTCGGGTGTTCATGGACGGTCAGCACTTCGGCGGTGACGCGCAGCGTCGACATCGGGACTCCTCGGGTTCCTCAGTTGGGTTTCATCGCCCCCAACTGTCCTGATCCGAAAGGGGTGGAGCGACGGGATTTGTGACTGCTAGCGTCGGCGGTCCCATGACTTCATCCGCGCTCGCCGCCGCTCTCGCCGACATCGACACCGTCTTCAACGGTTTCGCGCGCCCGGCGAGCTGGTGAGCAGGTTCGTGTTCAAGGACACCGCGCACTTCGAGGACCACGCCGCCGTGCTGCGACGCCTGCTGCCGCAGACCGCGCGCGCGATGACGGAGGGCGGCCTGGACGGGATCGGCTGGGGCGCGCACGGGCTGAGCCGGACCGACTGGCGTTCCTGGCCGGCCGACCAGGGTGCCGCGATCGAGGCCTTCCTCCACGCCTGGTGGCAGAACGCCCTCGCGAAGCCCGAGTCGCCGTACGGCATCCAGGACGTCTTCGAGACCTGCGCCACCATCGCCAGGAGCGTGACCCCCTTCCTGGACGGGTGGGCCCAAGGCCCGGTCGCCGACGCCCACTTCGTCCACTGCGCCGACCACTGGCTCTACCACCTGCTGTCCGGCTCCTCCCCGTTCACCTGGTGGTACGACGACACCGAGGACACCGGTGCGGCGGACCTGCGCACGTGACCGGCCGGCCCCGGTGCCGCCCGCCTCCGGACGCACGGCCGACCCCGACCTGGCCACCCGCGCCGAACTCCTCGCCCTGCCCTACGACGAGCGCTGGGCCCGCCCGTACTGGACCAGCCCCTCAGCCACCAACTGAGCGTTGGACAAGGCCCGTTCACCGTCCGGCAGGAGCAGCGTGTCCTCCAGGCCGATGCGGGTCGCGAGCCCCAGCCGCCCCGCGAGCCGGAGCACCGGCCAGGCGCTGCCGTCCTCGCCGTGCAGCAGCACCGGGCGGCCGTGGCCGGAGTCGAGGTCGGCGAGCAGCGCACGCGCGGTCGCCTCGGCCGTGTCCGCGTCCGGGTCGGTCACCTCGGCCAGGACCCGCAGGACCTTCGTGCGGAGCGGTGAGGCGGCGAACCGGGACGCGCCGTCCGTCCCCGACCAGATGCCCGCCTCCACCCCGACGCCCCGGTCCAGCAACGCCGTCGCGACCTCCTCGGCACCCGGCTCGTGCCAGTTGACCGAGGCGTGGTCGGGGAGCACCGTCCACCCACGCACCCGCTCGACCCGTGCCGACGGGTCCGGCTCGGCCCAGGCGCCCGTGGTCACGCCGACCGGCACGGACACCCGCGCCCGTATCGCGTCCAGCGTCACCGCGAGGACGCGCGGTGACAACGTGTCGTGTCCGCAAGGGGACTTGGGATGAAGGTGGACGTCCGTGGCCCCCGCCGTGACAGCCTCCACCGCGGCGTCGGCCAACGCCCCGGGCGAGACCGGCACCATCCAGCCGTCGGCGGCCTCACGGGCCCCGTTGAGACAGACCTGCACCATGCCTCGATGGTGCCATCCGCCACTGACAACCAGCCCCTCGTCCCAGCCCCTCCCTCATCCCCACACCCACCGGATCCCGACCCGGCAGGGCCCCGCCCCCAGCGCCACCGCGTGCACCGACCCCGACGCGTCCACGCGGAGCCGTTGTTCGCGTGGTCGCCCGGCGCGGGGACGGGGGTCGAGGCCGTTCGTGCGGAACGAGTAACACGTGCGCGGCAGACACTCCTTCGCGAAGCGGACCTCCAGGAGGTGTTCGCGCATCGGGACGTGGATCGTGGTCTCGGCACGCTGGGAGTACGGGCGCGGATCGCGGTGCTCGACCGTGTAGTCGACGATCACGGTCTCGCCGCGCGCCAAGGGGCTGTCGAAGAGCAACTCGGCCGCCACCAGCCCCTCTTCGGGGAGTTCGACGAACGTGCCGAGCCGGGCCGGTGCCGCCACGCGGAAGTACGGCAACGGGCCGGGCGCGTCCAGGCGGTACAGGGCGATCCAGCGGTCCGCGCCGTCCGCCTCGGCGCGCAGCAGGCGCCGGCTGGTCATCGAGCGGACGCGGCGGTCGGCGTCCACGTCCACCCGGTTGTGGCAGCTGAGCCGGGTCAGGCTGTCGTCCCAGCGGGTGTCGAGCGCGGCGAGGGCGGCGGTGAGGTCGTGGTGGTCCGACCAGGCCCGGGCGAGATCGGGGTGGTCGCCGTCCGGCGGCAGCCAGCGGCCGCGGGGCCGGGGCGGGCCCAGCAGTCCGGTCAGCGCTCCGGGCGGCAGCCGTAGGACGTCCTCCAGTACGGCGAGTGCCGCCAACGACCGTTGCCGTTCGGGCTGGTAGCGGCCGGACTGCCAGGAGCTGAGCGTCGCCGACGCCACCGGGGTGCCGCGCCGCAGCAGCCGGTCCTGGAGCCGGTCCAGGCTGAGACCGCTGGCCGCGATGGCCGCCCGCAACGCCTCGTGGAACGGCATCGCCCCGGTCCCGGACTCCGCGCTCTCGGGTCCCGAGGGCGCGTCCTCCGGTCTTGGAGGCGGCGCGTACTCCGGTCTGGCAGGCGGCACGTACCCCGGTCTGGAAGTCACGTCCTCCAGCTCAAGTCAGGGGACTCGTGGGGCGGAAGAGCGTTGCCCTGAAGTTTGGTCAGTCTTGCCCGGTGATTGATCAACCTTGAACGAACCTGTGAGATTTCCCGGGTGTTGCGGCGCCAATTCCCGCAAGACTGAAGGAACTTGTCTGTCTTGCCATGCCCATGAAGCCTCGCGGAAGCTGCTGTGCACTGCCGTCACGGCAGCCCCCCCACCCCTCGAATGACGGAGAGTCATGTCCGCGAGATCTTCCGCCGGGTTCGTTCTCGTCACCGCCGCCGCCCTCACCGCCGCCCTCGCCACCCCCGCGCTCGCCGCCGCACCGAGCGCCGCCACGCACACTCCGGCCCAGCTCACCCAGGCCATAGCGAGCCACGAGAGTCACACGCTGCACGGGCTCGCGAAGCCCGGCAAGGTCAACGCCACCGTCTCGTCCACCAACTGGTCCGGCTACGCGGCCACCGGCTCGACCGGCGCGTACACCTCGGTCACCTCGTCCTGGACCCAGCCGAGCGTCAGCTGCTCCTCGGCCACCACGTACTCCTCCTTCTGGGTCGGCCTCGACGGGTACAGCAACTCCGCGCTGGAGCAGACCGGTACGGAAGCCGACTGCATCGGCGGCAAGGCCACCTACGGCGCCTGGTGGGAGGTGCTGCCCGCCTCCGAGAGCGCGTACTCCGGCGTCACCGTGAAGGGCGGCGACAAGTTCACCGCGACGGTGACCTACACCGGTTCCACCTTCACCATGACCCTCGCCGACTCCACCGAGGGCTGGACGAAGACGACCACGCACGCGGGCTCCTCCGGCTTCAAGAACGCCTCGGCCGAGGTCATCGCCGAAGCCCCGGAGGTCGGCGGCTCGGTCGCGAGCCTCGCCGACTTCGGCACCGTGAACTTCACCGGCGCCAAGGCCAACGGCAGCAACCTCGACACCTACTCGCCGAACGAGATCGTCATGACGAAGAGCAGCGGCTCGGCCGTACGGGCCCAGCCGGGCTCGATCTCCGGCGGCAGCTTCTCCGACGTCTGGAAGGCCAGCTGACGCCTGCGGCGCGCCACTCGGGGGCTGTCGACGGAACGCCGTCGGCAGCCTCCGCCGTTGCACCGGCAAGCGCAAACCGGCTGGGTCAGAAAAGGGGTGCGGCATCCCCGGCGCACCCCTGGCGCCCTTCCTCGATCGCCCCGGTTCAGGCGGACATGAGCAGCCGTCCGCGCCTGGCGTAGGCCAGGGCCTCGGGCGTGAGCACCGGACGCGGCACGACGATGCCGCAGTCCGTGCAGACCGGGCCCGAGGAGGGTTCGTGGGCCAGGTCGTACTTCCACAGGAGGCGCTCCCCGGCGCACACCGGGCACACGGAACCCGGTTCGCGCTCCAGGGCGGCGATCAGCCGTCGCAGCACCTCGGCCAGTGGTTCATGGGGGTGGAGTCGTGGGTCGTCGCACCAGGCGACACCGAAGCCGCCCCAGGTCAGCCGGTGCCAGTCGTCCACGGTGCCCGGGCGGCGGAGCCCGTCGTGCTTCTCCTTCTTGCGGCGTTCGGCGAACCCTGCCTCGTAGGCGAGCCAGACCTTGCGCGCTTCCTCCAGCTCGTCCAGTGCGGCCACGAGCCGCGCCGGGTCGGGGGAGCGGTCCTCGGGTCCGAACCCGGCCCGGGAGCTCAAGTGGTCCCAGGTCGCCCTGTGCCCATAAGGGGCGAACCGTTCAAGGCACTTGCGCAGCGAGTAGCGCCGTAGCGCCAGATCGCACCGAGGGTCTCGCACCTGTCTCGCCAGACTCCGGAAACCGGCCATCGCCCTGCACCTCCGTCACACCTGCACCTGTACTTCGGTCACCTCGGCGTCGTCGAACGGACGTCGCCGAATAGACGTATCGACAAGCGATTTGGCTCCATCCGATTTCCGATGACCCCCATAAGCCGCTTGCCCGGATCCAAAACTTGACGCATGTTCATCTTCAATCTCGGGGATACCGGCGGTAACGTCCCGCACCACCCCCGGTCGGTAGGAGCTGCGATGCCACGGCGCACCCCGCGTAACTTGCTCGACAGACTGAGAACTCCCGGCGGATTCCCCGGGTTCCTGAAGGCCGCATCCGTATGCGCCCTCATTGCCGCCCTTTTGTCTCCCCTTGCCCAGGGGACGGCAGCGGCGGCGACCGCCTCGAACGACTACTGCGGCGGCCAGTGCTCGGACATCCTCCCGGCCGGCGAGAACGGCAACGCCACCCTCGCCCAGATCCTTCTCAACCAGGTCTTCGGCACCCAGCCCAGCCATGCCGAAGACCAGCTCGGCCCCTATGCCAACCTGGCCACGGGCGCTTCCACACTGACCGACGCGAAGATCAACACCTTCTTCAACGACGCGTCGTTCGGGGTCCCCGCCGCCAACGTCGCCTCGACCGAGAACCCCAGCGGCCGCACCGACGTGACGATCGTCCGCGACAAGGCGACCGGTGTGCCGCACATCACAGGCACCACGCGCTACGGCACCGAGTACGGCGCCGGCTACGCGGCGGCCGAGGACCGGCTGTGGCTGATGGACGTCTTCCGGCACGTCGGACGCGGCCAGCTGACCACCTTCGCGGGCGGCGCGGCCTCCAACCAGGGACTTGAGCAGGAGTTCTACCGCAACGCCCCGTACACCGAGGCCGAGTTGCAGTCCCAGATCGACAACGCCGTCGCCAACAACGGCACCCGCGGCCAGCAGGCACTCGACGACGCCAACGCCTATCTGGCCGGCATCAACGCCTACATCGACGCCTCGGACAGCGGCCGTTACTTCCCCGGCGAGTACGTCCTCACCGGCCACAAGGACTCGATCACCAACGCCGGCACGATCGACCACTTCAAGATCACCGACCTGGTCGCGCTGGCCTCCGTCATCGGCACGCTCTTCGGCTCCGGCGGCGGCGGCGAGGTCAACAACGCCCTCTCCCTGCTGGCCGCCCAGGAGAAGTACGGCGTGGAGCAGGGCACCAAGGTCTGGGAGTCCTTCCGCGAACGCAACGACCCCGAGGCCGCGCTCACCGTCCACAACGGCGAGAGCTTCCCGTACGGCACCAAGCCCACCACCGCCCAGGGCGAGGCGCTCCCGGACGCCGGTTCGGTGACGACCGAACCACTCATCTACGACGCCACCGGCACCGGCGCCAACCAGAGCGCCTCCGCCGCCTCCGCCGCGGCGACCGCGACCGCCCTCAGCTCCGCCAAGCGCGGGATGTCCAACGCCCTTGTGGTGAGCGGCAAATACACCGCGAGCGGCCACCCGATCGCCGTCTTCGGACCCCAGACAGGCTACTTCGCACCGCAGTTGCTCATGCTCCAGGAGATCCAGGGCCCGGGCATCAGCGCCCGCGGCGCCTCCTTCGCGGGCCTGAGCATGTACGTCGAACTCGGCCGCGGCCAGGACTACTCGTGGTCCGCCACGACCTCCGGCCAGGACATCATCGACACATACGCCGTCGAACTCTGCCAGGACGACTACCACTACCTCTTCCACGGCACCTGCACGCCGATGGAGGAGATCGAGCAGAAGAACTCCTGGGCGCCCACCACGGCCGACTCCACCGCCGCGGGGTCGTACACCATGCGGGTCTGGAAGACCGAGTACGGACCCGTCGAGTACCGGGCGACCGTCGGCGGGAAGAAGGTCGCCTACACCACCCTGCGCTCCTCCTACATGCACGAGGCCGACTCGATCATCGGCTTCCAGATGCTCAACGACCCGGACTACGTGAAGAGTCCGCAGACCTTCCAGAGCGCCGCGCAGCACATCAACTTCACGTTCAACTGGTTCTACGCCGACTCCTCGCACACCGCGTACTACAACAGCGGCAACAACCCGGTGCGGGCCAGCGGTGTCGACGCCGAGTTCCCGGTCTGGGGCCAGGCCGCCTACGAGTGGCAGAACTGGAACCCCACCACCAACACCTCCGACTACACCCCGGCCTCCGCGCACCCCAACTCCATCGACCAGGACTACTACATCTCCTGGAACAACAAACAGGCACTCAACTACACAACCGCGAGCTGGGGCGACGGGTCCGTCCATCGCGGCAATCTCCTCGACGACCGGGTGAAGAAACTCGTCGCGGCCGGCGGGGTCACCAGATCCTCGCTGGTGAAGGCGATGTCCGACGCCTCCCTCACCGACCTGCGCGCCGAGGACGTCCTGCCCGACATGCTGAAGGTGATCAACAGCAGTGCGGTCACCGACTCCACCGCCGCCGCGGCCGTCACCAAGCTGCAGACCTGGCTCACCGCCGGCGGCAAACGCACCGAGACCTCGGCAGGCTCCAAGACCTACGCCAACGCCGACGCCATCCGGATCCTGGACGCCTGGTGGCCCGCACTGGTGAAGGCCGAGTTCCAGCCCGGCCTCGGTGACACCCTCTACACCGCGCTCACCAACAACCTGTACATCGACGAGACCCCGTCGGCCGCCCACGGCCCGACCGGGTCGCATGCCGGAAGCTCCTTCCAGTACGGCTGGTGGAGCTACGTCGACAAGGACCTCCGGTCGGTGCTCGGGCAGACCGTGTCCGGTCCGCTGGCCCAGCAGTACTGCGGGGGCGGCAGCCTCAGCGCCTGCCGGGACATCCTGATCAGCACCCTGAAGACGGCGGCCGGCGCCACCGCGGCCACGGTCTACCCCGGGGACTCCCTGTGCTCGGCGGGCGACCAGTGGTGTGCCGACTCGATCGTCCAGCGGACGCTCGGCGGCATCAAGCACTACAACATCAGCTGGCAGAACCGGCCCACCTTCCAGCAAGTGGTGGAGTACACGTCACACCGGTGACGCCTGAGCGGCGGCGGGCCGGCCGATCCGGCCCGCCGCCAGCACCACCCGCGCGAGTTCGGGGTGCACGATGTCGCCGTGCGCCCCGGTCGGCGGCTCGCCGTGACACACCACCGCACAGGCGTCGACGTTCACACAACCCGCCGCGGGAAGCGGTGAGTTGAGGGCCTCGGCGAGGGCCAGCGAACGGGTGCCCGGCACCGCCCGCACCCCGTCGTGGCCCATCGCGCCCCACTTGTCGCCCAGCACCCGGACGATGTCGACGGCGGCGAACGAGCAGTCGTCGTCCGCCATCCGCGAGGCCAGCGGATAGATCGTGCCGAGCGCCGAGTCGCAGTGCGAGTAGCAGCACACGAGGGGTCCGTCGACACGGTTCTGCTGGCCCTGCAGGACACCCCCGGTCCGCGGGTCGTCCGGCAGCCGGGACGCGAACGCGTAGTGGGAGAAGGCCCCTTGGAGCAACGTCACGGACTTGACCGAGTGCACTCCCTCGGGCAGACCCCGTAGCGCGAACGACACCAGGCGCCCGCCGAAACTGTGCCCCACGAGATGCACCCGCACCTCCGGTGCCACCGCCGCGAGCCGTCCGATCGCCGGGCCGAGACCGCGCTCACCGACCGTGCCCGCGCGTCTCTTCATCGCGTAGTACGCCGCCTGCCGCAGCAGCTCCCGCGCCCCTTTCCACGGGTTGGGCAGCGCGAACTCCGTTACGGCGCCCGGGGATTGAGGGGCCGCGAGGTGGGCCAGCGCCTGCGCGAACTGCTCGCACACCTCGGCTGTGCGGCCGACCGCGAACATCCGCGGCTCGGACTGCGGCACCCCCTCCGCCAGCGTGTCCGCACCGAACAAGGCCTGCGGCCCCGGCGGCACCACCTCCACCAGCGTCCGCACCAGCCGCCCGTACTCCTCCAACTCGGCGTCCTGTGGCGGCTGTTGGTCCAGCAAGCGGGCGATCTGGTCGATCACCGGCGCCTTGCCGGGGAAGGCGTCGAGGAGCGCGTGCCGGGTGTCGGCGTCGAGTGCGGGCCGCGTCGACTCGGGTGCGGCCGCCGGTGATGGGGGGAAATCCGGAATCGGCTGGTCCGGGAACTCCATGGATGGCCAGATCACGCCTACGTACCCGATCCTGGCCTTCGGCGCGAGGTGCGGAATCGGGGCGAAGAAGCGGCTGTAGAGCCGGGTCGCGCCGGCGCGTTGGTTGTTCCACCCGTGCGAGAAGACGATCAGGTCGCCGACCCCGCGCTGCCGCACCTCGCTCAGCAGCCGGTCGCGTTCTCCCTGGTCGACGTCCCCGTCGGCGTCGAAGGTCAACTCCCAGTAGGGACTCACACTCATCGCCGGATCCGCCATGACAGGCCCCCTTGTCCCCCGTAGTGGTGCGATGTGGGCGCATCGTCCCGCTACCGGTGAAGATTGGCCATACGTCACGACTCACTTGTAGAGGAGGTATTCAGTTCGAACCCGCCGGAAGGCCTTCAACTCCGCCTGCCAGCCCGCCACCACCTCGTCGGTATCCGCCCCCGCGTCGATCGCCGTCCGCACCCGGGAGGACCCCGTGAGCTTGTCGATCCAGTTGTCGGAACGCCAACTGAACCCGCTCCAGACCTTCTTGGCGGTCACCAGCAGCGCGATGCCGGTGCGCACGGGGTCGTACGCGGCCCGGTCGTGGATGTGGATCTGGACTCCGCCGACGGTCTTGCCCGCGAACTTGGAGAAGGTGGGCGCGAAGTAGGCCTCCCTGAAGTGCACGCCGGGCAGGGCGAGTTGATTCGCCTCGGCGGCCCAGCGTCCGTCGATGCCCTCCGCGCCGAGCAGTTCGAAGGGGCGGGTGGTGCCGCGGCCCTCGAACAGGTTCGTGCCCTCGAAGAGACATGTCCCCGAGTACACGAGCGCGGTGTCCGGTGTCGGCATGTTGGGGCTCGGTGGCACCCAGGGAAGCGACCAGGCGTCGTAGAACTCCGAACGCCTCCAGCCCGTCATCAGTACGGTCTCCAGGGGGACGGGCGTGGTCAGGAACTCCCCGTTGAACAGCCGGGCCAGCTCGGCGACGGTCATGCCGTGTGCCTGGGCGATCGGCTGGCGGCCGACGAAGGTCGCGAACTCCTTGTGCAGGACCGGGCCTTGGGTCGATCTTCCGGTCACCGGGTTGGGGCGGTCGAGGACTACGAAGCGTTTGCCGGCCAGCTGGGCCGCCTCCATGCAGTCGTAGAGGGTCCAGATGTAGGTGTAGAAGCGGGCGCCTACGTCCTGGATGTCGAAGACGATGGTGTCCACGGCGGCGGTTCTGAAGATGTCGGCGAGTGGTTGGCCGCTCTTCAAGTACGTGTCGTAGACCGGGAGTTTGGTTGCCGGATCGGTGTAGCGGCCCTCGGAGCCGCCTGCTTGGGCGGTGCCTCTGAAGCCGTGCTCTGGGCCGAAGACCGCGGTGAGGTTCACGTGGGAGCTGGCGTGCATCACGTCGACGATGTGGTGGGCGTCTCTTGTGATGCCGGTGGGGTTGGTGACGATGCCGATTCGTTGGCCGTTGAGCTGGGTGTAGTCGTTTGCGGTTAGTTGTTCGAAGCCGGTGCGTAGGGTGCGGGGCTTGGTGGTTGCGGGGGTGAGGGTTGCCGCCGGGGTTGCTGCCAGGAGAGTTCTTCTGGTGAGGGGCATGTCGGCACGGTATGGGCTGCCGCAGGTAGTTCGTAGGGTGCGACTCGGTTGTGGTTGCTCGCGCCGTTCCTCGCGCCCCTTAAGGGCAATCCGCCCTTCCGGTGTTACATACCGACCGGTTAGTCTGGCTGGGCAGTGGAGCCGCAGTCGAAGGAGACCGATGGTGGAAGCCGTTCAGGGTGCCGGGGTAGTTGTCACGGGGGCTGGGGGTGGCATCGGGGCCGCGCTTGCGCGGCGGTTCGCTGCCGGAGGGGCCCGGGTGGTGGTGAACGACCTTGATGCCGACCGTGCGAAAGCCGTCGCCGATGAGATCGGGGCCGTCGCCGTGCCCGGGGATGCCTCCGCTGTTGTGGGGGAAACCCGGGACGCCCTTGGCGGGAGCGTCGACATCTACTGCGCCAACGCCGGGGTCGGCTCCGGTGGGTCGGAAGCGGCCGGGGAGGGTGTCTGGGCGCTGGCCTGGGACGTGAACGTCATGGCTCATGTGCGGGCCGCCGAGGCGTTGATCCCGGGGTGGCTGGAGCGGGGTGACGGGCGGTTCGTGTCCACCGTGTCGGCGGCCGGGCTGCTCACCATGATCGGGGCCGCGCCCTACAGCGTCACCAAGCACGGCGCGTACGCCTTCGCCGAGTGGCTGTCGCTGACGTACCGGCACCGGGGGATCAAGGTCCACGCGATCTGTCCGCAAGGTGTGCGTACCGACATGCTGGCTGCCACCGGCAGCGCGGGTGACCTGGTGCTTCAGCCGACGGCCATTGAGCCCGAGGCCGTCGCCGATGCTCTGATGAAGGGGATCGAGGAGGAGCGGTTCCTGATCCTGCCGCATCCTGAGGTCGCGGGTTACTACCAGGCCAGGGCCGCCGAACCCGATCGCTGGCTGACCACCATGAACCACATCCAGCAGAAGTGGGAGGCCGGAGCGTGAGCGACTCCCTGTATGCCGCCAAGCCGTGGGTGGGGCTGCTCAACGAGGCCCAGCGTGGGCCGATCAGTCCGGATGACTCCCTGGTGCACGCCTTGCGTCGGGTGGTCGGTGAGACTCCTGACCGGACCTTCCTCACCTATTTCGACGGGCGGCTCAGTTATCGCGAGGTCGACGAGCTGAGTGACTCCGTCGCCGGGTATCTGGCGGCGCGGGGGCTTGAGCAGGGTGACCGGGTCGCCGTGCTGCTGCAGAACTCGCCGCACTTCGTGATCGCGCTGCTCGGCGCCTGGAAGGCGGGCGCGATCGTCGTGCCCGTCAACCCGATGTACAAGTCGGGGGAGGTCACCCATGTCCTACGGGACGGTGAGGTGGCCGCGCTGATCTGTACCGACCGGGCCTGGGAGTCGTATCTGCGCGAGACGGCCACGGCGGTTGAGAAGAGCGGGTCTCCCGTGCGGATCGTGCTCACCGCGTGCGAGTTGGATTTCCAGACTCGCAACGACGCGCGCGTGCTCACCTTCGAGCGGCTCCCGCAGGCCGCCGACGCCGAGGACCTGGTGGCCGTCGCGAAGGCGGGGCACAAGGCGCCCGACGGGCGTGAACCGGCGCCTGCGGACATCGCGTTGATCAGTTACACCTCGGGGACGAGCGGTGCCCCGAAGGGTGCCACCAACACCCATGCCAACATCCTGTACAACGCCGAACGGCAGCGGACCGGGCTCGGGCTGCCGGACGCGCCCGTCTACTTCGCGATGGCGCCGCTGTTCCACATCACCGGGATGGTGTGCCAGCTGGGCGCCTCGCTCGTCAGCGGGGGCTCGCTGGTGCTGGTGTACCGGTTCGAGGGCGGGGTCGTGCTCGACGCGTTCGCCGAGCACAAGCCGCACTACACGGTCGGGCCGTCCACCGCCTTCATGGCGCTCGCCGCGCACCCGGCCGTCACCCCGGACCACTTCGCGTCCTTCCGGAACATCTCCTCCGGTGGCGCCCCGGTGCCCCCCGCCCTGGTGGAGAAGTTCCGGGCCGGCTTCGGGCCGTACATCCGCAACGGCTACGGCCTCACCGAGTGCACCGCGCCCTGCGCCTCCGTACCGCCCGACCTGGAGGCGCCCGTCGACCCGGCGTCCGGGACGCTGGCGGTGGGCGTACCGGGGCCCGACACCGTCGTACGGATCGTCGACGACCTGGGCGAAGAGGTGCCCTTCGGGGAGCAGGGCGAGATCGTCGTCCGCGGGCCGCAGGTCGTGCCCGGGTACTGGCGGCGGCCCGAGGCCACCGCCGAGACCTTCCCGGACGGCGAGCTGCGCACCGGTGACATCGGGTTCATGGACCCGCAGGGCTGGCTGTACGTCGTCGACCGCAAGAAGGACATGATCAACGCGTCCGGCTTCAAGGTGTGGCCGCGCGAGGTCGAGGACGTGCTGTACACCCACCCGGCGGTGCGCGAGGCGGCCGTCGTCGGCGTCCCCGACGGGTACCGGGGCGAGACCGTGAAGGCGTACATCAGCCTCCGTCCGGGCGCCGAAACCGACCCCGATGAATTCGCGGTGTACTGCAAGGAGAGACTGGCCGCCTACAAATATCCGCGCCAGGTGGAGATCCTGCCCGACCTGCCGAAGACGGCAAGTGGGAAGATCCTCCGGCGGGAACTGCGTTCCCGGTCGCACGACAGCGAGTGAACAGTCAGAAAAGGCAGGTGGCGGCAGTGCCCAGGACGACCGACGGAGACGGGGCCCCTGTCCCGCAGCGGCTCCTCGCCGCCGCCACCAGGCTGTTCGCCGAGCAGGGCTACGACCGCACCTCGGTGCAGGAGATCGTCGAGGCCGCGGGCGTCACCAAGGGGGCGCTGTACCACTACTTCGGCTCCAAGGACGACCTCCTGCACGAGGTGTACGCGCGCGTGCTGCGCGTCCAGCAGGAACGCCTGGAGGTGTTCGCGACCGCCGACGAGCCGATCGAGAAACGGCTGCGCGCCGCCGCCGCGGACGTCGTCGTGACGACGATCGACAACCTCGACGACGCGTCGATCTTCTTCCGGTCCATGCACCACCTGAGCCCGGAGAAGAACAAGCAGGTGCGCGCCGAGCGCCGGCGCTACCACGAGCGTTTCCGCGGGCTCGTCGAGGAGGGCCAGCGCGCGGGCGTCTTCTCCACGGCGACCCCGGCCGACCTCGTCGTCGACTACCACTTCGGCTCGGTCCACCACCTGTCGACCTGGTACCGCCCAGGCGGCCCCCTCACGCCCCAGGAGGTCGCCGACCACCTGGCGGACCTGCTGATGCGGGCGCTGCGCCCCTGATACGTCCTCACGCGTCCGGTGGGTGGATGAGCCCCGCCTCCCGGGCCCAGGCCGCCGCCTGCGCGCGGTCGGTGACTCCCAGCTTGGCCAGGACCGCGGACATGTGGTTGCTGACCGTCTTCGGGGACAGCCCCAGGCGGGTGGCCACCGTCGAGTTGGGCTTCCCGTCGGCGATCAGGGCGAGGACGTCCCGTTCGCGCGGGGTGAGCGCCGGGCACGGATCGGGCCGGTCCGGGGGCCTGCTCAGGTGTCCGAGCACCCGCCTCGCGACACCGGGACCGAAGATGGCCTCGCCCGCGGCCACCGCCCGGATCGCCCGGACGATCTCGTCCTGGCCCGCGCCCTTGAGGACATAACCCAGGGCGCCCGCCCGCATCGCGGCGAACACCGAGTCGTCCTCCTCGACCATGGTGAGCATCAGCACGGCCACCCGGGGTGCCACCCGGCCGATCTCCCGGGTCGCCTCGATGCCGTTGAGGTCGGGCATCCGGATGTCCATCACCACCACCTGCGGGCGCAGGGTCACCGCCGCCCGTACCGCCTCCCGCCCGCTCGCGGCCACCCCGACGACCCGCACGCGCGGGGTGCCGTCCCGCACGGACTCCAGGAGCGCGGCCAACCCGGTACGGACCACCGGATGATCGTCGGCGAGTACGACCCGCAGCGCGTCCCCGTCGTCCTCACCCCCAGGTTCCAGCCCCATCACATCGCCTCTCCCAACGGCAGCGTCGCCACCACCCGGCCCTGCCCCGCCACACACCGGCCGCCCAGTTCCGCCGCGCGCTCCTGCATCGACGTGATGCCCACACCCGGTGTCCACGCGGTCTCCTCGTCCACCGGCGAACCGTCGTCGCACACCTCCAGGCGCAGCCCCTCGCCGATCTCGATGTGCAGGTCCACGTGGGAGGCCCGGGCATGCCGGGCCGCGTTGGTCAGCGCCTCGATCGCGATGCGGTACGCGGCCACCTCGACGGCGGCGGGCAGCGCGGGCAGCCGCTCCGGCGCCCGGACCCGTACGTCGATCGGGGTGCCGTCCGCCCGCCAGGACAGCCGTACCGCACGCTCCCGCAACGCGCCCAGCAGCCCCAACTGGTCCAGATCCGGCGGCCGTAGACCGTCCACCAGCCGGCGCACCTCCGCGACCGCGCCCCCGACCTCGGACCGCAACTCGGTGAGCAGCGCCGCCGCCCGGTCCGGATCGAAGGCCAACAGATTGCGTACGGCGTCCGCTTGGAAGGCGGCTCCGGCGAGGGTGGGTCCGAGTCCGTCGTGCAGGTCGCGGCGGATCCGGCGGCGTTCCTCCTCGCGTGCGGCGACGATCCGTTCGCGGGAGTGCTGGAGTTGGCGGGTGAGGTCGGTCGCGTGGAGTGCGGCGGCCAGGGGTACGGCGAGGAGTTCCAGGACGGCCAAGTCCGGGGTGGCGGGCTGCTGTTCGCCGGGGCGCAGGCCGATCACCAGCGCGCCGACCGTGCGGCCGTCGTAGTCGAGCGGTATGGCGTGGATGCGTTCCCCCTGTTCGCCCCAACTTCCGTCCGTCACCCCGGACTTCGACTCCACACACACGTACGGCAGTCGCAGTGCCTCGCCGACGGCCTCCGGGACCGCGCCGACGCCGGTGCCGGCCAGCCGTTCGCCGATGCGGGAGACCGCGCGCACCGGGTCGTGCCGGTCGCCGTACAGGGCGTTGTCGACCATGCGTTGGAGCAGGCGGCGGGCGGGTTCGAAGCCGAGGGCGAGGGTGACGGCGATCAGCGCCGGTCCGAGCAGCGCGGGGTCGGGGTTGAGGAGGGCCTGGACGGACGTGACGAGACCGACGTAGGTGATGGCCACACCGACCGTGAGCGCGCCGTAGAGGAGGCTGCGGGAGACGACGAGGCGGATGTCGAGCAACTCCTCGCGGACCACGGCGATCATGATGGCGGTCGGCAGGAACAGGGTGCAGCACGACGTGTAGACCGCCGGGAAGCCCAGGATCTGCAGGGCCACGCTCAACGCCAGCGGCAGCATCCCGGCGATCAGCCACAGGAGTCGGCGGCGGTCCTGTTCGCCGCCGCGCCGGTAGCGCACGGCCATGACCGCGAACACCGCGACCAGCACCAGGCAGGCCTTGGCCGTCTCGATGTCCCGCAGGGCGGGCATCCAGCCGTCCGGCACCGGGAGGTACGACGGCTGGGCCGGTGTGCCGCGGAACAGCCCCCAGTCGTCCCGCGCCCAGATCGCGAAGTCGAGCGGGGAGGACAGGAGTTGGGCGACCAGGGCCCAGCGCCAGCGTCGGTCGGGCAGCCGGCCGTCGGGGAACAGGAAGAACACGAGCACGAACGCCGTGGAACTGCCGAGGATCCAGGTGTGGCGGCCGACGGTCGTGAGCGCGTGCAGCAACTCCGGGGACCAGCCCAGCCGTAGCCCCTCGACGGCCAGCCCGATCGACATCCCGGTGAACGCGTGACCCAGCCCGTACGCGATCAGCAGCCAGCCGATGGGATTGCGCGGGCGGTGCAGCGCGATGACCGTGCCGCACACCGGGTAGGCGAGGCCGACCGCGAGGTCGACGACCATGTCGTAGCGGATCACGTCCGCGGCGGAGACCCCGGCCGCCGCCAACGCGACCGCCCCGACGGTCACTTGGAGTGCCGCCAGCCCCAGCAGCGCGTACGCCGTCGCCGTGCGTCGCCGGGTGCGCCCGTCGCGGTCGTCCATGGGTCCCATCGTGGGGGCGCGGCGCCCGGGTGTCCCGGGAACGCTTCCCGGTCCACCCGGGAGAAGTCCCCGGTGTTGCCCGGGGGCTTCCTCTCAACTCCCGGCACCCGTCGACGTGATGCTCGTAGCAGCGGAACGGCGGGCGCACCGCCGGGCCGATCGACAGGAACCAACGCAGGAACCAACGGGGGAAACACCATGCTGTCAACGAAGCGGCGCCTGACGGGCGTTGTCCTGGGCTCCCTGCTCGCTCTCGGCGGGACGGCCGCCATTCCGGCCGCGGCGCACGCCACCGTGGCCGAGTCGCCCGCGCGGGCCGCGTGCCGGCCCAACTATGCGATCCCCAACCAGTTCATCTACGAGCGGTGGAACCGACTGGGCGGCCAGAACGGCATGTTGGGCTGCCCGATCGGCGCGAACAAGCGGCTGGCGAACGGCGCCGAGCGGCAGCGCTTCGAGAACGGCGAGATCGCCTGGTCGCCCGACCAGGGCCACCGGATGGTGGTCGCGGCCTGGGAGCGCAACGGCTACGCGTTCTTCAACTGGGGCCCCACGGACCCGTACAGCTACAGCGTCTTCCTGGTCCGCTACACGAGTGCCGCCGACGCGGGCGGTACCCAGCGCGAACTCCGCGGTGGGAACACGGGCGGGATGTGGGTCCAGAAGCGCACCAGCGGCGACTACTCGTTCATCGTCGAGGGCTGCGACCTCAGGTCCGGCGGCCACCGGTGCCTTCAGCACTGGACGGTGCCGGTGAGCACCCGCAACTGACCGCGACCGCCTGCGGGGACGGGGGAGACACGGGGCCGGTACGGGCGTGGGGGACGCCCGCACCGGCCCCGTACTCGCGTGTGCCTACAGGTACTTCTTCAACTCCCGGCGCGCCAGCGACCGTTGGTGCACCTCGTCCGGGCCGTCGGCCAGCATCAGGGTGCGGGCGCTCGCGTACAGCTCGGCCAGCGGGAAGTCCTGGCTCACACCGCCCGCGCCGTGCAGCTGGATCGCGCGGTCGAGGATGCCGACGACCGTACGGGGCGTGGCGATCTTGATGGCCTGGATCTCCGCGTGGGCACCCTTGTTGCCGACCGTGTCCATCATCCAGGCCGTCTTCAGGACCAGCAGCCGCAGTTGCTCGACGGCGACCCGCGCGTCCGCGATCCAGTTGTGGACGACGCCCTGTTGGGCCAGTGCCTTGCCGAACGCGACGCGGGAGACGGCGCGTTGGCACATCAGCTCGATGGCCCGCTCGGCCATGCCGATCAGCCGCATGCAGTGGTGGATGCGGCCCGGGCCGAGCCGCGCCTGGGCGATGGCGAAGCCGCCGCCCTCCTCGCCGATCAGGTTCGCCGCCGGCACGCGCGCGTGGTCGAAGACGACCTCGGCGTGGCCGCCGTGGGAGTGGTCCTCGTAGCCGAAGACCTGCATCGCGCGCTTGACCGTGACGCCCGGGGTGTCGCGCGGGACCAGGATCATGGACTGCTGGCGGCGGATGTCGGCGCCGTCCGGGTCCGTCTTGCCCATCACGATGAAGATCTTGCAGTCCGGGTTCATCGCCCCGGAGATGTACCACTTGCGGCCCGTGATGGCGTAGTCGTCGCCGTCCCGCTCGATGAGGGTGGTGATGTTCGTGGCGTCGGACGAGGCCACCTCTGGCTCCGTCATCGCGAACGCCGAGCGGATCTCACCGGCCAGCAGCGGCTCCAGCCACTGCTTCTTCTGCTGCTCGTCCCCGAACTGGTGGAGGACTTCCATGTTGCCGGTGTCCGGCGCCGCGCAGTTCAGCGCGGTGGGCGCCAAGTGCGGGGAGCGGCCGGTGATTTCGGCGAGGGGCGCGTACTGGAGGTTGGTCAGACCGGCGCCGTACTGGGAGTCCGGGAGGAAGAGGTTCCACAGCCCCTGCCTGCGGGCCTCGGCCTTCAACTCCCCTACGACGGCAGGGGTGTCCCAGGGTGAGGCGAGCTGGGCGCGCTGCTCCTCGGCGACGGGCTCGGCCGGGTAGACGTACTCGTCCATGAAGGCCAGGAGCTTGGCGCGCAGTTCCTCGGTGTGTGCGTCGAACGCGAAGTCCATGGTGGATCAGCCCTCCTGAAGGGTGGTCAGGCCGTGCTCGATGAAGACGGGAACCAGCTCGCCGATGCGGTCGAAGCCGCGGCCGACCGTCTGGCCCAGGGTGTAGCGGTAGTGGATGCCCTCCAGGATCACGGCGAGCTTGAACCCCGCGAACGCCGTGTACCAGGAGACCGCCGAGACGTCGCGTCCCGAGCGGGTGGCGTACCGCTCGATCAGCTCGGCGGGTGTTGGGTGCCCGGGGGCCGAAGCGGTGGTGGAAATGGGGGAGTCGGGGAGGTCCAGGGGGATGCTGTACATCACCAGCAGGCCCAGGTCGGTGAGCGGGTCGCCGAGGGTGGACATCTCCCAGTCGAGGATCGCCTTGATCTTGTCGTCCTCGCCGATCAGGACGTTGTCGAGGCGGTAGTCGCCGTGTACGACGGCCGGGGCGGGGGAGGTGGGGAGGCGGTGGCCGAGGGCCGCGTGCAACTCCTCGACGCCTGCCAGCTCGCGGTTGCGGGAGGCGTCCAACTGCTTGCCCCAGCGGCGGAGTTGGCGGTCCAGGAAACCCTCGGGGCGGCCGAAGTCCGCGAGGCCGACCTCGGCGGGGTCCACCGCGTGCAACTCGACGAGCGTGTCGACCAGTTCGAGCACCGCGCCCCGGGTGCGGTCGGGGCCGAGCGGGACGAGGTCGTCGGCCGTGCGGTACGGGGTGCCCTCGACGAACTCCATGACGTAGAACGGGGCTCCGAGCACCTCGTCGTCCTCGCACAGGAGGATGGGTTTCGGCACCGGCACGTTCGTCGGGTGCAGGGCGCTGATCACCCGGTGCTCGCGCTTCATATCGTGCGCGGTGGCCAGCACATGGCCGAGCGGGGGGCGCCGTACGACCCACTTCGTGGTGGAGTCGGTGATCCCGTAGGTGAGGTTCGACCGTCCGCCCTCGATCAGCCGGCCGGACAGGGCGCCGCTCACCAGACCGGGCCGCTCGTGGTCGAGCAGACCGCGCAGCCGGTCGAGATCGAGTCCGGGCGGGTGGTCGGGGCTCATACATCACTCCTACGAACGGGCGAACAGGTCTCCGCTCATCATGCCGACCGGTCGGTATGTCGTCCAGTGGGAGAGCGAAACGTGATCGGGGCCACGATATGCCGACAGCTCCCCGCGCCGGGCGACGGGGAGCTGCGCGTCGGTGGTTCCAGGCCGTTCCCGGCCGTGAGCGTGAGCATGGGGGTGGGTGTGGGAGGAGTGCTCCAGGTGAAGGGTGGTCATGGTGCTCACCTTCGGAAGTGCGGGCGATGACGTCGGACAGGGCGCCACGGGAAACGCCCATATCGGGTGATCCGGTGTGTGTTCGCCCGCAGGTGTGTTGTGGGGTCGGGGTCGTGGCGGTACGGCGAGCCCGCCGCTGGTGGGGCCCCTCTGTTGGTCACCACGGTTGAACGGGTTGGTGCCGGGTACGCGGCGGGCTGCGCCGTACCGCCACGACCCGCTCCCGTTTCGTTGGCGGGTGCGGGTGCGAGGTCCATCCCCCGCCGGCCGATTCCAGGCTGGGCGAGGGTGATAGCGCTGGGGGCGGTGTCTCGACGCGGGAGTCTTCGGGTGATGCGGCCTGGTGGCTTCCGGGTACGGGTGCCATCCATGTTCCGCTCGGCTTGACGCCCCAGCGCACGAACCCCGCCCGCTGCACCCCTCAATACACAAGCACTGCCGCGCACACCGCCACAGCCATCGTGCACAGCACCGCCGCACTGGCGTGGCGTGGGGCCAGGGCTGGGGGGATGCCGCCGGAGGCGAGGGTGCGGATGCGGTGGTGGGCCGCGGTGAGGAAGCCCAGCCACAGGGCGCAGCACAGGGCGCAGATGATGACGCCCTCGATCTGGACGCCGCCGTGCAGTGCGGCCTTCATCGCGAGGACGGCTACCACCGTGCTCGACAGGGTTGTACGGCGCCAGGCCAGGCGGGTGCGTTCGGGCTGGAGGCCCGGGTCGCGGTCCGGGGTCGGGGGGCGGGTCATCCGGCCCAGCCCGCCAGGACCACGACGACCATCGCCACGGCCACGATCGCCACGGCGATGCTCAGCAGTGCCGGGAAACGGGATACCGGCAGATCCTCGCCCCGGCGCATCGCCCGTTCGCAGCGCACCCAGTGGTTGACCGCGCGGAGGGAGCACAGGACGCCCGCCGCGAGCAGCGTGAGGGCGAGACCGGCTCGCCAGGCCCAGCGGAGGTGTGGCAGGAACTGGTCCACCGCGAAGCCCCCGCCGATCAGCGCCAGCGCGGTGCGCAGCCAGGCCAGGAAGGTGCGCTCGTTGGCGAGTGAGAAGCGGTAGTCGGGGGTGGCGCCCTCCTCGCTGATCTCCTGGGGCGCGAACCACAGCCGGACGTTCCGTGCAAAATCGATCACGGGCAGGACCCTATCCGGCCGTTTCTTCCCGGTGCGCCTTGAGTCGGGTGTAGGCCGCAACGCCGTCCGGCACCCATGCCCAGTCGTTCAGCCGCCGCTCGATCTCCGTCTCCTCCAGGAAGTCGTGCCACGCGACCTCCTCCACCTGCGGGCTGACCGGCAGCTCGCAGCGCACTTCGTACACCGCCGACCACCAGGTCTGCCCGGCGCCGTCGTCGTACAGGAACTTGAAGAGGAACGTGGGGCGGGGCAGGCCGGAGACGCCGAGTTCCTCCTCCGCCTCGCGGAGCGCCGCGTCGTTGTAGGACTCGCCCGCGCCTACCACTCCGCCGACGAACATGTCGTAGAGGGAGGGGAAGACGAGTTTGGTGGGGGTGCGGCGGTGGACGAAGACGCGGCCGTGTGCGTCGCGGGCCTGGATGAAGACCGCGCGGTGGCGCAGGCCTTGTGCGTATGCCTCGCCGCGGGGGGACTGGCTGATGACCCGGTCGTGTTCGTCGACGATGTCGAGGATTTCGTCAGCTGGGTTCATGCCCCCATCCAAACAGGGGCCGGTGGTCAGTGTGGCTGGAGGGCCGGTGCGGGCTTCGGCTTTGTGGTGCCGCGGGGCATCGCCGGGTGCATGCCGAGGAGCAGGATGCCTACGACGATTCCGGCGAGGCCCACCGCCTCCCAGGCCAGTGCCCCGGTGTCGGCGCGCAGACGGTCGCCCAGGAAGCCCACGCCGCAGATGATCCCGGCTAGTGGTTGGGCCGCGGTGAGAGCCGGCAGGGACATCCGTAGGGGGGCCGTCTCGAACGCGCTCTGTACGAGGATCAGACCGGTCACGCCGAGCGCGAGCACGCCGTACGGCTGCCAGCCCGTGAGGAGTTCGGTGAGGCCGCCCTCGGTGAAGCGCTGGCCGCTGACCCGGGTGAGCGCGTCCTGGACGCCGTAGAGGAGGCCGGCCGCCAGGGCCAGGAGGACCGGGCCCGAGCTGAGGCGGGAGCGTTTGGCGTACGTCGTGAGGAGGAGGGCCAGGCCCACCATGACGCCGATGATCAGCCAGTGGCGGAACGGGTCGGTGACCGCTGTGCCGCTGCGTGGTTCGCCCGCGACGATGAACGTCGTGACGCCGCCCGCGAGGAGTGCGAGGCCCGCCCAGCCCTGACGGCCCAGGGGCTGTCGGGTCTGCTTGCGGGAGAGGGCCAGGGCGAAGAGGAGGTTCGTCGCGAGGAGGGGTTCCACGAGGGAGACCTCGCCGTGGCCCAGCGCGATTGCACCCAGCACCATGCCCGCGATCATCAGGCCGATGCCGCCGAGCCAGCGCGGCACCCGCATCAGGTCCAGGAGCAGTCTCGGGGAGAGGAAGTCGCTCAGGGGTGCCTGCTGGGCCACGTTCTGCTGGAGGACGAACCCGAAGCCGAGGCAACAGGCCGCACTCACGGCGAGCATCAGAACCAGAAGGGACACGCTGCGTACCTCGATCGTCAGGCCGGGCTACGGGATGCGTTTGGGCGACTCTAGCGCCCCAGGGCCCGGCTTGCCCCTGGGAGTACCCGGATGCGGGCGGTTGCTCCGGTCACGATGCTCTGACGACCGTGGGCACGATCGGAGGCTGCGGCGGGACCGTGCTCCCATCGTCCGCCGCCGCGCGCCCGAGCGCCATGGCCTACGCCACACCGGTGACCCGCGAACGGTTGGCAGCGTACCGTCCCGGGTAGGGGATTGAGCCACAAGTGCCCCAGGTTTAACGGAAGTTGACAGGTGTAACAGTGGTGCGGCACTTGACGTGAAGTATTGGTGGAGGGTTTGCTGTGCGTGATCGGCCGATGGCAGGCCGATGTCCCGCAGCGTCGCGTGAGGATCGTGAGGAATACCCGGGTGTCCCCACCCCCGCCACCCCTCGGACGCCGCCACAAGCGCGCCTCCCAGGCCTTCGACGCCGCGCTCGACGACGCCCAACTCGTCGCCGCGCGGGCCGCGTTGGCCCAGGGCCGCTGGCAGGCGGCGCGTGGTCTGCTCGCCCAGACGGGCGACGACTGGGACGCCCGCGCCCACCGGGTCACCGTCCTCGCCCGGGAGTCCTACACCGCCGCCTGGGCCCGCGACTGGCTGCTCGCCGAACCCGAGTCCGGCGACGCCTCCGTCCTGCTCGCCCTGGCCATGGTCCAGCGTGTGCTCGTGGGCAAGGAGAAGCCGGTCCGTGCTCGCGAGGCCTGTCGTACGGCCTCCGCCCGGCTGCCCGACGATCCGACGCCGTGGCTCGGACTGCTCCTCCTGGAGCACACCCTCGGCACCGACGAGGGCGTGCTCCAGCTCTTCGACGAGGTCCGCCACCGGTACCCCGACCACCATCACGCCCACCATCTGATGGTGGCCCGGCTCGCGGAACGCCGCGCCGACGCGGGTGTCGACCCGCTGCACGAGGTCTACGACTTCGCCTACTGGGCCGCCGAACAGGCCCCCGCCGACTCCCCGCTCGCCATCCTGCCGGTCGTCGCGCACGCCGAGCGCTACCGCGTGCTGGCCGCCGCCGGACTGGAACCCGCCGACCCTGCCTCCTCCGGACACTGGGCCGGACGCCGGGCCCGGCAGGTCATGAAGGCCGCCTTCGACTGGTGGCTGGAGTGGGAGCACGAAGGTCACCCGCGCCGCCTGGTCGACCTCAACTTCCTTGCCCACGCGAAGTGTTGCGAGGGCCGGAGCGCCGAGGCCGCCGCCCTGTTCCACCGCATCGGGGAGCACCCGACCCCGGCCCCGTGGTCCTACCCGGACCGCGACCCGCTCACCGCCTTCCGTGCCGCACGCGACAGCGCGCTCGGGACGTCGTAACGCCGTAACGCCGTCGTATCGATGAAACGCATCCGTAGCAACGCCCCTGTAGCGACCCCCGAAAGGACGTTCCCGCCATGACGACGGGCAGTTCCAGTACGAGCAGCGCCACCTCGGACGGCGGCGGTATCAGCACGTTCAGGGGGCAGGAGCGCGCCCTGCGCGCCGACCGCCTCGGCACCGGGGGCCTGCTGCTCTCCGTGCTCGCCGCGACCGCGCCCCTCATGGTGGTCGCGGGTGTCATGCCCACCACATTCGCGGTGATGGGGATCGAAGGGCAGCCGCTGCTCTTCGTCCTCCTCGGTGTCGTCCTCGTCCTCTTCAGCGTCGGCTACGCCGAGATGAGCCGGCACGTCCACAACGCGGGCGCCTTCTACGCGTACATCTCCCGCGGCCTCGGGGGCACCGCCGGCGCGGCCGCGGCCCTGGTGGCGCTCGTCGCGTACAACGCCCTCCAGGTCGGCATCTACGGCATCTTCGGCTTCGAGGTCTCCGGACTGTTCTCCACCTACGCCGACCTCCAAGTCGCCTGGTGGATACCGGCGTTGGTGGCCGTGCTCGCCGTCGGCGCGCTCGGCTGGCTGAAGATCGACGTCAACGCGCGCGTGCTCGGCGTCCTGTTGATCATCGAGGTCGCGCTCGTCGTCATCTTCGACATCGCGGCCGTCGCCGACCCCGCCAAGGAGGGCCTGTCCCTGCACGCCTTCAACCCGGACACCCTCAGCGGCGCCGGCGTCGGCACCGCCCTGTGCTTCTGCATCGCCGCGTTCCTCGGCTTCGAACAGGCCCCGGTGTACGCCGAGGAGACCAGCCGCCCGCACATCCTGGTGCCGCGCGTGATGTTCCTCGCCGTCGGCGGCGTCGCCGTGTTCTTCGCGCTCAGCTGCTGGGCGCTCACCGTCGCGACGGGGCCCTCGCAGATCGTCGGCGTCTCCCAGAAGCAGAGCGCCGGCCTGCTCTTCTACCTCACCGACTCCCGCCTCGGCGGCACCTTCACCGACGTGCTGCACATCCTGTTCGTCACCGGCATGTTCGCGGCGATGCTCAGCTTCCACAACGTCGTCGCCCGCTACGCCTTCGCCATGGGCCGCGAGGGCCTGCTGCCGAACGCCTTCGGCCGTACGACGGGTTCGAGCGGAGCCCCCGGCACCGGCTCGCTGCTCCAGACCGCCGTGTCCGCCGTGATCGTGATCGCCTTCGCGATCGCCGACGACAAGCCCACCGGCGACCCCACCGAACCGGTCCTGCACCTGTTCACCTGGTTCGGCAACATCGGCGCTCTCGGCGTGATCCTGCTGATGGCCGCCGCCTCCGCCTCGGTGATCGTCTTCTTCGCCCGCCGCGGCTCCGCCCGCGCCCAGGCCTGGCGGCTGGTCACCTCCGCGCTGTCCGGCATCGCGCTCGTCGTCATCGCCGTCTACACGGTCAAGGACTTCGACGTCCTGGTCGGCGCGGGCCCCGACTCGTCCCTGAGCTGGATCCTGCCCGGCATCATCGGCCTCGCCCTGCTCATCGGCCTGGCCCAGGGCCTGCTCCTGCGCTCCCGCAACCCCGAGGCGCACGCCCGCATCGGGCTCGGCAACGAGGCGTTCCAGCTGGAGAAGGCGGCGGGGGAGACGGCGTAGAGACCTGTCGTCGAACCGGTCGTCGAACCTGTCGTTGAACTGTCGGTTCTGAGAAGCACGTAAGAAGTGGTTACGGAAGTCTGACGGGCACCCGCTATCCCTGGCCGCGCCGGGGTCGCGGGTGTTCGAATGGCTGCGTGAAACCTGAACAACCCGAGCCCGAGGGTGCGGAGAAGGCGGAGGGCCGGCCGCTCGGCCGCCGGGTCCTGCTGGGCACTCTCGGCCTGGGCGCCCTCGGTGTCGTCACCGCGCCCGCGCTGCAGAAGGGCATGGAGGGCTTCCTCGGTGCCGTGTCCGGCAAGGACCCCACCGGGCTGACCGGACTGCTCCCGAACGGCGGCGGCTTCCGCTACTACTCGGTCACCGCGTCCGTCCCGAACAAGAACGCCGAGAACTACCGGCTGACCGTCGACGGCCTGGTCGACAAGCCGGCGTCCTACACCCTGGCCGACCTGCGCGCGCTGCCGCAGACCCGGCTGGTCAAGGACGTCCAGTGCGTCACCGGCTGGCGGGTCCCCGGGACCCCCTTCGAGGGGGTGCGCCTGTCCCGGCTCCTGGACGCGGCGGGAGTGCGTGCCAAGGCCGGGGCGGTGCGCTTCAGCTGCTTCGACGGCGCCTACACGGAGAGCCTCACGATCGAGCAGGCCCGGCGTTCGGACATCCTGGTGGCGCTGCGCATGCAGGACAAGCCCCTGAGCCACGACCACGGCGGCCCGGTCCGCCTCTACGTCGCCCCCATGTACTTCTACAAGTCCGCCAAGTGGCTCTCCGGCATCACCGTCACCGAGCATGTGAAGCCCGGCTACTGGGAGGACCGGGGCTACGACGTCGACGCCTGGGTCGGCAAGTCGAACGGACGCGACGATGACCCTACGAGCTGAAGCCCACGCCCCGCGGACGGAGCCGTCGGCCCGCGTCCGCCGCTTCGGCCGCACCGAACGCTGGGTCCACCGGACGACGGCCTTGCTGATGGGCGTCTGCGTGTTCACGGCGGCCTGCCTGTACATCCCGGCGTTCGCCGAACTGGTCGGCCGCCGTGACCTGGTCGTCCGTATCCACGAGTGCGCCGGACTCGCGCTTCCCGTACCCGTCGTGATCGGCCTGGTCTCCCGCGGTTTCCGCGTCAACCTCGGCTTCCTCAACCGCTTCGGCCCGCACGACCGGGTCTGGCTGCGCGGCGCCCTGATGCGCGACAAACGCCGATCGGCGCGCCCGGCAGGCAAGTTCAACGCCGGCCAGAAGATCTACGCCAACTGGATCGCCGGCGCCACCCTGGTGATGCTCGGCACCGGCCTGATGATGTGGTTCACCCACCTCACCCCGATCCAGTGGCGCACCAGCGCGACCTTCGTCCACGACTGGCTCGCCCTGACGATGGGCATCGTCCTCGGCGGCCACATCGGCATGGCGCTGGGCGACCCGGAGGCCAGGGCGGGCCTGCGCACGGGCTCGGTCAGCAGGGACTGGGCCAAGCGCGAACACCCGCTGTGGAAGCCGTAGTTGAAGCGCCTGGCTGACGTGCCTGTCGCCATGCTCAGCCCCCGAAGTCCAGCAGCACCTTGCACGACCGGCTCCGGTCGGCCGCCAGCGCGAACGCCGACTCCGCCTCCCGTACCGGCACCACCGCACTGACCAGAGCGTCGAACGAGGGCTCCACCGCGAGGAGTTGGAGCGCGTCGTTGAACTCCTCGTCGAAGCGGAACGCCCCGCGCAGCTCGATCTCCCGGCTGACGACCAGGTTCCCCGCGAAGGGACTCTGCCCCGGCGGCAGCATCCCGAGCTGCACGACGACCCCGCCCCGCCGCACGAGCCGCAGACAGGTGTCGAGCCCGGCCGCCACCCCGGACGCCTCGATGGCGACGTCCACTTCGGACGGCCACCCCGAGTCGTCCGGGTCATCGGCCCGTACGACGGTGTCGGCGCCGGCCGCGGTGGCGTACCGAAGTGCCGCCGGAAGCAGGTCCGTTACCGTCACGTGGGCCGCGCCCGCCGCCTTCGCCGCCGCGACGACCAGGCAGCCGATCGGGCCCGCGCCGGTGACCAGCACATGGCGTCCGGTCACGTCCCCGGCGCGGCGTACGGCGTGCAGGGCGACGGAGAGCGGTTCGGCGAGGGCGGCCCGGCGCAGCTCCAGACCCGCCGGAATCACCCTCAACTGCTCGGCGGGGACCACGACTTGGGCCGCGAATCCGCCCTGGACGTGCGGGAAGCGGGCCGCGCTGCCCAGGTACGCGGTGTCCCGGCACACATTGCGCCGGCCGTCCACGCACTCGGGGCAGACCCCGCACGGCGTGGCCGGGTGCACGGCAACCGCCGTACCGGGGGCGGGACCTGCGGCCCCGGAGCCGTAGGAGACGACCGTGCCGACCACCTCGTGGCCGAGCAGCATCGGTTCCTTGAGGCGGAAGTCGCCGACGCCGCCGTGGCGCCAGTAGTGGAGGTCGGAGCCGCAGACGCCGCCGTAGCGGACGGCGACCAGGGCCTGGCCGGGGCCGGGCTCCGGGACCGTCAACTCGTCGACCCGCAGGTCGTCCTGACCGTGAATCACACAACCCAGCATGTCTGGACTCCCGTTCTCTACAGCACGCTCGTCATGCCGCCGTCGACATAGAGGATCTGTCCGCTCACGAAGTCCGCGGCGGGCGACGCCAGGAACAGCACCCCGCCCACCAGGTCCTCCGTACGGCCCCAGCGGCCGGCCGGGGTCCGCTTGCGCACCCAGGCGCTGAACTCCTCGTCCTGGACGAGGGGTTGGGTCAGTTCCGTCTCGATGTAACCGGGGCCGAGACCGTTGACCTGCACGCCGCTCGGGCCCCAGTCCGCGCACATGCCCTTGGTGAGCATCTTCAACGCGCCCTTGGTGGCCGCGTAGGGCGCGATGCCGGGGCGGACCACCTCGCTCTGCAGGGAGCAGATGTTGATGATCTTCCCGTGGCCGCGTTCCGTCATCCGTCGGGCCGCCTCGCGACCGACCAGGAACGCGCTGGTGAGGTTGGTGTCGATGATGCGGTGCCAGTCGGAGTCGGTGAACTCCAGGAGCGGGGCGCGCAGTTGCATGCCCGCGTTGTTGACCAGGATGTCGAGCGGGCCGACCCGGTCCTCAACATCCTTGATCCCGGCGGCTACTGACGGACCGTCGGTCACGTCGAAGGCGGCCGTGTGGACGTCGCCGGACAGTCCGGCGGCGGCCTTGGTGAGGCGTTCGCCGTCGCGGCCGTTCAGGACGACCGTGCAGCCGGCCTCCAACAGGCCCTGGGCGAGGGCGAGTCCGATGCCCCGGCTGGAACCGGTGACCAGGGCCGTACGGCCACTGATGTCGAAGAGAGGATGACTCATTCCCGTACCCCTAGATGACCAGCGAGAGGAGGAGGACCAGTCCGCCGGCGACCACCGAGATGATCGTCTCCATGACGGACCAGGTCTTGAGGGTCTGGCCGACGCTCAGGCCGAAGTACTCCTTCACCAGCCAGAATCCGGCGTCGTTGACATGGCTGAAGAAGAGCGAGCCCGCGCCGATCGCCAGGACGAGGAGGGCGGTGTGGGCGCTCGACATGTCGGCGGCCAGCGGGGCGACCAGACCGGCCGCCGAGATCGTGGCCACCGTCGCCGAGCCGGTCGCCAGCCGGATCGCCACCGCGATCAGCCAGGCCAGCAGCAGCGCCGGGATCGACCAGTCCTTGGAGATGTCCAGGATCATCTGGCCGACACCGGAGTCGATCAGCGTCTGCTTGAAGCCGCCGCCCGCGCCGACGATGAGCAGGATGCCCGCGATCGGCATCAGCCCCTTCTCGACGGTCGATGACAGCCGCTCCTTGGTGAAGCCGGCCGGGCGGCCCAGCGTGAACATGCCGACGATGACGGCCGCGAGCAGTGCGATCAGCGGGGAGCCGATGACGTCGAAGACGCGCTGCACGGTGTGCTCGGGGTCGTCGACGACGATGTCGACCAGCGCCTTGGACAGCATCAGCACGACCGGCAGCAGGATCGTGGAGAGGGTCGCGCCGAAGCCGGGACGGTTCTCCAGGTCCTCGGACGGGCGGGCGGGGATCATGCGCTCGGGTGCCTGGACGTCCACCCAGCGGGCCGCGACCTTGGAGAACAGCGGACCGGCGATGATGACGGTCGGGATCGCGACCAGCACGCCGAGCGCGAGGGTCAGACCGAGGTTGGCCTTGACCGCGTCGACGGCGACGAGCGGCCCGGGGTGCGGCGGAATGAGGCCGTGCATGACGGACAAGCCCGCCAGCGCCGGGATGCCGATCCGCATGAGCGAGTAGTTGCCGCGCTTGGCGACCATCAGCACGACCGGGATCAGCAGCACGATGCCGACCTCGAAGAACAGCGGCAGCCCGATCACCGAGGCGATCAGGACCATCGCCCACGGCATCGACCGGGGACTCGCCTTCGCGAGGATCGTGTCGACGATCTGGTCCGCGCCGCCCGAGTCGGCGAGCAGCTTGCCGAGGATCGCGCCCAGCGCGATCAGCACACCCACACCGGCGACGGTCGAGCCGAGCCCGGTGGTGAAGCTGGTGATGGCCTTGTCCAGCGGCGCCCCGGCGAACGCGCCGAGCGCGAGCGAGCCGATGGTCAGCGCCAGGAAGGCATGCATCTTGAACTTGGTGATGAGCAGGACGATGACGGCGATGCCCGCCAGTACGGCGATGCTCAACTGCGCGTGGCCTGCCGAGGTGATGGGCTCGACGGGGTCCGCTGCCAGCATCTCGACGCTGAGTCTGGTCACGGTGGATTCCTTGCGGATACGGGGAAGGGGGAGGAGTTGCAGATGTCAGGTGTCAGACGGTCGGCTCGGGGACCTGCTCCAGCGCGGTCATCGCCCGTTCGGCGATCTGCTCCGGGCTGCCCGTGACGTCCACGGCGACACCCGCCTCGTCGGCCTCCAGCGGCTGAAGCGTGGCGAACTGCGAGTCGAGCAGCGCGGTCGGCATGAAGTGCCCGTGCCGGTGCGCCATCCGGTCCTCGATGAGCGCGCGGTCGCCGGTGAGGTGCACGAAGACGACCCCGGGAGCGGCGGCCCGCAGCCGGTCGCGGTACGACCGCTTCAGCGCCGAACTGCTGACGACCCCGCCGAGCCCGGCGCGCCCGTGCGCCCAGGAACCGATGGCGTCCAGCCAGGGCCACCGGTCCTCGTCGGTCAGCGGCTGCCCGGCCGACATCTTGGCGATGTTGGCCTGCGGGTGGAAGTCGTCGCCCTCGGCGTACGGAACGCCGAGCCGGGCCGCGAGCAGGGGACCGATGGTGGTCTTCCCGGTGCCCGCTACGCCCATGACCACGACGACATGGGGGGTACGCATCGCTGCCTCACTGTCTCCGTCGACACCTGATGTCGAACCCACTGAAACCGATTAGGTACGACGAATTCAAGAGTCTGTGACATATAAGTCTGACTTTTTGGTTCCGTGACGCGCCCCGTACGCTGAGTGCATGACCACTCCGGGCCGCGGGTTGCACGGCCGCGTACTCGACTCCCTCGGCCCCGCCATCACCGCGGGCGAGTACCCGCCGGGCAGTGTCCTGCGCACGGACGAGCTCGCCAAGGACTTCGAGGTCTCCCGCTCCGTGATGCGCGAGGCGGTCCGCGTCCTCGAATCCATGCACCTGGTCGAGTCCCGCCGCCGGGTGGGCGTCACGGTGCGGCCCAAGGCCGAGTGGAACGTCTACGACCCGCAGGTCATCCGCTGGCGCCTGGCCGGCGCCGACCGCCCGCAGCAACTGCGTTCCCTCACGGTGCTGCGCTCCGCGGTCGAGCCGATCGCCGCAGGCCTCGCCGCCAAGTTCGCCACGGCGGAGCAGTGCGCGGAACTCACCGAGTGCGCGATCGGCATGGTCGCCAACTCACGCGGCCACAAACTGGAGGCCTACCTCGTCCACGATGTGGCCTTCCACCGGGTGATCCTCACCGCCTCCGGCAACGAGATGTTCGCCCGCCTCGGCGACGTCGTCACCGAGGTCCTCGCCGGCCGCACCCACCACGAGGTCATGTTCGAGGACCCCGACCCGGCGGCGGTGACCTTGCACGTGCAGGTGGCGGAGGCGGTCCGCGAGGGCGACGCCCTCCGCGCGGAGACCCTGACCCGGGAGATCACGGTGGGCGCGCTCCAGGAACTGGACATCCTGGCGCCGTAGGGCCTCAGTCTTCGATGAACTCGCCGTCTAGGTACACCCACGTCCCGTCGACCCGCTCGAACCGGCTGCGCTCATGGATGGCGCCGCCCCGGTACGAGGCCCGGAACGTCACGGTCCCCGCGGAGTGGAACGCCGACCCGCCCCCGGTGTTGAGGATCTCCAGCCCGGTCCACCGCATCCCCGGGTCGAGATCGAGGGGTTCGGCGGGCCGCGTCCGAGGGTGCCAGGTGCGCAGCAGGTAGGGCGCGTCCAGCCGTACGAAGGCGGTGTAGCGGGAGCGCATCAGGGCCTCGGCGGTGGGGGCGGTCGCCGGGCCTGAGTGGTAGCGGCCGCAGCAGGTGTCGTAGGGGGTGGGGTGGCCGCAGGGGCAGTCGGTGATGGGGTTGGTGCGTCGGGACATGGGGCCCATTGTGCCGGGGTGATGCTGAGAGGCAGGGGCGCGTAGGGGAGATCGAGGCTTGACCGCGTGAATCGGAGCCATTTGTGCTTGAGCGTCGCGCAGGCGAGAAGCTGCGGCTCCGTGTTCTCCGACGCACCGTCGGCAGGCGTGGCCTGGATGAACTGCACCAGCAGGGCGCCGGTGACCCGGGTGCCGATCTGCTTCACGAACCTCGGCGGGAGGATCCACTCGACTCCGTAGTAGGGGGTCTCGTCGACGCTGTGATGGACTCTGCTGACGTACCACTTGTACCTCGGTATCTGAGGCGCGCTGCGCGCGGTCAGATGGGCGGCGGCAGCCGTCACCATCGTCAGCCCTGGGAAAGGGGCCACGGCCGCCGTGATCTGGCCGGCGGCTTCCAGCACGGGGGCGGCTGTGTGCAGGTCTGCGGCCAAGGCCGATTGCCAAGCCCGTTCGTGCTTCACCGGTGGTAGGTGGTACACGACCGCCTGGAGGTCTTTCACCCGCCAACTCCCCACAGCCGGGAACAGGAGCCTGACCCGCAGATGCGGTGCCTTTCCGGTGTACCCGAGCGTCCAGACGTACAGATTCGCCGTGAGGTGATGGGGCTTGTGGGCCTCTGTGGCGAAGATCCGCTCCAGCGGAATGGACTGCGGCTCGGTCTCCCCGTAGACCTCCAGCCACTCGCCCGCCCCCGCAGTCGCCCGGCACCAAGCAGCTGTCATGACTTCACCCCCGTGAAGTCACTTGATACTCCGTCAGCTCCCCACCCGCAACGGAGCCGACAACCTCAGACCGCGATCCCCGTCTCCGCCGAAGGCATCGGCGGCAACGCCCCCCGATACACCCACGCATCGAAAAGCTGGTCCAGCGGCTCGGACGTGAACCGGGACGCGTGAGACGTGAACGTCGCTGTCGTCACCGTCCCGTTGCGGTGCTGGTTCGCCCAGCCCCGCAGCATCCGGAAGAACGCGATGTCGCCCAGCGCGCAGCGCACCGCGTGGACGGTGACCCCGCCGCGCTCGTAGAGCCGGTCGTCGAACATGGACTTGCGGCCGGGGTCGGCGAGCCGCAGGTCCTGGGGGAGCGTGGACAGCAACCGGTGCGCGGCGGCGGCGTGTTGATGGGCCGTACGGCCGCCGGAGCGCTCGGACCACAGCCACTCGGCGTACTTGGCGAGCCCCTCGTTCAGCCAGATGTGCCGCCAGTCGGCGATGGACACGCTGTTGCCGAACCACTGGTGGGCCAGCTCGTGCGCCACGAGGCGTTCCGAACCCCGGGCCCCGTCAACGTGGTTGGCGCCGAACAGCGACAACCCCTGTGCCTCGACGGGGACATCGAGTTCCTCTTCCGTCACCACGACCGCGTACTCGTCGAACGGGTAGGGCCCGAACAGCTCCTGGAACAGCGCCATCATCGCGGGCTGCCGCGCGAAGTCCCTTGAGAACTCAGGGAGTAGGTCCGACGGGATGTGCCCGTGCTGCGGCACACCGCCCAGACCCGGGTCGCCGAGCAACACCGTCTGGTACTTCCCGATCGACAGCCCGACCAGATAACTCGACGTCGGCGCCGACTGCTCGTACACCCAAGTGGTCGTCGAAGCCTTGGTGGTTCGGGTGAGAAGTCGACCGCCCGCCACCACCGCGTACGCCGACGGCGTGGTGATCGAGATCTGGTACGACGCCTTGTCGGCGGGGCGGTCGTTGCACGGGTACCAGGAGGGCGCCCCGATCGGCTGGCTCGCCACCAGCGCGCCGTCCGTCAACTCCTCCCAACCCAGGCCGCCCCAGGGGCTGGCGACCGGCTTGGGATTGCCCGACCAGTGCACCTCGACCGTGAACGCGGCACCGGCCCGCAGCGGCTTGGCGGGCCGGATACGCAGCCGGCCGCCGCGGTGCGTGTAGTGCGGCTGGCGGCCGTCCACCCGGATCCGGCCGATCTTGAAGTCGCCCAGGTTCAGCTGGAATTCGGGCAGCGGGGCACGGCCCGCTATGGCGTTGATGCGCGCCGTGCCGGAGAGGCGGTTGGGGCCGGGACGGTAGTCCAGCGCGAGCTCATAGCGGTGCACCCGGTAGCGGGCATCGCCGTTTGCCGGGAAATACGGGTCCGGACCCGCCGCCTGCTGAACGGTCACTGCTGCGTCTGCTCCCTGCGCTGTGCTCGTATCTCGTACCCGTGCACCGCCCTCCGAAGCCGACGCCGCGTGACCCGTGTTCAGGGTCGCCATGACTCGATCGGATTGCCCAGCCAGCGGGTGTCGTCCGGGACGGACTCCGCCGCCATCACGAGCGACGCGGGGCCCAGAGTGGTACGGGCCCCGACCACGCTGCCGGGCAGGACGATTCCGCCAGGACCCAGCGTCGCGCCCTCACGGAGGACCACAGTATCCGTCCGCAAGATCCGGTCGTGGAAGAGGTGGGTCTGGAGCACACAACCACGGTTCACTGTGGAGGCGTCCTCCAGGGTCACCAGATCGGTCTCGGGCAGCCAGTAGCTCTCCACCCAGACGCCCTTGCCGATGTGCGCGCCGAGCCCGCGCAGCCAGGCCGTCAGCACCGGAGTACCCGGCACGGAACCGGCCAGCCACGGCACCGCCACGACCTCGACGAAGGTGTCCGCCAGCTCGTTGCGCCACACGTAACCGCTCCACAGAGGGTGCTCGGCACCGCGGTGCCGCCCCACGAGGGTCCACTTGGCCACGATCGAGATCAGCCCGGCCAGCGCACCGACCGCCAGCAGCACGAGCCCCGACAGCAGCGGAGCCCACAACCCCAGCGCGCACAGCGCCGCCACGGTCAGCACGGCAAGACCGGCCGAGCAGAACACCGGCACGATGCGGCACAGCTCCACGAGACCGCGCGCCCACAGCAGCTTGGCCGGCGGGTCGTACGTCCGGCTCTGGTCGCCGCCGCTCGTGCTGCGCGGCAGCTTCACCGGCGGCAGCCCCAGGTACGACGTGCCCTTCTTCGCCTTCTTCGGCGTCGCCGACAGCACCCCGACGAGCCCGCCGTCCGGCACGCTCCGCCCGGGCGCGGTCATCCCGGAGTTCCCGAGGAACGCCCGCCGCCCGATCTCGGCCCGCCCGATGTGCACCCAGCCACCACCGAGTTCGTACGGCGCTGTCAACGTGTCGTCGGCCAGGAACGCACCCTCGCCGACGGTCGTCAGGCTCGGCAGCGCGAGCACGGTCGACACCTCGGCACCGCGCCCGATCCGCATCCCGAGCAGCCGCAGCCACACCGGCGTGACCAGCCCGGCGTACAGCGGGAACAGGGTCTCGCGGGAGAGGTCCATCAACTGCGTGACCGTCCACGCCTGCCAGCCGATCCGGCTGTGCGTCGGGTGCGTACCCTCACGCAGCCCCAGGCTGAGCAGCCGTACACCGATCAGGATCAGCAGCGCGTACGTCAGCCCGAAGGCCAGCGTCGCCGGGACCAGCGCGACCGCCGCGCCCCGCAGGGCCTCGCCGAGACCGTCACCGGGCGCGATGAACGCGCTCGCCACCAGGAGCGCTACGGCTCCGGAGACCACCGGGAGCATGGTGAGCGCGAAGCCCGTCACGCCGTACATCACACGCCAGTACGTGCCACGCTGCGGGCGCTCCTTGGGCCAGTTGCGCTTGGCCTTGCCGAGCTTGACCGCGGGCGCGCCCGCCCAGCGCTGGCCGGTCGGGACCGTGCCGGTGACGGCCGAACCCGGCGCCACCTCGGCCCGCTTGCCCACCCGGGCACCGGGGAACAGCATGCTGCGCGTGCCGACGACGGCGTGCGCGCCGACCTTGACCGGGCCGATCTCCAGCCGGTCGCCGTCCAGCCAGTAGCCGGACAGGTCCACCTCGGACTCGACGGCGGCACCGCGGCCCATCTTGAGCATGCCGGTGACCGGCGGGAGGGAGTGCAGGTCGACGTCCGGGCCGATCTTGGCGCCGAGGGCACGCGCGTACCGCTCCAGCCAGGACCCGGTCAGCCCGGTCGCCCCGCTGAACTCGGCCAGCCGCTCCGCCGCCCACAGCCGCAGATGGACGCTGCCACCGCGGTCGTAGCGTCCGGGCTTCACGCCACGCAGCAGCAGCCGCGCACCGCCCGCGGCGATCGCGAGCCGTCCGGGCGGGCTGAACAGGAGCAGCGCGCCGGCGCCGACCAGCCACCAGGAGGCGGTCGGCAGCCACGCGTAGCCGGACAGGACATTGCCGAGCGCGGCCAGTGCCACCGTCCAGCGCAGGCCGACCAGGGTGAACAGGGGGACCAGCGCGAGGAGTTGGATCACCTTGGCGCGTGTCGGCACCGGGGCGATCACCCGCGCGGTGCCGTCGCCCTGCGCCGAGTCCTCCAGGTGCCGGGCCAACTTGCGCAGCGTCGGCTGCTGGTAGATGTCGAGGACGGCCGCGCTCGGGTACCGGGTGCGCAGCCGAGTCGTCAACTGCGCGGCGGCCAGGCTGCTTCCGCCGATCGCGAAGAAGTCGTCGGCCGCGCTGCTCACGGGGATGCCGAGCACCTCGGCCCACTGCTCCGCGAGCCAGGCCTCCGTGCCGTAGAGCTGCTCCTTGGCGCCACCGGTCTCCAGGCCTTCGAGCGGCCACGGGAGCGCGTTGCGGTCGACCTTGCCGGACGTGCGGGTCGGGAGGTCCTCGACCGGCGCGATCAACGGCACGAGGGCGGCGGGCAGTTCGGCCCGCAGCTTCTCGACGGCGGCGGCCTGGTCCCAGCCCTCCTGGGTGACGACATAGCCGACGAGAAGTTGGTTGCCACTGCGGGCAGTTCGTACGGCGGCTGCGGCACCCGCGACTCCGGGCAGTGCCTGGAGGGCCGCGTCGACCTCGCCCAACTCGATCCGGCGTCCGCCGAGTTTGATCTGCTCGTCGGCCCGGCCGAGGAAGATCAGGCCTTCGGGCTCGGCCTTGACCAAGTCGCCGCTGCGGTACGCCCGTTCCCAGCCGAGCGATTCGAGGGGCGCGTACTTCTCCGCGTCCTTCTCAGGGTCGAGATAGCGGGCGAGACCGACCCCGCCGATCACCAACTGCCCACTGCCGCCCATCGGTACGGGCACGCCGGCCTCGTCGACGACGGCCAACTCCCAGCCGTTCAGGGGGAGTCCGATACGGATCGGCTCGTCGCCGGTCATCAGCGAGGCGCAGGCCACGACGGTCGCCTCGGTCGGGCCGTACGTGTTCCAGACCTCGCGGCCCTCGGTGACAAGGCGCTGCACCAGCTCGGGCGGGCAGGCCTCACCACCGAAGATCAGCAGGCGTACGTCGTTCAGTGCCTCCGGCTCCCAGAGGGAGGCCAGGGTCGGCACGGTCGAGACGACGCTGATGTCCTGCTCGACCAGCCAGGGGCCGAGGTCGGCACCGCTGCGCACCTGCGAGCGCGGCACCGGCACCAGACAGGCGCCGTAGCGCCAGGCCAGCCACATCTCCTCGCAGGACGCGTCGAACGCGACGGACAGCCCCGCCATGACCCTGTCACCCGGACCGATGGGGTCCTCGGTGAGGAACAGCGCCGCCTCGGCGTCCACGAAGGCCGCCGCGCTGCGGTGGGTGACGGCGACGCCCTTGGGCTTGCCGGTGGAGCCGGAGGTGAAGATGATCCACGCGTCCTGCTCGACACCGGGCCGGGCGGCCGGGACCTCACTGTGCCCAAGGACGGTCAGCGCGTGCTCGGCGCCGATGACGGCCCGCACGTCGGCCTCGCCGAAGACCAGCTCGGCCCGCTCGTCCGGGTCCTCGGCGTCCACGGGGACGTAGGCGGCACCGGCGGCGAGTACGGCGAGGATCGCGATGTAGAGATCGTTGGTCCCGGACGGGACGCGCACGCCGACCCGGTCGCCGAGGCCGACACCGGCCGCGGCCAGGGTGCGGCGCAGGGTCTCCACCTCGACGGCCAGCGCACGGTAGGTGAGGCGGACGGTGCCGTCGTCCAGGGCGAGCTCGTCGGGATACGACCGCACCGACGCGTCGAAAATGTCGACAAGGGTGCGGGCCGAGGCGGCCGGCGCCGCGGAGAAACGTGCCGTATCGCCGAACTGTGTGCGGATCTCTTCGTCAAGCCCGAGAGCACTGCTCTCGTGTATGGCTGCCATCGGTCCTCGCGTCTCGAACCCGGAAACCTCCGGGGTGCTGGCGGGCCCGCAGGTATGCCTGGGGTTGTCCAGCTCCAGCTCCGTTCCGTAACAAGCCGGAAATTTTAGTACGACGCTAGGCTCCGGGCCTGCCGACGGCCACTCGGGGGAGCCGAACGGGGGCGCTCCGTGAGCGTCCGGCAACGCTCTGACCTGGTGATCTTCGACCTGAAGGAGACATCCCCCACAAAACCGGCGAGGGCTTCTCCTCGCTTCGGAGGGATCGGGCCGAAGGCTTCCGGCGGGGCGCCGTGCCGACATATGTCGTCGATCAGACAATCCCGGAATGAGATTCGGCCAACTCCCCTGTTAACCCTCTGCGTTCGCACACGAATCGATGAAGTCGGGGCTTGTCACACGGGACGGCCATGAGGCTAAATGTTGAATGAATCGACTCCGGTCGCGGGTCGCCGCCTTGCACCGGGTGTCTCGCGGCGGGGGAAGGGGATTCGTCTGGTGGCAGCCGACCGGCCGGTGGGCTATCGGGTGCTGTGGGCGGTGACGGAGTACCGCGCGGTGTTCGTCGCGAGTGCGCTGTCCTGGACCGGGGACTATCTGTGCAAGGCCGCGGTCACCCTGCTGGTGTACGAGCGGACCAGTTCGGCGCTGGCCTCCGGCGCAGCGTTCGCCATCGGGTATCTGCCCTGGCTGCTCGCGGGCCCCGTGCTCGCCACGGTCGCCGAACGGTACCCCGCACGCATGGTGATGATCTCCTGCGATCTGGTCCGCGCGGTGCTGATCGGACTGGTCGCGATTCCGGGCCTGCCGATCCCGGTCCTCTTCGCGCTGCTGCTGGCCGGCGGGCTGGCGTCGCCACCGTTCGAGGCGGCCCGCTCCGCCCAGCTCCCGGAGATCCTGACCGGCGACCGGTATCCGCTGGCCCTGGCCCTCAACAACTCCGTCTTCCACGCCGCCCAGGTCGCCGGGTATGCGATCGGCGGGGTGATCGCTGGATACAGCCCACAGGTGGCACTGGCGCTGAACGCCCTCACGTTCGTCGGTTCGGCGCTGCTTCTGCGCCTGTACGTCCGCAAACGCCCCGCGGCGCTGGCGGTCGCCCGCCGTGTCGGTCTGTGGCGCGAGACGGGACAGGGATACGTGGTGGTGTTCGGCGATCCACTGCTGCGCGCCATCGCGATCATCACCTTCGGCGTGGTCACCTTCGTGATCGTCCCGGAGGGCCTGGCCGCCGCCTGGGCGTCCGACCTCGGCGGCGGTGGCAGGACCCAGGGTCTGATCATGGCCGCCAACCCGCTCGGCGTCGCCATCGGTGGCCTGGTCCTGAACCGTCTGCTGTCGCCCCGGGTCCGGACCCTGCTGATGCGCCCGTTGGCCGTCCTGGCACCGCTGGTTCTGGTTCCCGCGCTGCTCAACCCGCCGCTGGTCGTGGTGGTGGTCGTGGTCACCGTCTCCGGGATAGCCATGGCGCTGCTGCTGCCCGCCGCCCAGACCCTGTTCAAGCAGGCGCTCGCCCAGGAATACCGGGCCCGGGCCTTCGGGGTGATGAACGGTGGTGTGCAACTCGCCCAGGGCGCCGCGATCCTGATCACGGGCGCACTCAGCGAGCGCCTGCCCACCCCGACCGTCATCGGCGCCTGGTGCGCCGCCGGCACTGTGCTGATGCTGCTGGCCACGTTCCGGCCGCTCACCGACTCCCCCGGGGCGGTCGCCGGGCCACCCGTGCTGACCGAGGAGACCCGATGAACACCCCCGCCGTCACGGCTGCCACCGGTGGTGAATCCGGCCAACCTCTGGACGCCCAGGACCCCGGAGACCGCCAGGGCCCCCGGACCGGCGATGCGATCGGGGACCTGCTGCTCGCCGCCCACCAGGCCGCCGCGGACCCGGATACGGACCCGGTCCTGCAGATCATCGAACGCGACGACGGCTTCGTGAAGTCGGCTCCCCTCACCTCCTGGCTCGCACCGATCGACCAGTGGCCCGCCGAGGACCGCCAAGCGCTGGACCTGGTCAAGGGCCACCGGGTCCTGGACATCGGCGCCGGTGGCGGACGCGCCGCGCGCGTCCTCATGGAGCGCGGCCATGACGTCACCGCGCTGGACGTCTCGGCCGGCGCGCTGGAGGTGTGCCGGCGGCAAGGCGTCCAGTCCCTGGTCCACGGCACGGTCGACGAACACGCCGGTTCCGGGGCGCGCTACGACAGCTTCCTGCTGCTCGGCGCCAACCTGGGCCTCCTGGAAAGCCGGTCGCGGGCGCCCCGGTTCCTGCGCGCCCTGGCCGCGATGGCCGCACCCGGGGCCGTCGTCATCGGCCAGGGCCACAACATGACCGACTCCCAGGACCCGCAGCAGCTGCCCTGCAACCGGCGGAACCTGCGCGCGGGCCGTATCGCCGGTCAGCGCACCCTGCGGATCCGCTACCGCGACGTGACCACCCCCTGGTTCGACTACCTGTGCCTGGCCCCTCGCGAACTCGCCGAGCTGGCCGCCGGAACCGGCTGGCAGCTCACCGACACCGCCCCCGACGACACGGCGACCGACTACACCGCCACCCTCACGTTGGCATTCAACTGAACGTCGTACCGCCACAGTCCTTGGACGCAAGATCCTGAAACGCAAGAGACCCCACACAGAGTGTGGGGTCTCAGCTGGTGTCCGAGGGGGGACTTGAACCCCCACGCCCGATAAAGGGCACTAGCACCTCAAGCTAGCGCGTCTGCCATTCCGCCACCCGGACAAGGTGTCTGTCGCGCGTGGTTTCCCCCGCGGCGACGAAGGAAACATTACCAGGCTTCCCGGGGTGGCCGATCACCCCCTGTTCCCACCCGCGTCCCGCGTGAACGGCGTGTGACGGGCCGGGACCGCCCTTGGGGTGAGGTGCGACGGGGAGAGAGGATGGGGAAGGACCACCAGCAGTGACAGTGGGAGGAAGCAGCGTGAGCGACACGGACACGGCCAAGGGCGTCACCGGCGAGGACGAGGTCGTGGACCTCTGCCGCGAGCTGATCCGGATCGACACCAGCAACTACGGCGACCACTCGGGCCCCGGTGAGCGCAAGGCGGCCGAGTACGTCGCCGAGCAGCTCGCCGAGGTGGGCCTCGAACCCAAGATCTTCGAGTCGCACCCGGGACGCGCGTCCACGGTGGCCCGGATCGAGGGCACGGACCCCTCCCGGCCCGCGCTCCTCATCCACGGCCACCTGGACGTCGTGCCGGCGAACGCGGCGGACTGGACCCACCACCCCTTCTCCGGCGAGGTCGCGGACGGGTGCGTGTGGGGGCGCGGCGCGGTCGACATGAAGGACATGGACGCGATGACCCTGGCGGTCGTCCGCGACCGGCTGCGCAGCGGGCGCAGGCCCCCGCGCGACATCGTGCTCGCGTTCCTCGCCGACGAGGAGGCGGGCGGCACGTACGGGGCACGGCACCTCGTCGACAACCACCCCGACCTGTTCGAGGGCGTCACCGAGGGCATCAGCGAGGTCGGCGGGTTCTCGTTCACGGTGAGCGAGGAGCGGCGGCTCTATCTGATCCAGACGGCCGAGAAGGGCATGCACTGGATGAAGCTGACCGTGGCCGGCACCGCCGGGCACGGGTCGATGATCCACCGGGACAACGCGATCACCGAGCTGTCGGAGGCGGTCGCCCGGATCGGCCGGCACAAGTTCCCGGTACGGGTCACGAAGACGACGCGCGCCTTCCTCGACGAACTGGGCGACGCGCTCGGCACCCAGCTCGACCCCGAGGACATGGAGTCCACCCTCAAGCGGCTCGGCGGCATCGCCAAGCTCATCGGCGCGACCCTCAGCAACACCGCCAACCCGACGCAGCTGAACGCCGGTTACAAGGTCAACGTCATCCCGGGCGAGGCCACCGCGCACGTCGACGGGCGGTTCCTGCCGGGGTACCAGGAGGAGTTCTTCGCCGACCTCGACCGGATCCTCGGGCCGAACGTGAAGCGTGAGGGTGCGCACTCCGACAAGGCCCTGGAGACTTCCTTCGACGGGCCCCTGGTCGAGGCCATGCAGTCCTCGCTGCTCGCCGAGGACCCGACCGCGAAGGCGATCCCGTACATGCTCTCCGGCGGTACGGACGCCAAGTCCTTCGACGACCTGGGCATTCGGGGCTTCGGCTTCGCACCGCTCAAGCTGCCGCCGGAGCTGGACTTCGCGGGCATGTTCCACGGCGTCGACGAGCGGGTGCCGGTGGACGGGCTGAAGTTCGGGGTGCGGGTGCTGGACCGGTTCATCGACGCGTCCTGAAGTCGCGTCCTGAAACACCGGTCGACGCCGGTTGACGCCGGTTGACGCCGGAATTCGACCGCCCGTACGGAAGCCACTGGGACGGGTGAATGTGCTCATAAGCTCGTAGCTCCATTACTCCCTCCTCGTTACAGGTGATGCGATCGGCAACACGAGATCGCTTTTGCCAACAAGGAGGAATAATGATCAAGAAGGTCGTCGCCGCTGCGGCTGCCACCGGTGGCCTGGTTCTCGCGGGTGCGGGTCTGGCCGTCGCCGACTCGGGCGCTCAGGGTGCCGCCGTGCACTCCCCGGGTGTCGTTTCCGGCAACGTCATCCAGGTGCCCGTGCACGTCCCGGTGAACGTGTGCGGCAACACGATCTCGGTGATCGGTCTGCTGAACCCCGCCTTCGGCAACACCTGCGTCAACAAGTGACGTCGTCCCTCTGAGGGGTGACCACATCCTCGGCCCCGGAGCGCGCGCCATGCGCTCCGGGGCCGACGGGATTTCGGGCGAGAAATCGCGCGAGGAATTCAGTCAGGATTGAAGGCAGGGGGGAATTAAGCAATGCGACAGGTCACTCGAAAGAGCTTGATGACCGTGGCGGCCGCGACCGGGGTCATCGCCGCCGCGGGCGGTGTCGCCCACGCCGACTCGGGCGCCGCGGGCTCCAGTTCGGACTCGGCCGGCGTACTGTCCGGCAACACCGCGCAGGCACCGGTGCATGTGCCGGTCAACGTCTGCGGCAACACCGTGAACGTGGTGGGGGTCCTCAACCCGGCGGTCGGCAACAAGTGCGGCAATCCGGGCGGGGGCGGCGGAAGCGGTCACGGCAACGGCGGTGGCCACGGTTCGCCGGGAGGTCACGGCCCGACCGGCGGGTACGGGGACTCCGGTGGTTACGGCGGCTCCGGGGGCTACGGCGGGTCAGGCGGACACGGCGGTTCCGGTGGGCACGGGGGCTCCGGCGGGCACGGCGCGCACGGCGGCTCAGGGGGCTCGCACGCCGGCGGACACGCCTCGGACTCGCCCGGTGTCGGCTCCGGCAACCACGTCCAGGTACCCATCGACGTACCGGTGAACGTCTGCGGCAACAGCATCGACGTCATCGGCATCGGCAACGCCGTCACCGGCAACGACTGTGCCAACGACGGGAGTTGGAACGGCGGCGGCCATGACCACGGGACCCCTCCGGGCGGCGGCGGTCACCATGGGACCCCTCCGGGCGAGGGCGGCCATCACGGTCACCACCCGGGCGGTGGTCATCACCACGGCACGCCTCCCGGTCACGGCGGCCACCACGGCACGCCCCCGGGCGGCGGCCACGGGACCACCCCGCCGGGAACGCCGGGTCACCCCGGGACCCCGAGCCACCCGGGCACGCCCACCCACCCCACCTCGCCGGGCACCTCGCCGATCAAGGGCGGTCAGACGCCGATCGGTTCCGTGCACGTGAACCAGCCCGGTGCGCGGTCCGGCGTCCAGTCCCAGGGCGGCGCCCAGCTCGCACACACCGGCAGCGAACTGCCGCTCGGCCTCGCCCTGCCGGTCGGCGCGGGCGCGCTGCTCGCGGGCGCGGTGCTGTACCGCAAGGCGCGGGCCTCGGTGTGACCCCCGGGCACATGTGACCCGGACCGTGTGATCTGCGCAACGGAGGGGCCCCGCACTGCCGGGGCCCGCTCCGTTTCGCCCGGCTCAGCTCACCACGTGGCGCGCACCTGGCGGATGATCCGCCGGCGCAGCCGCACCCTGCGACTGCCGTCGCGCAGCAGGCTCAGTCGGTCCAATTCCCAGTGTCCGTACTCGGCATGGTCCGTCAGCAGACGTGTGGCGTCCTTGCGGGAGACCCCGCGCGGTACGTACACGTCGACAAATTCGTATTCCGGCATCGCATCTATTGTGCGGGCAGAGCCCCGGTACGGATAGCGTCTGCACTATGTCTGATGCTGCGCAGCCCACCGCTGCCGAGGTACGCGCCGCCGCCGAGGCGGTCAAGACCGCGCTCGACCGCCACCTGGCCGCGGTCGAAGCCCGGTCGGGGGAGGACGACCCGGCCGTCTACGAGGCGTTCAACCAGCTCGCCGCGGCCGCCGAGGTCTACGACGAGCTGCTCTACGACCGTTATGACGAGGTCACGCCTTTCGAGATCCCCGGTTCGGACGACTCCCTGCCGCCGTACACCGGCCCGGAGGAGCCGAACGCGGTGAGCGTGCTGATCCGCCGGGACTACGCCGTGGCGGAGCCGCAGCGGCTGCTGGCCCAGGCGCAGCGGGTCGAGGCGGCGGTCGGCGACGGCACGGGCACGGAGGCCTCCGGCACGATCCACGGTGCGCTCGGCATCCTCTTCGACGAGTTCGAGGCGGACGAGATCGCCTCCCGGCCCAAGGAGTTCGGCCTCGAAGAGGGCGACTCCACGCTGTGGGTGACCGCCGCCGACGAGACGGCCGAACCCGGCGCCTGGCTGGAGGCCCCCTTCGAGGGCGTCGACCCGCAGCGGGTGGTGTGCCGCTTCGACGTCAGCGCGGTCTTCGACGACGAGATCAACGACGAGCTGGACGACATCGACGAGGTGGACGAGGCCGAGGACGAACTCGATCCCGACCTGGACGCCGATCTCGACGAGGACGAGGACCTGGAGGCGCTGGAAGCGGACCGCTGATCCGCGCCAGCTGTTGCGACGACGGCGGGGGGGGGGGGGGGGGGGGGGGGGGGGGCCCCCGCGGCCCCGCCGCGGGGGGGGGGGGGCCGGGGGCCGGCGGGGGGGGGGGCGCCGCCCCCGCGGCGCGGCGCGCCCCCCCCCGCGCCGCCCCCCGCGCCCCCCCCCCCCCGCCCGCGCCCCCCCCCCCCCCCCCCCCCCCCCCCCCCCGCCGTCTGTCGTCCGTGCCGTCCGGGCTCAGACCTCCGCCGGGACCTGTGGCCGCAGCAGCACCGGCAACCGGGTCGTCCGCGGCTTGGCCGGGACCTCGGCGACGGCCCGGGGCAGTGCCTGGTCCACACCGTGCACCACGGAGAGGTGACGATCGGCCCGGCTGAACGCCGTGTACACCCACGGCCGGCTGAGCGCCTGCGCCGCGTCCCCCGGCAGCACCACGACCACCGCGGGCCACCGCACCCCCACCGCCTGGTGCGCGGTCAGCGCCCACCCGTGCCGCACGGACTGCTCGACCCGCTCCTTCGGTACGACGACGGGGCCGTCGGCGCACGCCAGGTGCAGCCCCTCGGCGTCGGCGTCCACCACCCGGCCGGGAACCGTACGGCCCGGGGCGGGGGAGTACGCGATCCGGTCGCCGGGGTCGAAGCCGCCGAATCGGCCGGGGCCGGGGTTGAGCCGCTCCTTCAGCGCCACGTTGAGGGCACGGGTGCCGGCCGCGCCGCCGTGGCCCGGCGTGATCACCACCGTCTGTTCGGCCGGGACACCGATCACGCGCGGCACCGAGTCGGCGACGAGCTGCACGGTCCGGTGCACGGCCTCACCGGCGTCGCGCACCGGCACGATCACGACTTCCTTGCCGGGAGCCTCCACCTGGTTCAGCTCACCGATGCCGATGCCCGAGACCAGCTCGCCCACGGGGCCGAGGTCGGGCCGCCGCGAGACGATCTGGGGGCAGGCCTTCGACGCGAGCAGATCCGCGAAGACCCGCCCGGCACCCGCCGACCACAACACTGCCGGGTCCCCGGCCAGCACCAGCCGGGCCCCGTCCGGCAGCGACTCACTGACCAACGCCGCCGTCTCGACGTCCAGTTGAGGCGCGTCGAGCACGACGAGCAGATCGAGGTCGAGGGCACCGTCCGCGTCCCGCCCGGGGCCTTCGGCACCGGCCAGCAGTCCGGCGACGGTGGCGGCGCGGGGGCCGTCATCCGGGGCGGGGCTGTCCGACTCGGCGGAGGACGGCCTTTCCGATTCCGTGTTCCGGGTCAGCAACGCGGCGAACCGGTCCCGCCCCACCGGGCTGTGGGCGGCGGCCCAGGCGCGCAGCCCGAAACCCGCCGCCGCGCGGAGCAGTGCCGCAGGTTCCTCCAGGGACGCCTCCCCGCCGGTGTGGAGCACCAGGCCATGGCCCGCGACCGCGCGGATCAGCTCGCCGGTGGAGCCCTTGGCGGCGCCGGCCTGCTCCCAGTCCGCCGCCGAACCGTCCTCCTTCGGCACCGAGTTGATGAGCTTGGCGAGTCCGTCGGCGAGGCTCTCCTCGGCGAGCGCGTACCGCTCCAGGCCGATCAGCACGCGGACCGGACGCTCCTCGGCCTCGGTGTCCTCCTCGGACGCGTCGTACGTGCGCTGCACCGGGACCGCGGGCTCGTCCAACGCGTCCTGGAAGACCAGTACTTCACCCTCCGCGATGGCGCTCTGCGTCGCCGCGTCCGGGTCGGGCACCCCTTGCTTGGCCAGCGCGGCCGTCAACGCCGACGCCTCCAGGGCCGTATGCCCGGCGAGGGCCGCCTGCTCCAGGAGCCAGCCGACGACCGCGCGGCCCCGCCGCTCGTCGTCCGGCGCGCACTCGGCGCCGAGCAGTGCCCGCGCGAACCCGTCGGCCTGCTCGGGCCGTACGCCCGGGACGCGCAGCAACTGCCAAGGGTCCTCGCGGAGTTGATCGTCCCCGCTCTCGCCGAGCGCCGCCGCGACCTGGGCCGCGAGCGTCTCGGGCGCACCGCCCTCGGCCAGCACGAGCCGTACGGACTCGACGGTCTCCGCCGCGGGGGCGCCGGGCTCGGCCGGGACAGGCTGTGGCCGGCGCACCGCTTCGGGGGCGGCGGACCGGCGCGGGGTGGGTTCCGGCTTGGCGAAGGGGGTGGTCACGGGCTTCTCGCCGCTCTCCACGGCCCGTACCGCCGCGAGCAGATCGGCGGCCGTCCCGCTGAGCTTGGTCCCGGCCACGATGGGCCCGGCCTTCTCCGCCTTCCGCCGCTCGATCCGCTCCCGCTCCAGCTTCTGGGCCAGCAACTCGGCGGCCGCCTCGGACAGTTCGGGGGCGGCGGCCTCGGCCTTGGCCTCACCGGTGCCGTCGGTGTCTTGTGCGGCCGGGTCCTCACCGGCGCTCTCGGGAGCCGTGCTCTCGGCGCCTTCCTCGATCTCCGCGGTCACATCCTGCCCCGTGCCCTCGGCGCCCTCCCCGGCGTCCGTGCCCGTGTCCTCGGACGGCGAGGTCTCCGTGGTCTCCGGGTCCGTGCTCACAGCGTGCTCCAGTCGTGATCGGGATAGCGGTGCAGAGGCGCCGACACATCGTCGAGCGCTCGGCAGATCTCGTCAGGAAGACTAAGGGCCTCCACTGACAATGCGGCCGTGAGCTGCTGCGCGTTGCGCGCGCCGACGATCGGGGCGGCCACCCCGGGCCGGTCGCGGACCCAGGCGAGGGCGACCTGGAGGGGCGTCACGGCGAGCCCGTCCGCGGCGATGGTCACCGCGTCCACGATGCGGGTCGCCGTGTCGTCGAGGTACGGCGCGACGAAGGGAGCCATGTGCTCCGAGGCGCCGCGCGAGTCGGCCGGGGTCGCGTGCCGGTACTTGCCGGTGAGGACCCCGCGCCCGAGCGGCGAGGAGGGCAGCAGCCCGATGCCCAGGTCGAGCGCGGCCGGCAGCACCTCGCGCTCCACGCCCCGCTGCAGCAGCGAGTACTCCAGCTGCGTGCTCGCCAGCCGCGTCCGCGTGCCCGGCGCCGCCAGCTGCCAGGTCGCCGCCTTGGCCAGCTGCCAGCCGCAGTAGTTCGAGACGCCCGCATAACGCGCCCGCCCGCTGCTGACCGCCAGGTCGAGGGCCTGGAGGGTCTCCTCCAGCGGGGTGTACGGGTCGAAGCCGTGGATGTGCCACACGTCGACGTAGTCCGTGCCGAGACGGGCCAGCGAGGCGTCCAGCGCGGCGAGCAGATGGCCGCGCGAGCCGTCGAAGCGGCGGTCGGGGTCGGGTACGCTCCCCGCCTTCGTCGAGATGACCAGGTCCCGGCGCGGCACGAGCCCCTCTATGAGCTGTCCGAGCAGGTACTCGGCCTCCCCGTCGCCGTACACGTCCGCCGTGTCGACGAGGGTGCCGCCGGCCTCCCAGAACGCCTTCAACAGGTCCGCGGCGTCATGCTCGTCGGTGTCGCGCCCCCACGTGAGGGTGCCGAGTCCGATCCGGGACACACGAAGGCCGGTACGGCCGAGATGCCTCTGCTCCATGAACGCCGAGATTACTGGCCTGAACCTGCCCTGTGGTTGCCTGTGGATAACCGATTTCCACGATGATCCACAGTCCGTCGCACGGCACGCTCCGTGACCGCTCACCGGCACCCGTCCTGTCCGCTCGGACGACCTCGCGCTAGGGTCGGCACAACAGCGACGTTACTGATCGGTAAGGGGTCTGCCATGCAGCTCGGGATCAACCTCGGCTACTGGGGTGCCGGAATGGACGGCGACAACCTCGCCGTGGCGCAGGAGGCCGACCGCCTCGGCTACTCGGTGTGCTGGGCCGCCGAGGCCTACGGCTCCGACGCGGCCACCGTGCTCACCTGGGTCGCCGCGCAGACCGAGCGCATCGACGTCGGCTCGGCCATCTTCCAGATCCCGGCCCGCCAGCCCGCGATGACCGCGATGACCGCCGCGACCCTCGACTCCCTCTCCGGCGGCCGCTTCCGCCTCGGCATCGGCGTCTCGGGCCCGCAGGTCTCCGAGGGCTGGTACGGCGTCAGGTTCGACAAGCCGCTGGCACGCACGCGTGAGTACGTCGAGATCGTCCGCAAGGCGATGACCCGCGAGCGCCTGTCCTACGACGGCGAGCACTGGACGCTGCCGCTGCCCGGCGGCCCCGGCAAGCCCCTGAAGCTGACCGTGCACCCGGAGCGCGAGCACATCCCGCTGTACATCGCGGCGATCGGCCCGAAGAACCTGGAGCAGACCGGCGAGATCGCCGACGGCGCGCTGCTGATCTTCCCCTCCGCCGAGCACCTGGAGGACACCGCCATCAGGCACCTGCGTGCCGGGCGCGAGAAGGCCGGGAAGACCCTCGAAGGCTTCGACATCGTCCCGACGGTCCCGCTCGCCTTCGGCGACGACAAGGACGTCGAGAAGCTCGCCGACACCTTCCGCCCGTACACCGCGCTGTACGTCGGCGGCATGGGCAGCCGGCAGCAGAACTTCTACAACAAGCTGGCGCAGCGCATGGGCTTTGAGGCGGCGGCTGCCGAGATCCAGGACAAGTACCTGGCCGGTGACAAGGACGGCGCCGCGGCAGCCATCCCGCACGACCTGATCGACAAGACGACGCTGCTGGGTTCCGTGGACCGCATCGCGGACCGGATGAAGGAGTACGCGGCGGCCGGTGTCACCACCCTGACGCTCGCCCCGGCGGGCTGGACCCTGGAGGAGCGGATCGCCGCGCTCCGTGCCGGAACCGAGGCACTGGAGCGCGCGGGGCTCGCGTAACGCGGCTCTGTAGTACGGAAGTTTTCTACGGCCGTGGTGGGGGCTCGGGGGGTCTTCCCCGCCACGGCCGTCACGGGGAACAACGCGCGGCGGGCCGTGCGGTTACGCCCCCGGCGGGACATCCGCAGTCCTCCTTTTGGCGGAGTTGTCCGACACTGCTGTTGCAGCACCTCTGACGTCGCATTTGACTCGTTCTTTGCGGTATGCGGCGGAATCCTGCATGGAGGTGCCTTCAGATGCTTTCGGCCAAGAGTCTGTTCCAGGAGATCCTCGACAACGACGAGTCGTTCCGGCTGTTCTGTTCCATCGCGGCCAGCGGCGAGTCCCAGGGCGGCTGGGAGAACGGGCGCATCGCCGTGCTCGTCCCGCCGGCCGAACGCGACCTCGCCCCCAAGATCAGCCGGCACGGCGCCGACGAGGACAAGCACGGGCGCATTTTCAACGCCCTTCTGAAGAAGCGCGGCCTCGAACCCGTCCAGGTGCCCGCCGACACCGACTACACGATGCTCCTGGAGCGGCACGGCATCGGTCTCGCGCACGAGAAGCTCAAGGGCGAGGCGGCACTGACCGTCCAGGACGTCGTCACCTACCTCGCGCACAGCCGGGTCACCGAACAGCGCGCCTCCGAGCAGATGGACCTGCTGCGCAGGCACTTCGCCGACCACCCCGACCTCGGCCGCGCGGTACGGATGATCTCGAACGACGAGGACAACCATCTCGCCTACTGCCACGAGGAGTTGCTGCGCTTCGCGGCCGCCGGACACGGCCGCGCCATCCAACGGACGCTGCGCGAGTGCGCGTTGGCGGAGATCCGCATCTACCGGGACGTCAGCCTCGCGGTGATGGCCCACATGGGACGCGTCCTCGGCTGGCCGCGCGCCAAGTCGGCCGCGCTCGCCGCGGGCATCCACGCCGTCTACGCGTACGAACGGCTCGGCGGCTGGCGGCGGATGGTGTCCCTGAGGATGCCGGAACGACGCGACGCCCTCGGCGGACCGGCCACCGCGGCACCCGAGTTCGCATGAGCCGGAGCGGAGTCCGCTACAGCCAGCCGCGCCGCTTGAACGTCCGGTACAGCAGCAACTCCAGGGCGGCCATCAGCAGGATCACCGCCGGATATCCCCACAGCCAGTGCAACTCCGGCATGTGGTCGAAGTTCATGCCGTAGATCCCCGCGATCATCGTGGGGACCGCGGCCATGGCGGCCCATCCGGAGATCTTCCGCATGTCGTCGTTCTGCCGGACGCTGGTCTGCGCGAGATGCGCCGACAGGACGTCCGAGACCAGCCGGTCCAGGCCCTCCACGGACTCGTTGACCTTCATCAGGTGGTCGTTCACGTCACGGAAGAACGGCCGCGACTTGTCGTGCACGAACGGCACCCGGTCACCTGCGAAGCCGACGCCCGCGAGCCGGGCGAGCGGCTGCGCGAGCGGTCCGGTGGCCCTTCGGAACTCCAGGATCTGCCGCTTGAAGGTGTAGATGCGCGACGCCGTGGTCCGCGAGCCGCCGCCGGTCGGCGAGAACACCGCCGCCTCCAGCTCCTCCAGGTCGGTCTGCAACTCGCCCGCCACGTCCACGTAGTGGTCGACGATGGCGTCCGCGATCGAGTACAGCACCGCCGTGGGCCCGTGCCGCAGCATCTCCGGCTCCTCCTCAAGCCGGTGCCGTACGGCCGCCAGTGGGGCCTCCTCACCGTGCCGGACGGTCACTACGAAGGAGTCGCCGACGAAGACCATGACCTCGCCGGAGGTGACCGCGTCGCTGTCGGCCTCGTAGCCCACCGGCTTGAGGACCACGAACAGCGAGTCGTCGTAGACCTCCAGCTTGGGGCGCTGATGTGCGGTCAGGGCGTCCTCGACGGCCAGCGGGTGCAGCCCGAACTCCTCGGTGACCTTGTCGAACTCCTTCTCCGTGGGCTCGTAGAGGCCGATCCAGACGAAGGCATCGCCCACGCGACGGCAGTGGTCGAGGCCGTCGGAGAAGTCGCCGGGCCCCTCCGTCCGGCGTCCGTCACGGTAGATGGCGTAGTCGACGATCACGGTGCGTATTCTCCCGCCGTCCGCCCGAAGCCGCACGTTGACATTTTCGCCTCCGGGCCGCCCAAGCCGGTGTCGAGGGGCCGACCGTGCTCGACCCTTCGGGCCTCCGCGCGCCCGGCCCCTCGACACCGGCGCGGCCCTTCGCCGGGTGGCGTGCGCCTACCCTTGGCCCCATGCCCACGTTGATCCTTGTCCGGCACGGACGTTCGACCGCCAACACCGGGGGAGTGCTCGCCGGCTGGACACCCGGTGTCGCCCTCGACGAGCGGGGCAACGCCCAGGCCGCCGCGCTCCCCGGACGGCTCGCCGCGCTGCCGATCGCCGAGGTCGTCACCAGCCCGCTGCAGCGCTGCCTGGAGACCCTCCAGCCCCTCCTGGAGGCCCGCCCCGACCTGCGGCCGCACACCGAGGAGCGGATCGGGGAGTGCCACTACGGCGACTGGTCCGGCCGCAAGCTCGCCGAGCTCATGGACGAGCCCCTGATGGAGGTCGTCCAGACGCACCCCTCGGCCGCCGCGTTCCCCGGCGGTGAGTCGATGCGGGCGATGCAGACCCGCGCGGCCGAGGCCGTACGCGAGTGGAACGCGCGCGTGGAGCGCGATCACGGCGCCGACGCCGTCTACCTCATGTGCTCGCACGGCGACATCATCAAGTCCCTTGTCGCGGACGCACTCGGACTTCATCTGGACCTCTTTCAGCGGATCTCCGTAGAACCGTGTTCCATCACCGCGATCCGTTACACCCGTCTCAGGCCCTATGTCGTACGGCTCGGGGACACCGGTGATCTCGCGTCCCTGGCGCCGCGCGAGGAGCCCCCGGGCGACGAGGCCACGGTCGGGGGCGGCGCGGGCGCACCGTGATCGTCGGCCGCAGTAGGGTGAAGCGGTCGCAGTAGCGCCGCACTTGTCAGCAGTCGATTCCAATGGAGACAGGACGTGTCCCGTCAGGTGTTCCTCTATGACCCGCCGGACCGCTTCGTAGCCGGTACGGTCGGTCTGCCCGGGCGCCGTACGTTCTTCCTCCAGGCCGCCTCCGGCCCTCGGGTGACCAGCGTGGCCCTGGAGAAGACGCAGGTCGCCGCGCTCGCCGAGCGCATGGACGAGCTTCTGGACGAGGTCGTACGGCGCAGTGGCGGCAGCGCGGCCGTCCCGGCCGTCACCCCCACCGAGATCTCCGACACCCGTCCGCTGGAGACGCCGGTCGAGGAGGAGTTCCGCGTCGGCACCATGGCGCTCGCCTGGGACGGCGAGGAGCAGCGCATGATCGTCGAGGCGCAGGCCCTCGTCGAGCTCGACGCCGACACCGACGAGGACCTCGCCGAGGCCGAGGAGCGCCTGCTCCAGGACGAGGAGAACGGCCCCCCGATGCTGCGGGTCCGCCTCACCGGAGCCCAGGCCCGCGCCTTCGCCAAGCGGGCCCTGGACGTCGTCAACGCCGGCCGTCCGCCCTGCCCGCTGTGCAGCCTCCCGCTCGACCCGGAAGGACACGTATGTCCGCGCCAGAACGGATACCGCCGCGGAGCGTGACCACGGCCGAGCTGTTGTCCAAGGGTGAGTTGAAAGTACGCGGACGCATCCGCGAGGCCTCGAACGCGGTGCTGTTCTGCTCCGTGACGTACGAGGGCCGCGAGGCGTCCTGCGTATACAAACCCGTCGCCGGGGAGCGGCCCCTGTGGGACTTCCCCGACGGGAACCTCGCCCAGCGCGAGGTCGCCGCCTACGAAGTCTCCGAGGCGACCGGCTGGGGCCTCGTGCCGACCACCGTGCTGCGCGACGGGCCGTACGGCGAGGGCATGTGCCAGCTGTGGATCGAGGCGGCGGCCGAGTCCGAACTCCTCGCCCTGGTCGACGCGGAGGAGCCCGAGGAGGGCTGGAAGGCCATCGGCTTCGCCGAGGTCGGCGAGGGGAAGACGGCCCTCCTGGTGCACGCCGACGACGAGCGGCTGCGTCGGCTCGCCGTCCTCGACGCCGTCATCAACAACGCCGACCGCAAGGGCGGTCATCTGCTGCCCGCCGACGAGGGGCGGCTCTACGGCATCGACCACGGCGTCACCTTCAACGCCGAGAACAAGCTGCGCACCCTCCTGTGGGGCTGGGCGGGCGAGCCGCTCACTCCGGAGGCGATCGAGGTCCTCCAGGCGCTCAGGGAGGCGCTGAGGGACGGCGGCGGGCTCGCCGTGAAGCTCGCCGAGCTGATCACCGACGTGGAACTCGATGCCACGCGCGCGCGTGTCGACGCCTTGCTCGCGGACGGGAAGCATCCCGAGCCGAGCGGGGAGTGGCCGGCCATTCCGTGGCCGCCGGTCTAGCAGCACGGGGACGGGAGGGCGCGCAAGAGCGCCTCACCGGCCATACGGCCTGGTCCGGTTCGTAAACGGATTATCCGTCCGGTTACGCTCATGACATGTATGCCTGGCCCGCTTCTGAGGTCCCCGCCCTGCCCGGCAAGGGCCGCGACCTCCGGATCCACGACACCGCGACCGGCGGTCTGGTCACCCTGGACCCCGGTCACATCGCCCGTATGTACGTCTGCGGCATCACGCCGTACGACGCCACCCACATGGGGCACGCGGCGACCTACAACGCGTTCGACCTCGTGCAGCGCGTGTGGCTCGACACGAAGCGGCAGGTTTACTACGTCCAGAACGTGACCGACGTCGACGACCCGCTCCTGGAGCGCGCCGTGCGCGACGGCGTCGACTGGGTCGCCCTCGCGGAGAAGGAGATCGCGCTCTTCCGCGAGGACATGACCGCCCTGCGCATGCTGCCCCCGAAGCACTACATCGGCGCGGTCGAGGCGATACCCGGCATCGTGCCGCTCGTCGAGCGCCTCAGGGACGCCGGTGCCGCCTACGAACTCGAAGGCGACACCTACTTCTCCGTCGGGTCCGACCCCAACTTCGGCAAGGTCTCGAACCTCGACGCGGCCGCGATGCGGCTCCTGTCCGCCGAGCGCGGCGGCGACCCGGACCGCCCGGGCAAGAAGAACCCGCTCGACCCGATGCTCTGGATGGCCGCCCGCGAGGGCGAACCGAGCTGGGACGGCGGCTCGTTGGGCCGCGGCCGCCCCGGCTGGCACATCGAGTGCGTGGCCATCGCCCTGGACCACCTCGGCATGGGCTTCGACGTGCAGGGCGGCGGCTCCGACCTCGCCTTCCCGCACCACGAGATGGGCGCCTCGCACGCCCAGGTCCTGACCGGCGAGTTCCCCATGGCCAAGGCGTACGTCCACGCCGGCATGGTCGGCCTCGACGGCGAGAAGATGTCGAAGTCCCGGGGCAACCTCGTCTTCGTCTCAGCGTTGCGCCGCGAGGGCGTCGACCCGGCCGCCATCCGGCTCGCCCTGCTCGCCCACCACTACCGCTCCGACTGGGAGTGGACCGACGGGGTACTGACGGACGCGGTCGCCCGGCTCGGACGGTGGCGTGCCGCCGTCTCACGGCCCGACGGCCCCTCCGCGGTGACGCTCGTCGAGGAGATGCGCGAAGCCCTCGCGAACGACCTGGACGCCCCGGCCGCGCTCGCCGCCGTCGACCGCTGGGCGGCTCTCCAGCGGGACCGCGGCGGCAGCGACGAGGGCGCCCCCGGCGTCGTGTCCCGCGCCGTGGACGCCCTGTTGGGCGTGGCCCTGTAGCAACAGCGCACAGAACAGGGGCGGGGGGGGGGGGGGGGGGGGGGGCGGGCCGGGGGGGGGGGGGGGGGGGGTGGGGGGGGGGGCGCGGGGGGGGGGCGGGGGGGGGGGCGGGCGGGGCGCG
>NZ_JBICXA010000015.1:199704-314749 GCF_043200035.1 Streptomyces sp. NPDC048504
GCCCCCCGGCCCGCCCCCGCATTGGGGGCGCCCCCTCAAACCCACCCTCCACCCTCAGGGGGGGGGCGCCCCGGGGCGGGGCCCCCCCCGCCCCTGTTCTGTGCGCTGTTGAACGGCGGACTCACTCCTCGGAGGAGTCCTCGTCGTCCGCGTCGGCCTCCGGCTCCGTGTCCGGCTTCGCCGGTCTCTGCGGCTTCGTACGGCCACCGGGGTTGTCGCGGAGATACGTCGCGCTGTCGCTGCCGTCCGCCGTGGCGTGACCACCGGGCGTCGGGTTGCCACCGCCGTCCCGCCTCCGCAGATAGCGTTCGAACTCACGCGCGATCGCCTCCCCCGACGCCTCCGGCAGCTCCGCGGTGTCGCGGGCCTCCTCCAGCGTCTGCACGTACTCGGCGACCTCGCTGTCCTCGGCGGCCAGCTGGTCCACGCCGACCTGCCAGGCGCGCGCGTCCTCGGGCAGCTCGCCCAGCGGGATGCGCACGTCGATCAGGTCCTCCAGGCGGTTGAGCAGTGCCAGGGTGGCCTTCGGGTTGGGCGGCTGCGACACGTAGTGCGGCACCGCCGCCCACAGCGACACGGCCGGTACGCCCGCGTGCGTGCACGCCTCCTGGAGGATGCCGACGATCCCGGTGGGACCCTCGTACTTGGTCTCCTCCAGGTCCATCCGCTGCGCCAGGTCCGAGTCCGACGTGGTGCCGCTGATCGGCACCGGACGCGTGTGCGGGGTGTCACCGAGCAGCGCGCCCAGGATCACCACCAGCTCCACGCCCAACTCGTGCGCGAAGCCCAGCAGTTCGTTGCAGAACGAACGCCAGCGCATCGACGGTTCGATACCTCGGACGAGCACGAGATCGCGCGGCTTCTCGCCGCCGACCCGGACCACCGAGAGGCGCGTTGTCGGCCATGTGATCTTTCGCACGCCGGCGTCCATCCACACCGTGGGCCGGTTGACCTGGAAGTCGTAGTAGTCCTCGGCGTCGAGCGCCGCGAACACCTCGCCCTTCCACTCTCTGTCCAAGTGCGCGACCGCGGTGGAGGCGGCGTCGCCGGCGTCGTTCCAGCCCTCGAACGCGGCCACCATCACTGGGTCGATCAGCTCGGGAACCCCCTCCAGCTCGATCACCCAGCGCCTCCTTCCGATCTGCCCTCGCCTACGCCCCAACCTTACGGCGTCCGACGGGGGCGCCCGCAGCCCCCTTGCACGGGGGAGTGAACCCATGCCTGCCCCGTCCGGGACCGTCGGACACACAAGATCGCCATCCGGTGCGGACCCGCCCCGGCCGGTCACTCCTCCGATGGATCAACGGGGCGCATCACTCGATCACAGGGTCGAACGCAGCCACTGCTCCACACTCGCGATGTGCACCGTCGCCCACGACCGCGCCGCCTCCGCGTCCCGGTCGCGCAGCGCGCCCAGGATCGCCCGGTGCTCGTGCAGCGTCCGGCTGACCGCGTCCTCCTGCGTCAGCCCGCGCCAGATCCGGGCCCGCGTGGTGGGGCCGGACAGACCGTCGAGGAGCGAGCAGAGCACCGAGTTGCCGGAGCTCTGCACGATGCCCCGGTGGAACTCCAGGTCGCACGCGACCAGTTCCTCCACCGAAGGGGCACCGCCGAGTGCGTCCAACTGGGCGGAGAGCGCGTCCAGTTGCTGCTCGCTGATCCGCAGCGCCGCCATCCCCGTGGCCGCCGGCTCGAGAATCCGCCGTACGGCCAGGAATTCGAGGACTGTGTCGTCGCGGTGGAAGTCGACGACGAAACTCAGCGCCTCCAGCAGGAGTTGGGGATCGAGGCTCGTGACGTACGTGCCGTCGCCCTGCCGCACGTCCAGGATGCGGATCAGCGACAGGGCGCGCACGGCCTCCCGCAGGGAGTTGCGGGACAGGCCCAGTTCGGCGGCGAGTTCGCTCTCCTTGGGCAGCCGGTCCCCGGGACGCAGCGCGCCGGAGACGATCATTCCCTTGATTTTCTCGATCGCCTCATCGGTGACTGCCATGGCCGGCCTCCCTGTTGCTCAGACATCCGATGTATCACGTGCATTATGGGGGTTCAGTGGGCTGAACGGGAGGGAAATCCACAGCTCAGACAAGTGCTTCGAGTTCCGCGAGCACGGCTTCCTCGTCCAGCGTGCCCAGTGTCCGGTTCCGCATCAGGACCCGTCCGTCGACGACCGTGTCCCGTACGTCCGCCCCGTGCGCGGCGTACGCGAGCGTCGACCACGGGTCGTGCAGCGGCCGCAGATGCGGAGCGTCCAGTTCGAGCACGACGAGATCGGCCCGCTTGCCGACCTCCAGCGAACCCAGGTGATCCGCCAGGCCCAGCGCCCGCGCGCCCTCGATCGTCGCCATCCGTACGGCCTGTTCGGCGCCGACCGCCGTGGGGTCGCCGCCCGCCTTGTGGACGAGAGCCGCCTGCCGTACGGCGCCCAGCACGTCCAGCGTGTTGGAGCTGACGGCGCCGTCCGTGCCCAGGCCGACGGTGACGCCCGCGCTCAACAGCCGTGGCACCGGCGCGATTCCGCAGCCCAACTTCAGATTGGACACCGGACAGTGGGCGACCGACGTGCCCGTGCGGGCCAGCGCCGCGATCTCCGGGCCGGTCAGGTCCACGGCGTGCGCGAGCAGCAGATCGGGACCGAGCAGCCCCAGCGAGTCGAGCAACTCCACAGGCCGCTTCCCGTACTTGACCTCGACGGTCGCGACCTCGGTCGGGTTCTCCGCCGCGTGGATGTGCAGCAGCGCCCCGAACTCCCGTGCCAGGGCGGCGATTTCGACGAGCTGGTCGGGGGCGAGGGTGTAGGTCGAGTGCGCGAACAGGACCGGGCGCAGGCCGGGGCGTGCCTCACCCCGGGCCGCCAAGTCCCGCCGCGCCCAGTCGAGTCGGTCCTCATAGGCGATACGGTCCGGCGGTTCCGGTACGTCCATGAAGGTGGGGCCGGTGTGCAGTCGCCAGCCCGCCTCACGGGCCGCCTGCTCGGCCGCCTCGTGGAACCAGTACATGTCGAGCGCCGACGTCACCCCGGCCCGCACGCTCTCGGCCACCGCGAGCCGCACCGCCGCCGCCACGTTCTTCGGCGTCAGCAGCTCGGCCTCCCACTTCAACACCCGCTCCAGGAAGCCCTGCAGAGTGACGTCGTCGGCCCGGCCGCGCAGCAGCGTCATCGCGAGATGCGTGTGCGTGTTGATCAGCCCGGGCAGAACAAGGCAGCCCGAGGCGTCAATGGACTCCGCCGCTGTGAACCGGGTTGTCAGCTCCTCGGCCGGTCCTACGGCGACGATCTCACCCTCGTGGACGGCAACTGCCCCGTCCCGTACGACCGTTCCGGCCTCGTCCACGGTGAGGACGTCACCGCCGTGCACCAACAGGTCGATGCTCAAGGTGCTCACGCCGCCAACTCCTCGGCCTCCGCGAGCAGTCGGAGCGCCTCCAGCGAGACGACCGCGCCCCGCTCGACGCCCGCCGCGACGACCTCCCGGTGCGGGTCGTACCCGCCGGTGGTCTCCGCGTCGACCAGTTCGTCGGCGTTGGCGCCGTCGATGACCAGCACCCCGCCCGCGACAAGACCGCGCAGCGAGGCCGTCACCAGCAGCGCCGACAGCTCCATCTCGATCGCCGCGAGCCCGGCGCCGTCGTAGGAGAAGAGGGGGAGGAGGCCGGGCTGGAAGGCCGCGCGGGTCCAGACGATGCCGCGGTGGTGCGGGGCGTCGGCCTCGCGGGCCGCGCGCTGGAGGGCGAAGACGGCCTCGGGGGCGGCGACCGCCGGATACTCCGGGGGCAGCAACTGCTGGGTGACACCGTCGTCCCGTACGGCCGCCTCCGCGATGACGAGGTCGCCGTCGCCGATGCCGGGCTTCATCGCGCCCGCCGTGCCGAAGCGCAGGAAGGTGCGGACCCCCGCGTCCGCCAGTTCCTGGAACAGCAGGATCGCGCCCGGTCCGCCCACCCCGTGCGAGGCGACGGTGACCGGCAGGCCCTTCCAACTCCCGCTGAACACACGGTATTCGCGGTGGTACGACACCTCCTCGGCACCGTCGAGCAGCTCGGCGACGGCGGCGGCGCGCGCCGGGTCGCCGACGACGACCGCGTGCGCGGGAAGTCCGGTGCGCGGTATGCGGGTGATGGGCAGCAGGTCCTGCGTCATGTGGTGGCTCCGGAAGGGGAGTTGGCGGTACGGCGACGGCGGCGGGCCGTCGAGAGGAAGAGGGCGACGAGCGTCACGACGTACGGCGCGGCGTCGGTGGCCTGTTGGGGCAGGCCGACGCCCTGGAGGCGGAAGCCGGCGGCCTCGGCGAGACCGAAGAGCAGCGCGGCGAGCAGCACACCGACGGGTGCCGCGCGGCCGAGCATCACCGCGACGACCGCGATCCAGCCCCGGCCCGCCGTCATGTTCTCGGAGAACAACGTGACGTTGCCGAGCGCGAGTTGGGCCCCCGCGAGCCCGCACAGGACCCCCGAGATCAGCACGGCCGCGTACTTGTACTTCGCCGGATTCACCCCGAGCGTGGCCGCCGCGTCCGGCGCCTCGCCGACCCCGCGCAGCCGCAGCCCCCACACATGCCGGGACAGCATCAGCGCGGCCACCGCGACCGCGACGAACGCCAGATACGCGAGCGGGGTGAAGCCACCGACCAACGGCAGCCCGGCGAGTGACGGATCGTCGAAAGTGCCCTGCACACCGAAGACCGTACGCAGCAGGAAGCTGGTCAGGCCAACTGCCAGGAGATTCATGGCGATTCCGAGAACGACCGCGTCTCCGCGCAGAGTTACCGCGCCGACGGCGAGGATCAACGAATACGCGGCCGCCGCGAGCGCCGCCGCCAGGACGCCGAGCCAGGCACTGCCGGTGAACCAGCTCGTGGCCACCGAGGTGAAGCAGCCCATCAGCATCATGCCTTCGAGGCCGATGTTGAAGACGCCCGCACGCTCGCACAGGGCACCGCCGAGCGCGGCCAGCAGGATCGGGGTCAGCGCGCGCAGCGCCGACATCAGCAGATCGGAGTCGAAGAACATCACACGGCCCCGATTTCCTGAGAGGTTTCCGGAGAGGCTTCCCGAGAGCTTTCGTGCGGGTCTTCCTGGGCACGTCTCCTGAACCACCCGCCGGGGAAGCGCAGTCGGGCCGCCAGGAACACGATCACGATGGCCTGCAGCACCTGTGTCAGTTCGCGCGGCACCTCGGTCGTCCGCTCCATCGCCAGTCCGCCGACCGCGAGGACGGCGAAGAAGAACGAGGCGACGACCGTGCCGAGCGGGGCCGCCGCGGCGAGCAGGGCGGCCGTAAGTCCCGTCCAGGTGTAGCCGGGTGCGGTGAGCGAGCCGTCGACGAAGCGGTACGGGAAGCTCAACACCCCGATGGCGCCCACGAGTCCGGCCAGTGCGCCGGAGACGGACATCAACTTGAGGGTGAGGCCCCGGCGTTCGACACCCGCGTAGGCGGCGAAGCGGGAGTTGAGACCGGTCATGCGGATCTCGTAGCCGAACGCCGTGCGCCTGTCGGTGAACAAGTAGGCGGCCGCCGCGAGGACGACGAGGATGAGCCCGATGCTGACCGTCGAGTCGCCGAACGCGGGCAGCGCCACGCCGTCCGGCATCGTCCCGGTCTGCGGGAGGCTGGAGCCGGGTTCCTTGAGCGGATAGCGCGCCAGGTAGGAGGCGAGCGAGACCGCCGGGTAGCTCAGCAGCAGGCTGCTGACCAGGAGTGGAACGCCGAGACGGTTCTCGCACAGGGCGGCCAGGGCAGCGTATGCGGCGCCCGCTGCCATGCCCGCGAGCAGTGCCAGGACGACGGTGAGCGGCGCGGGCAGCGGTGAGTACAGACCGGTCACGGCCGCCGTGATGCCGCCGAGGACCATCTGTCCGTCGCCGCCGAGGTTGATCAGCCCGGCGCGCAGCGGGATCGCCAGCGCGAGCGCCATGCCGAGCACGCTGGTGCCGGTGCTCAGCGTGGAGCCGATGCCGTCCGCACCGAGCGAGCCGGTGAGGACGGCGCCGTACGCCGTGAACGGGTCCGCGCCGGTGCCGACGAGGAACAGGGCGCCGATGACCAGGCCCGCGAGCACGGAGAAGGTGATGGGGGAGCGCAACACCCCTGATATGCGCGGTATCTGAGTGTGCGTCATGTCAGTCGACGGCCTCCGTCGGCGCTACGGCTCCGCCCGCCATGGCGAGTCCCAGTGCCCGTTCTTCCGCCTCGTCCTTCGTGTACGTCGCCGTGACCCGGCCCTCGTACATGACCAGGACCCGGTCCGCGAGGCCCCGGATCTCGCTCAGTTCGGCGGAGACGAGGAGGACGGCGTGACCGGCGTCGCGGTAGGCGACGATCTGGTCGTGGATGTTCTGGATGGCGCCGATGTCGACCCCGCGCGTGGGCTGCTCGACGAGCAACAGCGGTGCGTCGTGGGCGAGTTCGCGGCCGATCAGCAGCTTCTGCAGATTGCCGCCGGACAGCGCGGAGGCGGGCACCTCGGGGGTGGCCGCCTTGATGCCGAAGCGCCCGATCAGCCGCCCGGCGTGGGCGCGTACGGCCGCGGGCGGCAGAAGTCCCTTGCTGGACAAGGACGTTCGGTGGTGGCCCATCGCGAGGTTGTCCGCGACGGAGGCCGCCGGTGCCGTACCGACCGCGTGCCGGTCCTCGGGGACGTAGGCGAGGCCCTGGGCTCGGCGCTCGGTGGCCGAGGCGTGGGTGATGTCCCGCCCCTTGAGGCTGACCTGTCCGGACGCGACTGGCCGTAGCCCGGCCAGGGCTTCGATCAGCTCGCTCTGGCCGTTGCCGGCGACGCCCGCGATGCCGACGATCTCCCCGGCGCGGACGGTGAGTCCCACATCGTGGACGGCGTCCGTGGTGAGGTCTCTCACGTCCAGGACCACGTCACCGGGTGTCCCGGGCGCGTGCACACGGTCCAGGTCGACCGCGCGGCCGGTCATCGCGGCCGCGATCTCGTCGGCGGAGGTGTCCCCGGTGACCAGGCGGGCGACCACCCGGCCGTCCCGCAGCACGGTCACGTTGTCGCTGCCTTCGAGGACCTCGCGCAGCTTGTGGGTGACAAGGATCACCGTACGACCCTGCGCGGCCAGCGACTTGAGGACCGCGAACAGGGCGTCCGCCTCGGCCGGGGTGAGCACGGCGGTCGGCTCGTCCAGGATCAGCGTGCGGGCACCGCGATGCAGCAGCTTCAGGATCTCCACGCGCTGCCGCAGCCCGACCGGCAGGTCGCCGACCCGGGCGTCCGGATCCACGGCGAGCCCGTGCTCCTCCGCCAGCTCCCGCACCCGGCGGCGGGCCGCGGTCCGGTCCACCAGGCCGAAACGGCGCGGCTTGGCGGCGTAGACGACGTTCTCGGCGACCGTCAGCGAGTCGAACAGCTTGAAGCTCTGGTGGACCATGCCGAGCCCGGCGGCCATGGCCGCGCTCGGATCGCCGAAGGTCACCTCGCGCCCGTCGATCCGGATGGACCCGGCGTCGGCGCGCTCCATGCCGTAGAGGACCGACATGAGGGTGGACTTGCCGGCGCCGTTCTCGCCCATGAGGGCGTGGATCTCGCCGCGCCCGACGGTCAGGTCGACGGAGTCGTTGGCGAGCGTGCCGGAGAACCGTTTGGTGATTCCCCGGAGCTCGACCGCTGGGTCAACTGGCGGCCGGGTCATCGACCTTGAGCTTTCCGGAGACGATCTGGTCGCGCAGCGCCTCGACCTTCGTGAGGACGTCCTTGTGCAGGGCGATCACGCACTTCGACGAGTCGACGCCCGCCTCAAGACCGGTGAGGCTGATGCCGCCCTCCTTCAGGCCGTACGACACGGAGGTGCCGGTCTTGCCCGCGAGGACCTGCTCGACGCCCTTCTCCACGGCGACGTCCGTCTTCTTGATCACGTTGTCGACGACCGTGCCGGGGGAGGAGACGCACTGGTTGACGTCGACGCCGTACGCGAACGCGCCCTTGGCCTTCGCGGCCTCGAAGACGCCGTAGTTGCCGGCCGCGGCCGCCGCCATGATCTGGTCCGTGCCCTTGGAGAGAAGGGAGTTGGCCTGCTCCTTGGCGCGCGCCGAGTCGTCGAACGGGGACTGGCCGCCGACGAAACGCGTCGACGCGGACGTCTTCGCGGCGACCTTCTTGGCACCGGCCGCGAACGGGTCGCTGTAGCGCCGGAATTGGGGAGTGTCGAGCACGTCCACCGCGCCGACCTTGCCGCTCTTGCTGAGCAACCCGGCCTCGGCGCCCGCGAGATAGACACCCTCGTGCTCGCGGAAGACCGCGCAGGTGACGTTCTGATACGTCTTCGTCGTGCACGCGTCGATCATCAGGAACTGCTGCTTGGGGTGCGCCTTCGCCTGCTGCGCGACGATGTCGGCGAACTCGAAGCCGACCAGCACGATCACGTTCGGGCTCGCGTCCACGGCGGCCTGGACGTTCTGCTGCTGGGACGCGGTGTCCGTCGACTCGTAGACCTTCTCCGTGCCGTCGTGCGTCTTCGCCGCGGCCTTCACCCCGGTGACGGCGAGCTTCAGGAACTCGTTCTGCCCCACGGCGTCCGGTGTGACCAGCGTGAACGACTTGCCGCTGCCGCCGCTCGCGCTGTCCGAGGCGTCGGTCTTCGCGGCGGCGTTGCAGGCGGTGGCGGCGGTGACCATGAGCGTGGTGGCGGCGACGAGCTGCAGGGTGCGACGTGATCTGCGGAGCATGGGGACCTTCCGGGGTACGGCAAGGCGCGCTCCGGAGGGAGCGCGTGCGACCAGATGGTGAGACGGGATGAGACGAGGGGTGGACGCGAGAGGGACAGGTCAGCGTCGACAGCAGTCGCTCGCGCAGCGGCCGTGATCGAGGAAACGGCGCATGGTCAGCAGCACACGCCCTCCTTCGTCTCGGCCTCGGGCTGCGGGTGCTGGACTTTAACATTCGTTTTGAGACACCCGCTCGACTGTCTCGAACTGTGGTTCTTCCAGGTCATGTACGGTGACCGACACCATCGGAACAGCAGGAGTGTCCCGTTATGTCCCAGGAATTGCGCGCGGTCGACTGGACCGGAACCGGTCTCGCGCTCATAGACCAGACCCTGCTCCCGCATCGCAACGAGACGGTGGATGTCCACGATGTGGACACTCTGGTCGACGCGATCCAGCGCCTCGTGGTGCGCGGCGCACCCGCGATCGGAGCGGCGGGCGCGTACGGCGTCGCGATCGCGCTCATCGAGGGCGAACGCAAGGGCTGGACCGAGGCCGAGACCCGCGCGGCCGTCGCCCGCGTCCGCGAGGCCCGCCCCACCGCGGTCAACCTCATGGTGTGCGTGGACCGGGTCATGACCCGCTTCGACGAGGGTATCGACGCGGTGCTGGAGGAGGCCGCCGCGGTTCAGCGCGAGGACGTCGCGGCCAACCGCGCGATGGGCGCGTTCGGCGCGGACTGGCTGCTCGAAAGGCTCCAGCAGGTGGGCGTGGAGCGGCCGTTGAGGCTCCTGACGCACTGCAACACGGGCGCGCTGGCGACCGCCGGCTGGGGCACCGCGCTCGGCGTCATCCGCGAACTGCACGCGCGCGGGCTGGTGGAGGTCGTCTACGCCGACGAGACACGCCCCCTGCTCCAGGGATCACGCCTGACCGCCTGGGAGTTGGTCCAAGAGGGCATCCCACACTACGTCCAGGTCGACGGCGCCGCCGCAGGAACGATTCTGCGCGGCGAGGTCGACGCGGCCATCGTCGGCGCGGACCGCATCGCGGCAAACGGCGACACCGCTAACAAGGTAGGCACGGTCGGCGTCGCCCTCGCCTGCGCCGACGCCGGCATCCCGTTCCTGGTGGCGGCCCCGACAACCACGGTCGACCTCTCCACCAAGACCGGCGACGAGATCCACATCGAACTCCGCAGCGAGGCCGAGGTGTTGGAGTGGTCGGGAGTGCGGACGGCTCCCGCCGAGTCGCGCGGCCACAACCCCGCCTTCGACGTAACCCCGGGCCGCTTGGTGACCGGACTGGTCACGGAACGGGGTGTGTTGGAGGTGTCGGCAGGCGAACTCCCGGCCGACCACTTGAACTAGGCAAGCTCCCGCGCCCCTGTTTTTTAAGGGGCGCGGGGAACTGCGCGACCAGCCCCCACCGGCCCGCGCTTTGACTACGACGCTTCCCGCGGAGTGCTCAGCTCCAACTCCAGCAACCACTCAACTACTTCGGTGTGATGCCGAGCCTGCCGCGCATCAGCACCCCACACGTACAACCCGTGCCCAGCCACAACCACCGCCGGCATCCGAGGATCCCGAGCCGCCTCCAAACGATCGCCCAGCACCTTCATATCCTGGCTGTTGGCGATAACAGGCAGCGTCACCTCGACATCATGCGCAGGCTGACCAACACCCTTGAGCATCTCGACGTCCGTGAACACGATCCCACCCGGCTCCCGCCGTCCCATGGCAACGGACGCCACGGTGTGCACATGGACGACAGCCCCCGCACCGGTCAACGCGGCAACACGCGCATGCAGTTCAGCCTCAGCAGACGGCTTACCACCCCGGACAGCCGCACCATCGGCATCCACCAACACCACATCGTCAGGCGTCAGTTCACCCTTGTCATGCCCGCTAGCCGTCACAGCCAGCCGCAGGGGATCCCGGCCCACGACGACAGACAAGTTCCCGGAGGTCCCCCTCATCCAGCCGAACGAGGCGAACCGGGCGGACTCGGCGGCGAGTTGAGCCCCCGCCTCCTTCAGGTCGAGGTCACTGATCTCGGTGGTCACGTGGTGCTCCTTGAACTGGTGATGCCGATCTCGTCGAACGTCCCCGCCTGCGCGTGGTCGCCGACGCCTTGCTCGAAATACGGTTCGCCCGGCCGCCGTACGCCCACCGCGTGCCAGCCCGCGGCCACGGCCGCGTCCAGCTCGCCGGGGCGGTCGGAGAGGAAGAGCAGCCGGGACGGCTCGACGCCGGTCGCGTCCGCGATACGGCGGTAGGACGCCGGGTCCTGCTTGGGGCCGGCGTTCTCCGTGTCGTAGAGACCGGAGACCAGCGGCAGGAGGTCGCCCTCCGGGCTGGACGTGAACCACGCGCGCTGTGCGGCCACCGAGCCGGACGAGTAGACGTACAGCCGCAGGCCCGCCGTGTGCCAGGCGCGCAGGGCCGGTACGACGTCGTCGTAGAAGTGTGAGACGAGGTCGCCGCGGGCGAAGCCCTCGGACCAGATGATGCCCTGGAGGGTCTTGAGGGGCGTGGCCTTGCGGTCCTCGTCCAACCAGGTGTTGAGCGTTTTCTCGATCTGTACGGCGTCGGCGTCCGGCTCGCCCGTCAGCTCGCGCACCTGCGCGACCGCCCGGGCCACCGCCGGATCCTCGCTCCGCTCGGCGAGCAGCGCGGCGAAGCGCGAGCGGGAGTACGGGTAGAGCACGTCGACGACGAAACCCGTGGCGCTCGTGGTGCCCTCGATGTCGAGCACCACGGCGTCCACGGCGAACTGCAAGGTCACGCGGCGGCCTTGTCCTGCTGGAAGCCTGCGTGGATCGTGTCGTAGTCGGGGAAGCGCGAGGCGATGGTCGAGCCGGTGAAGTTGCCGATCCAGCCGTCCTCCTCGTGGAAGAAGCGGATCGCGGTGAAGGCCGGCTCGGTGCCCATGTCGAACCAGTGGGTGGTGCCGCGCGGGACGCCGATGAGGTCGCCCTTCTCGCAGTAGACGGCGTTCACTTCGCCGTTGACGTGCAGGTAGAAGATGCCCGAGCCGGAGACGAAGAAGCGGACCTCGTCATCGTCGTCGTGCGTGTGCTCCTGGAGGAACTTCGCGCGGGCGCCCGCCGCCTTCGCCGGGTACTCCGGGTCGTCGCTGGGGTGCAGGCCGAGGACGTCGACGGTGGTGAAGCCCTCTTCGGCGTTGAGCTTGTCGATCTCCGGGCCGTAGGCGGCGAAGACGGTGTCGCTGTCGGCGTCGGCCGGGACGTCCTCGCGGATCGGCCACTGCTCGAAGCGCACACCGATCGGGGCGAGCGCGGCGGCGATCTCGACGGGGTCGGCGGTACGGCGCACGAGGGTCTCGGGGCCGGACTCGGCCCAGGTGGTGAGCAGCGTCATGGAACAACTCCGAAAGGTGGGAGGGATGTCCGGATGCTGGGACGAGCGCCGGACGGGTGGGGGAGACGAAGAAAGGGCGGCGGGGCGACGGCGGCGGACAGTCGGTCAGCCCGGACAGCGCGCGTCGGGACAGCACCGCATGCAGCTCATGGGGGGTGTCGTCGCGCGAAGTGTCTTCATCGGGGCCTCACTGTGCCGGGTCGGGAGCCGGTCCCGTGATGGTAACCGCCGCCGGTGAACGGACCGGGTGTGACGTAGTCGTTGTCTCATCTGTTGAGAAACCGCTTCCATCCCTTTGACCAATGGCCGAAAACGTTCTCATGATCTCCTTATGAAGACGCTGCTGCTCGTGCGGCGGCTGTACGTGGACTTGCTCCGGTCGACCACAGCCAGCTGTCGCTGACCACACCCGGAGCCATTGGCGCGCCCCGCATCGCGGGCCGTCCGCCGCCTGTCCCGCCGCTCGTGCGGTGGCGCACGCCTCGTGCGATGGCGCGTTTTCGCCCCCTGCTCCGGGTGAGCACTCCGTCCTTCTCTCATCTCGGCAGTACCCCGCACCTGGAGCCACTCATGTCCCGTACCCGCGTCCCCCTCGCCGCGCTCTCGCTGGCCTCCGTCTCCGCCCTTCTCCTGGCGGGCTGCTCGCAGTCCACGGACGCCTCGAAGAGCAGCGACGACACCGCGGCCTCGGCCTCGGCCGCCACGGGCAAGAAGCCGGCCCCCTTCAGCAAGGGCACGGTCAAGGTGGCGCTGGTGCGGCAGAGCGGCGCCGGCGACTACTTCGAGCAGTGGGGCAACGGCGCGAAGGCGCAGGCCAAGGCCCTCGGCATCGACCTGACGGTCTACGACGCGCAGGCCGACAACGCCAAGCAGGCCACCGACCTGTCCTCCGCGATCAACTCCGGCGCGCAGGCGATCATCGTCGACCACGGCTTCCCCTCGACGATCCAGCCCGAGATCGACCAGGCCGTGAAGAAGGGCATCAAGGTCGTCGTCTACGACGTCGACCAGACCAACAAGTCCGTGATCAGCACCGAGCAGGACGACGCCAGCATGGCGAAGGCCGTCCTCGACGTGATGGCCAAGACGGTCGGCAAGAACGCCAAGGTCGGCTACGTCAACGTGGCCGGTTACGCGGCCCTCGACAAGCGCAACTCGGTCTGGAAGACCGCGGTCGACGCCAACGGCTGGAAGCAGCAGTTCAAGGTCGGCAAGGTCACCGACTCCACGGCCACGGACAACGTTCCCCTGGTCTCCGCCGCGCTGACCCAGCACTCCGACGTGGCGGGCGTGTTCGCCCCCTACGACGAGCTGGCCAAGGGCACCGTCCTCGCCGTGCAGAACAAGAAGCTGCAGAGCAGGGTGAAGGTCTTCGGCGCGGACGTCTCCAACGCCGACATCCAGAACATGACCGCCGCCAACAGCCCGTGGGTCGCCACGGCAGGCACCGACCCGTCGGCGGTCGGCGCGGCCGTCGTCCGTACGGCGGCCCTTGAGCTGGCGGGCCAGTTGAACAAGACCTCCGTCGACTTCCCGGCCGTCGCCATCACCCAGGACTTCCTGCGCAAGAACAAGATCGAGAACATGGACCAGCTGCGCGCGGCCCTGCCCGCCCTGAACCTCTCCAAGGTGAGCACTGCGGACTGGATCCCCAATGTCGCCCACTGACAAGGCGGTTGACGTGGCGGCCGTTGACGCCGCGGTCTCCCTCCGCGACGTCAGCATGGCCTTCGGCGGCAAGACGGTACTGGAGTCCGTCTCGCTCGACATCGCACCGGGCAGCGTGGTCGCGCTGCTCGGCGCCAACGGCGCGGGCAAGTCCACACTGATCAAGATCCTGTCGGGCGTGCACACGGACCACGGCGGGGAGGTACGGGTCGCAGGGGAGCCCGCAGCTCTCCAGTCGCCGCTCGCCGCCCGGCAGTTGGGCATCCAGACGGTCCACCAGCGGATCGGCGAGGGCATCGTGCCCGGCCTCACGGTCGCCGAGAACCTGGTCTTCGAGGAGCTGGCCCAGCGCCGCGGCAACCCGTTCCTCAACGGCCGCCGCGTGCTGGCCCGCGCCCGCGAGATCCAGGATGCGCTCGGACTCGACTGGAGCGACGCCGTGTTGCGCCGCGACGTTACCGAACTCGGCATCTCCGACCGCCAGTTGCTCATCCTGGCCCGCGCCCTCGCCACCCGCCCCCGGCTGCTCATCCTCGACGAACCGACCTCCGCGCTCTCCGCCACCGAGGCGGAACGGCTCTTCGCCCTCGTCGAGAAGATGCGCGACGACGGCATCGCGGTCCTCTACGTCTCCCACCGCCTCGGCGAGATCGACGCGCTCGCCGACCGCCTGGTCGTCCTGCGGGACGGCGGTCTCACCGACGACCAGGTCAAGCCCTTCGACTGGGACAGCGCCCTGCGCGCGATGCTCGCCCAGGCCCACGAGGCGACGAGCGCCCGCCCGCAGCGCAGCGGCGAGCACGGGGACGTCGTCCTCGCCCTGCACGGCGTCCACCTCTTCGAAGGCCGAGCACCCCTCGACCTCGACCTGCGCGCCGGCGAAGTCACCGGCGTCGTAGGCCTGTTGGGCGCGGGCAAGACGGAACTGGCCCGGGGTCTGTTCGGCGCCGAGCCCTTCCCCACCGGCACGGTCGAACTCGACGGCAAGCCGTACGCACCCCGCCGCCCGTCCGACGCGATCCGCGCCGGCGTCCACCTCGTCCCCGAGGACCGGCACGCCGACGCGCTCGTCCCCGGCTGGTCGGTGGCCCAGAACATCTCGCTGCCGTTCCTCAAGTCCCTGTCCCGGGGCGGGCTCGTGAACACGACGAAGGAGGACGCCCTCGGCCGCGAGACCGTCGCCGCCCTCGGCGTCGTAGCCCGCGACGAACACAGCACGGTGGAGGAGCTCTCCGGCGGCAACCAGCAGAAGGTCGTCGTCGGCCGCTGGCTGGCTGAGACCCCCCGCGTCCTCATCCTGGACGAGCCGTTCCGAGGTGTGGACATCGGCGCCCGCCGAGACATCGGCCGCCGGGCCCGCGCGCTGGCCGCCGAGGGCGCCGCAGTCCTCGTCCTCTCCGCCGACGTGGACGAGGTGCTGGAGATCGCCGACCGGGTCGTCGTGCTGGCGGCCGGCGAGGTCCACCTCGACGCGTACGGCGAAGACGCGGAACGCGACCGCGTGATCCAGACCATCTCGGCGTCCGTGTGATGCCGGCCCCTTCAGGAAGCACCCGATGACCACCACCCAGAGCTCCGAGGCCGCACCGAAGGCACTGGCCCCGCCCGCCGTCTCCACCGCCGTGCTCGTCCAGAACGCCGTCATCAAGTACGGGTTCATCTTCGTCACGGTCGCGCTGTTCCTGTACTTCGCGCTGAGCGAGGGCTCCTTCCGGGAGTCGGCGACGATGCTCGACACCCTCCGGTACGTCTCCGTCGCCGCGATCCTCGGTCTCGGCGTCACCCTCACCATGGCCGTCGGCGGGATGGACATGTCCGTCGGCGCGGTCGCCGGGCTCGGGGTCACCGTCGCCGCGAAGACGATGGTGACGTACAACCAGGTCGGCACGGTCGCGATCCTCGCCGTGATCGCGGCGGGCGCGCTCGCCGGACTCCTGAACGCCCTGCTCATCGTCGTGATGAAGATCCCCGACATGCTGGCCACCCTCGGCACCATGTTCGTCATCCAGGGCACCAAACTCATCCTTGTCGACGGCCAGTCCATCTCCGCCGGCATGACCGAGTCCGACGGCAGCACGGCCCCCGGCAAGTTCACCGACGGCTTCCTGCGCATCGACCGCGGCACCCTCCTCGGCATCCCCATCTCGGTACTGATCTTCGGCGCGCTGACGGTCATCGCCTGGGTCTTCCTGGCCCGCACCCGCTGGGGCCGCATCCTGTACGCGATCGGCGCCAACCCCGAGGCCTCCCGCCTGGCGGGCATCCGCGTCGGCGCGTACCGGGCCCTCGCCTACGTCCTCTCCGGCGTCCTCGCCTCCATCGGCGGCCTGATCCTGGCGTCCCGCATCGGACAGGGTGACGTGAGCGCGGGCACTTCGCAGTTGCTGGAGGCGGTCGCCGTAGCCCTGGTCGGCACCTCGGTCCTGGGCCGGGGCCGCCCGAACGTCTGGGGCACGGCCATCGGCGCGGTGCTGATCGGCATCATCACCACCGGCCTGACCATCAAGGGCCTGCCGTACTACACCCAGGACGTCGTCGAGGGCGCGGTCCTCATCCTCGCCCTGGTCTTCAGCTTCACCCTGTCCAAGCGCCGCACCGCATAAGGAAGTTCGAGGAGTTCGTACGATGGGCTACCGCATCCTGGAGACCGACGACATCCCCGGCTACCTGCACGAACGCGGCCACTGGGACGACGTGACCGACATCCACGTCCGTGAGGTGTCGGACGGCAACATGAACCGGGTGTTCCTCGCGTCGAACGCCGACGGCAGCCACAGCCTCGCCGTCAAGCAGGCGCTGCCCTGGGTGCGGGTCGCCGGCCCCTCCTGGCCGATGAGCCCCGAGCGCGCCGACGCCGAGGCAAGGGCGTACGAGCAGGTGGCCCGCGTGGCCCCCGACAAGATCCCGGCGATCCACGGCTACGACGCCGACAACTACGCCCTCGTCATGGAGGACATGTCCGACCTGGAGGTCCTGCGCACGGTCCTCAACGAGGGCGCGTCGTACGGCCCGGACACCTCGGCCCGGATCGGCGAGTTCGTCGCCCAACTCGCTTTCGCGACCAGCGACTTCGGCATGTCCTCCGCCGACCGCAAGGCGCTGATCGCGACCTCGGTGAGCCCCGAGCTGTGCAAGATCACCGAGGACGTGGTCCTCTCCGAGCCGTACATCGAACACGAACACAACCACTGGCTCCCGGAGTTGACGGACCTGGCCGCCGAGTTCCGCGCGGACGCCCGCCTGCGCACGGAGGTAGCGGACCTCCGCCACACGTTCATGACCAGTGCGCAGGCCCTCCTCCACGGCGACCTGCACACCGGCAGCGTCATGGTCGGCGAGCGCGAAGGCGCCCCGGTAGTACGGGTCTTCGACCCCGAGTTCTCCTTCGTCGGCCCGATCGGCTACGACCTCGGCCTGTACTGGGCCAACGTGCTGGTGTCGGAGGAACGGGCCCGCGAACTGGGCACCTTGTCCGACCACGCCGACCAACTCCGCCTCTCCTGGCGGGCGTTCGAGACCGAGTTCCGCCGCCTCTGGCCGACCCGCGTCGACACCTTCTTCGACGACACCTACCTCGACCGCTTCCTCTCCCGCGTCTGGACCGACTCGGTCGGCTACGCCGGCACGGAGATCGTCCGCCGCATCATCGGCTTCGCCCACCTGACCGACCTGACGACGCTGCCGGATCCGGTTCCGGCGTCGAGGCGAACGTTGCTGCTGGGGCGTGAACTGATCGTGCGGCGGGCGGAGTTGAGGTCGCCGGACCACATCAGGGCGCTGGTCTGAGAGGCGTCACTCCGCGTCGAACCACTCCTTGCCGGCCGCCCAGTGCGCCACCCAGCCGGCGAACCCCGGCGCGGAGGTCGTGAACCCGAACTCCGCGCCGAACGGCATGGCGCCCACATCGGTGACGTGCCAGATGTGCCCGCGCTGGGGGCCGGTGACGACCAGGTGCCAGTTCATCGCGCAGCCGTCGGTCCCGAGCACGATGGAGCCGTGGTTCTGGACCTGCTCGACGACCGCGTCGGGGTCCTCGTAGGGCCCGTCGTCCTCCTCCCACAGCCACCCCGCGGCGAGCGGGAACGGCTTGCCCAGGTCCCGGTCCTCCTCACCGTCGCCCCAGTCGTCCGGCAACTCGGCCAGCCCCACCAGGCCGTACTCCGGCGGCCCTTGGAATGACCCGTCGGACATCTCCGCCACGAACGTCCGGTACGGCTCCGGCAGCACCACCCCGTGCTCCGCCTCGAACGCGTGCACCGCGTCCCAGCCGAGCGCCGACTCCCCGCCGTCGTGCAGGCCGAACGCCGCCCGCAGCGCGGCGAGTTCATCGGCGGAGGCTTGATCGTTGTTCATACGCCTATGAAAACACCCGGCACTGACAACCGGGCGCGCCGAAGGGGCGGCTCCCTCCATGAGGAACCGCCCCTTTCACGCCGTAGCGAAAGCCGCCGTAGCGACCGGCGTTGTATCGCCTACTTCTTGTCGAGCAGATCCTGCACCTTCGTCCGGACCTCGTCCGTGGCAAGCCCCCGGATCGTCAGCGTCGTACGCCGACGCAGCACGTCGTCCTGGGTCTCCGCCCACTCGTGGTCGCGGGCGTAGACGACCTGGGCCCAGATCTCGGGGGCGTCGGGGTGGACGCGCTGGCCCAACTCGGGGTTCTCGTTGGCGAGTCGGGCGATGTCGAAGGCCAGGGAGCCGTAGTGCGTGGCCAGGTGCTTCGCCGTGTCGGCCGCCATGCGCGGGCCCGGCGCAGGGTTGTCGACCAGGAGGCGGTGGGCGACCGCGCGCGGGTTGGCGACGCCCGGCAGCGGGAGCTTCTTCGGGAGGGAGGAGATCGGCTCGAAGTCCTCGCCGAGCGGGCGGCCGGGGAGAGCCTCCAGCTTCTGCATGACCGTACGGCCGATGTGCCGGAACGTCGTCCACTTGCCGCCCGCGACGGACAGCATGCCTCCCTTGCCCTCGGTCACCACCGTCTCGCGCTTGGCCTTGGCCGTGCTTCCGGGGCCGCCCGGCAGCACGCGGAGCCCCGCGAAGGAGTACGTGATCAGGTCACGGGAGAGCTGCTGGTCGCGGACCGAGAACGCGGCCTCGTCCAGGATCTGGGATATGTCCTTCTCGGTGACCGAGACGTCCGCCGGGTCGCCCTCGTACTCCTCGTCGGTCGTGCCGAGCAGGAGCATGTCCTCCCAGGGGAGGGCGAAGGTGATGCGGTACTTGTCGATGGGGGTGGCGAGAGCGGCCTTCCACGGAGACGTCCGCTTCAGGACCAGGTGCGCGCCCTTCGACAGGCGGATGGAGGGGGCCGCGTTCGGGTCCTCCATCTTGCGCAGGTGGTCGACCCACGGGCCGGTCGCGTTGAGCACTAGGCGGGCGCTCACGCCGAACTCGTCGCCGGAGGTGGTGTCGCGCAGCTCCGCTCCGGTCACCCGGCCCTGGGTGAAGCGCAGGCCGGTGACCTGGGCGTGGTTGAGGACGACCGCGCCCGCCTCGACGGCCGCGCGGACCGTCATCAGCGCCATGCGGGCGTCGTTCATCTGGTCGTCGCCGTACACGGCGACGGCCTTGAGGTTCTGGGTGCGCAGCTCCGGCACGTCCTGCGCCGCCTTGGCGGGGGACAGGAGGTGGCCGACGCCGTCGCCGAACGCGGAGAGCGCGGAGTAGGCGAAGACGCCCGCCCCGAGCTTCGCCGCACCGTGCGGACCGCCCTTGTACACGGGGAGGTAGAACGTGAGCGGGTTCGCCAGGTGGGGGGCCACCTGGCGGGAGACCGCGCGGCGCTCGAAGTGGTTCTCCGCGACCAGCTTCACCGCGCCGGTCTGCAGATAGCGCAGACCGCCGTGGAGGAGCTTGGAGGAGGCGGAAGAGGTGGCGCCGGCGAAGTCGCCGGCGTCGACCAGGGCCACCCGCAGCCCGGACTGCGCGGCATGCCAGGCGGTGGAGATGCCCAGGATGCCGCCGCCGATGACGAGGAGGTCGTACGTCGCCTTGGAGAGCTGCTCCCGGGTCTCGGCCCGGCTCGGGTTCGAGCCGGAGGCCGGGTGCGTACCGAGGGCAGGCACGGACTGCAGGGTGGACTGACTGGTCATGTGGGGTTCTTACTCCTCGTCGTCGAGCCAGCCCATGGTCCGCTCCACGGCCTTGAGCCAGCTCTTGTACTCACGGTCGCGCTTCTCCGCGGCCATGTTGGGGGTCCACTCGGCGGCCCGGCGCCAGTTGGCACGCAGGTCGTCGGTGCTGGTCCAGAAGCCGACGGCCAGGCCGGCGGCGTAGGCGGCGCCGAGGCAGGTGGTCTCGGCGACCATCGGGCGCACCACGGGGGCGTCCACGAAGTCCGAGAGCGTCTGCATCAGCAGGTTGTTGGAGGTCATGCCGCCGTCGACCTTGAGCGCGGCGAGCTCGACACCGGAGTCCTTCGTCATGGCGTCCGTGATCTCACGGGTCTGCCAGGCGGTGGCCTCCAGGACGGCACGCGCGAGGTGCGCCTTGGTGACGTACCGGGTCAGACCGGCGATCACACCGCGGGCGTCGGAGCGCCAGTACGGGGCGAACAGACCGGAGAAGGCGGGCACGAAGTAGGCGCCGCCGTTGTCCTCGACCGAGAGCGCGAGCGTCTCGATCTCGGCGGCGGTGGAGATGAGGCCCATCTGGTCGCGCATCCACTGCACCAGCGAACCGGTGACGGCGATCGAGCCCTCCAGGGCGTAGACCGGCGCTTCGTCGCCGATCCGGTAGCCGACCGTGGTCAGCAGGCCCGAGTAGGAGTTGATGATCTTCTCGCCGGTGTTCATCAGCATGAAGGTGCCGGTGCCGTACGTGGACTTGGCCTCGCCCTCGGCGAAACAGGTCTGGCCGAACAGGGCCGCCTGCTGGTCGCCGAGCGCGGAGGCGACCGGGATGCCGCCGAGCAGCTCGCCGAGACGGCCGCCGGTGACCTCGCCGTAGACCTCGGCGGAGGAGCGGATCTCCGGGAGCATGTTCATCGGGACGCCGATGGACTCGGCGATCTTCTCGTCCCACGCCAGGGTGTGCAGGTTCATCAGCATGGTGCGGGAGGCGTTGGTGACGTCGGTGTAGTGCTTGCCGCCGTTCACCCCGCCCGTGAGGTTCCAGATGACCCAGCTGTCCATGGTGCCGAAGAGGATGTCGCCCGCCTCGGCGCGCTCCCGCAGCCCCTCGACGTTGTCGAGCAGCCAGCGGGCCTTGGGTCCTGCGAAGTACGACGCGAGCGGGAGACCCGTCTCGCGGCGGAAGCGGTCCTGGCCGACGTTGCGCCCCAGCTCCTTGCAGAGCGCGTCGGTGCGGGTGTCCTGCCAGACGATGGCGTTGTGGACGGGCTCACCGGTGTTCTTGTCCCAGAGGAGAGTCGTCTCGCGCTGGTTGGTGATGCCGATGGCCTTGATGTCGTCGCGGGTGATGCCGGCCTTCGCGATGGCGGAGGCGACGACCTCCTGGACGTTGGTCCAGATCTCGGTGGCGTTGTGCTCGACCCAGCCCGGCTTCGGGAAGATCTGCTCGTGCTCCTTCTGGTCGACGGAGACGATACGGCCGTCCCGGTCGAAGACGATGCAACGGCTGGAGGTCGTGCCCTGGTCGATGGCCGCGATGAACGGTCCGGCGGTGTGCGCGTCGGTCACTGTGTGCTCCTGAGGGGTTCCGTGGTCATGAGGACTGGTTCTACTGCTGCTTCAGTGCTCTGAGTTCCGGTTCTCATCCGGTTCTAAGCAAAGGCGAGGTTGTAGATACCCGCAGCGATCGCGCCGCCGATCAGCGGACCGACGACCGGGATCCAGGCGTAGCTCCAGTCGGAGCCGCCCTTGTTCGGCAGCGGCAGGAGCGCGTGCACGATGCGCGGGCCCAGGTCACGGGCCGGGTTGATGGCGTAACCGGTCGGGCCGCCGAGCGACAGACCGATGGAGACGACCACGAACGCGGTGATCAGGGCGCCCAGGGTGCCGAGGCCGTTGCCCTTGTCGTTCAGACCCTGCGTCAGGATGGCGAGGATCAGGACGACGGTGCCGATGATCTCCGTGGCGAGGTTCTGCACCACGTTGCGGACCTCAGGACCGGTGGAGAAGATGCCCAGGACAGGTCCGGCGCCCTTCTCCTCCGCCTCCACGGACTTGACCGTCGGCTCGCCGACGATCTCCTTGTCCGTGAGGTGGGCCTGGAACTGGCCGTAGTAGGCCACCCAGACCAGGGTCGCGCCGATCATGGCGCCGAGCAGCTGCCCCGCCCAGTAGATCGGGACGTTGTCCCAGCCACCGTCCTTGATCGCGAGTGCGAGCGTCACGGCCGGGTTGAGGTGGGCACCGGAGAGCGGTGCCGAGATGTACACGGCCGTCATGACGGCGAAACCCCACCCGAAGGCGATGGCGAGCCAGCCGGCGTTACGGGCCTTGGAGGCCTTCAGCGTGACGGCGGCGCAGACGCCACCGCCCAGCAGGATGAGCACGGCGGTACCTATGGTCTCGCCGATGAAGATGTCGGAGCTGGACACCCGCGACTCCTTTGTCCTTCGTCCAGGGAAGCCGAACCCCGGGTCCCGCCGGGGGTTCGTGCGCCCTCGGGGGTGAGAGCGATGCCGGCCTTTGGCGTTGCCACACTCTAGCGCGTATTGCCGGTAGGTGTTCGACAATGCCGACCGATGGACGGGAGTCTTGCTCCGGGGTTACAGGCGCGTCAAGAGTGCTGTTATCGAAAACACGATCGTTATTGATTGCTGTGGGCTATCGATCGCGCGATCGATGCGGACGGCTATCAAGTGGACACCGTGTGTGGTGATTTGGCGTTTTGGCCGACTTTGTCGTCCAGGGTACGACTGGAACCGGAACGTCCACATGACGTTCCGGTTCCTTTTCGCTGTGAATCGGGGATGGATCCGGGCTGGTCAGAACCGCCCGGCGCCCAGGTCCCGCGACACCGCGCGGGCGCAGTCCCGTACCGCGGCGATCAGCTCGGGGCGCAGCGCGCCGTCCTCGTCGGGTCGGCACAGCCGCTCCACCGCGCCCGTGATGCCGACCGCGCCGACCGGCATGCGCCGCCGGTCGTGGATGGGCGCGGCGATGGACGCGACGCCCTCCCAGGTCTCCTCGACGTCGGCCGCGTACCCACGCGCGCGCGTGACGTCGAGGATGTGCTCGAAGTCGGCCAGCTCGGACACCGTGCGGTCGGTGAAGGGCTTGCGGTCGGCCTCCAGGGCCTCGCTGTGCGCCACCGGGTCGTAGGCCGACAGGACCTTGCCCAGGGCCGTGGAGTGCAGCGGCTGCATGGCCCCGATCTCCAGGACCTGCCGGCTGTCGTCGGGCCGGAAGACGTGGTGCACGATCAGGACGCCGTGCTGATGCAGCACCCCCAGGTGCACGCTTTCGCCGCTGGAGCGGGCCAGGTCGTCCGTCCAGACCAGAGCGCGGGCCCGCAGTTCGTGGACGTCGAGATAGGTGGTGCCCAGGCGCAGCAGTTCGGCGCCGAGCTGATAGCGCCCGGAGACGTCGTCCTGCTCGACGAAGCCCTCCTGCTGGAGGGTGCGCAGGATGCCGTGGGCCGTGCCCTTGGCGAGACCGAGCGACGAGGCGATGTCCGAGAGGCCGAGCCGTCGCTCGCCGCCCGAGAGCAGGCGCAGCATCGCGGCCGCCCGTTCGAGCGACTGGATGTTCCGTGCCATCGCCGTACTGCCTCCGTCCCGTTCGACCGTCGACGCGCGACGCCGCTGCCGCCGTTCGGCAATGTCGAACACTACCGGTCCATGCCGACCTCCCGCTAATGGTCGGCCGATTCCAGTCACGTCTCTGTTACGTCACTCGTCGCGAGAACCTAGACGGCGTTGACCCGCACGTCACCCCGGTCCGCGTCCCGTTCACCCCGGTCCGCCTACCCGCCGACCCGGTCCGCCCCATGGACGCATCGAGCATCTCCCGGCCCGACCCCGTTACTCTGGCGACGTGCACGCTCCCCGGGGAGTTCCGTGAGAGGTTCCCAGGGAAGCCGCAAAGCCGACAGCCGTCGCACTCCAGGGAGCCCCTTCATGGCCTCGTCGCCACTGACCCCTTCTGCCGACAGCCGGACCCGTGTGTCCGCGCTCCGAGAGGCACTCGCCACCCGCGTGGTGGTCGCCGACGGAGCCATGGGCACCATGCTCCAGGCACAGGACCCCACCCTTGAGGACTTCGAGAACCTCGAAGGCTGCAACGAGATCCTGAACATCACCCGCCCGGACATCGTCCGCTCGGTCCACGAGGAGTACTTCGGCGTCGGCGTGGACTGCGTCGAGACGAACACCTTCGGCGCGAACCACTCCGCGATGGCCGAGTACGACATCCCCGAGCGCGTCCACGAACTCTCCGAGGCCGGCGCCCGCATCGCCCGCGAGACCGCCGACGACTTCACCGCCCGCGACGGCCGCCAGCGCTGGGTCCTCGGCTCCATCGGCCCCGGCACCAAGCTGCCCACCCTCGGCCACATCGCCTACGGCACGCTCCGCGACGGCTTCCAGGCCAACGCCGAGGGCCTGCTCGCCGGCGGCGCCGACGCCCTGATCGTGGAGACCACCCAGGACCTCCTCCAGACCAAGTCGTCGATCCTGGGCGCCCGCCGCGCCATGGAGGCGACCGGCGTCGACGTACCCCTGCTCGTCTCGATGGCCTTCGAGACCACCGGCACCATGCTCCTGGGCTCCGAGATCGGCGCCGCGCTCACCGCGCTCGAACCCCTCGGCATCGACATGATCGGCCTGAACTGCTCGACGGGCCCGGCCGAGATGAGCGAGCACCTGCGCTATCTCGCCCGCCACTCCCGCACCCCGCTGCTCTGCATGCCGAACGCCGGCCTGCCCATCCTCACCAAGGACGGCGCCCACTTCCCGCTCGACCCCGAGGGCCTGGCGGAGGCGCAGGAGCACTTCGTCCACGACTACGGCCTGAACCTGGTCGGCGGCTGCTGCGGTACGACCCCCGAGCACCTGCGCCAGCTCGTCGAGCGCGTCCGCGAGGCCGCGCCCACCGAGCGCCACCCCCAGCCCGAGCCCGGCGCCGCCTCCCTCTACCAGACGGTCCCGTTCCGCCAGGACACCGCGTACCTGGCGATCGGCGAGCGCACCAACGCCAACGGCTCGAAGAAGTTCCGCGAGGCCATGCTGGACGGCCGCTGGGACGACTGCGTGGAGATGGCCCGCGACCAGATCCGCGAGGGCGCCCACATGCTGGACCTCTGCGTGGACTACGTCGGCCGCGACGGCGTCGCCGACATGGAGGAACTGGCCGGCCGCTTCGCCACCGCCTCCACCCTCCCGATCGTCCTCGACTCCACCGAAGTCCCGGTCATCCGGGCCGGGTTGGAGAAGCTGGGCGGCCGCGCGGTCATCAACTCCGTCAACTACGAGGACGGCGACGGCCCCGAGTCCCGCTTCGCGAAGGTCACCCAGCTCGCCCAGGAGCACGGCGCCGCCCTCATCGCGCTGACCATCGACGAGCAGGGCCAGGCCCGCACCCCGGAGCACAAGGTCGCCATCGCCGAGCGGCTCATCGAGGACCTCACGACGAACTGGGGCATCCACGAGTCGGACATCCTCATCGACACCCTGACCTTCACCATCTGCACCGGCCAGGAGGAGTCCCGCGGCGACGGCATCGCCACCATCGAGGCGATCCGCCGCCTCAAGGCCGCCCACCCCGACGTGCAGACCACCCTGGGCCTCTCGAACATCTCCTTCGGCCTCAACCCGGCCGCCCGCATGCTCCTCAACTCCGTCTTCCTCGACGAATGCGTCAAGGCGGGCCTCGACTCCGCGATCGTGCACGCCTCGAAGATCCTCCCGATCGCCCGCTTCAGCGAGGAGGAGGTGCAGACGGCCCTCGACCTCATCTACGACCGCCGCGCCGAGGGCTACGACCCGCTGCAGAAGCTGATGGCGCTCTTCGAGGGCGCCACCACCAAGTCCCTGAAGGCGGGCAGGGCCGAGGAGTTGGCCGCCCTCCCGCTGGACGAGCGGCTCAAGCGCCGGATCATCGACGGCGAGAAGAACGGCCTGGAGGCCGACCTCGCCGAGGCGTTGCAGACCCGCCCCGCCCTCGACATCGTCAACGAGACGCTCCTGGACGGCATGAAGGTCGTCGGCGAGCTGTTCGGCTCCGGCCAGATGCAGCTGCCGTTCGTGCTCCAGTCCGCCGAGGTCATGAAGACCGCGGTCGCCTATCTGGAGCCGCACATGGAGAAGTCGGACGCCGAGGGCAAGGGCACCATCGTGCTCGCCACGGTGCGCGGCGACGTCCACGACATCGGCAAGAACCTCGTCGACATCATCCTGTCCAACAACGGCTACAACGTCGTCAACCTCGGCATCAAGCAGCCGGTCTCCGCGATCCTGGAAGCCGCCGAGGAGCACCGCGCCGACGTCATCGGCATGTCGGGCCTCCTGGTCAAGTCCACGGTGATCATGAAGGAGAACCTCCAGGAGCTCAACCAGCGCAAGATGGCCGCCGACTACCCGGTCATCCTGGGCGGGGCCGCGCTGACCCGGGCGTACGTCGAGCAGGACCTGCACGAGATCTACGAGGGCGAAGTCCGTTACGCCCGCGACGCGTTCGAGGGCCTGCGCCTGATGGACGCCCTGATCGGCGTCAAGCGGGGCGTGCCCGGAGCGAAGCTGCCCGAGCTGAAGCAGCGCCGGGTGCGGGCGAGCGCGGCCGTGGAGGTCGAGGAGCGCCCCGAGGAGGGCCATGTCCGCTCCGACGTGTCCGTCGACAACCCGATCCCCGAGGCGCCGTTCCGCGGCACCCGGGTCATCAAGGGCATCCAGCTCAAGGAATACGCGTCCTGGCTGGACGAGGGCGCCCTCTTCAAGGGCCAGTGGGGCCTCAAGCAGGCCCGCACGGGCGACGGACCGACGTACGAGGAACTGGTCGAGACCGAGGGCCGCCCCCGCCTGCGCGGCCTCCTGGACAAGCTCCAGACCGAGAACCTCCTCGAAGCGGCCGTCGTCTACGGCTACTTCCCCTGCGTGTCCAAGGACGACGACCTGATCGTCCTGGACGACCAGGGCAACGAGCGCACCCGCTTCACCTTCCCGCGCCAGCGCCGCGGCCGCCGTCTCTGCCTGGCCGACTTCTTCCGCCCGGAGGAGGCCGGCGAGACCGACGTCGTCGGCTTCCAGATCGTCACCATGGGCAACCGCATCGGCGAGGAGACCGCGAAGCTCTTCGAGGCGAACTCCTACCGCGACTACCTCGAACTGCACGGCCTGTCCGTCCAGTTGGCCGAGGCGCTCGCCGAGTACTGGCACGCGCGCGTGCGTTCCGAACTCGGCTTCGCCGGCGAGGATCCCACCGACGTCGAGGACATGTTCGCCCTCAAGTACCGGGGCGCCCGCTTCTCCCTCGGCTACGGCGCCTGCCCCGACCTGGAGGACCGCGCGAAGATCGCCGCCCTGCTGGAGCCGGAGCGCATCGGCGTCCACCTCTCCGAGGAGTTCCAGCTGCACCCGGAGCAGTCCACGGACGCGATCGTCATCCACCACCCGGAGGCGAAGTACTTCAACGCGCGCTGAGCGGACGAGCGCGCCGATCGGGTGTGCGCGCGGAACGAACAAGCACACTGATCGGATAAGTCGTACACTGGTCGGTCCACCGCAGGCCGGTCGCCCTTGTTGGTATCAGGGGCGGCCGGCCTGATCGTCCCTCAAGGAGGTGCGCCAGGATGACCAGCACGGTCCCCGCGCTCGGAACCCGTACGGCCGAAGGCTCAGCACTCCAGGCCGTACTCCTCGACATGGACGGAACCCTGGTGGACACCGAGGGCTTCTGGTGGGAGGTCGAGGTCGAGGTCTTCGCCGCCCTCGGGCACACCCTCGACGACTCCTGGCGCCATGTCGTGGTCGGCGGCCCCATGACCCGCAGCGCCGGCTTCCTGATCGAGGCCACCGGCGCCGACATCACCCTCGCCGAGCTGTCCGTCCTGCTCAACGCGGGCTTCGAGGACCGCATCGGGCGAAGCCTGCCGCTGATGCCGGGTGCCGCCAGACTCCTGGCCGAGCTGGCGGAGTACGAGATCCCGACGGCTCTGGTCTCGGCCTCGCACCGGCGCATCATCGACCGCGTCCTGACCGCGCTCGGCCCCCAGCACTTCGCGCTGACGGTTGCCGGCGACGAGGTCACGCGCACCAAGCCGTACCCCGACCCGTATCTGCTCGCCGCCGCCGGACTCGGCGTCGACCCGGCCCGCTGCGCGGTCGTGGAGGACACCGCGACCGGTGTCGCGGCGGCGGAGGCGGCGGGCTGCCTGGTGGTGGCCGTACCGTCCGTGGCGCCCATCGCCCCGGCCGCCCGGCGCACCGTCGTGACCTCGCTGGAAGTCGTCGACCTGGCATTTCTGCACGGACTGATGGTCGGCTCATGACGGAAATGCGTCAGCTGTTCACCGAGCGTGCAAAGTCCAATGGGGCCAATGGGGAAAAGAATTCGGACTCGGCCGACCGGCCGAATTCCGTTGCTCTCCAACCGAGTTGATGCGTGTGAGGTTCCCCACGTGCCGGAGGGTCGACATCGTCGTCGCCCTGTGCTGTTCACCCCATTTCTGAGGCCGATCGCACACCCTTGTGTCCCGATTGGTGAAACCCTGCACTAATCCTTCCCTCGGCGGGTTTTCGGTCTGTCCACAGCCGGTTCCGCTGCGTGATGGGAACTCAACTACGGTGACCGTGAACCCCCGTGCGGGTCCGGACTAATCTCAACGCGAGAACATCGCCCTATACCCCCGTGATCGACATCACCACCCCATGTATGTCGGGTACACGGACTCGAACAGCTCTGGAGAAACTCCCGCATGAACCGCAAGACTTTGGTGCTGCCGGCCGTCGTCGGCCTGCTCGCGCCGGTGCTCGCCGCGTGTGGCGGCTCCGGCAGCGGGAGTTCCAGCGACGATGCGATCATCGTCGGCACCACGGACCGGTTCGAGGCGACGAAGGACGCTCCGGCGCCGCTCGACCCCGCCTACGCCTACGACGTCGGCACCTGGAACATCCTGCGCCAGACCGTGCAGACCCTCATGATCCAGCCCAAGGGCGAGGGCGACCCGGTGCCCGAGGCCGCCGAGAAGTGCGGCTTCACCGACACCGGCAACGAGCGCTACGCCTGCACCCTGCGCGAGGGTCTGAAGTTCGCCAACGGCGACAAGATCACCGCGGAAGATGTGAAGTACTCCATCGACCGCGCGATGCGCATCAAGGCCGACAGCGGCGTGTTCGCCCTGTTGTCGACCGTCGACACCATCGAGACCCAGGGCGACCGCGAGGTCATCTTCCACCTGAAGACGGCCGACGCCACGTTCCCGTACAAGCTGTCCACTCCCGTCGCCGGCATCGTGAATCCGGACGACTACCAGAAGGACAAGCTGCGCGACGGCTTCGACATCGACGGCTCCGGCCCGTACACCCTCTCGGCGTCCACGAAGGGCGACGCGATCACCACGGCCACGTTCACCAAGAACCCCAATTACAAGGGTGCTTTGAAGGTGAACAACAACAAGGTCGAGATGCGGACCTTCGACAACGCCGACGCCATGGGCAGCGCGATCAGCAAGGGCGACATCGACGTCATGACGCGCACCATGTCGCCGGAGCAGATCCAGAAGCTCAGCGATGACACGGACGGCGACGTCGACCTCGTCGAGATGCCCGGCCTCGAAATCCGCTACCTGGGCTTCAACACCAACGCCCCGACCGTGAAGACGAAAGCCGTCCGCGAGGCGATGGCCCAGATCATCGACCGCGGGGAACTCGTCTCCAAGGTCTACGGCACCGAGGCCGAGCCGCTCTACTCCATGGTCCCGGCGACCATCACCGGCCACTCGAACTCGTTCTTCAACAAGTACGGCGACCCGAGCGTCGCCAAGGCCAAGCTGATGATGGAGGGGGCCAACATCACCACTCCGGTGAAGCTGACCCTGAACTACACGACCGACCACTACGGCTCGGCCACCAAGGAAGAGTTCGAGCAGCTCCAGAAGCAGCTCAACGACAGCGGCCTGTTCGACGTCAGCATCAAGGGCACCCCCTGGGCGACGTTCCGACCGGCCGAGCAGAAGGGCAAGTACGACGTCTACGGGATGGGCTGGTTCCCGGACTTCCCCGACGCCGACAACTACCTCGCGCCCTTCCTCGACAAGGACAACACCCTCGGCTCGCCGTACGCCAACACCAAGATCAGGAGCACGCTGATCCCGGAGTCGCGTCGCGAGGCCGACCGGCTCGCCGCGTCCAAGAGCCTCACGGCCATCCAGGACATCGTCGCCACCGACGTCCCGCTGATCCCGCTGTGGCAGGGCAAGCAGTACGTCGCCGCCCGCGACGACGTCACGGGCACCGCGTACGCCCTCAACTCCTCCTCGACCCTCCAGCTCTGGGAGCTGGGCCGAGGCGTGGGCAACTGACAGCCCCGACCGCACGGTGAACAAGCTCGACCAGTGGCCAGTACCGCCGAACACGGCGGGACTGGCCACCGGCCTGTCGGCGGTGTTCCGGTTCGGGGAACTCACCGAGGGCTGACCGGTCCCGTACATACGGAGAGGGCGCCCCCGTCAGGAAGGGGCGCCCTCTCCGTATGTACGGCTGCCTGCCGCCACGGTGACGGCTACTGCGCGCCGGGGCGCACCAGCCCGCTCTCGTACGCGTACACCGCGGCCTGGACCCGGTCGCGCAGGCCCAGCTTGGTGAGGACATGCCCCACATGCGTCTTGACGGTGGTCTCGCTGACGAACAGGTCGGCGGCGATCTCCGCGTTCGACAGCCCGCGTGCCACCAGCTTCAGCACCTCGACCTCACGCTCGGTCAACGTGTGCAGGGCGTCCGGGACGGGCTCGTCACCGGACGGCAGATGCCCGGCGTACTTGTCGAGCAGCCGCCGCGTGATGCTGGGCGCGAGCATGGCCTCACCGGCGGCCACCACCCGGATCGCCTGCACGAGTTCATTGGCCGGCGCGTCCTTGAGCAGGAAGCCACTGGCACCGGCCCGCAACGCCTCCACCACGTACTCGTCGAGATCGAATGTGGTCAGCACGAGCACCTTCGCCGGGCCGTCCCGCCCGGGACCGGTGATCTGCCGGGTCGCCTCCACCCCGTCCATCCGCGGCATACGGATGTCCATCAGCACCACGTCGGGCTGCAGAGCCCGCACCTGGTCGAGCGCCTGCAGACCGTCACCGGCCTCACCGACGACCGCGAGATCCTGCTCCGCCTCCAGAATCATCCGGAACCCGGTTCGCAGCAGCGGCTGGTCATCAACCAGTAGGACGCGGATGGCCACGTGAATCTCCTTCGCTAGCCCGGGCCCATTCTGCCCTGCGCGCGGCCGGGCGACTCGACCGGCCTTGGGGGCGGCTGTCGGGTCTTGGCGGGAGTGGCTGTATGGACGCGGTGTGCGGTGTCCGGGCTTGTGGCGGGGGCGTCGTACGGACCCTTGGCGGAAGGGTTGGTGCGGCGCTTACGCCCCCGTATCGGAGAGACCGCCCGCAGCCTCCGGACCCGAGGCACCTTCGGCGGAAGTACCGCCGGCCGCCCCAACACCCCCGTCAGAACCGCCGTCGGCCCTCCGCACCGGCAACGGATACGGCGGGGGAGTGCCGCCGAACTCCGGGCACACCTCCTGGTGGTCGCACCAGCCGCACAGCTTGGTCGGGCGCGGTCGCCAGTCGCCCGTCTCCGTGGCCAGCCGGATCGCCTCCCACAGGGCGAGCAGCTTGCGCTCCACCCGCTCCAGGTCGGCGATGACGGGGTCGTACGTCACCACGTCCCCGCTGCCCAGGTACACCAGCTGGAGCCGGCGCGGGACGACCTGCTTCAGCCGCCAGACCACCAGGGCGTAGAACTTCATCTGGAACAGCGCACCCTCGGCATACTCGGGCCGCGGCGCCTTGCCCGTCTTGTAGTCCACGATCCGCACATCGCCCGTGGGCGCCACATCGACCCGGTCGATGATCCCGCGCAGCTTCAGCCCCGAATCCAGCTCGGCCTCGACGAACATCTCCCGCTCGGCGGGCTCCAGCCGCGTCGGATCCTCAAGGGAGAACCACCGCTCGACCAGCCGCTCCGCCTCCCCGAGCCAGCGCGCCAGCCGCTCGCCCTCGGGATCATCGGCGAACAGCTCCACGACCTCCGGCCGGGACTCCCGCAGCCGGTCCCACTGCCCGGGGATCAGCGACTTGGCCCGCGGCGCCGTACGCTCGGCCGCCGGCGCGTCGAAGAGCCGCTCCAGCACCGAGTGCACCAGAGTCCCCCTGGTCGCCGCCTCGCTGGGCTTCTCCGGCAGCCGGTCGATCACCCGGAACCGGTACAGCAACGGGCACTGCATGAAGTCGCTGGCACGCGAGGGCGACAACGAGGCCGGCGCTATGGCGACGCGCTCGACCACGCCCACCGTCCCCGTCTCCACCGTCACCGCCGCGGCCGGCTCCGCCGCCGCGCCCTCGTCGCCGACTGTTCCCGCGACGCCCTCCGCACTGGTCTCCATGCCCACAGACCTTACGGCCCGCCACTGACAGTGACCCGATCCCGCCCCACACACCCGCGACGGCCGGGGAAACGCGGGGGGTGCCGGGGCGGAACGCGTCGCGACCGCCGCATACCATCGACCCGAGACCCCTCCGCCCGGCTGGCGCGGAGGATGCTTCGAACGAGGGGACACCGTGGACGAGAGCGGCGGGAGCGGGCAGCCGCGGTCCGGCACCAACGAGCCGACCGAACACGCCCCGGGCGCCACGCCCCCGGCCACCGCCCCCGGCACCCCCGAACCGAAACCCGACGACTCCACCCACCAGAAGCCCTGGGCTTCCGCCCAGGAGCACGGTGACGCGAACCCGTCGTCCGGAGAAAGCAGGGGCACGGGTACGCCGTCCGGAGAGCACGGAGACACGGGCACGTCTTCCGGTGACGGCAAGGACGCGGGTACGCCATCCCAGCTCCGCGGCGACGGGAGCACCTCGTCCGGGGAGCGTGGGACCACGGACGCGACCTCACAGGACCGCGGGGACGCGAGCACCTCGTCCGGAGAGGGCAGGGACACGGGAACGTCGTCGGAGGACCACAGGGACGGGAGCACGTCGTCCGGGGAACGTGCGGCCGCAGCCACGCCCCAGGACCGCGAGCACGTGCGCTCTTCGTCCGAGCCCCGTGAGGACTCCAGCACGCCGTCCGAGACCCGAGGGGACGTCAACACGTCGCCCGAGGACCGCGAGGAGGCGACCACGTCGCTCGAACACGCCACGCGTGACGGCGACTTGGAGCCGGGCTCGTCGTCCGGGCCGGCCGCGGAGGGCCGTACGGAGCAGGAGTCACCGTCCGGGGCCGCCGCGAACGGCGCCGCGGAGGCGGAGGCGACCGAAGGTTCCTCCGGCCCCACCACGAACCACCGCACGGCGCCCGAGGCAACCGGTACGTCGCCCGCCCCAACCCCCGCCCACCTGAACGGTGAACCGAAACGCGACGGCGCGCCCACGGGCAGCGACCACGACCGCACCCCCAACCACCCCAGCCACCCGAACCTCCCCTACGCCCACACCGACCCCGACGCCCAACCCCACGCAGACCCCCGCATCGCCAAAGGCCGCCCCCCACAGCGCCCCAAGGAGCCCGGCGGCGGGCTGCTGATGGGGCGCCCCTTCGGCGTGCCCGTCTATGTGGCCCCCAGCTGGTTCCTCGTCGCCGCGCTCATCACCTGGGTGTTCGGCGGTCAGCTGGACCGTGTGCTGCCCGAACTCGGCGCCGCCCGCTACCTCGTGGCACTCTTCTTCGCGGTCGCCTTCTACGGCTCGGTCCTGGTGCACGAGCTCGCCCACACCGTCGCCGCGCTCCGCTTCAAACTCCCGGTCCGCCGTATCCAGTTGCAGTTCTTCGGCGGAGTCTCCGAGATCGAGAAGGAGGCCGAGACCCCCGGCAGGGAGTTCGTGCTGGCCTTCGTCGGCCCGCTGCTCTCGCTGATCCTCTCGGGCATCTTCTACCTGGCCATGCTGCCGGTCGAACCCGGCACCGTCCCCGGCGTCCTGCTGGCCGGACTGATGGTCTCCAACCTCATCGTGGCCGCCTTCAACCTCCTGCCCGGGCTGCCCCTCGACGGCGGCCGCATGCTCCGCGCCGTCGTCTGGAAGATCACCGGCAGGCCCATGAGCGGCACGATCGCAGCCGCCTGGGTCGGCCGCGCCCTCGCCGTCTCCGTCCTGATCGGCCTCCCGCTGCTCACCCAGACCGGCGCCCTCGGCACGAACACCGAGGACATCAGCGGCATGGACACCGTCACCGACGCCCTGCTCGCCGCGATCCTCGCCGCGATCATCTGGACCGGCGCCGGCAACAGCCTCCGTATGGCCCGACTCCGCGAACACCTCCCGGAACTCCGCGCCCGCAACCTCACCCGCCGCGCGGTCCCCGTCGAGACGAACACCCCGCTCTCCGAGGCACTGCGCCGCGCCAACGCCGCCGGCGCCCGCGCCCTGGTCGTCGTCGACGCCGACGGCCAGCCCCTCTCCCTCGTCCGCGAGGCCGCCATCGTCGGGGTCCCCGAACACCGCCGCCCCTGGGTCGTCGTCAGCGGCCTCGCCCAGGACCTCACGGACGGCATGCGCGTCTCGGCGGAGCTGGCGGGAGAGGACCTCCTGGACGCCCTGCGCGCCACCCCGGCCACCGAGTACCTCGTGGTCGAGGAGACCGGCGAGATCTACGGCGTCCTGTCCGCCGCCGACGTCGAGCGTGCCTTCGTGAAGGCCATGGCCCGCCCCAACTGAGGCACGCGCGCGTGGTCGGCGGCCCCCGCAAACGCCGGTAGGCTGGTCACATGTCCGAACCGACCGGTGCCGCCCGCAGGCGCGGGCCCTTCAAGGTCGGGGACCAGGTTCAGCTGACCGACCCCAAGGGCCGCCACTACACGTTCACGCTCGAAGCCGGGAAGAATTTCCACACCCACAAGGGTTCCTTCCCGCACGACGAACTGATCGGTGCTCCCGAGGGCAGCGTTGTCCGCACCACCGGAAACGTCGCCTACCTCGCGCTGCGCCCCCTGCTCCCCGACTACGTCCTGTCCATGCCCCGCGGCGCCGCCGTGGTCTACCCCAAGGACGCGGGGCAGATCCTGGCCTTCGCCGACATCTTCCCCGGCGCACGCGTCGTGGAAGCGGGCGTCGGCTCCGGCTCGCTCAGCAGCTTCCTGCTGCGCGCCATCGGCGACCAGGGCATGCTGCACTCCTACGAGCGCCGCGAGGACTTCGCCGAGATCGCCCAGCAGAACGTGGAGCGCTACTTCGGCGGCCCGCACCCCGCCTGGCAGCTCACCGTCGGCGACCTCCAGGACAACCTGTCCGACCTGGACGTCGACCGTGTCATCCTCGACATGCTCGCCCCCTGGGAGTGCCTGGAGGCCGTCTCCAAGGCGCTCGTGCCCGGCGGCATCCTGTGCTGCTACGTCGCGACCACCACCCAGCTCGCGCGGACCGTCGAGTCCATCCGCGAGATCGGCTCCTTCAACGAGCCGACCGCGTGGGAGACGATGCTCCGCAACTGGCACGTCGAGGGCCTGGCCGTCCGCCCCGACCACCGGATGATCGGCCACACCGGCTTCCTCCTCACCGCCCGCCGCCTCGCGGACGGCGTCGAGCCCCCCATGCGCCGCCGCCGCCCCGCCAAGGGCGCCTACGGCGACGACTACGACGGCCCCAACGCCGCCGGTGGCGCCGCCGGCCGCTGAGCCGCACGCAAGGGCGGCCCTGTGCCGCACTCAACGCACGAACGCCGTGGCCGAGTTCCCGGAAATCCTCCGGAACTCGGCCACGGCGTCTTTCTTCTGACACACCGACTGGCGCACCGACCGACGTACCGACCTCTGCCGTACCGACACCGTCGGACCCTCCCGTGTGACCGGGCGAACGAACTGCCGACCCCGCCGTTCCCCCGCACCGTGCCGTGTGGCAGCATGCAGGCCACCCCCACCGGCACAGCCCTCACAGGAGACACTCCTAGTGCAGCACTCCGCCGTCCCGGAACTGGAACTGGCACACACCACCACCCGCCCCATCCACTGGGTCGCCACCGCCACGGCTCTCGCCGGTGTCGTGGCCCTCTCCTCGGGCCTGCAGCCCGACTCCGCGCACGCCGCCCAGGCCGCCGGCCCGCACACGAAGTCCGCGCCCGCCGCCTCGGCCCCCGCGACCACAGGAGTCGCCTTCCCCCTCGACTGCGGCCCCGTGAAGGCCGTCGTACAGAAGAAGGCATCCGGAGACCTCGACGGCGACGGCCGTCCGGAGACGGTCGCCGTGGTCCACTGCGAGGCGGGCATGGGCACCCCGCCCGACGGCGTCTACGTCCTCACCCAGGGCGCCGGAGCCGCCAAGCCGCGCGTCGTCGCCACCCTGGTCGCCCCGAAGGCACGCGAGACCGTCACCACCTTCGCCGTACGCGACGGCGCGGTGCTCGCGACACTGCTCGGCTACTCGACGGCGGACGTGCCCAGTTGCTGCCCCGACGTGAAGGAAACCGCCAAGTGGCAGTGGCAGAACGGCACGTTCGTCCGCTCCACCCCCGGCAACGCCCAGAACGTCTGACGACGAGCCGCTGATCCTCAGGCCGCGTCGGGCCCGTACACCTCGACCCGGTCCGCGACCCGGCGCACATGAATGCAGTCACCGGGACACTCCTTGGCGGAGTCCACGACATCGACCAACAGCGGCAGCGGCACGAGCGTGGTGGCGCCCTTGTCCTGCAGCAACTCGTCGTCCGGGCTCTTCACATAGGCCAGGCCGTCGATGTCCAGCTCGAAGACCTCAGGGGCGTACTGGGCGCAGATGCCGTCGCCGGTACAGAGGTCCTGGTCGATCCAGACCTCCAGCGCCTCGCCGTCGGCCGCGGCCTCGTCCTGCACGGTGATGTCTCCTGTTTCCGCCGGGTGTTGGACATCGTCGACCCTACCTCCGCCCGCCCGAACGACCTTTCTCCGCGATCTCAGGTTTCATGCCCCCGCATGACGGACACTGTCCGCATGGACACTCTCAGTCAGGGGCGCCTTGGCCGGTTTCCGTCGGGCGCAGAACCCGTCCGCACGGCAACTCACGTCCGCCGTGAAGGTTTTTGACCAACCCGGCGTTGGAACAGTCGGCTTCTGAATCACGTTGAGTGGGTATCCACACGGCGTGAGGGAGAGCGCAGGGTGACCGACGACACACCTTGACAGTCTTTGTGATCTAGGGGTTTCAATCGACACCCACCCAGGTAGGGTCTGGAAGCGTCCAGCTCCCCTTGGAGGAGGTGAGGACCGTGGCAGCCCACGACGACGACATGAACCGCGGCATCCGCCCGGGACGAGGGTCCGACGACCCGTCCGGGCAGATTGCCTACCTTGAGCAGGAGATCGCCGTCCTGCGACGTAAGCTCGCCGACTCTCCGCGACACACGAGGATTCTCGAAGAGCGGATCGTCGAGCTGCAGACCAATCTGGCCGGGGTGTCCGCCCAGAACGAGCGACTCGCCAACACGCTCCGTGAGGCCCGCGACCAGATCGTGGCCCTCAAGGAAGAAGTCGACCGGCTCGCACAGCCGCCGGCCGGCTTCGGTGTCTTCCTCGTGGCCAACGAGGACGGCACAGCGGACATCTTCACCGGCGGCCGCAAACTGCGGGTGAACGTCAGCCCAAGCGTGGAACTCGAAGAGCTCCGCCGCGGCCAGGAAGTAATGCTCAACGAAGCGCTCAACGTGGTCGAGGCCATGGAGTACGAGCGTGTCGGCGACATCGTCACCCTCAAGGAGATCCTGGAGGACGGCGAACGCGCCCTCGTGGTGGGGCACACCGACGAGGAGCGGGTGGTGCGGCTCGCCGAGCCGCTGCTGGACATCACCATCCGCCCCGGCGACGCCCTGCTGCTCGAACCCCGTTCCGGCTATGTCTACGAGATCGTCCCGAAGAGCGAGGTCGAGGAACTCGTCCTCGAAGAGGTCCCCGACATCGGCTACGAGCAGATCGGCGGTCTGGGCGGCCAGATCGAGATGATCCGCGACGCGGTCGAACTGCCGTACCTCTACCCCGACCTCTTCAAGGAGCACGAACTGCGGCCGCCCAAGGGCGTCCTGCTGTACGGGCCCCCCGGATGCGGCAAGACGCTCATCGCCAAGGCCGTCGCCAACTCGCTGGCCAAAAAGGTCGCCGAGGTCACCGGCCAGGCCACCGGCAAGAGCTTCTTCCTCAACATCAAGGGCCCCGAGCTCCTCAACAAGTACGTCGGTGAGACCGAGCGGCAGATCCGCCTGGTCTTCCAGCGCGCTCGTGAGAAGGCCAGCGAGGGAACCCCCGTCATCGTCTTCTTCGACGAGATGGAATCCCTCTTCCGCACCCGTGGTTCCGGTGTCAGCTCGGACGTGGAGAACACCATCGTCCCCCAGCTGCTCGCCGAGATCGACGGCGTGGAAGGCCTGCAGAACGTGGTCGTCATCGGCGCCTCGAACCGCGAGGACATGATCGACCCCGCCATCCTGCGCCCCGGCCGCCTGGACGTGAAGATCAAGATCGAGCGTCCCGACGCCGAGGCAGCCAAGGATATCTTCGCCAAGTACCTCACCGAACGCCTCCCGCTCCACCCCGACGACGTCGGCGAGCACAGCGGCGACAAGACCACCACCGTCCAGAGCATGATCCAGACGGCCGTGGAGCACATGTACACGGAATCCGAGGAGAACCGCTTCCTGGAGGTCACCTACGCCAACGGTGACAAGGAAGTCCTCTACTTCAAGGACTTCAACTCCGGCGCCATGATCGAGAACATCGTGGGCCGGGCCAAGAAGATGGCCATCAAGGACTTCCTCGACCACAAGCAGAAGGGCATCCGCGTCTCGCACCTCCTCCAGGCGTGCGTGGACGAGTTCAAGGAGAACGAGGACCTGCCCAACACCACCAACCCGGACGACTGGGCCCGGATCTCCGGAAAGAAGGGCGAACGGATCGTCTACATCCGTACGCTCATCACCGGCAAGCAGGGCGCCGACACCGGACGCTCCATCGACACGGTGGCGAACACCGGTCAGTACCTGTAAAAAACAGGGCGGCTGCGGGTGCCCTCGGCGGGTACCCGCAGCCGACTGTTTTTCAGGCCATGACCGAACAAGGGGCGCGCGAGGCAATGACGCAAATGATCTCCCCACCAGCGCAAAGCCGTTCTAGGCTCTTCGGTACCGCCGAGTCGCGCAGTGCGGGGACGGGCACCGCACACGCACCGGAGCGCCAGCGGTACTTGAGCAGCGTCCCCGACCGAGGGCGCCGCCGGGCAAGGAGGGCCGCATGACCGTACGGCGAGTAATGGGCATCGAGACGGAGTACGGGATCTCCGTCCCCGGCCACCCCAACGCCAATGCCATGCTCACCTCGTCCCAGATCGTCAACGCCTACGCGGCGGCGATGCACCGGGCCCGGCGGGCCCGCTGGGACTTCGAGGAGGAGAACCCGCTGCGGGACGCGCGAGGCTTCGACCTCGCCCGGGAGGCCGCCGACTCCAGCCAGCTCACCGACGAGGACATCGGCCTCGCCAATGTCATCCTCACCAACGGCGCACGGCTCTATGTCGACCACGCACACCCGGAGTACAGCTCACCCGAAGTCACCAACCCCATGGACGCCGTCCTGTGGGACAAGGCCGGCGAGCGCATCATGGCCGAGGCCGCCGAGCGCGCGGCCCAACTGCCCGGCGCGCAGCCGATCCACCTCTACAAGAACAACACCGACAACAAGGGCGCCTCCTACGGCACGCACGAGAACTACCTGATGAAGCGGGAGACCCCCTTCTCGGACATCGTGCGCCACCTGACACCCTTCTTCGTCTCGCGCCAGGTCGTCACCGGAGCGGGCCGCGTCGGCATCGGCCAGGACGGGCACGAACACGGCTTCCAGCTCAGCCAGCGCGCCGACTACTTCGAGGTCGAGGTCGGCCTGGAGACCACGCTCAAGCGCCCGATCATCAACACCCGCGACGAACCGCACGCGGACGCCGAGAAGTACCGCCGCCTGCACGTGATCATCGGCGACGCGAACCTCTCCGAGATCTCGACCTACCTCAAACTCGGCACGACAGCCCTCGTCCTCTCCATGATCGAGGACGGCTTCATCGCCGTGGACCTGGCGGTGGACCAACCGGTCCGCACCCTCCACCAGGTCTCCCACGACCCCACCCTCAAGCGCCTGGTCACCCTCCGCAGCGGCCGGACCCTCACCGCGGTCCAGCTGCAGATGGAGTACTTCGAGCTCTCCCGCAAATACGTCGAGGAGCGCTACGGCTCCGACGCGGACGACCAGACCAAGGACGTCCTGGCCCGCTGGGAGGACACGCTCAACCGCCTGGAGAACGACCCGATGAGCCTGGCCGGCGAACTGGACTGGGTCGCCAAGCGCGAGCTCATGGAGGGCTACCGGCGCCGCGACAGTCTCGACTGGGACGCGGCCCGGCTCCAGCTGGTCGACCTCCAGTACGCGGACGTACGGGCCGAGAAGGGCCTCTACAACCGCCTGGTGGCCCGCGGCCGCATCAAGCGGCTGCTGGACGAGGACACGGTCGAGCGGGCGCGTACGACGCCTCCGGAGGACACGCGCGCGTACTTCCGGGGACGCTGTCTGGAGCAGTACGCCGATGACGTCGCGGCGGCCTCCTGGGACTCCGTGATCTTCGATCTCCCGGGCCGGGACTCGCTCCAGCGGGTCCCAACCCTCGAACCGCTTCGCGGAACGCGTAATCACGTCAAGGAGCTCCTTGACCGCTGTCGAACCGCGGAAGACCTGGTCAGGGTCCTGTCGGGCGGCTGACAGGACCCTCGGATCCGGGGCGCCGGACAGGGTGGAATGTCCGGTGGCCGGGAATCATCGAAGTGGCCGCCGTACGTTGTAGGAACTGCGGGGCCGATGTCAGTCCCTGCAAGTAGGGTCTGATCAAGAACGTCGAACCGAGCGGGGTGAGGGTGATGGCGACCAAGGACACCGGCGGCGGACAGCAGAAGGCGACGCGCTCTACCGAGGAGGTCGAGGAGCAGGCCGTTGAGACGGAGGCTTCCGAGGACCTCAAGGAGCGCCACGAGAAGCTGAGCGACGATGTCGACTCGGTTCTGGACGAGATCGACGATGTCCTCGAGGAGAATGCCGAGGACTTCGTGAGGTCGTTTGTCCAGAAAGGTGGCGAATAAGGCGTAATGTCCAATTGGCCGTCGGGAGAGGTTGCCCGCGTCGCAGTCGGATCTTGCCGCGGGCAGCCTTCGCCAAGAACGAGGCCATGCGTGACGGACTTCAGGCGTACTGCCGCGAGTGCTCTGCTGAGTACTACAGGCAGCGCCAGGAGGCGAGGGGCAAGACTGTCCGTGCCAAGGTGCCAGTGCCGCGCGGACACAAGCGATGTCCTCAGTGCGCGGAGATCAAGGCCCACTCGGAGTGGGAACTCAACGCGACGACGTCAGATGGCTACGCGAGTTACTGCAAGGCGTGCCGGGCTGACCGGAACCAGCAGAGTCACTTCAAGCGCAAGTACGGCATCACCTGGGCCGAGCGTGACGCCATGGTCGCCTCTCAAATGGGGCTCCGCGTGATCTGTTTGAAAGCTCCTGCGGTTCATGTGGATCACTGCCACGAGACGGGTAGGGTCCGTGGCGTACTGTGCTTCAACTGCAATTCGGCCATCGGCAAGTTGGGAGATGATCCCGACGCTGTTCGTCGGGCTGCCGCCTACTTGGAAGGATCCTCGTGGAAGCCAACACTCGTAGCCCCGGGCGTCTACCAGCTGCCTTCCTGACGCCTGGGTCGTCGTCCTTCATGGACTTCCTCTCCGACCACCAGCCGGAGATGCTTCCGGGCAACCGGCAACTGCCGCCCATGCAGGGCGTCATCGAGGCCCCGCACGGCACGACGATCGTCGCTGTCACGTTCCCCGGTGGCGTCGTGCTCGCCGGTGACCGGCGGGCCACCATGGGCAATGTCATCGCACAGCGGGACATCGAGAAGGTGTTCCCCGCGGACGAGTACTCGGCCGTCGGTATCGCCGGCACCGCCGGTCTGGCCGTCGAGATGGTCAAGCTCTTCCAGCTGGAGCTGGAGCACTTCGAGAAGGTCGAAGGCGCCCAACTCTCCCTGGAGGGCAAGGCGAACCGCCTGTCCACCATGATCCGTTCCAACCTCGGCATGGCCATGCAGGGCCTCGCCGTGGTCCCCCTCTTCGCCGGCTTCGACGTGGACCGCGGCATCGGCCGCATCTTCTCCTACGACGTGACGGGCGGCCGCTCCCAGGAGCTCGGCTACGCGGCCACCGGCTCCGGTTCGGTGTTCGCGCGCGGTGCCATGAAGAAGCTCTTCCACGACCAGCTGACCGAGGCCGAGGCCACGACCCTCGTGGTCCAGGCCCTCTACGACGCGGCCGACGACGACTCGGCGACCGGCGGTCCCGATGTCGCCCGCCGGATCTACCCGATCGTCACCGTGATCACCGAGGACGGCTTCCGCCGGCTCACCGACGACGAGTCCTCCGAGATCGCCCGCTCGATCCTGGAGCGGCGACTGCAGCAGCCCGACGGCCCGCGCGCCGCGCTGCTCTGACCGAGGGCCCGTTCTTCACAAGGTGATCCACTGATTTCGACGGAACTTTAAAGAGAGGGACGGATACCGGTGTCGACGCCGTTCTATGTCTCACCCCAGCAGGCGATGGCCGACCGGGCGGAGTACGCCCGTAAGGGCATCGCCCGTGGCCGCAGCCTGGTCGTGCTGCAGTTCGCCGACGGCATCGTCTTCGTCGGCGAGAACCCGTCCCGTGCGCTGCACAAGTTCAGCGAGATCTACGACCGGATCGGGTTCGCGGCCGCCGGAAAATACAACGAGTACGAGAACCTGCGGATCGGCGGCGTCAGGTACGCCGACATGCGCGGTTACACCTACGACCGTGCGGACGTGACCGCCCGCGGTCTCGCCAACGTCTACGCCCAGACGCTCGGCACGATCTTCTCCAGTGCGGCCGAGAAGCCGTACGAGGTGGAGCTGGTCGTCGCGGAGGTCGGGGACACTCCGGACGGCGATCAGATCTACCGGCTGCCGCACGACGGTTCGATCGTGGACGAGCACGGCTCGGTCGCGGTCGGTGGCAACGCCGAGACGATCAGCAGCTATCTGGACCAGCGCCACCGTGACGGCATGACCCTCGCGGAGGCGCTCAAGCTGGCCGTGCAGTCCCTGTCCCGTGACACGAACGGAAGTGAGCGGGAGATCCCCGCCGAGCGCCTGGAGGTCGCGGTCCTGGACCGTACGCGTCCGCAGGCCCGCAAGTTCAAGCGCATCGTCGGCCGTCAGCTGTCCCGTCTGCTGGAGGGCGAGAACGCGGACACGTCGTCGGAGGAGTCCGACGGCGACGACGAGGAGTGAGTCGACCTCACCCAGCCTTTCGCGTGCCCCGGCCGGTCATCGGCCGGGGCACGCGGCGTTGTGGGGGCCACAGAGGCGTCAGGCGGTGCCTGGTGGCGCCGTGGAGCCGCGGACGACCAGTTCCACCGGGATGTCCCCCTCCTCCGGTACGCGGCCGTCCAGGACGGCCAGGAGGGCGCGCATGCCGTGTTCGCCGAAGAGCTCGGCGTCGAGGCGGACGGTGGTGAGTTCCGGGTCGATGGCGGTGGCGAGGGCGAGGTCGTCGAGGCCGGTGATCGAGAGGTCGTCGGGGATGCGCAGGCCCAGGCGGCGAGCCGCCTTGTAGGCGCCGGCGGCGAGTTTGTCGTCGTCGCAGACCAGGGCGGTCACCCGCGACCCCGGGGCTGAGAGCGCGGCCTCGGCTGCGGCCAGGGCGCCCTCGATCGAGATGGGGGCCCGGGTCGTCCGTACCGAGGTGCCTGCCACGGAGCCCACCCGTGCGGCCAGTTCACGCGCGCGTACCTCGAAGGTCCAGGACGGTACGTCGGCGGCGAGGTGCAGGAAGTGGCGGTGGCCCAGGGTCAGCAAGTGATCGGCGACCTGGCGGATGCCGTCGGCGATGTCCAGGTTGACGGTGGCCGCGCCGAGGCTGCCCTCGGGGTCGCTGTCGAGCATGACCAGGGGGAGTTGGTCGCCGCGGATCGCGGTGAGGGCGTCGGCGGCCATGGAGGAGGCGATCACGCCGTCCAGGGCGGCCTGGGCGGAGGCGAAGGGGTCGCGGGCGGGGCCGATGCCTTCGGGGGAGGGGTAGAGGACCACGCCGAAGCCGTGTTCGGCGGCGACGCGGGCGGCGCCCGTGTAGACGCCGGCGAAGAACTCCGTCGTCAGCACCGGGACGACGAGGAGGACCGTGCGGGTGCGGCCCAGGCGGAGGTTGCGGGCGGCGAGGTTGGGGCGGTAGCCCAGGTCGCGGGCGGCCTCGCGGACGCGTTCGGCGGTCGTGGCCGAGACCCGGCCGCGCCACTTGTCGCCGAGCACCAGGGAGACCGCGGCCTGGGAGACGCCGGCGGCCTGCGCGACGTCGCGGCTCGTGGGGCGGGTGCTGGCTGGTGCCACGGTCGGCCTGCTCCTTGGTGAGGACTGCGTAGGGACTCCGTATGGACGCGTGAACAGCGCACATGGTACGTATGACAGCGGACGTTATACGTAAAACCTCATGCGCGACGGTGAGGGGGAGGGCGGTTCGAGGCCGTGGGATATCTGGAGATCCTCAGGGCGAGGCACGCCACCCGCCTGCTGGTGGGCACGTTGGTGGGCCGGTTGCCGAACGCCACGGCCGCGATCGCGATCGTGCTGTTCATCCGCGCCGAGGGCGGCACCTACAGCCTCGCGGGGGCGCTGGCGGCCGTCTACGGCATCGCCAACGCGGTCGGACAGCCCCTCCTGGGGCGCCTGGTGGACGTCCACGGGCAGCCGCGCGTGCAGTTGCCCGCCGCGGTCCTGTCGGCGCTCGCGATGGCCGTCTTCGCCTTCGGGGGCACCGATCCGCTGCCGCTCGCCTACGTCGCCGTCGCGGCCGCCGGTCTCTTCGCGCCGCCCCTGGAGGGCGGTCTGCGGGCGCTGTGGCCGGCCGTGCTCCGTCGCGAGGAGCAGGTGCACACGGCGTACGCCATGGACGCGGTCGCCCAGGAAGTCATGTTCACCGTGGGGCCGTTGCTCGTGACGGTGTTCGTGTCCCTGTGGTCCGCCCCCGTGGCGCTGCTCGTGCTGAACGTCATCGGGGTGCTGGGCGCCCTCTCCGTAGTCGTGTCGCCGCCCTCGCGCGCGTGGCGCTCGGCTCCGCGCGAGGCGCACTGGCTGGGCGCCCTGCGCTCGCCGGGACTCCTGGCGCTGCTCGGCGCGTTCCTGTTCGTGGGGATGGCGCTCGGGTCGATCACGGTCGCGTCCGTGCCGTACGCGGACGGGCACGGCGGTGACGTGGTGTACGGCTGGCTGATGGCGGCGATCGGGCTGGGCGCGCTGCTGGGCGGGACCGTCTACGGGGCGCGGCAGTGGACCGGGGTGCCGGAGCGGCGACTGCGGGTCCTGGTGGGGCTGCTGGCGGTGTGTTACCTGCCGTTGATGCTCATGCCGGGCGCGGTCGCCATGGTGCTGCTCACCGTGCTCGCCGGGGTGTTCCTCGCGCCCGCCCTCGCCTGCGCCTTCATCATCGTCGACCGGCACGCTCCGAAGGGCACGGTCACCGAGGCTTTCTCGTGGCTTGTGACGACGTTCACCGTGGGGGCGTCGATCGGAACGGGCGTCGCGGGGCCGGTCGTACAGGCCGGTGGGGCCCTGTGGGGGTTCGCCGTGCCGGGGGTCGCGGGGGCTGTGTCCTTGCTGGTTCTGCTGGCCACCGGGCGGGTCCTCGCAGCTCCCGCCGGGGGTGCGGTGGTTGCGGCTTCATCGGAAAATGATCCAAACCGTGCTGCCGAACCCCGTTTCAGCACAGGCGATCGGGCGTAATGTTCAGTCATGGACCGCCGCATTTTCGGGCTGGAGAACGAGTACGGCGTCACGTGTACGTTCAGGGGACAGCGGCGTCTGTCTCCCGACGAAGTGGCTCGGTACCTCTTCCGCCGTGTCGTGTCATGGGGCCGCAGCAGCAATGTCTTTCTGCGAAACGGCGCCCGGCTCTATCTCGACGTGGGCTCACATCCGGAATACGCGACCCCCGAATGTGACAACGTGACCGAACTGGTCACCCACGACAAAGCCGGCGAGCGCATTCTCGAAGGACTCCTGGTGGACGCCGAACGACGCCTGCACGAGGAGGGAATCGCGGGCGACGTCTACCTCTTCAAGAACAACACCGACTCGGCGGGCAACTCGTACGGCTGCCACGAGAACTACCTGGTGGCACGGCACGGCGAGTTCTCCCGGCTCGCGGACATCCTCATCCCGTTCCTGGTCACGCGTCAGCTTCTGTGCGGCGCGGGCAAGGTGCTCCAGACTCCGCGCGGCGCCGTGTACTGCGTCAGCCAGCGCGCCGAACACATCTGGGAGGGCGTCTCCTCGGCGACGACGCGTTCCCGGCCCATCATCAACACGCGGGACGAACCGCACGCGGACGCCGAGCGCTACCGCCGTCTCCACGTCATCGTGGGCGACTCGAACATGTCCGAGACGACCATGCTGCTCAAGGTCGGCGCCACCGACCTGGTGCTGCGCATGATCGAGGCGGGCACGGTGATGCGCGACCTGACCCTGGAGAACCCGATCCGGGCGATCCGCGAGGTCAGCCACGACATCACGGGCCGGCGCAAGGTGCGTCTGGCCAGCGGACGCGAGGCCTCCGCGATCGAGGTGCAGCGCGAGTACTACGAGAAGGCCGTGGACTTCGTCGAGCGCCGCGGCATCCGTACCGGCACCGTCGAGCAGGTCCTGGAACTGTGGGGCCGCACGCTCGACGCGATCGAGGCCGAGGACCTCGACCGGATCGGCACCGAGATCGACTGGGTCATGAAGTACCAGCTCATCGAGCGGTACCGGGCGAAGCACAACATGACCATGTCCCACCCGCGGGTGGCGCAGATCGACCTCGCCTACCACGACATCCACCGTCGCCGAGGGCTCTACTACCTCCTGGAGAGGAAGGGCCAAGCCGCCCGGATCTGCAACGACTTGAAGATCTTCGAGGGCAAGTCCGTTCCGCCGCAGACCACTCGGGCCAGGCTCCGCGGCGACTTCATCCGCAGGGCTCAGGAACAGCGGCGGGACTTCACCGTCGACTGGGTCCATCTCAAGCTCAACGACCAGGCCCAGCGCACGGTGTTGTGCAAGGACCCGTTCCGTTCCGTGGACGACCGGGTGGAGAAACTGATCGCCGGAATGTAGGCAAAAACATCCGGATACCGACGTCCGGATACATATTCGGTACGCCACACGGGCCCCGTACGTTTCACGTACGGGGCCCGTGCCACGCCGTAGAGTTGCGCGCACGCCATCAACAAGATCGACCGATTACGAGGCCTTCACCGTGCGCCGACGCTCCGTTCTTATCGCTGTTCCCGCAGGACTTGTGACGATCGCGGGGTGCGGTGACAGCGATTCCTCCTCCAGCAAGGCCAGCGCGTCGCCGTCGCCCTCGCCGTCCTCCTCGGCCTCGACGGTGCCGCCGCCGAAGCTCGTTGACGGTCCGCTGCCGGCGATCACCGCGGGCACGAAGTTCGACGAGAAGCCGACCGTCGCCAAGGGCAGCGGTGATCCGTCGAAGGACCTCGCGGTGAAGACGGTGATCGCGGGCGGCGGCAAGGCCGTGGCGGAGGGCGACTTCGTCAAGGTGAACTACCTCGGCCAGATCTGGTCGACGGCCAAGGTCTTCGACAACTCCTACGACCGCAACACCTCGTTGGTCATCCAGCTCGCCCAGGGCGGCATCATCGACGGCTGGCGCTACGGCCTGGCAGGCAAGAAGGTCGGCAGCCGCGTCGAGATGGCCATCCCGCCGACCTGGGGATACGGCACGGCGGGCAGCCCCCAGGCCGGCATCAAGGGCACCGACACGCTGGTCTTCGTGATCGACATCCAGGACTCCTTCAACGCCAAGAGCTCCGCCAAGGGTTCGACCGTCGCGCAGTCCGACGCCGATCTGCCCAAGGTCGGCACGAACACCGACGGCAAGGCCCCCTCGGTCACCATCCCCAAGGCGGACCCGCCGAAGAAGCTGGTGTCGAACTACGTCCTGGAGAGCGACGGAGCCGTCGTCAAGGAGGCCCAGTCGATCCTCTGCCAGTTCAAGGGCGTCGTCTGGAGCACGGGCAAGGAGTTCGAATCGACGTACTCCCAGGGCCGGTTGAGCCAGTTCGCGATCAAGGACATGGAGTCGGTCGTCAAGGGCCTGGCCCAGGGCATCACCGGCAAGAAGGTCGGCAGCCGCATCATGATCGTCGCGCCCGCCGACCTGGCCTACGGGAACACCCCGCCGAGCGGCGGCGCCATCAAGAAGGGCGACACCCTCGTCTTCTCCGTGGACATCCTGGCCGCCATGTGACCCCTCCGGGGATCGGCCTGGCCGGAGCGCGACACCGGCCGGGATGCGAGACTGTCCGAGTTGTCTTGTCGTACACATAGCAGGAGCCAGAGACGTGAGCATCGAGAAGCCCGAGATCGACTTTCCGGAGGGCGAAGCCCCGGCCGACCTGGAGATCAAGGATCTCTGGGAGGGTGACGGCGAGATCGCGGTGGCGGGCCAGAACGTCACCGTCCACTACGTGGGCGTGGCCTTCAGCACCGGCGAGGAGTTCGACGCCAGCTGGAACCGCGGTACCCCGTTCAAGTTCCCGCTCGGTGGCGGCCGCGTCATCAAGGGCTGGGACAAGGGCGTGCAGGGCATGAAGGTCGGCGGCCGCCGCCAGCTGACCATCCCGGCGCACCTCGCCTACGGCAACCAGAGCCCGACCCCCGCGATCAAGCCGGGCGAGACCCTGATCTTCGTGGTCGACCTCATCGCCGTCTGATCACCGGTTCCGACCGGACCCGATCACCTGGGGCCCATGCCTGCGAGGGCATGGGCCCTCGGCTTTTGCCAGGCATCCGCGGGGCGGTACGGTCATCGTTCGTAAGCACATTCAGGGAGGCGAAGGGCGTCGATGGCCATTGCCAAGGCCGAGCGGCTGATGAACCTCGCGCTGTGTCTGCTCGGGACACGGCGGCCGCTGAGCAAGCGTGAGCTGCGCGAGTCCATCGAGGCCTATCTCGAAGCGGGCAGCGACGACTCCTTCAACCGGATGTTCGAGCGCGACAAGGACGATCTGCGCGAACTCGGGCTCGTCATCGAGACGGTGGAGAACCTGGACGGCGAGGTCGGCTATCTCGCCCGCCGCGACAGCAACCGTCTCCCGCCCATCACCCTCGACGCCGAGGAGGCCGCCGCGCTCGGTCTCGCCGCCAAGGTGTGGCAGCAGGCCCGGCTCGCCGGTGCCGCGAGCGGCGCCCTGCAGAAGCTGCGCGCGGCCGGGATGCCAGAAGATCTCGACCCGTACGAGCCGCACGGCGCCCTGGAGCCGCGCATCCCGGTGCACGAGGCGTCGTTCGAGCCGCTGATGCTGGCCTGCCGCGACCGCCGTCCCGTCGTCTTCGACTACCGCAAGGCCACCGCCGCCCGCCCCGAACCCCGCAACGTCGAGCCGTGGGCGCTGGAGTGCTGGCGCGGCCACTGGTACCTCGCCGGCTGGGACCGGGACCGGGGCGCCGAGCGCGTCTTCCGGCTGTCCCGGATCACCGGCAAGGTGCGTTCGCGCAACGGGCGGTTCACCGCGGAGATCCCCGACGTCGTCACCGTGCGGGAGACCGTCGCGAGCTGGGCGGGGGAGACCGCCGACCGCTCCGCGCTGATCCGGCTGCGCACGGGCTCCGGTTACCCCTTGCGGGCGAAAGCCGCGGCGGTGCGGGAACTCGGGGACGGCTGGGACGAGTTGGAGATTCCGTACGGCCACGGACTGGACGCCTGGCTGGTCGAGTTCGGGCCCGACGTGGTCGTCCTGGAGCCCGCCGAGCTGCGGGCCGACGTGGTGGACCGGCTGCGTGCCGTGGCCAAGGGCTGAGGGGGAGCGGAAGAGAACTGTGGCAGGCAAACCGGTCAGGCCCGTCAACGCCATCGACCAGACCCGGCGGATGCTCTCCCTGGTGACCTACCTGAAGGAGCGACCCGGAGCGCGCGTCGAGGACGTCGCCCGTGCCTTCGGGATCACCGAGGACGAACTGGTCTCCGACCTCGACGTGCTGCCCATGTGCGGGACCAGCTTCCGGGGCGGCGACCTGCTCGACATCGACACCGACGGCGACCGCATCTGGTGGCACAACCCGGACGACGTCGCCGAACCGCTCCGGCTCGCCGCCGACGAGGCGACCGCGCTCCTGGTCGCTGCCCGCGCCGTATCGACCCTCCCGGGCCTGCGCGAGAGCGACCGGCAGGCGCTGCTGCGGGCCAACGCCAAGGTGGAGGCGGCGGCCGGTGAGGCGGCCGGGGCCAGCGCACGCCTTTCGGTGACCTTCGAGTCCGAGGGCGGGGTCTTCGCGGACGTCGACCGGGCGATCTCGGAGCGCCGCCGCCTGTGGATCCGCTACTACTCGCCCGCCCGCGACGAGTTGAGCGAGCGCGAGATCGACCCCATCCGCCTGGTCAGCGTCGGGCACACGTACGTGGAGGCCTGGTGCCGGCGCTCCGAGGCGCGCCGCACCTTCCGCCTCGACCGGGTCGCCGAGATCAAGATCCTCGACGAGCCGTCCGCCCCGCCCGAGATCGAACTGCGGGACCTCTCGGAGGCGTTGGTGCAGCCCGCCGCCGAGGACCCCGAGGTCGTCGTGGAGGTCGGCCCGGGAGGGCGCTGGGTCGCCGAGTACTACCCGCACGACAGTGCCGATGAGCTTCCCGACGGCGGGCTGCGTATTACGTTGCGCACCCCCGACCCGACGTCCCTGCGACGACTGGCCCTACGGCTCGGGCGCGACGGCCGGATCGTCTCCCCGAGCGACCTCGCCGACAGCGCCCGCCGGGCCGCACGCGAGGCGTTGGCGGCGTACGACGGTCCGCAGGGTGTTGTTGACGCAGTGCACGGTGTTGACGAGAGGCAGGAGCAGGGGCTGTGAGCGAGTCGACGATGACGGGTGTCCCGGGCGTCTCGGGTGGTCCGGAGATGACGGTGGCCGCCGCGTTCGCCGGGATGAAGAGCGTGGTCCCCGTGATGTTCAGAGCGGGCTGCCCGGACTGCCGGAGCAACTTCGAACTGGCGGCGAGCGCTCTGCGCCTCGCCATCGGCGCCACCAGCCGTACCACGTTCTACTCCTTCACCTGCCCCGACTGCGGCGCGGCCGTACGCAAGCCCGCGGGCGAGCGGATCGTCGAGCTGCTCACCGGCGGCGGGGTCAGGACCCTGCGGCTGACCTCCGTCGGGTAGCAGGGTCTAGGCTCGCCCCATGTTCTGGGCGATGGTCGCGGTAGCTGTGGGTTTCCTGGGTCTCGCCGTGCTCGGCGTGCTCGCCGTCCGGGTCTTCCTGGAGGCGCGGCGGCTCGGACTCCAGGTCAGTGACGCCGCGCAGCGCATCAACCGGGCGGCCGAGGACCTGGAGCGGGCGGCGGTGTCGACGGCGCGTTCCGTGGACGCACTGTGAGTCACATATGGGCGGGGTGTGAGTTGCGCGGCTCATGCGCTTCGCGTCACTTTGCCCTGTCACGTTGTCGGTGGAGGCGGGTACGCTGCTGATCGCGGTCCGGATAACGAGGCCCGGAGCGCGGACCGGGAGTACGCACGGGGATTGCCTCACGTTTACCCCTGAGCGTTACGATCGCTGGCAGCACGAAGGTCGGACAGATGTCCGACCGATCGGACAGCACCCCACCCCAGCCGCCTCGGTGAGAAGGTAAAGACTTATGTTCGGAAGGCTCGGAGCACCCGAGATCATTCTCATCCTCGTCGTCATCGTGCTCCTGTTCGGCGCGAAGAAGCTTCCGGACATGGCCCGCTCGCTCGGCAAGTCCGCCCGCATCCTCAAGAGCGAAGCCAAGGCGATGAAGGAAGAGGGCAACACCACGCCCACCCCCGCCGGCCCGCCGAACACCGACGAGTCCGTGCAGCGCACCATCCAGGCGGCCCCCGGCGACGTGACCAGTGCGCGTCCCGTCACCGAGCCGTCGGACACGACCAAGCGCTGACGCAGGGCCGGGACCCCCTCGGCCTGCCGCACGAGATGAGGACGTGGGTTGCCTAAGTCTGCCCGCACGAAGGAGAAGGACCCCGAGGGGCGGATGCCCCTCGCGGACCATCTGCGCGAGCTGCGCAACCGGCTCGCGAAGGCGATGCTCGCCATCATCGTGGTGACCTGCGTGGCCGCCTTCTTCTACAACGACATCGTCAACATCATCACCAAGCCGGTGTTGCACTCGGTCGGCTGCTCCCAGAACTTCGAGGAACTGTCGAGGGCGTCCAAGACGTCCCAGCCGTGCGCGCAGATCACGATCAACGGTCTGCTGACGCCGTTCACACTGGCGTTGAAGGTGTCCCTGATGGCCGGTGTCGTACTGGCCTCCCCGGTCTGGCTGTACCAGCTGTGGGGCTTCGTCGCCCCGGGCCTGCACAAGAACGAGAAGAAGTACGCGCTCTCCTTCGTGGGCACCGGCGTCCCGCTGTTCCTCGGCGGTGCCTACTTCGCCTACAGGGTGCTGCCCACCACGGCGCAGGTCCTGATCGGCTTCACGCCGAAGGATGTCAACAACCTGCTGCCGCTCGACGACCTGCTCGACCTGGTCACGCGCATGGTGCTGGTCTTCGGCCTCTCCTTCGAGCTCCCGCTGCTGCTGATCATGCTCAACCTCACGGGCGCGCTGACCGGCAAGCGGATGCTCGGCTGGTGGCGCGCCATGATCCTCGGCATCACGGTCTTCGCAGCCGTCGCCACCCCCAGCACCGACCCGCTGACCATGCTGGCGCTGGCCGGGCCGATCTGGGTGCTGTACTTCGCCGCTGTCGTCTTCTCCCTGCTCAACGACCGGCGCAAGCGCCGCCGCGACGCGGAGGGACCGGACGACGACGAGGCCTCGGACCTGGACCTCACCCCCGAGGACATCGGCGACGTCGAGACCGTCTCGGCCGGCCGGGCAGCCCTGCCCGAGCAGGCCGGCGGCACGGGTTCCGACCGGGTCAACGGCTATGACGACGTGACCTGATCACCTCCCGAACACCGCCGAGACCGGCCGTTCCCGCAGTGCGGGCGGCCGGTCTCCGTGTGTGGAGGACCCGTGGGAACGGATAATGATCGTCCTGTTGTCAGTGGCGCCCGGTACGCTCGAAAGCACGATGACAGAGGACCTCTCCCCGGCCGAGCGGTACGCGGCAGCCCGCCTGCGGGCAGCCGAGCAGGCCACCGCGCTCGCGGACTTCCGCGAGATGTACGACTTCGGTCTCGACCCCTTCCAGATCGAGGCCTGCCAGGCGCTCGAAGCGGGGAAGGGCGTGCTGGTGGCGGCGCCCACCGGCTCCGGCAAGACGATCGTCGGCGAGTTCGCCGTCCACCTCGCCCTCCAGCAGGGCAAGAAGTGCTTCTACACGACCCCCATCAAGGCCCTGTCGAACCAGAAGTACGCCGACCTGTGCCGCCGTTACGGCGCGGACAAGGTCGGCCTGCTCACCGGCGACAACAGCGTCAACTCCGAAGCCCCGGTGGTCGTCATGACTACCGAGGTGCTGCGCAACATGCTGTACGCGGGTTCGCAGACCCTTCTCGGCCTCGGCTACGTGGTCATGGACGAGGTGCACTACCTCTCCGACCGCTTCCGCGGCGCCGTATGGGAAGAGGTGATCATCCACCTCCCCGAGTCGGTGACCCTGGTCTCCCTGTCGGCGACCGTGTCGAACGCCGAGGAGTTCGGCGACTGGCTCGACACCGTCCGCGGCGACACCGAGGTGATCGTCTCCGAGCACCGGCCCGTGCCGCTGTTCCAGCACGTGCTCGCCGGGCGGCGGATGTACGACCTCTTCGAGGAGGGCGAGGGCAACAAGAAGGCCGTCAACCCCGACCTCACCCGCCTGGCCCGCATGGAGGCCCAGCGCCCCTCGTACCAGGACCGCAAGCGCGGCCGTGCCATGCGCGAGGCCGACCGGGAGCGGGAGCGCAGATCGCGTTCGCGGGTGTGGACACCGGGACGCCCCGAGGTCATCGAGCGGCTGGACAACGAGGACCTGCTGCCCGCCATCACGTTCATCTTCAGCCGCGCCGCCTGCGAGGCCGCCGTACAGCAGTGTCTGTACGCCGGGCTGCGGCTCAACGACGACGAGGCGCGGGAGAAGGTGCGTGCGCTCGTCGAGGAGCGCACGGCGTCCATTCCCGACGAGGACCTGCATGTCCTCGGGTACTACGAGTGGCTGGAAGGCCTGGAGCGCGGCATCGCGGCCCACCACGCGGGCATGCTGCCGACGTTCAAGGAGGTCGTGGAGGAGCTGTTCCTGCGCGGGCTCGTCAAGGCCGTGTTCGCCACGGAGACCCTGGCGCTCGGCATCAACATGCCCGCGCGCTCGGTGGTGTTGGAGAAGCTCGTCAAGTGGAACGGCGAGCAGCACGCCGACATCACCCCCGGCGAGTACACCCAGCTGACCGGCCGGGCCGGCCGCCGCGGCATCGATGTCGAGGGCCACGCCGTCGTGCTGTGGCAGCGCGGGATCAGCCCCGAGCACCTCGCGGGACTGGCCGGCACGCGCACGTACCCGCTGCGCTCCAGCTTCAAGCCGTCGTACAACATGGCGGTCAACCTCGTCGAGCAGTTCGGGCGGCACAAGTCGCGGGAGCTGCTGGAGACGTCCTTCGCGCAGTTCCAGGCGGACAGGTCGGTCGTCGGGATCTCGCGGCAGGTGCAGCGCAACGAGGAGGGCCTGGAGGGCTACAAGGACTCCATGACCTGCCACCTGGGCGACTTCGAGGACTACATGCGGCTGCGCCGCGAGCTCAAGGACCGCGAGACCGAGCTGGCCCGCCAGGGCGTGGCGCTACGGCGCGCGGAGGCCGCCGTCGCGCTGGAGAAGCTCAAGCCGGGAGACGTCATCCACGTCCCGACCGGCAAGTACGCCGGTCTGGCACTGGTGTTGGACCCGGGACTGCCCGCCGGGCGGTCCAACGGCCACCGTGGGTTCGAGCAGCACGACGGGCCGCGTCCGCTGGTCCTGACGGTGGAGCGGCAGGTCAAGCGGCTCGCGTCGATGGACTTCCCCGTCCCCGTCGAGGCGTTGGACCGGATGCGGATCCCGAAGTCCTTCAACCCCCGTTCCCCGCAGTCCCGTCGGGACCTGGCGTCCGCGCTGCGCACCAAGGCCGGGCACATCCCGCCGGAGCGGGCCCGCAAGCAGCGCTCGCAGGCCGCGGACGACCGGGAGATCGCACAGTTGCGTACGGCGATCCGGGCGCATCCGTGTCATGGGTGCAGCGACCGTGAGGATCACGCCCGTTGGGCCGAGCGGTATCACCGGCTGCAGCGGGACACCACGCAGTTGGAGCGGCGGATCGAGGGGCGGACCAACACGATCGCCCGGACCTTCGACCGGATCGTCGCGCTCCTGACCGACCTGGACTATCTGCGGGGCAACGAGGTCACCGAGCACGGCAAGCGGCTGGCCCGGCTGTACGGCGAGCTTGATCTGCTCGCCAGTGAGTGTCTGCGCGAGGGGGTTTGGGAGGGGCTTTCTCCTGCCGAACTCGCCGCGTGTGTCTCGGCGTTGGTGTTCGAGGCGCGGGTCAGTGACGATGCGACGGTTCCCAAGGTGCCGTCGGGTGCGGCCAAGGCCGCGCTCGGGGAGATGGTGCGGATCTGGGGGCGGCTTGATGCCCTTGAGGAGGATTTCCGGATCACTCAGACCGAGGGGGTCGGACAGCGGGAGCCTGATCTTGGGTTTGCCTGGGCCGCGTACATGTGGGCCAGTGGGAAGGGGTTGGACGAGGTGCTTCGGGAGGTGGAGATGCCGGCCGGGGACTTTGTTCGGTGGTGCAAGCAGGTGATCGATGTGTTGGGGCAGATTTCTGCTGCGGCGCCGGTTACTGGGGGCGAGGCGTCGTCGACCGTGGCGAAGAATGCGCGGAAGGCTGTTGAGTTGTTGTTGCGGGGGGTTGTGGCCTACTCGTCGGTGGGGTAGCGGTTTGGGGCGGGTGCGGGTTCGCTGTGGCTGGTCGCGCAGTTCCCCGCGCCCCTAGGGGGGTGGCCTTGCGCCTCTTTAAGAGCCCAGGTACGGTCGCCAGCCGCCGTGGCTTGTGATGTCCTCGGCGTTTTCCAGTGCCGCCGGCTCGCACAAGAAACCCGGCACACTTGTACCGTCCGCCAGCTCAACGCTTCCCAGTGTCATCGGGCGGGGCAGGGTCGCCAGCAAGCGGCCCAGGCCCTCTGCCGGTAGGCGCCATATCTCCGTCTCTATCGCCGCTCCGCCTTCGCCCACGTGAACCAAGCCCGGCTTCGGCGGAGTCGTCGCCAGAGCGTGCAAGCGGTAGACCGGGGCCGTCGTAGTCGTGCGGTCCAAGCGGGCGCCCAGGGACAGTAGTTGGGGGTTGAGGGGCTGGCCCGTCAGGTGGGCGCCTACTGCGGCGATGTGGGTCTCCGGCTCCAACTCGCGCGCTATTCGCGCCAAGCGGTCGTCTGTGAATGCCGGGCCGATCAGCATCACGCCAAAGGGCAACCCGTTTGCCTCGCCGGACGGGACTGCCACCGCTGCCAGGTCGAAGAGGTTGGTGGAGTTGGTGAAGCGGCCCAGGCGGGCGTTGGCGCCCAAGGGGTTGGCCGCTACCTCCGTCAGGGTGGGGTGACCAGGGGTCGTCGGGAGCAACAGGGCGTCTGCGTCTGCCAGTTCGGAGAGGGCTCGGGTGCGGAGAGCGGCCAGGCGTTCCTCGTCCGCGTACAGCTGGTGGGCCGGGATGTCTCGGGCTCGGGTGATGATGCCGGTGACCGTGGGGTCCAGGCCCTCGGTGCCGTCCGCAATTGCTTTGTCGATAAAGCTCCCCACCGCTGTGTAGCGCTCGGCCACGAACGCGCCCTGGTAGAGCATCGCCGCCGCCTCCGTGAAGGGGGTGAGGTCGAGGGTGCGGATCTCGGCGCCCGCGCCCTTGAGCTGCTCCACCGCCGCCTCGTAGGCCTCCGCCCAGCCCTCGTCCAGTTCGCCGAGTTGTTCGCGCGCCGCTACCGCGATGCGCCACGGGCCCGGCCTGCGCTGGGGGAGGGGCGGGAGGTCACGGTCGGGTGGGGAGGTCATGAAAGACAGGGCCTGTTCGGCCTCGGGGAGGGTGCGGGCGAAGACCGTCACGCAGTCGATCGAGGCGCAGGCCGGGACCACGCCCGTCGTGGGGACCAGGCCCCGGGTGGGCTTCAGGCCGACGATGCCGTTGAACGCGGCGGGGACCCGGCCCGAGCCCGCCGTGTCGGTGCCGAGGGCGAAGTCGACGATGCCCAGGGCCACGGCGACGGCCGAACCCGCGCTGGAGCCGCCGCTGATCCGTTCCGGGTCGTGGGCGCCCCGGACCGCGCCGTACGGGGAGCGGGTGCCGACCAGGCCCGTGGCGAACTGGTCGAGGTTCGTGGTGCCGAGCACGATCGCGCCGGCCGCGCGGAGACGGGCGACCACCGGGGCGTCGGTCTCCGGGGTGTAGGCGTACGACGGGCAGCCCGCCGTGGTCGGGAGGCCGTGGACGTCTATGTTGCCCTTGGCCGCGAACAGGCGCCCGGCGAGGGGGAGTTGCTCGCCCGCCGTCACTCGCTCGTCGATTGCCTGCGCCTCGGACTCCACGTCCGGCTGCGGGCGTAGGTCGATCCAGATCTCTGGGCGGTTCACCGCCTCTATGCGGGCGTAGGCGGCGCGGACTCGGGACACGGTGGTCGACATCTCTTCTCGCTCCTTGCGGTTCGGCTTGAGGTTCAGCTTGCGGGGGCGAGGACCAGCAACGCCGTGCCCGCTTCCACCTGGTCGCCGGGCCTGGCCAGGATCTCGGTGACTATGCCGGCCATGGGCGCGTGCACCCTGGACTCCATCTTCATCGCCTCCAGGGCCAGGAGGGGTTGGCCCGCCGTCACCTCGTCGCCCGGCTCCACGTTCAACTGCCAGACGGACGCCGCGAATTCGGCTTCCACCAGGCGTCCGCCCGCCGGGATCGTCACCTCGGCCTGCGGTGGTGCCGGGGCGGCGACCGCCTCCGCCCGCGTGAACTCGCCCGCCGCCTCCCAGGCATCGCGCTCCGCGCCGAACGCGGTCTGCTGGCGGGACCTGAACTCCGCGATGGACTCGGCGTTCTCGGTGAGGAACGCCTCGTACTCGGCGAGCGAGAACGTGCCATCCTCGATGCGCGGGACGAAGCGGCCGGAGGTGATGTCGGCCCGGAGTTCGAGGAGTTCGTCCGGTTCCACCGGGTACCACTTGATGCGGTCGAAGAAGCGGAGGAGCCAGGGGGAGCCCTGCTCGAACGCGCCGCGCTGCTGCCAGCCCGACCACACCTGTGTCGTACGGCCCACGAACTGGTAGCCGCCGGGGCCCTCCATGCCGTAGACGCAGAGATACGCCCCGCCGATGCCGACCGAGTTCTCGGCCGTCCAGGTGCGGGCCGGGTTGTATTTCGTCGTCACCAGGCGGTGGCGGGGGTCCAGAGGGGTCGCCACGGGTGCGCCCAAGTAGACGTCTCCCAGGCCCAGTACGAGGTACTCCGCGTCGAAGACCGTGCCGTAGACGTCCTGTACCGAGTCCAGGCCGTTGACGCGGCGGATGAACTCGATGTTCCAGGGGCACCAAGGGGCGTCGTCGCGGACGCCGGCCATGTAGCGGGCGATGGCCTCGCGCGTGGCCGGGTCGTCCCAGGAGAGGGGGAGGTGGACCGTGCGGGAGGGGACGATCAGTTGGTCGGTGGGGGGCAGGGAAGCTGCTGTCTCCCTTACCGCGGCCAGGAGTTCGGACTGTGGCAGGCGGCTCGGGTCCGTCTGGATCTGGAGGGAGCGGATGCCCGGGGTGAGGTCCGTGACGCCCTCGAAGTCGGCCTCCGCCACCGCCTCCATCAGGGCGTGGACCCGCATGCGCTGCGCCAAGTCCAGTTGCATGGGGCCGAATTCGACGAGGAGGTTGTCGTCGCCGCTGCGGCGGAAGGTGACGTCTCCGTCCCTCGCCAGGATTCCGCCGTCCACGATGGCGGGGCGGGGCGAGCCGTCGACGTTCACCGGGGCGAAGCGGACCGTGTCGCCGGGCCTGAACTGGCCCAGTTTCCAGCGCTCTTGGCTGATGACCGTGGCCGGGCAGACGAAGCCGCCGAGCGAGGGTCCGTCGGGGCCCAGCAGGACCGGCATGTCGCCCGTGTAGTCGACGGCGCCCACCGAGTACGGGGTGTCGTGGATGTTGGACGGGTGCAGGCCCGCCTCGCCGCCGTCGGTGCGGGCCCAGCGGGGTTTCGGGCCGACCAGGCGGACGCCCGTGCGCGCCGAGTTGAAGTGGACCTTCCAGTCGGCGGCGTAGAAGTCGCGGATGTCGTCCTCGGTGAAGAACTCCGGTGCCGCGTGCGGGCCTTCGACCGCTGCTACGTCCCATACGGCGCCGAAGGCCGGGCGGTCGGCGGTGGGTACGGGTGTGCCCTCGGCGACCGTGCCGCCGTGCAGGACGTCGCCGGTGCGCAGGGCCCGGCCGCCGTGTCCGCCGAAGCGGCCCAGGGTGAAGGTGCTCGCGCTGCCGAGGAACGCGGGTACGTCCAGGCCGCCCGCGAACAACACGTAGGTCCGCAGGCCGTGTTCGGCCGGGGCGCCGATCTCCAGGGTCGTGCCCGCAGGTACCGTCACCGGCTCCCACTGCGGGACCGGCGTGCCGTCGACCGTCACCGGTGCCGGGGCGCCCGTCACGCACACCGTGGTGGCTTGGGTGAACCTCAACGTCGGTCCCTGGAGGGTGCATTCGAGGCCGGGGGTGCCCTCCTCGTTGCCCAGCGCGCGGTTGCCGAGGCGGAAGGAGAGGTCGTCCATCGGGCCGCACGGCGGTACGCCGACCTGCCAGTAGCCGGTGCGGCCCGGCCAGTCCTGGACCGTGGTGAGGGTGCCGCCGGAGACGATCTCGATGCGGGGCGTGGGGTCCGTGACGGTGGCGAGGGTCGCCGTGGAGTGGGTGGCCGTACGGAAGTCCGGCTCCGCCAACGCCGCCCGGACCAGGCCCAGGTTCGTCTCGATGCCGTCCACGCGGGTGCGGGCCAGTGCCTCGTCGAGGCGTTGGAGGGCGTGGGCGCGGTCAGGGCCGTAGGCGATGACCTTCGCGAGCATCGGGTCGTACGACGTCGTCACCTCGATGCCGGTCTCCACCCAGCCGTCGACGCGTACGCCGTCCGGGAACTCGACCCGGGTCAACAGGCCCGCGCTGGGCCGGTGTTCACGGGACGAGTCCTCGGCGTAGACGCGGGCCTCGACGGCGTGGCCGCGGGGGGTGCCGGGGTCGCGGACGACGTCGGACTCGCCCTGGGCCAGCCGTAGCATCCAGGCGACCAGGTCGACGCCGTAGACCTCCTCGGTGACCGGATGTTCCACCTGGAGGCGGGTGTTGACCTCCAGGAAGTAGGCCTCCTCGCGGGTCGCGTCGTAGACGAACTCGACTGTTCCTGCGGAGCGGTAGTCGACCGAGGCACACAAGTCGCGGGCGGATGCCGCCAGTTGGGTGCGTATGTGGTCGGGGAGGCCGGGTGCCGGGGCTTCCTCCACCACCTTCTGGTTGCGGCGCTGGAGGGAGCAGTCGCGGTCGCCGAAGGTGACGACCTTGCCCTCGCCGTCGCCGAAGACCTGTACCTCGACATGGCGGGCGTGCTCGACGAGGCGTTCCAGGAAGACGCCGGCGGAGGAGAAGGAGGCCGCGGCGACGCGCTGCACGCGCTCCCAGGACTCCGTGAGTTCGGCGGGGGAGTGGCAGGCCGACATGCCGATGCCGCCGCCTCCACCGGTCGCCTTGAGCATGACGGGGTAGTCGATCAGGGCTGCTTGGGTGAGTGCCTCGTCCAGGTCCGCCAACAGGCCTGTGCCGGGGGCTAGTTGGACTCCAGCCGCCTCGGCCGCCGCCCGTGCCGTGTGCTTCGCGCCGAACAGCTCCAGTTGGGAGGGAGTTGGGCCGACGAACACGATGCCCGCGTCCTCGCAGCGCCGTGCGAAGGCCGCGTCCTCGGAGAGGAAGCCGTAGCCGGGGTGGATCGCGCCCGCGCCCGTGTCCTTGGCCGCCTTCAGCACCAAGTCGGCGTCCAGGTATGACTCTTTGGCGGGTGCCGGGCCGAGTCGTACCGCCTCGTCGGCGAGCCGGACGTGGGGTGCCGAGCGGTCGGCGTCGGAGTACACGGCGACGGTGCGCAGGCCGAGTTCGCGGGCCGTGCGGATGATGCGGACGGCGATCTCGCCCCGGTTGGCGATCAGCAGCGTGTCGAAGGTCATCCGGCATCCCCTTGGGAGGTGGCCTCGGTAATCGTCATCTCCACTGCCGTCGGCTCGAAGCCGTTGCAAGGGTTGTTGATCTGGGGGCAGTTGGAGACCAGGACCAGGACGTCGCGTTCGGCGCGCAGGGTCAGTTCGAGGCCCGGGGCGGAGAGGCCGTCGACGATGCCGAGGGTGCCGTCCTTCTCGACCGGCACGTTCATGTACCAGTTGATGTTGGAGACCAGGTCGCGCTTGCCGAGGCCGTAACGGGCGCCCTCCGCGAGGAAGTTGTCCACGCACGCGTGCTGCGACCAGGTGTGGTGGCCGTAGCGCAGGGTGTTGGACTCCTTGGAGCAGGCGCCGCCGACCGTGTCGTGCCGGCCGACCTCGTCGGCGGTGACGGTCATCAGCGGGGTGTGCTCGTTGGACATCAGCACGCTGCCGGTGGTCAGGAAGAGGTTGCCCTGGGCGTGGATCGTGTCGGGGGCGCTGTAGCGGACCGACGTGTCGTGGGCGTCGTAGACGAGGAAGTCGACGGCCTGGTTGCCGTGCAGGTCGGTGATGGTGAGGGTCTGGCCCGTGCGGACCACGGCGGACCAGGCGGCGCGGGCCGGTACTTCCACCGTCTTCATGGCCGGTACGTCCTCGGTCTTCATATGAGCCCCCTCGCGGCAAGGAATTCGGCGGTGTTCAGGAAGGCGCGGCGGCCCTCGGGGGTCGCCTCCCACAGCGGGTCGCCCGGCTTGGTGGCCTCGGCGCGCCAAGCGAGCACTTCCAGCGGGGTGTTGACGTATTCGGTGCGCGGGTCGGCCGGATGCGCCACGTTCGCGATCAGTACGGTCACGTCCTGTTCGGCGCGCAAGGTGACGCTGCCGCCCGGGCCGGTCGAGCCGGTGAAGTCGAGGGAGCCGTCGTCGCGGATCTGGACGCCCTGGAAGAAGGAGAGCGAGGGTGGCAAGTCGCGTGGTTCCAGGCCGTTCTTGGCGGCGGCGAGCTTGAACAGCTCCCGCCCGGCAGGGGAGTCGGACTGCGGGGTGCCGTCGCCGTAGCGCTCGGTGTTGCGGACCAGGGTGGAGGTGCCGCACAGCGCGTCGTGGCGGCCGGAGGTGTCGGCGACGAGGGAGGCGAGGACGCGGCCCTGGTCGGAGAGGAGGAGCTGGCCCTCGCCGAGGTAGGCGTTCCACTGGACCTTGACCGTGTCGGCGACGTTGAGGCGTTCCCACGGTCGGTCGGCCGCGTACAGGAGCAGGTGGGCGCAGGCGTCGCCGCGCAGGTCGGTCAGGCGGAGTTCGGTGCCGCGGGCCAGGACGCGGTGGGTGTAGTTGCCGCCCGCGACGGTCTCGGCCCACACCAGGTGGCCCGCCTCGCAGGGCGGCGCCGGCCAGTCGCCGGCCGGGACGACGGGCATCGCCTCGGCCCGCTCGCCCTCCTGGGCGCGGGCGTGGTCGCGGGCTCCGTAAGTGGTCGCTGTCGCCATCGCGGGGGACCTCCGGCTGCGGGGACGTCTTGGTCGTGCGGCATTTCTGTCGCTCGACAGAAATTAGGAGGCGGGCGGGTCGCCGGGGTTGCCCGGGTGTTGCCGCTCGGTTACCGAGCCCTCACGAAGATCACCAGGAGTCCGTGGTCCGGGGCCGTGTGCGAGGATCGAACGCATGGGGACGACAGGTGCACAGGGGGGCCGCCGGGTCGGCAGGCCGCGGGCCGATCAGCGGCCGGACAGTGGCCTGTCCCCGCGCGCCGAACTGCTCTCCGCCGCCGCCGAGTTGTTCACCACCCGCGGCTACGCCGCCACCACGACCCGGGCTGTCGCCGAGCGCGCGGGCATGCGGCAGGCGTCGATGTACCACTACGTCTCCGGCAAGGAGGAGCTGCTCGCGGATCTGCTGGAGTCCACGGTCACCCCGTCGCTGGCCTACGCCCGGGAACTCCTCGCGGACGACGCGACCCCGGCCGAGGACCGGCTGTGGGAGCTGTGCCGTACCGACGTCGAGCTGCTGTGCGGCGGCTCGCACAACCTCGGCGGGCTCTATCTGCTGCCCGAAGTGCGCGCCGAGCGTTTCGCCGGCTTCCATGCCGTGCGTGCCGAACTCAAGGACGCCTACCGGCAGTTGCTCGCCGCGACGGCGGCGGGCGGGGCGCTCGCCAAGAGCGAGTTGGAGCTGCGGACGGATCTGGTCTTCGGGCTGATCGAGGGTGTCATCCTCGTGCACCGCTCCGACCCCGAGCGGCCGGTGTCCGCCTTCGCGGAGGCGACGGCCGACGCGGCATTGCGCATCGCCGGAATCTGATCCGGAATTCGGGCCCGAACCCGAGCCGGAATCGGTGCTTCACTCCTTACGGTGAGTGATTTTCGTATGCCCGTTCACTGTGACTCGCTGTGTGCGATTGAAGCCTCAGCGTGTAAATGGGCTGAGGGTACTCCCCTTCTGTGTCCCTTTTCAGGGGCTTGCCGAATATGACACAGCGGTGATCCGGTCGGACTAAGCTCGCCCGCAGCGCACCGAGTTGGGCTGTATTCGTGCGCTTGTTCCCAAACATGCAAAAGATGCAGAAGCTCCCCCCAGATTTCCTTGATCCCCCCAGCCGACCCGTCTTTAGAGGGCATACATGGTGAGTGTTCAATCGCCCCCCGGTGGCCGTGAACTTCCCTACGCGCGCGTGCTGTTGCCGCCTGCCATAGTGATGGCCGCGGCGACCGGGGCCGCCGTCGCCCTGGTGGCGGGGCCTGCCCGGATCGCCGTCGGCTGGTGCGGAGCCGTCGCCACCCTTCTGGTGATCGTGACTGCGGCCGAAGCGGTACGCCGTGGCCGCAACCTGCGGGACGCTCGCGCCGAGCACGACCGTCACACCGCGTATCTGGAACGGCGGCTCGCCGACCAGAACACGGAGATGCTCCGGCTCGGCAAGGAGATCCTGCCCGCCACGCTCTACCGGCTCAGCAGCGGAGAATCCCCCGGAGAGGTGATTCGCCAAGTCGTCGACGCCGATCCCGACTGGCGGCAACTTCCGCAGCCGCAGCGCGACTTGCTCAGGACGGTGCTCAACATCGTCCAGCGCGAGGAGAACATGCGTGACTCCGCGCAGCGTTCCTTCGTCAGCATCGCCCGCCGTGTCCAGGCCATCGTCCACCAACAGGCCAAGGAACTCCGGGAGATGGAGGAGGACCACGGCCGTAACCCCGAGGTCTTCGACGACCTCCTGCGCATCGACCACGGCACCGCGCTGATCGGCCGTCTCGCCGACTCCATCTCGGTGCTCGGCGGTGGCCGTCCCGGTCGCCAGTGGCCCGAACCGGTGCCGCTGTACAGCGTGTTGCGCGGCGCCATGTCCCGCATCCTGGAGTACCGCCGCATCGAGCTGCACTCCATCGCCAAGGTCAACATCCGCGGCATCTCCGTCGAGCCGGTCATCCACGCGGCGGCCGAACTCCTCGACAACGCCACGCGTTACTCGCCCCCGCAGACCAAGGTGCACGTCACCGCCGTAGAGGTGCAGACCGGTGTCGCCATCGAGATCGAGGACGGCGGCGTCAGCCTCAGCGAGGAGTCGCGGGCGCGGGCCGAGGGCATGCTGGAGCGCGCCAAGGCCGGCACCGACCTCCAGGACCTCGGTGAGAGTCCGCGCCTGGGCCTGGCCGTCGTCGGCCGGCTGTGTGCGACGTACAACATGCAGATCTCGCTGCGTGCCTCGGCGTACGGCGGCGTCCGTGCCGTCCTCATCGTGCCCAGCGAGATGCTCACCCCCGGCACCGCGCCCGGACTCGCCCACGGCATCGGCGCCACCGCCCTGCCCAAGGCGGAGCTCGGCGCGGTCGACGGTCCCAAGCGCACGATCAAGCGGCGCCGCCCCACGAGCCCGCGCATCCCGGCCTCGGTGAGCATGGAGGACGAGGTTCCCGAGGTCACCGAGTGGACGGCGGGCGGCCTGCCGCAGCGCCGCAGCCGGGTCAAGGTCCCGCTCGCCCAGCGGTACGCCGAACAGGCCGCCGCCGAGCGCGCCGAGGCCGCCGCACGGGAGGCCCGCTCCGCCTGGGGCACGCCCGAGCCCGAGCCGGAGAAGAAGGACGAACCCGAACCGGGCCTGTGGGTCGAGGCGTTCATGGAAGGCCTCAAGGGTGACCCGGACCCGACCGCTTTCACCCAGAAGACCGAGCCGGCCCGAGTCGAGGCCGACGACGAGGGGGACCTCAAGTGATCCAGCAGCGAGCCAACTTCGACTGGATGCTCAAGGATCTCGCCGACGGCGTGCCCGGCATCCAGCAGATCGTGGTCCTGTCCGCCGACGGGCTGCGCATCGCCCGCTACGGCGGCGACCCCGACGCGGCCGACCGCGTCGCCGCGGCCTGCGCCGGACTGCAGAGCCTGGCGAGTGCCGTCGCCTCCGAGATCCCGCGCAGTGACGGCCGGATGAAGATGGTCATCATCGAGATCAACGGCGGCTACTTCTATCTGATGGCCGCGGGTGCCAACGCCTATCTGGCCGTCCTGTCCGACGTGGTCGCCGAGCCCGGCCTGATGAGCAACCGCATGCGTGACCTCGTCGTCAGAATCGGCGCCCACCTCACCAGCCCGCCGAGGCGCAACGGGCAGACCGTATGACTCCTCCGCAACGCCAGCGGCGACAACCCGCGGAGAAACCGCCGCCCGAACCCGGCAAGAAACCGGGCGAAGGGAAGATCCCCGAGCGGCTGTACGTGCTCACCGGCGCGGCCGAGGACGGCGACCGGGCCGAACTCGACCTGGTGACGCTGATCGTGGCCCGCGCCGACGTGCCGCAGTCCGCCACCCCCGAGCAGGCGACCCTGCTCCGGCTCTGTATCTCCCCCCTGTCCGTGGCCGAGCTGTCGGCCTATCTCAACCTGCCGTACAGCGTGGTGACCGTCCTGCTCACCGAGCTGCTGGCGGCCGAACTGGTGCAGGCGCGCGCCCCGATCGTCCGCCAGGCGCTCCCCGACCGTTCCCTCCTCGAAGCGGTGATGCATGGACTTCAAAAGCTCTGACACCATCACGGGCCCTCGGACCGAGGACCATCTCCCGCACACGGCCCAGGCCGCGGTGAAGATCGTGATCGTCGGCGGCTTCGGGGTCGGCAAGACGACCATGGTCGGTTCGGTCAGCGAGATCAGGCCGCTGACCACCGAGGAGACCATGACGCAGGCCGGCGTCGGCGTCGACGACAACTACGGCTCGGAGAGCAAGACGGCCACCACCGTCGCGATGGACTTCGGCCGCATCAGCATCACCGACCAACTGGTGCTGTACCTGTTCGGCACCCCCGGCCAGGAACGCTTCTGGTTCCTGTGGAACGGGCTGTTCGAGGGCGCGCTCGGCGCGGTGGTGCTGATCGACACGCGGCGCCTGGAAGTCAGCTTCGACGTCATAGGACGGCTGGAGGAGCGCGGGGTGCCGTTCGTGATCGCGGTCAACTCCTTCCCGGACGGCCCGCATTACCCCATCGAGGACCTGCGTACGGCGCTCGACCTGTCCCCGGACATCCCCATCATCGAGTGCGACGCGCGCCGCCGCGCCTCCAGCCGGGACGTCCTGATGACGCTGATGCGCTTCCTGCACTCCCTGGCGATGACGGGCTCACTGACCTGACCCGCCCAACTCCCCCGACACCGGATTCACTTCAGTTCTCGGAGCGATCACCGTGACGCCTGAACACACCTTCCCGACCGATACGGACGACACCAGGCTCGGCCCGCCCCCCGGCTGCCCCGCGCACGGCCAGGGGCCCGGGGGACTGCACCGGCTGTACGGCCCCGACGCGGCGGACCTGGGCGCCCTCTACGAGCAGCTCCGCGCCGAACACGGCCCCGTGGCACCGGTGTTGCTCCACGACGACGTACCGATCTGGGTCGTCCTCGGGCACACAGAGAACCTGCACATGGTGCGTACGCCCTCGCAGTTCAGCCGGGACAGCCGCATCTGGACGCCGCTGCGCGAGGGCATGGTCAAGCCCGACCACCCGCTGATGCCGCACATCGCCTGGCAGCCCATCGCCTCGCACGCCGAGGGCGACGAACACCTGCGGCTGCGCGGCGCGGTCACCGGCGCCATGTCGACCATCGACCCGCGCGGCATCCGCCGGCACATCAACCGCTACACCCAGATCCTCGCCAACACCTTCTGCGAGCAGGGGCACGCCGAACTCGTCAGCCAGTTCTGCGAGCACCTGCCGATGGCCGTGCTGTGCGAGATCCTCGGCATGCCCGACGAGTACAACGACCAGATGGTGGAGGCCGCCCGCGACGCCCTCAAGGGCACCGCGACCGCCATCACCAGCCACCAGTACGTCATGGACGCGTTGACCCGGCTCACCGCCCTGCGCCGGGCCGAACCCGCGGACGACTTCACCAGCCACCTCGTCATGCACCCGGCGGGGCTCAGCGACGACGAGGTCAGGGAGCACCTGCGGCTCGTCCTCTTCGCCGCCTACGAGGCCACCACCAACCTCCTCGCCAACGCGCTGCGCATGGTCATCACCGACCCGCGCTTCCGCGCCCAGCTCAACGGCGGGCAGATGACGGTGCCGGAGGCGGTCGAGCAGTCGCTGTGGGACGAGCCGCCGTTCAGCACCGTCTTCGCGTACTTCGCCAAGCAGGACACGGAGTTGGGCGGCCAGCGCATCCGCAAGGGCGACGGGTTGTTGTTCGCACCGGCGCCGGGGAACGTCGACCCCCGGGTGCGTCCCGACCTCAAGGCCAACATGATGGGCAACCGCTCCCACCTGGCCTTCGGCGGCGGGCCGCACGAGTGCCCCGGCCAGGACATCGGCCGCGCCATCGCCGACACCGGGGTGGACGCGCTGCTGATGCGGCTCCCGGACATCGAACTCGACTGCGACGAGGGCGAGTTGAGCTGGACGTCGTCGATCGCCTCCCGCCACCTGGTGGAGCTGCCGGTGCAGTTCGCCCCGAAGCCCCCGCAGGACGTCTCGGAGAAGCCGGGCCACGCGGCGGTCCCGCAACCCCGCCACACCTGGCACGTGGGCATGCCGTCGGACCCGCAGCCCGCGCCCGCCGCGATGCCGCAACCCGTCGAGGTGACGGCTCCGCCGGAGCCGGCTCCGACTCCGGAACCGGTACGTCAACTCGGCGCGTGGCAGCGGTTCTTGAGGTGGTGGCGGGGCTACTGACCGGCCCAGTCCTCGTACGAGGACCAGGCTTCGAGCACCCGCCCGCTACGGAACCGGTGCTCGGTCCCCGTGACCGGATCGGTGAACTCCAGTGCCCGCGCCAGCAGTTGGAGCGGCCGCCGGAAATCACCGTCCGGCACGGGGTCGTCGACCAAGGGATACAGTGGATCACCGAGGATGGGCACGCCCAACGCGCTCATGTGGACGCGCAGTTGATGCGTCTGCCCGGTACTGGGCACCAGCCGGTACCGGGCGAGCCCGTCCCCCCGCTCTTCCTCCAACTCGACCCGGCTGACGGCGTTGACCTCACCCTCGACCTGCCGGGCGGCCATCACCCCACGCTCCTTGACAATGCGGGAGCGCACGGTCGTAGGAAGGTCGAGCCCGGAGTCGTACGACGCGACGGCCTCGTACTCCTTCCGTACCCGCTTCTCCCGGAACAGCGCCTGGTACGCGCCCCGTTCCTCGGGCCGCACCGTGAACAGCACGAGCCCGGCGGTGAGTCGGTCGAGCCGGTGCGCGGCGCCGAGATCCGGGATCCCCAACTCCCTGCGCAGTCGCGCCAACGCCGTCTCGACGACGTGACTGCCGCGCGGGGTGGTCGCGAGGAAGTGCGGCTTGTCGGCGACGACGATGTGCTCGTCGCGGTAGACGACGTCCACGGGGAAGGGCACCGGCACTTCGACGGGCAGCTCCCGGTGGAACCACACGAACATCCCGGGTTCGTACGGCGACCCGGCCACGCTCGTCCCGTCCACCCCGACGAACAGCCCGTCGTCCATCATCTGGTCGACGACCCCGTCACCCGCCCCCGAGAGCCGGTCCACCAGGTACTCGCGCACGGTGGCCCACGACTCCTCGGGGGGCAGACGGACCCGCACCGGGTCGACTCCGGCGCGCTGGGGGAGGGGGGAGGGCGGGATACGGCGTTTTCGGGTCATTGGGGTCAAGGGTAGGCGGTGGGGTCAGGCGGGGACCGCTTCGGGAGCCTCCTCCGCGACCGTACGGGCGCGGTACGCCCGGTACCCGAAGCCGGCCCCCACCGTCACCACCAGGAACAACACCGTGAACCACTGGAAGTACCAGTGCCCACCCGCCGGGTCGTACACGGCGGCCCGCGGCCACGCCAGGTTGACCGTCATGACGAGGCCGTAGACGAGCGCCAAGGCGTTGACCGGTACTCCCCACCGCCCCAGGGAGAAGAGGCGCGCGCCCGTCTCGTCCGTGCCGGCCACCTCGAACTCGCCGCGCACGCGGCGGAACAGCAGCGGGCCCGTCACCATCGCGTACGCGAGGTACAGCATCACGATGCAGGTGGTGCCGATGGCGAGGAACGCGTCCGGGGAGGCGAAGTTGAGGAGGAGCAGGGCGGCCGAGAGGATGCCCACGACGATGGCGGGGGCGCTGGGCATGCCGGTGCGGGGGTTGACCTTGGACAGGCGGGCGGAGAACGGGAGTTGGCCGTCCCGGGCCATGGAGAAGAGCATGCGGCAGGCCGCCGTCTGGATGGCCAGGGTCGCTACCGCGATCGCCACCACCACGTCCGCCAGCAACGCCTTGCCGACGCCGTCGCCGAGGCTGCTCGTGAGGACGTAGCTGAGGCCGTCGACGCCCAGGTGGCCGTCGGTCAGGCTGGGGGCCGCGAGCAGGCCGCCGAGGATGATCAGGCCGCCGAGCAGGCCGGCGGCGCTGAGCGCGGTGAGGATCGTGCGGGGCGCGGTGCGGCGCGGGTTGTGGGTCTCCTCGCTCATCTCGCCCGCGCTGTCGAAGCCGATCATTACGTACGCCGCCGTGAACGAGCCGACCAGCAGGGCACCGAGCAGTCCGCCCTCCAGGCTGCCGGTCGTGTGGAAGGTGATGCTCGGGGTCCGCTTCGAGTGGGTCAGGAGGAGGACGACGATCAGGATCGCGCCGATGATCTCCGCCGTCACGCCGACCCGGTTGATGACCGACATCACGCGGTTGTCGAGGATGTTCACCAGCGTCGTCAGGACCAGCAGGATCACGCCCAGGACCGCCGCGTTGGCCGCGCCGTCCGGGGAGGTGGGGGCCGGGTCGCCGCCCACCAGCTGGAAGCCCGACCAGATCGCCGGCAGCACCATCTGAAGGGCCAGGGCGGCCGCCGCCACCACCACGATCTGGCCGATCACCATGATCCAGCCCGCGAACCAGCCGAAGGTCGCGTTGGAAAGGCGTGACGACCACTGGTAGATCGCGCCCGAGATCGGGTAGCGCGCGGCCAGTTCCGCGAAGCAGGCGGCCACCAGGAGCTGGCCGGCCAGCACGATCGGCCAGGCCCAGAAGAAGACGGGGCCGCCGAACGCGTACCCGAAGGCGAAGAACTGGAAGACGGTCGTCAGTACGGAGATGAAGGAGAACCCGGCCGCGAACGACGCGTACCGGCCGAGGCTGCGGTGCAGCTCCTGGCGGTAGCCGAACTCCGCGAGTGAGGCGTCGTCGGGGGAAGGGGAGGAGTGGGGCGGGTCGGGGCGTATGTCGGAGGTGGTGGTTGTGGTCACGGCGGCACCTGCCTTCGGCGCAGGAGAGCGGAATCCTGACGGCGACAGCGGAATTCCTGTCGGGTGACAGAAATTAGGGAGAGGCTGTTTCGGCCGCGTCACGCCGCCGTGTCCGCGGCGGGCCTAAGTCCTCACGCTCTTGCCTTCGCCGTCAAAACGCGATACATCGTGTGTGTTGACGCTTGGCGCGCACTCGCGATATGTTCGGCCACGGATATTCGGAAGCGAGGTATGGCCATGCCGCCCAGGCGCCGCAAGCTCGGCAACCCGCTGGCACTCACCGTGCTGGTCACCCTCTGGCAGGGCCCGATGCATCCGTACGAGATCGCCCAGACCCTGCGCCGCCAGGGCAAGGACAGCACCACGAAGATCAACTACGGCTCGCTCTACACGGTCGTGCAGAACCTGGAGAAACACGGTTTCGTCGAGGTCACCGACGTGGAGCGGCAGGGGAACCGCCCCGAGCGCACGGTCTACGGCATCACCGACGCGGGCCGCGAGGAAGCCGTCGAGTGGCTCTCCGACCTGCTGGCCGTGCCGGTCAAGGAGTTCCCGATCTTCGAGACCGCGCTTCCGCTCGTCGGGGTCATCCACCCTGACGAGGTGGTGCGGCTTCTTGAGGAGCGGGTGCAGAACCTCGACCTCCAGGCGGCGAGCGCGCGCGGTGCGCTGGAGAAGCTGTACGAGACGCTGCCCCGGCTCTTCCTGGTGGAGAGCGAGTACCAGTTGCACATGGTCCGGGCGCAGGCGGAGTGGATCCGGGGTCTCGTCGACGAGATCAAGAAGGGCTCACTGCCCGGCGTCGAGGGCTGGCGCCGCTTCCACGAAACGGGGGAGCTGCCGACGGAGTTCACCTAGACACGAAGAACCCCGACCGGGCTGTTGGAGCAGCCCCGCCGGGGTCACGAACCCCGAACTGACCCGCCGTGCGGCGAAGCCAGGCGATCGAGGTGCGGCACACCCAGGATAGCCGGGCGCTCTTCACGCGGATCAGTCGTGACCTTTCACATCGCACATCCGCTCATTCCTTGGAGAGCTGTCATGGGCAGTACCCGTGCGCCCGCGGTCGAGGCGCGTCAACTGATCAAGACCTATTCCGGCGATGTCACCGCCCTCAACGGCATGGACATCACCGTCGAGCCCGGCACCGTCTTCGGCCTCCTCGGGCCGAACGGCGCCGGCAAGTCCACCACCGTCAAGATCCTCACCACCCTCGCCAGGCCCGACTCCGGCACGGCCACCGTCGCCGGCCACGACGTGCTGCGCCACCCCGACCGGGTCCGCCGCGCGATCGGCGTGGTCGCCCAGAACTCGGGCGCGGACCCGACGGCGACCGGCCGCGAGAACCTCCAACTCCAGGGCCGGCTCTACGGCTTGAGGGGCACCGCCCTCGCGAAGCGGGTGGACGAGCTCCTCGACCGCTTCACCCTCGCCGAGGCCGCGAAGCGTCCGGTGAAGGGCTACTCCGGCGGTATGCGCCGCCGCCTGGACGTGGCGCTCGGCCTGGTGCACCGGCCCGAGGTGCTCTTCCTCGACGAGCCCACCACCGGCCTGGACCCGGAGGCCCGCACCGCGATGTGGGACGAGATCGGCCGGCTCGCGGGGGAGGAGGGGCTGACCATCCTGCTCACCACGCACTACCTCGAAGAGGCCGACCGGCTCGCCGAACGCATCGCGATCGTCGACCGCGGCCGGGTCGTCGTGGAGGGCACCCCCGACTCGCTCAAGGGCGAACTCCGGGGCGACGCCGTCCACTTGGAGCTGCGGGGGGAAGGGGTCGGCGACGCCGGTCGTACGCTGCTGCGGAACACCCTCGTCGGACTGCCGGGCGTGCGCGAGGTGCTGGTCGACGGGCGCCGGGTCAGTGCCCGCGCCGACGACGGAGCGGCCGCGATGCCCGTCCTGCTGGCGGCGTTCGAGCGGGCCGGAGTCGGAGTCGCCAGCGCGACCGTCGCCCGTCCCTCGCTGGACGACGTCTATCTCCGCTACGCGGGCCGCCGTTACTCCGAGGCCGACGCGAACAGCACCGGGCAGCTCGCGGTCGCCGGAGGTGCGCGATGAGCACCGCCGTCTCCCAGACCTGGTACATGACGCAGCGTCAACTCATGGTGTTCGCACGGCAGCCCGCCTTCGCGGTCATCACCCTCATCCAGCCGGTGATCTGGCTGTTCCTGTTCGGCAACCTCTTCAAGAAGGTCGTCGAACTCGGCGGCTTCGGCACCACCTCGTACCTGGACTACCTCGTCCCGGGCGTGGTCGTGATGAGCGCCCTCAGCTCCAACATGTGGGCGGGCATGGGCACGTTGGAGGAGATCCAGCGCGGCACGCTGAACCGCTTCCTGACCACTCCGGTCAGCCGGGCCGCGCTGATGAACGGCAACGTCGTCAACAACGGCCTAGTCACCGCGCTCCAGTCGGCGATCATCGTGCTGCTCGGTCTGCTCGGCGGCGCCGACTACCCGGGCGGCATCGCCGGCATCGCGATCCTGATCGTGGCCTCCGTGCTGCTGGGCACGGTCTTCGGGGCACTGTCCAACGCGCTCGGCATGCTGGTGCGGCAGCGGGAGTCGATCATCGGCATCAACACCTTCCTGCTGCTGCCGCTGACGTTCCTGTCCAGCGCCTTCATGGCGCCGTCCCAGATGCCCTCGTGGATGCGGCACATCGCCGACTTCAACCCGCTCAACTGGGCGATGGTGGCGGGCCGTTCAGCGATGAGCGAGCACCCCGACTGGGGCGACGTGCTCACCCGCGGCGGCGCGCTGCTGGCACTCGCGGTGGCAGCGGTTTGGCTGTCGATCCGCACGTTCAGGTCATACCAACGGTCGGTATAAGCGCCCCGAAAGGGGCGCGGGGAACGGCGCGACCAGCCACGACGGCGCGGCAGACGCCAATGCTCCGTCGTGGCACCCCCTGTGGCGCACCTACGCGGCAACGCCCTCCTGCTCCGCCTCGATCTTCGCGTTCCACTCCCGCTTCGACGCCTGCCAGCCGTCCTCGTTGTGGCCCAGGCGCCAGTAGCCGGAGATCGAGAGGTCCTCGCGCGGGATCGCCAACTCGACGCGCAGCAGGGCGCGGAGGTCCTTCACGAAGGCCGCCTCGCCGTGCACGAACGCGTGCATCCGGCCCTCCGGGAACTCCAGCGCCCGTACGGCCTCGGCGAGCGCCTCGCCGACGGGACGGTCGCCGCGGTGCAGCCAGACGACCTCGATGTCGGAGTCGATCTTCTGCTCCTCCTCGGGGCCGGAGACCTCCACGAAGGCGTGGGCCGTGGCGCCCTTGGGCAGCGACTCCAGGGCACGGGCGATCGCGGGCAGCGCGCTCTCGTCACCGGCGAGCAGATGCCAGTCGGCGCCCGCGTCGGGGGCGTAGGCGCCGCCGGGGCCCATGAAGTGGACGGTCTCGCCCGGCTGGACGCGGGTCGCCCACGGGCCGGCGAGGCCCTCGTCGCCGTGGATCACGAAGTCCAGGGTCATTTCGAGGTGCTCGGGGTCCCAGGCGCGCACGGTGTAGGTGCGGGTCACCGGCCACTGCTCGCGCGGGAACTCGGCGCGGATGCGCTCCACGTCGAAGGGCTCGGGGTAGACCGCGCCCCCGGCCGGGAACAGCAGTTTCACGTAATGGTCGGTGCAGGTGTCCGCCGAGAACCCGGCCAGACCCTCGCCACCGAGCACCACGCGCTGCATGTGAGGGGTCAGGCGCTCGGTGCGGACGACCTGCGCGGAGTGGGGCTTACGCGGCTTCCGTGCCGGACGTTCTGCCATGACGGCCTCCCAGATTCCCATGCTTAGGCTTACCTAAGCTAGCACTACATTCTCTGTGAAAGGCAAGAAAGAAAGGGCAAGAACAATGCTTACGCGCCCAGCGTGGTGAGCAGTCGCTGCAATGATCCGCCCAGCCCCCAGCGCTCCGCCAGTGCGCCCACCAGCTCCGGGTCGCGCGGGGCGTGCGGCAGCGCCGGGTCGACATCGGGCAGCGGTACGTCGTCGGCGACCCGGACGACCTTGGGCGCGACCGCGACGTACGGCCGCGACTCGTCGAGGCGCTTGCGCTGCGAGGGCGTCAGCTTCGACCTGGGGTCGTCGATCGCCGCCATGATGCCGGGCACGTCACCGAACTCGGCGAGGAGTTTCGCCGCCGTTTTCTCGCCGATGCCGGGGACGCCGGGCAGACCGTCGCTGGGGTCGCCGCGCAGCAGCGCCAGATCCACGTAGCCGCGGCCGTCGACGCCGTACTTCTCGCGCAGGAACGCCTCGTCGGTGACCTGGAGCGAGCCGACGCCCTTGATCGGATACAGGACCCGGATCCCGCGGGCGTCGTCGACGAGCTGGTACAGGTCGCGGTCGCCGGTGACGATGTCGACCGGGCCCTTCGCGTGCGCCGTGAACGTGCCGATCACGTCGTCGGCCTCGTACGGCTCGACGCCCACGCGCGCGATGCCGAGCGCGTCCAGGACGGCCTCGATGATCGGCACCTGTGGCGAGAGCGTGTCCGGGATCTCCTCCGCGTCCGGGCCGCTCTCGCGCACCTCGGCGACGCGGTGCGCCTTGTAGGTGGGGATCAGGTCGACCCGCCACTGCGGCCGCCAGTCCGCGTCCATGCACGCCACCAGCTGGTCGGGGCGGTGGTCCTTGACCAGCCGGTCGATGAATTCGAGCAGCCCGCGCACGGCGTTCACCGGCGTCCCGTCCGGCGCCTTCACGGACTCCGGGACGCCGAAGTAGGCGCGGAAGTAGAGCGAGGCGGTGTCGAGAAGCATCAGTCGTCCGGTCACGCCTCGCATCATGCCGCACGACGGGGCGACGACCACCCCTCCCTGTCACCCGGAGCGACCAGCACCGCCGGCTCCGGAAGCGCGGACACCCCTGGCTGGTGAGCTGGACCACTCCTGTGTTTGCGCCCGGGAAGCCTGGGAAGGCGCGGCCTCGGAGCGATGCCGGTTGCACATTCAACCGTCGAGGGCCCTTCAGGTCTCTCGCCGTCGCCTCCCGTCCTGCCCCCGATCGAGAGGTACGCGTGTCAGCCAGGCTAGAAGCCGAGCATCTGTACAAGGTGTTCGGCAGACGACCCGACCAGGCAGTCGAACGGCTCCGTGAAGGAGCCGACCGGGAGGAACTGCGCGCCGACGGCACCACAGCCGCCGTGATCGACGCCTCCTTCTCCGTCGCACCGGGCCAGATCTTCGTCGTCATGGGCCTGTCCGGCTCCGGCAAGTCGACCCTCCTGCGGATGCTCAACGGACTCCTGGAGCCCACCGCGGGCCGTGTCCTCTTCGACGGCCAGGACCTGACCGCGCTCGGCGATCGCGAACTCCGCGAGGTCCGCGCCCGCAAGATCAGCATGGTCTTCCAGCACTTCGCGCTCTTCCCGCACCGCAGCGTCCGTGAGAACGCCGCCTACGGCCTGTCCGTGCAGGGCGTGCCCCGCGCCGAGCGCGAAGCCCGCGCCGACGAGGCGCTCGCCCTGTGCGGCCTGGCCGGCTGGGAGGACTCCTGGCCCGACGAGCTGTCCGGCGGTATGCAGCAGCGTGTCGGCCTGGCCCGCGCCCTCGCCACCGACGCCGACCTGCTTCTCATGGACGAGTCGTTCAGCGCGCTCGACCCGCTGATCCGCCGGGACATGCAGGACCGACTCCTGGAACTGCAGAAGTCGTTGAAGAAGACGATCGTCTTCATCACGCACGACCTCAACGAGGCCATGCGCCTGGGCGACCGCATCGCCGTCATGCGCGACGGCCGCATCGTCCAGACCGGCACCGCCGAGGACATCCTCGTCCGCCCCGCCGACGCCTACGTCTCCTCCTTCATCCAGGACGTCGACCGCTCCCGGGTCCTCACCGCGAGCTCCGTCATGGACACCGACCTGCGCGGCGACGAAGCCGACTGCGCCTGTGAGACCGCGACGCCGGACACGCCGTTCAACGACCTGTGCGCGATCAGCGCCCGCCTCACGCACGCCGTCGCGGTGCTCGACAAGGACCACGAACTCGTCGGTGTCGTCCCGCGGCAGCGCCTGGTCGCCTTCCTCGGCGACGAGCAGCACGAACCCACCCCCTGTGTCAGTCCGCGCGACGGCGGCGAGAAGGTGACCGCCCATGCCTAGGCTCCCGCTCGGCGACTGGGTCGACTCCGGTGTCGACTGGCTCCTCGCCCACATGTCCTGGCTCTTCGACGCGATCAAGACCGTCGTCGAGGGCATGTACGACGGCATCAACGCCGTCCTCACCGCCCCCGAACCCCTGCTCCTCGCGGGCATCTTCGCCGTGATCGCCTGGTGGCTGCGCGGACTGGTCGCGGGTGTCCTGGCCTTCGCCGGGTTCCTGCTCATCGACTCGCTCGACCTGTGGGACCGGGCCATGTCGACCCTGGCCCTGGTGCTCGTCGCGACCGTCATCGCCCTGGTGATCTCGATCCCGCTGGGCATCTGGGCGGCCCGCTCCAAGACGGTCAGCACGGTCGTACGGCCCGCTCTCGACCTGCTCCAGACGATGCCGTCGATGGTGCTGCTGATCCCGGCGATCCTCTTCTTCGGGCTCGGCACCTCGGCAGGCGTGATCGCCACCCTGATCTTCGCGCTCGCCCCCGGCGTCCGCATGACCGAGCTGGGCATCCGCCAGGTCGACGCCGAACTCGTCGAGGCCGCCGAGGCGTTCGGCACCTCACCGCGCGACACCCTGCTGCGCGTCCAGCTGCCGCTGGCGCTCCCGACGATCATGGCGGGCATCAACCAGGTCATCATGCTGGGCCTGTCGATGGTCGTCATCGCCGGCATGGTCGGGACCGGCGGCCTCGGCGGCGCCGTCAACGAGGCCATCGGCCAGCTCGACATCGGCTTCGGCTTCGAGGCGGGCGTGGGCATCGTCGTCCTCGCGATCTACCTCGACCGTATGACCAGCGCACTCGGCACCCAGATCTCCCCGCTCGGCCGCCGCGCCGCCGCCAAGGCCCGCGCGGCCGGCACCGCCAAGCCCTGGAACTACCGCCCCCGCCCGGCGTTCGCCGTGATCGGCGTGGTCGTCCTCGCCCTCGTGGCCAGCGGCATCGGCGTCTTCGGCTCCTCCTCCGGCACGAAGGCGGCCTCCGCCACCGACGTCGGCAAGGGCAAGAACATCACCATCGGCTACATCCCTTGGGACGAGGGAATCGCCTCCACCTTCCTCTGGAAGGAGATCCTGGAGGAGCGCGGCTACAAGGTGACGACCACCCAGTACGCGGCCGGCCCGCTGTACACCGGCCTCGCCACCGGCCAGGTCGACTTCCAGACCGACTCCTGGCTGCCCACCACGCACGCCGAGTACTGGAAGAAGTACGGCAAGCAGCTCGACGACCTCGGCAGCTGGTACGGCTCCACGTCCCTGGAGCTGACCGTCCCGTCGTACGTGAAGGACGTCAACACCCTCGCGGACCTCAAGACCCACGCCTCCGAGTTCGGCGGCAGGATCACCGGCATCGAACCGAGCGCCGGAATGATGGGCCTCCTGAAGACCAAGGTGCTCAAGGAGTACGGCCTCCAGGGCTCCTACGACGTCGTCGACGGCTCCACCCCGGCGATGCTGGCCGAGCTGAAGCGGGCGTACGCCAAGAAGCAGCCGATCGTCGTCACGCTCTGGTCGCCGCACTGGGCGTACAGCGACTACAAGCTGAAGAAGCTCAAGGACCCGAAGAACGCCTGGGGCAAGGGCGACGGCGTGCACACCGTCGCGCGCAAGGGCTTCGCCGACGGCAACCCCGACGTGGGGAAGTGGCTGAAGGACTTCAGGATGACCGAGTCCCAGCTCACCGGTCTGGAGGCGCAGATCCAGAAGTCCGGCAAGGGCCAGGAGCAGGACGCCGTCCGCACCTGGCTGAAGCAGCACCCCGGCCTCGTCGACCAGTTGGCGCCGGTCGCGAAGAACCAGAAGAGCCAGGCGGCCGGGTGACCTGACAGTCCCGGAGCCGCCGTCCCAGAGGTGGGCCTCACCGCACGTTCCCCCCTTCGTGCGGCGGGGCCCACCTTTGTCGGTGCCCCGATCCGGTACGAAAAGGATCCGGCCAACCACATAGCGCTACGAAACCCCGCAATCAGGCCCGAGAGGTGAGCGGGAACACAGTCGACCGCGTACGCATTGAAGAGTAGAGAGGTAGTCCCGCGCCGATCGAGGGTCGGCCGGCCCGTACGGACTGGCCAGAATCATGACGTCCGATCGCACGCTGTGTGACGTGGATGTGACAGGCGCATGAAACGGTTTGCCGAACATGCGTAGGGTGCAGAGAACTCATCAGAGGCAACTGAAAACCGACGAGCGAAGGAGGGAGCCGGAGCGATGGGCGACCACAAAGAACAGCCCCTTCGGGTGGGCGCGGCCGTACGGCGACGCCGCCGCGCGCTGTCCCTGACCCTCGCCGTCGTGGCCGAACGCAGCGGCCTGTCGGTGCCCTTCCTGAGCCAGGTCGAGAACGACCGGGCCCGCCCCAGCCGAAGCTCCCTGGAGAAGGTGGCCGACGCCCTGCGCACCACGGCCGTCGAACTCCTCGCCGCCGCCGACCCCGCGTGCAGCGTCGACGTCGTCCGCGCGGAGGAGCCCGAGTCGGTCGGGGCACCCCGGATGCGTTCGCTGGTACGGGGTCACCACCAGCTGCACGCCTCGGAGTTCACCGGCGACCACGACGCCGGGCGCGAGTTCCAGCACCGCAACGACGAGTTGATGTACGTCGCGGACGGCGCCGTGGAGATCGAGGCGGAGGGGCGCGCGTACCGGCTGGTGCGCGGCGACACGATGTACCTGACCGGCGGTGTCCGTCACCGCTGGCGCGCGACCGTGCCGGACACCCGGGTCGTCGTGGTCGCGGTGGCCGAGCACATCGAGGCCGTCCAGGACCGCCAGCGCTGATGCGCGTCGTCTCCCTCGTACCGTCGCTCACCGAGGCGATCGCCGTATCCCTGCCGGGAGTTCTGGTCGGCGCGACGGACTGGTGCAGCCATCCGCCGGACCTCGACGTGACGCGTGTGGGCGGCACCAAGAACCCGAAACTCGACCAGATCCTCGCCCTGGCCCCCGACTTGGTGATCGCCAACGAGGAGGAGAACCGCGCACCGGACCTGACGGCCTTGCGCGAGGCGGGAGTCGAGGTCCTGGTCACCGAGGTGCGCGACGTACCGCAGGCCTTCCGCGAACTGACCCGGGTCCTGGACGCATGCGGTGCTCCGCCACGACCGCGCTGGCTGGACGAGGCGGAGCGGGCGTGGTCGGAGCTGCCGGAACCGGACGACCGCAGAACCGCTGTGGTCCCCGTCTGGCGTCGGCCCTGGATGGTGCTGGGCCGGGACACCTTCGCCGGTGATGTGCTGTCTCGGCTGGGAGTCGACCACCTGTACGCGACGCACGCCGAGCGTTACCCGCGCGCCACGGTCGACGAACTACGGGCGGCGGCACCGGACTTGGTGGTCCTCCCGGACGAGCCGTACCGCTTCACGGCCGACGACGGACCGGAGGCCTTCGAGGGGCTGGCCTGCGCGCTCGTCAGCGGCCGGCATCTCACCTGGTACGGGCCGTCACTGGGCGAAGCGCCACGGGTGCTGGCCGCGGCCCTGCGAGCAGCTCGCCGCTGAGCAGGCCGCGGGCCGTGTGCACGGCGGCGGTGACCCAGGCGGCGACCAGGACGCCGTAGAGGACGATCGCGAGCACGTCGTAGACGGCGAGGCCGGTGTGGTGGGACAGGGACTCGGCGCCGGTGACGCAGGTGCCGACCGGGAAGGTGAAGGCCCACCAGGTCATCGTGAAGCGCATGCCCTGGCGGCGGGCGCGGACGACGTGTGCGGTGGCGAGGCCGGACCAGAGCAGCGCGAAGCCCATGACGGGGACGCCGTAGAGGACGGCGAGGAGGCTGAAGCCCTGGGCGTACGCGGCGGGTACGACGCCGGGGGCGAAGTCCGCGAACTTGCCTACGGCGGTGGTGGATTGGCCCAGTGGGCCCAGGACGAGGAACAGTGCCGGGGTGAGTGCGAGGGGCAGCGGTTCGCCGGTGACGAGCCGGGCGAAGACCAGCGGCAGCATCAACAGCGTTGCCAGCAGGCTCAGTCCGAACATCGCGAAGCACGCGAGGAGCAGTGTCTCCCGGGGCTGCCCGGGCGGCAGGTGGGGCACCAGGAGCGGACCGAGGGCCGCGGACACCATGGGCGCGACCACAGGCAGCAGCCACACGGGGGTCGCCTGCGAGGGATGCACGTGATGCCGTACGGCCATCAGGAACGGGACGGCGACGGCGGCCGTGAGTCCGATGACCGTGCCGGTGCCGAACAGCACGGTGTCGAGCACGACCGCCGCCCGGAGCCCGATCCAGTCCTGGCCGACGACCAGGGTGCCGCCGCCCACCGCCAGCAGGGCCATCGCGAGGCAGCCGTAGAACGGGGCCATGGTCGGGTCGAGGAGATCGGCGCGGGCCTGGTCGCGGTGGTGGGTCCAGTGCAGGGTCCGGGCGGCGAGCAGGGCCAGCAGCATCGCGAGGGAGAGGGCCCAGACGGCGGTGCAGGCCGTGCGCAGTCCCGGGAGGTGGAGCGGGAGCCCGGCACCGGCCGTGGCGACGATGGCGGTGCCCATGACGGAGGCGTACCAGTTGGGTCCGAGATGACGAACTGCGGTGACCATGCCTCCACCGTCTCGCCGACTGAGACACGCGACCAGGGAGTATGTGTCTATGGGGACATAAACTGGATTTATGAGCGGGAGTGAGACGGACGATCAGCGGGGCGGGTCGATCGCGCACCGGGTACCGGACCTCGGGGCGCTGGAGCTGCTGCTTGCCGTGGCACGGCTGGGCAGCCTCGGCGCCGCGGCCCGCGAACTGGGCATCACCCAGCCGGCCGCCAGCAGCCGCATCCGCTCCATGGAGCGGCAGCTCGGCGTGGCCCTGGTCGACCGTTCACCGCGCGGATCGAGCCTGACCGACGCCGGGGCCCTGGTCACGGACTGGGCCCGCCGCGTCGTCGAGGCGGCCGCGGCCTTCGACGCGGGCGCCCAGGCCCTGCGGCACCGCCGCGACTCCCGCCTCCGCGTCGCCGCCAGCATGACCATCGCCGAGTACCTCCTCCCGGGCTGGCTCCTCGCCCTCCACTCCCAACGCCCCGACACGGCCGTCTCGTTGCTGGCCGGCAACTCGACCACGGTCGCGGAACGCCTCCTCGCCGACGAGGCCGACCTGGGCTTCGTGGAGGGCCTGTCGGTCCCACCCGGCCTGGACTCCACGGTGATCGCCCACGACCGCCTGATCGTCGTCACGGCCCCGACCCACCCCTGGGCCCGCCGCCAACGCCCGGTCCCGGCCGAGGAGTTGGCGTCGACGCCGCTGATCCTGCGGGAGAAGGGCTCGGGCACGAGGCAGGTGCTGGACGCGGCGCTGGGCGGCCTGGCCCGCCCGCTCATCGAGTTGTCGTCCACCACGGCGGTCAAGGCGTCGGCGGTGAGCGGAGCCGGGCCCGCGGTGCTGAGCGAACTCGCCGTGGGGGAGGAGCTGTCGATGCGGAGGCTGGTGCGCATCCCGGTCGAAGGGGTCACGCTCGCCCGGGACTTGAGAGCGGTCTGGCCCACGGGCCACCGGCCGACGGGACCGGCGCGGGAACTGCTCTCGCTGACGCAGGGCTAGCGGGCTTTCGCGGCCGCTTCCACCAACGCCCGCATCACCCGCAGGTCTTCACCCATCTCGGGATGCCACTGGACCCCCAACACCCAGTCGGCGGACGGGAGTTCGACGGCCTCCGGGGTGCCGTCCCCGGCCCAGGCCGACACCGTGAGGCCCGCGCCCAGGCGGTCTACGGCCTGGTGGTGGAAGGTGGGGACCGAGGTCTCCTCCGGTACCGCGGAGGCGTACAGGGTTCCCGGTACCGGCTTGACCGGGTGGTGGCCGAAGACGCCCGGTGTCTCCGCGTGGCCGTCGATGTGCTGGACGAGGGTGCCGCCCACGGCGACGTTCAGGAGCTGCATTCCCCGGCAGATGCCCAGGAGGGCGATGCCCGCGGTCAACGCGGCCTCGATCAGGGCGAGTTCCCAGGCGTCCCGGGCGGGGGCCGGCGGGCCGGTGCGGGGGTCGCGGTCGGCGCCGTAGCGGACCGGTTCCACGTCGGGGCCACCCGCGATCACCAGGGCGTCCAGGCGGGCCACGGTGGCTGCGGCGTGTTCGGGGGCGTCGGGGGGCAGCATCGCGGCGAGGCCGCCCGCGCGCTGCACGAGCCGTGGGTAGCCGGCCGGCAGCAGGGCCGCCTCCAACTCCCAGGTGCCCCAACGCGCTCCGGCCTCCAGATACGTACTGATACCGATCAGCGGCCTGCCCGCCATGCACCCCTCCGACGTGAAGCGAATTGAATGGACTCCGTGGGAACCATTGAACTACCCCGCTGGTCAGGCGGTCATGCCAGGAACCCCCGCAGCAGCGCCGCCGTCCCCGCGCAGTGCTCCCGCATCATCTCCCGCGCCCCGTCCGCGTCCCCGTCCAGGACCGCCTCGACCAGCGCGATGTGCTGGCGCTGCGAGTGCTCCAGGTTGCGGACCAGGAGGGGGATGCAGTCGAGGAGGTCGTTCACCGTGGCCCGTACCGCCGCGTACTGTGCGGTCAGGGTCGGTGAACCGCACAGCTCGGCCAGGGTCAGGTGCAGCAGGGTGTCCAGGCGGCGGTAGTCGGCGAGCGGGGCGTCGTGCGTGCGGGCCAGGGCGTCGCGCAGGCGGCCCGCCTGTTCACCGCTCAGGCCGTGGGTCGCGCACAGGCCCGTCGCGCCGACCTCCAGCACCTCCCGGAAGCGCAGCACGTCCTCGATGTCGACCGCGCTGATCCGCCGCCGCAGCTCGTCCTCGCCGCCCGCGTCCGACTTCGGCAGAACGAACGTCCCGCCGTAGCGCCCGCGCCGCGACTCCACTAGACCCTGGTCCTGCAGTACCTTCAGAACTTCGCGCAGCGTCACCCGGCTGATCCCGAGCCGCTCGGCCAGTTCCCGCTCGGCCGGCAACCGTTCGCCCCCCGGCACCAGACCCAGCCGTACGACCTGCAGAATCTGTTCCAGCGCCTCTTCGAAGCCGTTGCCCGCCCGCACCGGCCGCAGTACCGGGGTCAACCGGTCCTCAAGCCCGTTCTCCGCATCCAGCGACATATGGCGGCACCCCCTTCCCAAGCAATGGTTCTCCGCAATACCTTATGGCTTCCGGCTGACCGTAGAAGCCGAAGGAGGCTTTCCCGTGGCAGACCGCACACCCCCACTGGGCGTCGAGGCACTTCAACGCCTCGTCGCCAGTGGTGAGATCGACACTGTCGTCCTGGCCTTCCCCGACATGCAAGGGCGGCTGCAGGGCAAGCGGTTCGCCGCCCAGTTCTTCCTGGACGACGTGCTCCGGCACGGCACCGAGGGCTGCAACTACCTCCTCGCCGTCGACACCGAGATGAACACGGTCGACGGCTACGCCATGTCCTCCTGGGAGCGCGGTTACGGCGACTTCGCCATGCACCCGGACCTGACCACCCTCCGCCGTGTGCCCTGGAACGCCGGCACCGCCCTGCTCATCGCCGACCTCGCCTGGAACGACGGATCGCCGGTGGTCGCCGCACCCCGCCAGATCCTGCGCCGCCAGCTGGAGCGCCTCGCCGAGCACGGATTCACCGCGCAGGTCGGTACGGAGCTGGAGTTCATCGTGTTCAAGGACACGTACGAACAGGCCTGGGACGCCAACTACCGAGGGCTCACCCCGGCCAACCAGTACAACATCGACTATTCGGTGATGGGGACCGGGCGTATCGAGCCGCTGCTGCGCCGGATCCGCAACGACATGACCGTCGCCGGGCTGACCGTCGAGTCCGCCAAGGGCGAGTGCAACCCGGGCCAGCACGAGATCGTCTTCCGCTACGACGACGCCCTCGTCACCTGCGACCAGCACGCGATCTACAAGACCGGCGCCAAGGAGATCGCCTCCCAGGAAGGCGTCTCGCTGACCTTCATGGCGAAGTACAACGAGCGCGAGGGCAACTCCTGCCACATCCACCTCTCGCTCGCCGACGCGGACGGCGGCAACGCCATGGCGGGGACGTCGGACGACCCCGGTGGCATGTCCGAGGTCATGCGGTACTTCCTCGCCGGACAGCTCGCCGCGCTCCGCGACTTCTCGCTGCTCTACGCCCCGAACATCAACTCGTACAAGCGGTTCCAGCCGGGTTCGTTCGCGCCGACCGCCGTCGCCTGGGGCTACGACAATCGCACCTGCGCCCTCCGGATCGTCGGCCACGGCCGCTCGATGCGCTTCGAGAACCGGCTGCCCGGCGGGGACGTGAATCCCCACCTCGCGGTGGCGGGGCTCGTCGCGGCCGGGCTCTACGGCGTCGAGCACAAGCTGGAGCTGCCGGAGGCCTGCGCGGGCAACGCCTACAGCGGCGACTACGCGCACGTCCCCACCAATCTCCGCGAGGCCGCCGAGCTGTGGGAGAACAGCCCGATCGCCAAGGCCGCCTTCGGCGACGAGGTCGTCGCGCACTACCGCAACATGGCACGCGTCGAACTGGACGCCTTCGACGCCGCCGTCACCGACTGGGAGCTGCGCCGCTCCTTCGAACGTCTGTGAGGACCGCTTTGCCCGCCGACGACCGTCTGTGAGGACACCCTTGCCTGCCGAGCACCCGCTGGAAGTACTCAACCCCGCCACCGAGGAGGTCCTCGCCACCGTCCCCGCCGCCACCGCGGCCGACGTGGACGCCGCCGTCGTACGCGCCGCTCGGGCCCAGGGGAAGTGGGCGGCCCTGCCGCCCGCGGACCGGGCCCGGCTGCTGCGCCGCTTCGCGGCCGCCGTCGACGAACACCTCGAAGAACTGGCCCAGTTGGAGGTGCGGGAGGCCGGGCACACGGTCGGCAACGCCCGCTGGGAGGCCGGCAACGTCCGTGACCTGCTGGACTACGCGGCCGGGGGAGTGGAGCGGCTGACGGGGCGGCAGATCCCCGTAGCGGGCGGCCTCGACATCACCATCCTCGAACCGCTGGGCGTGGTGGGCGTGATCGCCCCCTGGAACTTCCCGATGCCGATCGCCGCGTGGGGCACCGCCCCGGCGCTCGCGGCCGGCAACGCCGTCATCCTCAAGCCGGCCGAGACGACCCCGCTGGCCGCGCTCCGGCTGGCCGAACTCGCCCTGGAGGCAGGCCTTCCCGAAGGTCTCTTCCAGGTGCTGCCCGGCCACGGCCCGGTCACGGGCACCGCCCTCGTCGAGCACCCGGGCGTCGCGAAGATCGTGTTCACCGGGTCTACGGCCGTGGGCAAACAGGTGTTGGCGAAGGGCTCGGCGCTCCTCAAGCGCGTCACCCTCGAACTCGGCGGCAAGAGCCCCAACATCGTCTTCGCCGACGCGGACATCGAGGCCGCCGCAGCCGCCGCCCCCATGTCCTTCCTCGACAACTCCGGCCAGGACTGCTGCGCCCGCACCCGCATCCTCGTCCAACGCTCGGTCTACGACCGGTTCTTGGAGCTGCTGGCTCCGGCTGTCGAGTCTGTCCGCGTCGGCGACCCGGCCGACGAGACGACGGACATGGGCCCGCTGATCTCCAAGGTTCAGCTGGAGCGCGTCCGTTCGTACGTCACGGACGACCTGGCCGGCATCCGGGGCAAGGCGCCCGAGGGCCCCGGCTTCTGGTTCCCGCCCACAGTGGTGACCGGCGTCGACCCGCACGCGCGCGTGGCCGTCGAGGAGGTCTTCGGACCCGTCGCCGTGGTCCTCCCCTTCGAGGACGAGGCGGAAGCCGTGGCGCTGGCCAACGCCACCGACTACGGCCTCTCCGGCTCCATCTGGACCCGCGACGTCGGCCGCGCCCTGCGCGTCTCGCAGGCCGTCCGGGCGGGCAACCTGTCCGTCAACTCCCATTCCAGCGTCCGCTATTGGACCCCCTTCGGCGGCTTCAAACAGTCGGGGATCGGCCGCGAACTGGGCCCGGACGCGCTCACCGCCTTCACCGAAACCAAGAACGTCTTCATCAGCGACGTCTCCCCCACCAACGTCTCCACCAGCACGGAGGGCCCCGCACAGTGACCTCAGAGATTGTTTGCCGGCGTCTCGTCGGCCGTACCGCCGTCATCACCGGAGCCGGCAGCGGCATCGGTCTCGCCACCGCGCGCCGGCTCGCCTCCGAGGGCGCCAACGTCGTCTGCGGCGACATCGACGAGACGCACGGCAAGGCGGCGGCCGACGAGGTCGGCGGGCTGTTCGTGAAGGTCGACGTCACCGACCCCGAACAGGTCGAGGCGCTCTTCAAAACGGCCTTCGACACCTACGGCAGTGTCGACATCGCCTTCAACAACGCGGGCATCTCACCGCCGGACGACGACTCCATCCTCGACACGGGCCTTGAGGCGTGGAAGCGCGTCCAGGACGTCAACCTCACGTCGGTGTACCTGTGTTGCAAGGCCGCGATCCCGTACATGCGCCGCCAGGGCAAGGGTTCCATCATCAACACGGCGTCCTTCGTGGCGAGGATGGGCGCGGCGACGTCGCAGATCTCGTACACGGCCTCCAAGGGCGGCGTCCTCGCCATGTCCCGTGAACTGGGCGTGCAGTTCGCCCGCGAGGGCATCCGCGTCAACGCGCTGTGCCCGGGACCGGTCAACACCCCGCTCCTGCAAGAGCTGTTCGCGAAGGACCCCGAGCGCGCCGCGCGCCGCCTGGTGCACATCCCGGTCGGCCGTTTCGCGGAGGCGACCGAGATCGCCGCCGCCGTGGCCTTCCTGGCGAGCGACGACTCATCGTTCGTCAACGCCGCCGACTTCCTTGTGGACGGCGGGATTTCGGGGGCGTACGTCACGCCGATGTGAAGTCGGTCGCACAGCACACAGCGACGGCCCGGAAGAACTTCCGGGCCGTCGTGCGTTTTTGTGGGTTCGTTCACTGCCGGTCCGTCAGAGGAACGTCATGCCCTCGCCGCGATACGTCGGCACGGTCGCGGTCACCGCGTCGCCCTCGACCAGGTGCAACACGTCGAAGCGCTCGCAGAGTTCACCGGCCTTGGCGTGCCGGAACCACACCTTGTCGCCGATGAGGAGATCGTCGGCGGGGGAGCCGAGCAGCGGCGTCTGGACCTCGCCGGGCCCTTCCTGGGGGTCGTAGCGCAGGCCCTCCGGGAGGTACGGCACCGGGAGCCGGTCGGGGCCGGGGGCGCCGGAGGCGGGGTAGCCGCCGCCGAGGACGGTGACGACGCCGACGCCCGGGCGTCGTACGACGGGCATGGCGAAGAGCGCGGCCGGACGGCCGTGGAACGACGTGTAGTTGTCGAAGAGGCGCGGCACGTACAGCCCGGAACCGGCCGCGATCTCGGTCACGGCGTCCTCGGCGGCGGTGTGCTGCACACTGCCGGTGCCGCCGCCGTTGACGAACTCCAGGTCGGGCACGACCGCCCTGACCGCGCGCACCACTTCCGCGCGCCGCTCGGCGAGTTCGCGCTTGGCGGTGGCCTGCATCAGCCGGATGGCGCGCGAGCGGAACGGCCGCCCCGCGACGGAGTCACCGACACCGGCGATGTGACCTTCGTAGGCCATGATCCCGACGACCTTGAAGCCGGGACGGCGGGACACCGTCCGGGCGATGTCGGCGAGTTGGGCGGGCGTGCGCAGCGGGGAGCGGAGCGCGCCGACGCGGATGCGGCCGCCGAGCATGCGCAGCGAGGTGTCCAACTCCAGGCAGACGCGGATGACTTCGGTGCCGCCGTCGCGTGAGTCGTCGATGAGTTTGAGCTGGGCCGGGTCGTCGATCATCACGGTGACGGCGGCGGCGAGTTTGGGGTCGTTGGCGAGTTCGCCGAAGGCGGCGTGGTCGGCGGAGGGGTAGGCGAGGAGGACGTCCTCGAACCCGGAACGGGCGAGCCAGAGCGACTCGGCGAGGGTGAAGGACATCAGGCCCGCGAAGCCGTCCCTGGCCAGGACGCGTTCGAGGAGGGTTCGGCAGCGGACGGACTTGCTCGCGACGCGGACCGGCTTGCCCCCGGCCCGGCGGACGAGATCGTCCGCGTTGGCATCGAAGGCGTCCAGGTCGACGATCGCGACGGGGGCGTCGAGGTGGGCGGTGGCCCGGTCGTAACGGGCCCGGTCGGCGGCGCGCGCAGTCATGGACGCAGCCTGCCAGACAGGATTACCGCAGGGTAGGGGGACGTTCCGGGCAGATGCCCCGGGGGTGTGGACTGGTTCCCGTTCGAGCGGGGTCAACCCGTAGAGTGACGCGCACGCACGGAGGAAACGCCGCCGGTCGTTCGACCGCGCCCGGGATGGCGGTCCACCGCTGCGGGTATGCGTGCTCGGGACGACTTTGATTTTGTGTCGTGCCGGGTGAGAGCGGGGTGGACGCCGGTCCGTATACGAGCAGGGGCAGGAGTACACCGGCCCGCGTGCGAACAAACGGTGGCCCGGGTACGAGGAAACGGGGGGTGCATGAGCACGGAAGCGCGACGCGCCCCCGGACCGGCGGGTTCGACGCCGCCGCACCGCCCGCCGGGCTCGGTGAACCCGGCGAACGGGACGAATTCGGGGAACGTGACGGACTCGGCGGGGCGGCCGACGGCCGACGAGGCAACGGGCGAGGACTTGGACCGACCGCATTCTGGTTCTGTGGGGGATTCGGGTACGGCGGGGGCGGCTGGGTCAGGGGCCACTTCGGGTTCGGCTCCGGGTTCGGCTTCGGGTTCTCCTTCGGTTCCGGGCTCGGGTTCTGTTTCTGGTCCGGCCTCGGGGTCCGCTTGGGGTCCGGCCTCCGGTTCCGGTTCGGGTCCGGTCTCGGGGGTGGCTCCGGGTTCCGCTTCGAGGGGTGGGCAGGGGACGCCGGGTGCGCCGAACAGGCCTGGTGCGTCGAGTACTTCGAGTGCGTGGGATGCGTGGAGTGCGCCGGGGATGCCGGGGGCGCCGACGAACGGTGGGTCGTCGGAGCGGCGGCCTGCTTCGGGCGCGCATGCGCGGGGGCGACGGGCGTCGGGGGATGCGCCGCGACCGGGCGACGGCACGGGTATGGGCACGGGTGCGTCGGGGGCGGGCAACTCGGGGACTGCCGGGGGTGCTGGAGCTTCGAGGAGTGGGCGAGAGCCGTTCGCGCCGGGTTCCGGTGCGGCTTCGGCGGGGAGCGGGAGCGACGGGTCCAGTACGGGGTGGTGGGACCGCGGTAACGGGAGGCCTACGGCACCGCAGAACGATGGGTCCGATGTCGGCGGGATGTTCCGGGGGAACGGCCCTGATGCGCGAACTGGGTCTGCGAGCAACGGGTTTGATGCCGGCGCGGTGTCTCCGGGTACTGCTCCTGATGCCCGCACGAACTTTCCGAACAACGGTCCTGATCCTCGTACCGTGTCTCAGAGCAACGGCTCCGATGGCCGCGACGGGTCCGGTTCCGCATCGGCCTCCTCTGACGGTCGGCCGCGTTTTCCCGGCCTTCGGCCTTTCTCACCCCGTGCCATGGACCCCGTGAGCCCACCCCCTCCGCCGGCTTCGGCACGCTTCCCGGACACCCCGCCCGCAGCCGGCGGTGACACACGCCGCGCGAACTCCGAAGGTGTCACGTCGGGAGCTGTCCCGCCCCGGCCGCCTCACCGCCCTGCAGCGGCGACAGGTGGCAACGAGGCGCTGTGGAAACCCGGTTCGGAGCCGGCCCCCCCTTCCCGTCCGACCACACCGCCCGTCTCGGACAACCCGCCGCGCCCTGCGAGCGAGGGCCCGCGTCAGTCGTCCGACTGGCTTCGTCGGGATGTGACCGGGGCAGCGACACCTCCTGGCTCCGTGGGTTCGCCGCGCTCTGCGGGTGAGGCTCCGGGTGAGGCGTTCGACTGGTCGCGCCAGGATTCGGTTGGTTCGGGGATGCCTTCTGCTCCGGGTGTTCCGCCGGGTGCTGGGGGTGAGGCCTCTGGTGGGTCGTCAGATCTGCTTCGCGATGTCCCGGGCCGCCCTGGAACGCCTTTCGGCTCCGCCACGCCGCCGCGTCCTGCGGGTGAGGTTCCGCGCGAGGCGTTCGACTGGTCGCGTCAGGATTCGGCGGGCCCGGAGATGCCTCCTGCCGTGGGCGAGGGTCCTGGTGAGTCGCCCGACAGGCTTCGCCATGCCCCGGGGCGCCCGAGGACGCCTCCCGGCTCCGCCACTCCGCCCGGTCCGGCGGGCGAGGCTCCGCTTCGAGCGTCCAATCGACTCGGTCAGGACTCTGCTCGCCAGGCAGCTTCTCCCGGTCCGGCGACTCCGCCGCGGTCCGTGGACGAGGCGCCGCGTGAGGCGTCCGACCCGCAGGGCTATGTCCTCGCGCGGCCGGGAACATCTGCTGGCCCTGCCACCGCGTCCGGTTCGGGGGGCGAGGTTCCGCGTGAGTCGTCCGACTCGCAGGGCTATGTCCCCGCGCGGCCGGGAACATCTGCTGGCCCTGCCACCGCGTCCGGTTCGGGGGGCGAGGTTCCGCGTGAGTCGTCCGACTCGCAGGGCTATGTCCTCGCGCGGCCGGGAACATCTGCTGGCCCTGCCACCGCGTCCGGTTCGGGGGGCGAGGTTCCGCGTGAGTCGTCCGACTCGCAGGGCTATGTCCCCGCGCGGCCGGGAACATCTGCGGGCTCCGCCACCCGGCCCGGTTCGGCGGCCGAGGTTCCGCGTGAGTCGTCCGACTCGCAGAGCTACGTCCCGACCCGTCCGGGGACATCTGCCGACTCGGGCACCCCGCCGCGTCCAGCGAGTCAGGCCCCGCATCCGGCATCCGGCCGGCCTCGCCAGGATTCGAACCGCTCGGCAGCGCCTTCCGCCCCGGTCGCTCGGCCGCGTCCTGAGGGTGAAGCTCCGCGTCAGTCGTCGGACCGGCAGGGCTATGTCCCCACTCGGCCGGGCACGACTGCTGGTTCCACCACCCCGCCCGGTTCGGCGGCCGAGGTTCCGCCCCAGCCGTCCGACCGGCCGGCCCAGGACTCGAACCGCCCGGCAGCGCCTTCCGCCCCGGTCGCTCCGCCGCGTCCCGAGGGCGAGCCCTCACGTCAGCCGTCCGACAAGCTTGGTCAGGACTCGACCCGTCCGGCAACGCCCCCCGCTCCGCCGCGCCCCGAAGCCGAACCTCCACGTCAGTCCTCCGACCGGCAGCGCTACGTCCCGACCCGTCCGGGAACATCTGCCGGTTCCACCACCCCGCCCCGCCCCGCAACAGAGCCCTCGCCCCAGCCGTCCGACCGGCTCCGCCAGGACTCTCCTCACCCGGCAACACCTACCGGTCCCGCTGCCACCCCGCCCCGCCCGACAACCGAGCCCCCGCACCAGGCGCCCGACCGGCAGAGCTCCACCCCCACTCGCCCACCAGCTCCCTCTTCCGCCCCCGCCCCGGAGCCCTCCTCGGAGACCACCGACCGGCGGCCGGAAACCCCTTGGCGAGGCGAGTCGTTCACGGATCCCACCGGCGGCGCGCCCAGCCGTGGTGCGTGGTCACCCTCAGGTGGCAACGCGCCCTACCCTTCCGACACTCGGCCGGCTGACGCCAATCCCGCCGGCCCCGGCTCCTCCGCGTCCGCCGCACAGAGTTCCACCGTCGACGACACCGCCCCCTGGTCACCGCCCGCCCCCCGTAAGCCAGTTGGGCCCGCCGCAGACGACACCGACACCCGTGCCTGGTCAGCGACTGCTCCCAGCAAGCCAGTTGGGCCGACCACCGAGGACGCCACCACCTGGTCGACGACCGCCCCCAGTAAGCCGGCCAGCCCCACCCCCGATAACACCGACACCCGAGCCTGGCCAACCACCACTCCCAGCACCCCAGTTGAACCCACCCCCCACGCCCCCGCCTGGACCCCCTCCACCCCCGGCACCCCCACCCGTCCCGCCTCCGAGATGCCCCGCCCCGCCCCCAACTCCAGCCCCGACCCCGCCTTTTCCTGGAGCGCGCCCCTGAACCCCGGCGAGGGACGGCCGGTTGTGTCGTTCGGGGAACCCGAGGGGTACGACGAGCGGGTGCGGGCGCGGCCGTTGGGGGCGCGGATACGGTCGCGTACCGCCGCTGTCGGCGTCTGTGTCGTGCTCGGTCTCGGGCTCATCGGCGGTGCGGTGACCGGGAGTTGGCTCACGGGGGATGACGGGGTGGACAGCAGCGCCACGTCCTTCGCCGCAGCCGGGCAGCTCTGGCACAGCGTGCCCGTCGACCAGCTTTTTTCGCCCACCGTGCAGGGGCAGGGGGCCGGGCCCGGCGGCGCCGACCGTACCTGGACGCGGATCGCCGTCGCCCCGGACACCGGCTGTGCCGGTGCCTTCGACCCGCTCCTGCGCGACGTGCTCGCTCCCGTCGGCTGCCAGCGGCTCCTGCGGGCCACCTACACCGACGCGACCCAGAGCTACGTCACCACCGTCGGCATCCTCTTCACCAAGGCCGACATCACCGCGATGACCGCCCTCTCCACCCGCTTCAAGAAGGAGAACCTCGGCAACCGCGCCGACCTCATGCCCCGCCCGTACGCCGCCAAGGGCACCCTCGCCGCCGCCTTCGGCGACAAACAGCGGGCCTCGTGGACCGTCTCCGTCCTCACCGACGCCCCCGTCGTCGTCTACGCCGTCTCCGGCTGGGCGGACGGCCGTAAGGTCGACGCACCCGAACCCGCCGACGAAGCCGTCACGTCCGGCGGCACCGACGCCCCCGCCCAGGCCGGTCTCGGCAACGAGGCGCAGGGGCTTGCCGACCGTGTCGAGCGGAGCCTGCGCAAGACCGTCGACTCGCCCTCCGAGACATCGAAGACCTCGGAGACGTCCACGACCTCAGAGACCTCGGAGAAGAAGACCTCATGAGCGTCACCGTCCGCCGGGCCGGTCTGCTGAGCGTCCTCCTGGCCGCCTCCCTCGCCCTGGTCCCGTCCACCGTCGCGCACGCCGACGGCATACGCGCCCAGGAATGGGCCCTGGACGCCATGCACACCCAGGAGGCCTGGCAGACCACCAAGGGCAAGGGCATCACCGTCGCCGTCCTGGACACCGGCGTCGAGGCCGACCACCCCGACCTCACCGGCAACGTCCTCGCCGGCAAGGACATGGTCGGCTTCGGGGCCAAACCGGGCGACCGCGCCTGGGCCCGGCACGGCACCGCCATGGCCGGGATCATCGCCGGCCACGGACACGGCCCCGGCGACACCGACGGTGTCATCGGCATCGCCCCGGAGGCCAAGATCCTCCCCGTCCGCGTGATCCTCGAAGACGGCGACTCCGCCCGCGGCAAGGCCCGCACCACCCGCGGCAACGCCCTTGCGGACGGCATCCGTTGGGCCGCCGACCACGGCGCCGACGTCATCAACCTCTCCCTCGGCGACGACTCCGCCTCCGCACACCCCGAGCCCGCCGAGGACGAGGCCGTGCAGTACGCCCTGAAGAAGGGCGTCGCCGTCGTCGCCTCGGCCGGCAACGGCGGCGAGAAGGGCGACCACGTCTCCTACCCGGCCGCCTACCCGGGTGTGATCGCCGCGACCGCCGTGGACCGCTTCGGCACCCGCGCCTCCTTCTCCACCCGCCGCTGGTACGCCACGGTCAGCGCCCCCGGCGTCAACGTCGTCATCGCCGACCCCGACCACAAGTACTACGAGGGGTGGGGGACCAGCGCCGCGTCCGCCTTCGTCTCGGGCGCCGTCGCGCTCATCAAGGCGGCCCACCCGGGGCTGACCCCGGCCCAGATCAAGAAGCTCCTCGAAGACACCGCCCGCAACCCCCCGACCGGCGGCCGCGACGACTCCCGCGGCTACGGCTTCATCGACCCCGCCGCCGCCATCAAGGCCGCCGCCGCCCTCAAGCCGACCGGCCTGCGTTCCGCCGCCTACGGCAAGAAGTACTTCGGCTCAGGACCGGACGCCGCCAAGACCGACAGCAGCACGTCCGACTGGGCGGGCCCCCTCGCGGGCAGCGTCGGCGGAGTCCTCCTCGTCGCCGCGGTCGTCCTGTGGCGCGGCCGACGCCGACGCCCGGAGGCCTTCTGAACACAGGGGTGAGCAGGGGGAGTTGGCCGAGCCGGAGAGAGCCACTCCCGCCCCCGGACCGGGCTTGCGGTCGTCAGTCCGTCGCGGACGCCGAAGCCGCCGTAGACGAACCGCTGTTCTCACCGAACGCCGCGACCCCCGCCTTCGCCGCCGCCTCGATCAGGGTGATGCCCTTGGTCTGGGTCGTGCTGCCCTTCGACAGCACGGCGACCAGGTACGCGTCGCCGTCCGTGCCGGTCACCCGGCCGATGCTGTTGACGTCCCACAGACCGGTCGTGCTGCGCGCCAACCAGCCGTTCTTCAGCGCCCACTTGGAGCCGTCGGCCGCGGCCGACACCCCCCACTGCTGGTCGGCCTCTATCTCCTTCATCAGCCCCTGGATGTACGACTGCGACGCCGCGCTCAGCTTCGAGTCGTCCCCGAACACCTGCTGGAGCAGGGTGAGTTGGTCGGCGGCCGTGGTCTGGGTCAGGCCCCAGAGCGGGCCGGCGCCACCCGTGGTGCCGGTCAGTCCGAACGTCTTGTTCGCCGCGTCGAGCCCGTCCGCCGTACCGATGATGTTCCACAGGGCCGTCGCGGAGTCGTTGTCGCTGTTCTGGATCATCGTGGTGGCGTACGACTTCTCGGTCGCCGTCAGCTGCCGGCCCGCGTCCTGCGCCTGGAGCAGCAGCGTCGCCAGGATGTCGACCTTGACGATGCTCGCCGTGTCGAAGTCGGCGCTTCCGTACGTGGCGCTCGCGCCGGAGGTCAGATCGAGTACCGCCACCGACACCTTCTGGTCGCCGGTCGGAGTCACCGACGCCATCGCCTTGGCCAGCAGCGCGTCGTGGTCGACCGTCGGCTGCGTCACAGGTTCCACCGTCGCCTCCTGGCTGCCCGACGCCGACGCCGACGCTGAGGCCGACGGTGCCGCCGACGAGGATACGGCGCCGGAGTGAGCGTGTGCCTTCACGTACACGGTTCCCGCCGCCGTAGCGCCCACGACGGCCACGGTGGCGAGGGCGATGTAAGGGAGCCGACGGCGTCGGGAGGGACGCGCGCGGTGGTTTCGGCGGGCGGCTCTGGAAGACTCCATGCACGCGATCGTGGTGGCGGTGACTGTGCGACACGTGAGATGAAAGTTAGATGTCTGTCAACTGTGTCTGAGAAACGTGTGAAAGCTGTGTCCTCCGCGTTTCGGGACCCGCACAAGCCCTGCAGCATCCCCCCGATAGGGTCGGTCACCGTGGCGAACAAGAACATTCCCGACTCCGGCTACTCCGACGACGACGGCACGGCCGACCCCGCACTGAGCGCGGCACTCGCCGCCTGGGCCGAGGACCGCACCGCCGTAGGGCCCGTCCTGGCGGCTCTCAAAGGCGCCCGGCTGCTCGTGCCCGTGGTGGCCGTCCTCGGCGAGGTCGAGGAGGACGAGAACGGGCTGCGCCGCGAGAAGACCAGCGACATGGCCGTGCCCACCCTGAAGGCCGGTGGCCGGACCGCGCTGCCCGCCTTCACGTCCACCGACTCGCTGGCCCGCTGGGACCCGGCGGCCCGGCCCGTGGCCGTACCGCTGCACCAGGCCCTGCAGGCCGCCGTGCACGAGAAGGCGGACACGATCGTGCTGGACCTGGCCGGGCCCGTGCCGTACGAACTGAGCGGTTCCGCGCTGCTCGCGGTGGCGGAGGGGCGGACGACCGCCGATCCGCTCACCGATCCGGCGGTGGTGGACGCGGTACGGACCGCGGTCGCCGCCGAGCCCGCCGTACTGCGTGCGCACCTCGGCCCCGGCCAGGCCGACGGCACCCTCGCGCTCGTGCTCGACCCGGCCGCGCCCGCCGCCGAGGCCGCCCGCGCGGTGGCCCGGCGCCTCGCCGACGACGAGACGCTGAGGGCCCGCCTGGTGCGCGGCCTCGACCTGGCACTGCTGCCGGCCGGGGCGACGCCTCCGGGCGAGCCCTTGTACGTACGTATGGGGTGAGCTGCTAGCCGTAGATCGGGCCCGTGTACTTCTCGCCCGGGCCCTGGCCCGGCTCGTCGCGGACGAGGGACGCCTCGCGGAAGGCGAGCTGGAGGGACTTCAGGCCGTCGCGCAGCGGGGCCGCGTGGAACGAGCTGATCTCCGTCGCGCTGGCGTCGAGGAGGCCGGCCAGGGCGGTGACCAGTTTGCGGGCCTCGTCCAGGTCCTTGTACTTGTCGCCCTCCTCGGTCAGACCCAGCTTCACGGCGGCGGCGCTCATCAGATTCACGGCGACCGTCACGATCACCTCGACCGCCGGGACCTCCGCGATGTCGCGGGCCATGGCGTCGAAGTCGGGGGCGTCAACATTGGTGGACTCGGGAGGCGTGTCACTCATGCCCCACACGATAGGGCCCGGTGTACGGCGGTTCGCACCACCCCCGGGGAGCTGCTAACCTTGTGTGATGACCGGCCAGGCACTGTGGTGCCCGGCCAACAAGTGGAGGCTCCGATCTCCCACCTGACTGTCCTCACGGACGGCGGGTCACCCCGGTCAGGCGGTCACCATCGTTCCGTACGGACGATGGAGTCGCCCGAAAGCGCGCCCCGCGATCATCGCGGCGGTGCTCCGGCAGTGTTTTGGAGCCCCGTCTTGTGATCGTCCGGGGCATTTTTTGTGTTCCGGCGCGGTTAGGTCTGTCTACCAAAGACAAACGCGGCCGTCCGCCAGATGGCCGTGTGGTGCTAACCGAGGAGGATCCATCAGCACCGAGCCCCGTATCAACGACCGGATTCGCGTTCCCGAAGTGCGACTTGTCGGTCCGAGCGGCGAGCAGGTCGGAATTGTTCCGCTTGCCAAGGCCCTTGAGCTTGCGCAGGAGTACGACCTGGACCTGGTCGAGGTTGCGGCGAGTGCACGTCCGCCGGTCTGCAAGCTCATGGACTACGGGAAGTTCAAGTACGAGTCGGCCATGAAGGCCCGTGAGGCGCGCAAGAACCAGGCGCACACGGTCATCAAGGAGATGAAGCTCCGGCCGAAGATCGACCCGCACGACTATGACACCAAGAAGGGTCACGTCGTCCGGTTCCTGAAGCAGGGCGACAAGGTCAAGATCACGATCATGTTCCGTGGTCGCGAGCAGTCCCGGCCGGAGCTCGGCTACCGGCTGCTGCAGCGTCTCGCGGAGGACGTGGCCGACCTCGGGTTCGTCGAGTCGAACCCGAAGCAGGACGGCCGGAACATGATCATGGTTCTCGGCCCGCACAAGAAGAAGACCGAGGCGATGGCCGAGGCCCGTGAGGCCCAGGCCGCCCGCAAGGCGGAAGCGAAGGCCAACCCGGGCAAGTCGCAGAACGCCGCGGAGTCCGAGTTCGACGACGAGAACATCGCCGACGCGGACAACGTCGACGAGGTCGAGACCGTCGAGGCCCCGGCCGAGGCTCGCGCCGACGCCTGATCCCCGGACGCCAGTCCAGGGATGTAACCGAAACAAGAGCGACGCTCCACCCGTGCCCGGTTTCACGACCGGGCACCGGAGCGCCACCGACGAGGAGATACGGCGCTATGCCGAAGAACAAGTCGCACAGCGGTGCCAGCAAGCGCTTCAAGATCACCGGCTCCGGCAAGGTGCTCCGCGAGCGTGCCGGCAAGCGCCACCTGCTCGAGCACAAGTCGTCCCGTGTGACGCGTCGCCTCACCGGCAACGCCGAGATGGCCCCGGGCGACGCCAAGAAGATCAAGAAGCTTCTCGGCAAGTGACGTACGCGGCGCTCCCGTCGAGCGCCGTACGTCTGGACCGGGACCCCATCGATTCCGGGCCGTGTGAGTCCCACCACGGCCCCGCTACAAGGAGTTAAACAAGTGGCACGCGTCAAGCGGGCAGTCAACGCCCACAAGAAGCGCCGGGCGATCCTCGAAGCCGCCTCCGGCTACCGCGGTCAGCGTTCGCGCCTGTACCGCAAGGCCAAGGAGCAGGTCACCCACTCGCTGGTCTACAACTACAACGACCGCAAGAAGCGCAAGGGCGACTTCCGTCGGCTGTGGATCCAGCGCATCAACGCCGCTGCCCGCGCCAACGGCATCACGTACAACCGCTTCATCCAGGGTCTGAACGCGGCGAACATCGAGGTCGACCGCAAGATCCTCGCGGAGCTGGCTGTCAACGACGCCGGTGCGTTCGCTGCGCTGGTCGAGGTTGCGCAGAAGGCTCTGCCGAGCGACGTGAACGCGCCCAAGGCCGCGTGACGTTGGCTTTCGCCGTGAGTTGAAGGACCCGCAGGTTTTCAGGCCTGCGGGTTCTTTGCTGTCAACCCCGGTTCGGTTCGTTGTCGGGTGCGGGCCGTCCGGGGCTGGTCGCGCAGTTCCCCGCGCCCCTAGGGGAGATACCCTCGTCCTGAGATTTGAAGGTGAAGCTGAGCATGTCCTCGTCCGGCCCTGAACTCATTTCTCCCCGGTCCTCCCGCGTCGCCGCTGCTCGGCGGCTTGAGCGGCGGAACTTCCGGAGTAAGGAGCGGCTGTTTCTTGCCGAGGGGCCGCAGGCTGTGCGCGAAGCGGCCGGGTACAAGGACACGCTTGTCGAGTTGTTCGCGACCGTTGAAGCTGCGGAGCGGTATGCGGACATCGTCGGTGAGGCCCGTGAGGCTGGTGCCCGCGTGCATCTCGCCGATGAGCAGGTCATCGCCGATATCTCGACGACCGTCACTCCGCAGGGGCTGGTCGGGGTCTGTCGGTTTCTCGACACTCCGTTCGAGGAGATCCTCCGTAGCCGTCCCAAGCTTGTTGCCGTTCTTGCCAACGTGCGGGATCCCGGGAACGCCGGCACTGTTCTGCGGTGTGCTGATGCCGCCGGGGCCGAGGCCGTCGTACTGACCGATGCTTCTGTGGATCTGTACAACCCGAAGGCCGTACGGGCCTCCGTGGGTTCGCTCTTTCATCTTCCCGTTGCCGTCGGGGTGCCCGTTGAGCAGGCTGTGGCCGGGCTCAAGGGGATCGGGGTGCGGATTCTCGCCGCTGATGGGGCCGGGAACGATGACCTCGACGATGAACTGGATCAGGGGACCATGGGTGGGCCTACCGCCTGGGTGTTCGGGAACGAGGCGTGGGGGCTTCCGGAGGAGACTCGGGCGCTCGCGGACGCCGTTGTGCGGGTTCCGATCCACGGGAAGGCCGAGAGCCTGAACCTCGCCACCGCCGCCGCCGTATGTCTGTATGCGTCGGCGCGTGCACAGCGCGCCTCCGGAGGGTGCCGCTCTGTCACCGGCAGCTAGTAGGGTGACCAGCTCGGGGGCCACCTGCGCCGTATGAGAAGAGGTGGGGTACGGGGATGACTGTCGGCACGAGCAGCGCGCCGGGAGCACGGGGTGTGCCCCGGCCGTCCGGGGCCCGGCACGACGACCTCGGCATCGACCCCGACGAGCTGGCCGACGGACTGGTCATCGCCGACGAGCACGGCCATGTCGTCTGTTTCAACGCCGCCGCCGAGCGCATCACCTCCGTCGCCGCCGCCGACGCCCTCGGGCAGCGGCTGGAGAAGGCCCTTCCGTTAGAGGACCTGGAGGGGCGACGTTGGTGGCAACTGACCGATCCCTACGGTGGGTTGGCCATCCGGGTGCGGCAGCCCGAGCGGAATTTGCTGTTGCCGGGCGGCCATGAGGTTCTCGTCACCGCGCGCTATGTGCGTGCGGAACCCCTCGGTCCTGTTCGCCGGGTCGTCGTCTCCCTCCGCGACACCGAGGCCCGGCGCCGCACCGAGCGCAGCCACGCCGAGCTGATCGCCACCGTCGCCCACGAACTGCGTTCGCCGCTCACCTCCGTCAAGGGCTTCACCGCTACCCTGCTCGCCAAGTGGGAACGTTTCACCGACGACCAGAAGCGGCTGATGCTGGAGACCGTCGACGCCGACGCCAACCGCGTCACCCGGCTCATCGCCGAGCTGCTCGACATCTCCCGCATCGACTCCGGGCGGCTGGAGCTGCGCCGCCAGCCCGTCGACATGGGCGCGGCTGTCGGCCGTCACATCCAGGCGTACGTCGCCGCGGGCCAGACCGCCGACCGGTTCCTGCTCCGCGTGGAACAGCCGCTGCCCGATCTGTGGGCCGACCCCGACAAGGTCGACCAGGTGCTGAGCAACCTGCTGGAAAATGCGGTGCGCCACGGCGAGGGAACCGTCACTATCGACGTCACGGCCTCGGCCTCCCCCCGCGAAGGGGAGGAGACCGGCACCTCGGTGACGGTGAGCGACGAGGGCCCAGGCATCCCGGAGGAGTCCATGAACCGCGTCTTCACCCGCTTCTGGCGGGGCAGCAAGCGCGGCGGCACCGGCCTCGGGCTGTACATCGTCAAGGGCATCGTCGAGGCCCACGGCGGCACCATCACGGTCGGCCGCGCCCCCGGCGGCGGCGCCGAGTTCCGATTTATGTTGCCCGTGGGCACCCCGGCGTATCTGCAGTAGCCCTGCCGCAGCCGCCGACGAGGGCCCACGGGCGCGGTCACCTGCCTCACCCCCGTTAGACTCGGCCTTTGGCACCTTTGCGTCCCCGTTTCAGGGACGACTACGCGTCCCCCGAGTCGAGTCGGGACGGGGACCATCCGCCAGCCAACCGGAAGCACGGGAAGAGATGTCGGCACCGAATAAGTCGTACGACCCTGTAGAGGTCGAGGCCTTGAAACCGGAAGAGATCGAGCGCATGCGGGACGAGGCGCTCGCCGCCTTCGCCGCCGCCGGTGACCTCGACGCGCTCCAGGAGGCCAAGGTCGCCCACACCGGCGGCACCTCCCCGCTCGCCCTCGCCAACCGCGAGATCGGCGCGCTGCCCCCGCAGGCCAAGGCCGCGGCCGGCAAGCTCGTCGGCCAGGCCCGGGGCGCGGTGAACAAGGCCCTCACCACCCGCCAGGCCGAGCTGGAGGCCGACCGCGACGCCCGCGTCCTGGTCGAGGAGGCGGTGGACGTCACGCTGCCGTACGACCGTGTACCGGCCGGCGCCCGGCATCCGCTCACCACGTTCATGGAGCGCGTCGCCGACGTCTTCGTGTCCATGGGCTACGAGATCGCCGAGGGCCCCGAGGTCGAGGCGGAGTGGTTCAACTTCGACGCGCTCAACTTCACCCCGGACCACCCGGCCCGGCAGATGCAGGACACCTTCTTCGTCCAGGGCCCGAAGGGCACCGAGGGCGACGAGTCCGGTGTCGTCCTGCGCACGCACACGTCCCCCGTGCAGGCCCGCGCCATGCTGGACCGCGAGCCGCCGGTCTACATCGTGTGCCCCGGCCGCGTGTACCGCACGGACGAACTGGACGCCACGCACACCCCGGTCTTCCACCAGATCGAGCTCCTCGCCATCGACGAGGGCCTCACCATGGCCGACCTCAAGGGCACGCTCGACCACATGGTCCAGTCGCTCTTCGGCGCGGAGATGAAGACCCGGCTGCGCCCGAACTACTTCCCCTTCACCGAGCCGTCCGCCGAGATGGACATGCTCTGCTACGTCTGCAAGGGCGAGTCCGTCGGCAACCCCGACCGCCCCTGCCGTACCTGCTCCTCCGAGGGCTGGATCGAGCTGGGCGGCTGCGGCATGGTCAACCCCCGCGTCCTCGTCGCCTGTGGTGTGGACCCGGAGAAGTACAGCGGATTCGCGTTCGGGTTCGGCATCGAGCGGATGCTGATGTTCCGCCACAACGTCGAAGACATGCGAGACATCGTCGAGGGCGACGTCCGGTTCACCCGGCCGTTCGGGATGGAGATCTGATGCGCGTCCCGCTTTCTTGGCTGCGGGAGTACGTCGACCTGCCGGCGACGGAGACCGGCCGCGACGTCCAGGCCAAGCTCATTTCCGTCGGCCTTGAGGTAGAGACCGTCGAGCAGCTCGGCGACGGCCTCAAGGGCCCCCTCGTCGTCGGCAAGGTCCTCACCATCGAGGAGCTGGAGGGCTTCAAGAAGCCCATCCGCTTCTGCACGGTCGACGTCGGCCAGGCCAACGGCACGGGTGAGCCCCAGGAGATCGTCTGCGGCGCCCGCAACTTCGCCGTCGGCGACAAGGTCGTCGTGGTCCTCCCCGGCGCGGTCCTGCCGGGCGACTTCGCGATCGCCGCGCGCAAGACGTACGGCAAGACCTCGCACGGCATGATCTGCTCCGGCGACGAGCTGGGCATGGGCGACGACGGCTCCCACGGCATCATCGTGCTGCCGCCCGAGCACGAGGTCGGCACCGACGCGATCGAGCTGCTCCAGCTCGTCGACGAGGTCCTCGACATCGCCGTCACCCCCGACCGCGGCTACGCCCTGTCGATCCGCGGCGTCGCCCGCGAGACCGCCACCGCCTACGGCCTCCCGCTGCGCGACCCGGCCCTCCTGGACGTCCCGCAGCCGAACGCCTTCGGCTACCCGGTACAGGTCTCGGACCCGATGGGCTGCGACCGCTTCACCGCCCGCACGGTGACCGGCCTCGACCCCGACGCCCGCTCCCCGCTCTGGCTCACGCGCCGCCTCCAGAAGGCGGGCATGCGCCCGATTTCGCTCGCCGTCGACATCACCAACTACGTGATGCTGGAGCTCGGCCAGCCCCTGCACGCCTACGACCGTTCCCGCGTCCAGGGTCCGATCGGCGTGCGCCGGGCCGAGCAGGGCGAGAAGCTCACCACCCTCGACGGCGTCAAGCGCACGCTGGACGCCGAGGACCTGGTGATCACCGACGACCGCGGCCCCATCGGCCTCGCGGGCGTCATGGGCGGCGCCAACACCGAGATCGACGACACCGAGGGCACCACCACCGAGGTCGTCGTCGAGGCCGCGCACTTCGACGCGCTCTCCATCTCGCGCACGGCCCGCCGCCACAAGCTGGCCTCCGAGGCGTCCAAGCGCTTCGAGCGGGGCGTCGACCCGCAGGCCGCCTCCGCCGCCGCGCAGCGCACGGTCGACCTCCTGGTCCTCCTCGCGGGCGGCACGGCGGACGCGGGCGTCACCGAGGTCATCGCGCCCTCGGCCCCGCACACCATCACCATCCCGGCGGACCACCCGGACAAGGTCGCGGGCGTCGACTACGGCCGCGAGACCGTCGTACGGCGTCTCCAGCAGGTCGGCTGCGACGTGTACGGGCAGGACGAGCTGATCGTCACCGTCCCGTCCTGGCGCCCCGACCTCACCGACCCGAACGACCTGGCCGAAGAGGTCATCCGCCTGGAGGGCTACGAGAACCTGCCCTCCACGCTCCCCAAGCCCCCCGCGGGCCGGGGCCTCACCGACCGCCAGCGCCTGCACCGCCGCATCGGCCGCGCGCTGGCCGGCGCCGGTTACGTCGAGGCGCCGAACTACCCCTTCATCGGCGAGCACGTCTTCGACCAGTTCGGCCTCACCGCCGACGACCCGAACCGCAAGGTCGTCAAGCTGGTCAACCCGCTCTCCGACGAGGAGCCGGCGCTTCGTACGACGCTGCTCCCGGGGCTGCTGGGTGCCTTGCGCCGCAATGACGGTCGGGGCTCGCATGACCTCGCCCTGTTCGAGACCGGGCTGGTCTTCCACCCGCGTGAAGAGCTGAAGATCGCGGTACGGCTGCCTGTCGACCGGCGTCCTACCGACGAGGAGATCGCCTCTCTCACCGAGGCGCTGCCCGTCCAGCCCCGGCATGCCGCGGTCGTCCTCGCGGGCGCGCGTGAACAGGCCGGCTGGTGGGGCAAGGGGCGTCCGTCCGACTGGGCCGACGCGGTCGAGGCGGCGCGGGTGCTGGCGCGTGAGGCCGGCACCGAACTCGTTGTGCGGGGTGGGCAGTACGGGCCCTGGCATCCCGGTCGCTGCGCGGAACTCGCGGTTGTCGTCGAGGGTGTTGAGCAAGTCATCGGGTACGCGGGGGAGTTGCACCCGGGTGTGCTGAAGACGCTGGGGCTGCCCGCGCGTACCAGTGCGATGGAACTCGACCTGGATGTCCTTGAATTGGCCTCTTCGGGGGTTCCCAAGGGGCCGAAGATCTCGACGTTCCCTGTTGCTACGCAGGATGTCGCGCTCGTTGTCGATGTGGCTGTGCCGCATGCGGGTGTTGAGGCTGCGTTGCGTGAGGGGGCGGGTGAACTGCTGGAGTCGATCCGGTTGTTCGACGTGTATGAGAACGCGGCGCAGTTGGGTGAGGGGAAGAAGTCGCTTGCCTACGCGTTGCGGTTCCGGGCGGCTGATCGGACCTTGACCGTCGATGAGGCGTCTGCGGCTCGGGATGCGGCGGTTTCGCTTGCCGCTGAGCTGACCGGGGCTGTGCTGCGGGGTTGATTCGCGGCTAAGGGGCGGGGAGTTGCTGTTGTTTGCCGGCTGCGGGAGTGTTGTGGCTGGTCGCGCAGTTCCCCGCGCCCCTTTGGGGCGCGTCCCCCTAGGGAATTCAAGGTCCTAGCTGCATAAATGCGGGTGTCTCATGTCGGCTCACTCGTTCGGGTGAGAAGTTTGGGTGATGTGGCCCGATCGGGGCATGTGGTCGACAGAATCGGACCGGCCTTTCGGGGTCGGTCCGATTGCGCTGTCGGGGCCTATTTGGGGGGCCACAGGCATGATCCGCATCAAGGCTGGGGTGCCCCACAGGACGCGCCCGAGGACGCGTGCCCGCCGTCCGCTGCGCAGGGCACTCGCCCTGGGGCTGCCCACGGTCTGGGGCGCCATAGCGATCACCTACAAACTCACCTGCCCGCTCGCCCAGCAGAACAGCCTGGGCGCACGCATCGTCACCAGCGCGGTGTTCTTCGCGGTCGGCACCGGTCTCATCGTCCAGGTGCGCCGTTCCCTGCTCCGAGAACTCCGGCAGATCCGCCAGATCGCCGGCGCCGCCCAGAACGCCCTGCTGCGCCCGCTGCCACCTCGCCTCGACGGGCTGAACATCGCCGCCGCCCAACTGTCCGCGGAGCGCGGTGCGGTGGTCGGCGGTGACCTGTACGAGGTGATCGCCACCGAGCACGGCGTCCGGGTCGTGATGGGCGACGTACGCGGCCACGGCATCTCCGCGATCGGCACGGTCGCCGCCGTCCTGGGCAGTTTCCGCGAGGCCGCCCACGACGAACCCGACCTTGAGGGCGTCCTGCGCCGCCTGGAGCGCGCCCTCGCCCGCCACCTCCGCGAACGCGCCCGCGCGGAACACCCCGCCTCGGGCGGCCTCGACCCCGACAGCCCGGTCGCCGAGGAGTTCGTCACCGTACTGCTGCTGGAGATCGGCAGGGACGGGGAAGTGCGGGGGCTCAATTGCGGTCACCCGTGGCCGTACCTGCTGAGCGGGACCAGCGTCGAACCGCTTGCCCGGGCCGATCCCCTTCCACCCCTCGGCCCGTTCCCCTTGCCGAAAGAGCTGCCGTTCGTCTGCTGCGGCCAACTCCTCCCGGGCGAGGCGCTGTTCCTCTACACGGACGGAGCGGAGGACGCCCGTGACGCGCGAGGCCGTTTCTTCCCGTTGCGGGATGTTCTGGCAGAGGCGGCGTCCCAACACCCGCTCCCCGCACCGCAGTCGATACTGGGCTCAGTCTTCACGGCGTTGCTGCGCCACGCGGGCGGCACCCCCACGGATGACGTGGCGATACTCGTCCTAAGCAATGACCGCAGGCCCACATGGTCACCCTCAGGGGCGCGGGGAACTGCGCGACCAGCCACGAAGGCGCCGCACTCGACCAACTACCGACAGCCCAACGGCGTTTAGTCGCACTGTTCCGAACCCCACCGCAAAGCCAGGCCGCCGCACTTACGAGGGGGAGCCGGCGGCCCGGCCGGCCTCTTGCGAGGCAATCCAGTCAACCGGTTCGGAACTCTCCGCAACAGCGCGCACACGCCACGGATTCGCGCACTCCGTTCACACCCGGTGTGAACCGAACCGCACTACTCTGTCCGCACCGAGTCACCGGGGGGCCATCCATGCAGCCCAACACACTCCTCGACGCGATCCTGGACGAGGCGGGAATCTCGCACGCGGGACTCGCCGCCCACGTGAACCAGGCGGGACGGGCCCGAGGGCTCGCGCTACGGTACGAACACACCGCCGTGGCACGGTGGTTGAAGGGTCAGCGCCCCCGGGGCCAGGTCCCCGACCTGATCTGCGAGGTGCTCGCGACCCGGCTGCACAGACCCGTCACCCTCGACGACATCGGCCTCGGCGTACCGGGCGAACCGTCCACCCCGCACGGCACCTCCCTCTCCGGCTTCGTCGAGCGGGCCACCGCCCTGTGGCGCTCCGACGAACAGCAGCGCCCGCACATCCTCGGCGCCCCCGCGGTCACCGGAACGCCCGCGGTGATGCCTGTGTGGGAGTGGGAGAACCCACCCGAGGACGTCGACGTCTCGCGCGGCGGCCGGCATCGGGTGAGCATGGCCGACATCGAGATGCTGCGCGCGGCCCGCGCCCACTACGAGCAGATGTACCGCAAGGCCGGCGGCATCGCGACCCGCACCCGCATCGTCGGCTTCCTCAACTCCGAGACCGCACCCCTGCTGCGCGGCAGCTACACCGACGCCACCGGCCGCCAACTGCACCGCTGCACCGGGGGGTTGGTGGCCATCGCGGGCATCTGCGCCTACGACTCCGACGCGCACGGACTCGCCCAGCGCTACTTCCACCAGGCGCTGCGGCTCGCAAAGGCCAGTAACGATCGGGGACTTGGCGCGTACGTCATCGCGCTGCTCGTCAACCAGTCGTTGTTCATGCGGGAGTTCCGCCAGGCCGTCGCCTTCGCGGAGGCCGCGCTGCGCGCCGCGGGCCGGCAGATCACCCCGGCGCTCGCCTCCGACCTGTACGCGATGCAGGCGAAGGCGTACGCCCACCTCGGCGACGGCACGAGCGCCTTGTCCTGCATCCGGCGTGCCGAGCAGGCCGCCGAACGCATCCGGCGCGGATACGAACCCGACGAGACCGGCTATGTCCAGCCGGGCCTTGTGAACGTCCAGGTGGCGGAGGCGCTTCTCAGCCTCGGTGATCTGACGGCGGCGGGGGAACACGCCACGGCGGCCGTGGACACTCCGGCGCACGACCGGGGCCGGGTGCACCGGCTGGCCATGCTCAGTCAGATCGAACTGCGCCAGGGGAACGCCGACAAAGCGGTGGCCACGGCGGTGCAGATGGCCGAACAGGCACGGGGAATGGAGTCCCAGCGGCTGCGCGACAGACTCCGCGCGGTACGCGAGTACCTGGTGCGCAGCGACTGCGCGGGTACCACCGAGGCGGCCGAACTCATCGACGGGGCACTGCGCGTACCGCTGTAGAAAGCGCCCTGGAAAGCGCCGTAGACCACAACACAGTCCCTGCTGCGATATTGCCACTTACTCGACGGAAGGTGGCAGAACCGTGCAGTGGACGAAACAGAACGAACAAACTGTGTACTCAAACCGCTGGTTCAGCGTCAATCTCGCGGATGTCGAACTACCCGACGGCCGACACCTCGACCACTTCCTCATACGGCTGCGTCCGGTGGCCGTGGCGACGGTGGTCAACGAGGCGAACGAGGTTCTCCTGCTGTGGCGGCACCGTTTCATCACCGACAGCTGGGGGTGGGAGCTCGCGGCCGGTGTCGTGGAGGACGGCGAGGACATCGCGCGCGCGGCCGCCAGGGAACTGGAGGAAGAGACCGGCTGGCGGCCGGGGCCCCTGCACCACCTGATGAGCGTGGAACCGTCCAACGGGCTCACGGACGCCCGGCACCACATCTACTGGGCCGAGGAGGGCGAGTACACCGGACACCCCGTGGACGACTTCGAGTCGGACCGCCGGGAATGGGTGCCGCTCAAACTCGTACCCGACATGGTCGCCCGCGGGGAGGTCCCGGCCGCCAACATGGCGGCCGCGTTAATGCTGTTGCACCACTTGAGGAGCGCCCCGTAGGGGCGCGGGGAACTGCGCGACCAGCCACGACGAGCCTGCAGCTGACCCATCGACCTCTAGGCTCTAGCGTCCCAAGGCCTGCCAGATAGTCACGACAAGGGCACCAACGGCGGTCATGGCGGCAATAGCCGGCAGCGGCCACCTGGTGTGCTCAAGTGCAACGATGCGCGCGCTCAGATCGTCCAGTTCCTTGTCCGTCTCCTCGGTGCGATGACTGAGCAGGGCCAGCCCTCCCTCGACACGCGCGTACGCGACGTCGAGGCGACGGCGTAACTCTGCGAGTTCTCCATGGACCACGGGATGCTCGGGGTCGGCGGTCACGGGTCCGCTCCTTTCCGTAGTCGGAACATCCCTTGCATGTGCATGAAGAGTCAACTCCCCTGGTGGACGCCAGGGGAGAGTGTGCGGGCGGCATATGCGGGCCCGGCGCGCACACGGTGTGTGAATGGCGCGGGCCCGGCACTCCGAAGAGTGCCGGGCCCGCAACCGCCAAAGTATTACGGTGAGTTGCCGCGAGGGAAGTGCTCAGGCGTAGGTGTAGAAGCCCGAACCGGACTTACGGCCGAGGCGGCCCGCGTCGACCATGCGCTGGAGCAGCGGGGGAGCTGCGTACAGCGGTTCCTTGTACTCCTCGTACATCGAGAAGGCGACCGAGGCGACCGTGTCCAGGCCGATCAGGTCGGCCAGCTTCAGCGGGCCCATCGGGTGGGCGCAGCCCAGCTCCATGCCGTTGTCGATGTCCTCGCGGCTGGCGATGCCCGACTCGAACATCCGGATCGCGGACAGGAGATAGGGGATCAGCAGCGCGTTGACCACGAACCCGGAACGGTCCTGCGCGCGGATCGCGTGCTTGCCGAGCGCCTTCTCGGCGAACAGCTGGGCGCGGCTGAGCGTGCCCTCGGAGGTAGTCAGCGCCGGGATCAGCTCGACGAGCTTCTGCACCGGCGCCGGGTTGAAGAAGTGGATGCCGATGACCTGGTCGGGGCGCGAGGTGGCGACCGCGAGCCGTACCAGCGGGATCGAGGAGGTGTTGGAGGCGAGGATCGCGTCGGGGCGGGTCACGACCTGGTCGAGCACCTGGAAGATCTCGGTCTTCACCTGCTCGTTCTCGACGACGGCCTCGATCACGAGGTCGCGGTCGGCGAACTCGCCGAGATCGGTGGTGAAGCTGAGCCGCGCCTGCGTCTCCGCCAGTTCCTCGGCGGTGATCTTGCCGCGCTCGGCGGCCTTGGCCAGCGAGTTGAACAGCCGGGTCCGGCCGATCTCCAGGGCCTCGCCGGTGGTCTCGGCGACCTTCACGTCCAGGCCGGAGCGGGCGCACACCTCGGCGATACCCGCGCCCATCTGGCCGCAGCCGACCACTCCGACGCGCTCGATGTCGGTCACATCGTCCCCTTCGCTGATCTACGGCTGTCGCAGGACTCCGTTGTTCGGCGCCTGCTCCGATCGTGCACGTTACCCGCAAGTATCGATGATCGATCGCCGGGGTCGGGCATCCTGGGGCGCGGAGACGATCCGTGACGGCACGGATCCACAGCGTATGGGGGTGTGCAGATGGGGCGATTGTCACGCCGGGCGTTCGCGATGGCCGCGCTGTCGACGCTGGCCACGACGGGCAGCGCGGCGGCCGACACCGGGCAGGCGCCGAGGCCGGCAGGGCGTCCGCGCGCGGTCACCGAGATGCGGGGCGTGTGGCTGGCGACGGTCGCCAACCGCGACTGGCCCTCCCGCCCGGGCCTCACCCCGGCACAGCAGCGCACCGAACTGATCGCCCACCTCGACACCGCGGTCCGCGACCGCCTCAACACGGTGATGTTCCAAGTACGGCCCACCGCCGACGCGCTGTGGCCCTCGCCGTACGAGCCCTGGTCCCAGTACCTGACCGGCACCCAGGGCGTGGCCCCCGGCTGGGACCCGCTGAAGACGGCCGTGGAGGAGGCGCATGCGCGGGGGCTGCGGCTGCACGCCTGGTTCAACCCGTACCGGATCGCCAACAACACCGACCTGACCAAACTCGTCGCCTCGCACCCCGCGCGCAAGCACCCGGACTGGGTGGTGGTCTATGGCGGGAAGCTCTACTACAACCCCGGACTGCCCCAGGTCCGCGCCTTCGTCGAGGACGCGATCCTCGACGCGGTGAAGAAGTACCCGGTGGACGGGGTCCACTTCGACGACTACTTCTACCCGTACCCGGTGGCCGGCCAGACCTTCGACGACGACGCGGCCTACGACAAGTACGGCGGCGGATTCGCCGACCGGGCCGCCTGGCGGCGCGACAACATCGACAAGCTGATCCGCGAGACCGCGGCCCGGATCCAGCGGATCCGCCCGGGCACGCGCTTCGGGATCAGCCCCTTCGGCGTGTGGCGCAACATCGCGACCGACCCGCGCGGCTCCGACACCCGGGCGGGGGTGCAGACGTACGACGACCTCTGCGCGGACACCCGCACGTGGGTGCGCGAGAACTGGATCGACTACATCGTCCCGCAGCTGTATTGGTCGGCACAACCTCTTGACCAGCAGGTTCCTGCGAATTATTCCGTCCTCGTGCCCTGGTGGTCGGAGGTGGCCAGGGGCACTAAGACGAAGCTCTACATCGGCGAGGCTCTGTACAAGGCGGGTGCCCCTGCGCAGCCAGCGGCATGGCAAGATCCGGCGGAGCTCTCGCGTCACCTCACGCTTGCCGACGCCCATCCCGAGGTACGCGGGCACGTGTACTTCGCAGCGAAGGACGTGGCGGTGGACAAGATCGGCGCGATGGCTCGTGTCGTTGCCGATCACTATCAGCAGCCCGCGAAGGCTCCGCGATGACGGGCAGCGGTGGTACGGGGCTCCAGGATTCCTACGCCTGGCTCACTGAACTCCTTGATCAGCACAGTGAGCAGGAGCAGGCCCTCCTGCTTGGTGTGCTGTTCGGGGCTGAGGCGGTTCCGCGACAGCAGTGCGCAGAAGCGCGGGTGGTTACTCCGCTGCCTCAGGGGCGTGCGGCTTCCGTCAAGGTTGTTGTTCGAAAGCGAGGGTAGTTCCGTTCTGAGGCCCTCGGGGTGCCGGAGGGCCTCAGAGATTGATACCGGCGCGCTTGGCCAACTTGGTCAGCCGTTCGTTGCTGCGCTTGTGCTGGGTCACCAGGACTCGGGTCAGTTCCATACTGGTCGGGTGAACCGCCGCCATCTCCGGAGCGACTACCCAAGCTTTTTCCAGGCTTTCCAGGGTTCCGTCCTGGTCCCCTAGCGCGAGCTGGGAGCGGCCAAGGTTCATGTACAGCGGGCCGATTCGGGTTGCCGGAAGGGACATTCCACCTCGGATCAAGTCGTCCGCAGTGTCGAGGGCTCGGCGGTGCTGGTCCATGTCCGACGCCGTGGAAATTACGTGAGTGGCTGTGTTCTCCGGTCCGAAATGGATTCCGTGCTCGACGATGTCTTCCGGGAACTCTGCGGCCGCTCGCCATGCTGCGTCGATGTGCCGGTTGGTCGTCTGCTTGTCCTTGAGGCGTCCGGCGAGAGTCAAGCCACGTAGGTGAAGGATGCCGAGAGCGTAGGCACGGTCACGACCGGTCAGCGTCGACTCGGCCTGGACAACCGCGCGATCGACGATGGTCAACCCACCTGCGAAGTCGCCAGAGTTGAGGAACGTCCCTGCGTCGTCCCGCGCGGCGACAATGGCTGCAACCGGGTCTGCTCGATCGGCTGCTACGCGTTGCTTCATGGTGGCCAACTCGGCAAGGTGCATCCACCTGTGGCGGGCGGCGAGCCAGTAGACGACGCCGTACGCATCGGCTACCAGAGTCCAGGCCCCTGGCTGTCCGGTGAAGTGGGCGTGATTGGTTGCCCGAGTGAGAACGTTCGGGAGTCTCAGGAGGACCTTGGACAGCTCCGTATTCCATCGAAGCTGATTCAGCTCATCGACTTCCTGTTGCAGAGTCTCGGGGTGCTCCGGCGGGTCTCCGGGGATATCAAATCGCCGGATAGCCCAGTCCAGATCGCTGAGGTTTCGCTCCGGAGCACTCCCCAGGAGTTCATCGAGAGTGAGGTTCATGGCATGGGCGAGCGAAGCGCCGACGCCCTGAGTGAGCGCTCGGTCTCCTACCTCGATTTTGCTGAGAAGCGATACCGACAGCCCTGCCCTACGGGCTAGGGCTACCTGACTCAGTCCAAGTTCTTTGCGGCGCGCGGCAACATTGGCGCCTGGTCCTGGTACCTGCGAAGCGCTCATACCTTGCGTCTTCCCCGCTCGGTGATGTCCTCACGACCCATGGTCGCAAAAGCCTGGGCCATCCGCTTGGGGACTGTGCAAGAAGTGTGCAAGTCGGCTGTCTGCCACAGGCGTTGACTGATTAGGACAAGAACCCCCGCGACCGCGCGAACGGCCCGGGGGCGTGGCCGACTGGCTAGGAGTCGACATGACGAACCGTACAACGACGCCGAACGCAGCGGTGGGGGGAGCCCCGGAGCGTGGGGCGCTGATGTACGACCCCGTTTTACCCAAGGTTGGGGAGTACCAGGACAAGGCCGGTCCGTACGCCATGCTGCGGCCGGTGGGTGGTGGCCGGGAGTGGGAGGCGGACCCTGAGCAGATCCGTCCGGCTACTGCGGAGGAGCGGCTGAGTGCGGGTGTGAAGGCGGCCAATGCGCGGGCGGAGCGTGGGTTGTGACCGAGGGTTCGGTGACCGGGTCTGAGACGTGGACCTTGGTCCCGGACAGTGAGCCGGATGCGGCGGCGACCACCTACGCGATGAAGTGCTCGACGTGTCAGGAAACGTCGGTGTGCAGTGAGGACTTCGCCGACCCTCAGGGGTGGGTGCTGGCGCACTCCACCCAGAACCCGTCGCACCGCACCTTTCGTGAGGTTGTCGTCCGCTCGTGGCGCACCGGGCGGTATGGGTGATGGGCCGTCTCGCTCCGCGTACTGAGCCTCCACTTCGACGCCTGGCTTGACCCAACTCCAGATTCCCGGATGGTGTCCCACCGAGTGGTGTAGTCACTGGCCGAGCTGATTCGGTCCCTGCTGCGGAGGAAGCTGGTGGTCGTCCTCGGCCGGTTGCGTCGTGAGGAGTTCGGCCATGGAGGCTTCGGAGAGGTAGCGGCGGTCGAAGACTTGCCATTCGTCGTGGAGTTCGGCCAGGACCGCGGCGGCCAGCCGGTCCAGAGCGGCAGGGTTGGGGAAGACCTGGACGACGTCGGCCCGGCGTTTGACCTCCCGGTTCAGCCGCTCCAGCGGGTTGGTCGACCAGATCTTCTTCCAGTGCGTCGGCGGGAAGTCCGCGAACGCGGTGATATCTGTCGCGGCGTCCAGCAGCATCCTCTTGACCTGGGGGAACTGCCGTCCGAGCATGTCGGCCACCACATTCAGCTGGGTGCGCACTGCCTCGCCGGTGGTCTGTGCGAAGACAGTGCGGATGGTCGCCGCCACCATCTCTCCCGACCCCTTCTCGATCACGCCGAAGACGTCTCGCACGAAGTGAACCCGGCACCGCTGCCAGGCCGAGCCGAGGAAGACGGTGCGGATCGCGGCCACCAGCCCGCTGTGGCTGTCGGAGATGACCAGCTGGACGTTGTCCAGGCCGCGGGCCCGTAAGGAACGCAGGAACTTCGTCCAGAACGGCTTCGACTCGCTGTCGCCGACCATCAGTCCGAGGATCTCGCGGTGCCCGGTGGCGGAGATGCCGGTCGCGATGACCACCGCCTGCGAGACGATCCGGTGGTTCACCCTCGCCTTGCAGTAGGTGGCGTCCAGGAAGACATAGGGGAAGACCGTGTGATCCAGCGGCCGCTGCTTGAACGCGGTCAGTTCGGCGTCGAGTTCGCCGCAGATCCGTGACACCTCGGACTTGGAGATCCCAGTGTCGGCGCCCAGGGCCTTGACCAGGTCATCGACCGAGCGGGTGGAGACGCCGTGCACGTATGCCTCCATCACCACGGCGAACAGGGCCCGGTCGATCCGCCGGCGCCGCTCCAGCAGCGAGGGGAAGAACGATCCGGTCCGCACCTTGGGGATCTTCAGGTCGAGGTCGCCGGCCTGGGTGGTCAGCAGCCGCTCGCGGTGGCCGTTGCGCCACGTGGCGCGCTGGTCGGAGTGCTCGCCCGGGGCGGCACCGATGGCCTCGGTGGCTTCGGCCTCGATGAGTTCCTGCAGGATGCGCTCGCACAGCATCCTGATCGTTTCAACTCCATCGGCCGCACGTAGTGACTGAAGCAGCTGGATCAGGTCAGACTGGGACAAGGCCATCGCGTGCTCCTCCGGTTGAACTGCCCGTTCACCAGGGAGACTTGCGCGGTGGCCTGCCTCTTGTTCAGGGAGCAGTCACCGACAGCGGGTGCACGCCCCGGGCAGACACCCGCGCGTTCCAGGGCCCCGACCGGCTACACCACTCGGCGGGGCACCATCGATTCCCGCCCCCGCTGGTGCAGTTGATCGAGATGTTCCCCCGCTCTCGAAAGGCTCTGGCGGGGGTGGGGCTTTGCTCTGGTAGTGGCGCGGTTTGGGCACGCCGCCGGCCGTAGAGGCTTTGGGCGGGAGCTGCCATGGGGCGAGTGAACGGGGGGCCTTACGCTGGCCAGCGGATCGGGCAGTCTCTTGGAGCCTGCCCGTGTTCAGCCCGATCGGCCCCCTGTTCTTCGAGGCTCGCCCCCTGGTGGCTGCCTAATCCCTTGTTGAGGGCGTTCCGAGGGAGCGGTAGTTCCTGGGGGCGTTCGAGTGCTGGACCGCGACTCCTCGTGGCTGCCAGGCGGGCAAT
>NZ_JBICXA010000016.1:0-305645 GCF_043200035.1 Streptomyces sp. NPDC048504
CAGACTCCCTGCCCTACGTCATCGCCCAGGTCCAGCTCGACGACGCACCCGGCATCCGCATCCAGACCAACATCGTCCAGGCCGACCCCGCCGACCTCAAACGCGGCGACCCCCTCGAAGCCGTCTACGAACAACGCGGGGACATGACACTGCCCCAGTTCCGCCCCACCCAGCAGAACGGAACCTGAACCGTGGCCATCGGAACCCGTGCCACCGCCGTCGTCGGCGTCGGCTACTCCACCATCCACCGCGAGACGGGAGTCGACTCCCGGCCGCTCGCGGTGACAGCCGCCAAGCAGGCGATCGGGGACGCCGGTCTGACGACGGCCGACATCGACGGGATCTTCGAATACCCGGGACAGGGCACTCAGATCGCCGTCGAGATGCAGCGGATGCTGGGTATCCGCGACCTCGCTGTGTTCGGTGACAACTCGGCCTCGGGCCCCTCAGGCCTCGCGGCGGCGCAGAACGCCGTGATGGCCGTGGCGTCCGGTGCCTGCGAGACCGCCCTGGTGTTCAGGTCGGTGACCCGGGAGTGGGGCCAGCAGAGCGGCAAGGCGGAGTTCCCGCCGGCCGACGGTCCGGCCCAGTTCCTGGCACCGTACGGCGACTACGGCGCGGTCATCCCGTCCATGGGAATGCGCAAGTACCGGCGCTTCGTCGACTTCGGCGGCAGCGAGGAGGACTACGGCCACATCGCCGTCAACGCCCGCCGCTGGTCCGCCCTCAACGACCGGGCCGTCCTGCGGACCCCGATCACCATGGACGACTACCTGTCCTCGCGCTACATCGCGGAGCCGCTGCGCCTGTTCGACTGCGACTACCCGGTGACCGGTGCCTGCGCCACGGTGATCACGTCGACCGAGCGGGCGGCGGACCTGCGCAGGAAGCCGGTCGTCGTCGACGCGATGGCCCAGGGGACGGGCTCCCGCCCGAGCTGGAGCTTCGCCGACGACCTCGTCTTCGGCGGCACCATCGGCTGCGGCAGCCGGCTGTGGGAACGCTCGTCGGTGACACCCCAGGACGTCAAGGTGGCCGAGCTCTACGACGGCTTCACCCACATCACCATCTCCTGGGTGGAGGCCCTGGGCCTCTGCGGCCTCGGCGAGTTCGGAGACTGGGTGGACGGCGGCCGGACGATCGGTCCGGGCGGCCGACTGCCGCTCAACACCAACGGCGGTCAGTTGGCCGAGGGCCGGCTGCACGGTCTCAGCTTCCTCAACGAGGCGGTCCTCCAACTGCGTGACGAATGCGGCGACCGCCAGGTCGCCGGTGCCGACGTGGCGGTCGTCGCCAACGCGCACGGACCGCAGTGCGGGGCCATGGTTCTCACCTCCTGACGGTGACCGACGAAGAAGGAGGCCGAGTCATGCCGTTCGGTTCGGAAACGGGCAGGCAGGCGCCGGGCTCCGTGGGCGCGCCCGACGGCCGTTCCGCGCCGGGGAGTCCGGCGCCGATCAGTGGCGGCTCGATCCGTCGCACCACCACCGTCGACGCGCGCCCCGACGGCACCTGGCACGCGGGGACACTGATCGACGCACGGGGCAGGGATCTCGTTGCCGATGGCGGGGGACACACCCGCGAACACGCCACCCACCGGTTCCGTGCCCGGGTGGACCAGGACGGCACGTTGCGGGACGCCGACGACACCACGGGTGACGCGGCCGACGGCCGGTTGCCGGCCGAGCTGGTCGGGATCGACTCCCGTCGCGGGTTCCGCCGCGCGCTCACGGCGCACTTCGGTCCGGCCGGCGGCGTCGGCCTCCAGGCCGCCCTGCTCGACGACCTGCCGGGTATGCGGATCATCTCCGGCTACGCACAGGTGCAGCAGTTCGCACCCGCGCGGCCCGCCGACCGGCGGCCATCCCCGGTCATCGGGGTGTGCGTGGGCTGGGCCGCCGACGGCACCGCGGCCACCTCCGACGATGCGCTCCCCGGCATGCTCACGTCGCGTCCGCCCGCCCCCGACCTCGTCGGTGGGGACGAACGGGTCTGGCACACCGACCCCCCTCCGCCCCGGGCAGGGATGCGGCGCCGGCGCCTCATCGAGGTGACCCCCGACACGGTCACCGGCGTGTACGGATACTTCCGCGACACGTACTGCCGCCCGGACGGCATCGAGGTCGTCGTCCACGAGTACGAGATCACGGCGACCGTCGCGGCCGGGGTCGGCGGCCTCCCGGTGGTGCGGGAACTGACGGCACGTCCCGGCGCCCTGCCGTTCCCGGAATGCCCGGCAGCCGCCGCAACGGCCGTGAGCCTGCACGGAGTTCCGCTCGGCGAGATCGAGCCGGAGGTCCGCCGGAGACTCGTCGGCCCGCACGGCTGCACCCATCTCAATGACCTGCTGAGGACACTCCGCCTGGTCGAGCCGATGACCACCCTCTTCCGTGCCACGCGCGGGGAACCGAACCAGTGACCGAAGGAGCCGCGTCGTGACCACGACAGACGAGCTGCGCCACTACCTCGACGCCCACCTGCCCGCCTTCCGCGAACAGTGGGGCGAGCAACCGGAGTTCGAGGGGAAGCTGGCCTGGCAGCGCATACTGCAGAAGGGCCGCTGGGTGGCACCCCAATGGGCCGAGGAGTTCGGCGGCCGGGGCCTGGACGTCGTGGAGGCGCTGGCCTGCAGCGAAGTCCTGGCGGAGTACGGGGCTCCCGGCACCGCCGGCATCTACGGAGTGGCCAACGTCGGCCCCACCATCGCCCAGTGGGGAACCGAGGAGCAGCGCCGCCACCTGCCCGCCATCCTCGACGGCAGCGAGATCTGGTGCCAGGGGTTCAGCGAACCCGGCACCGGATCCGACCTGGCCGGCCTCCGGACCAGGGCTGTCCTCGACGGCGACGAGTTCGTCATCGACGGCCAGAAGATCTGGACCTCGGACGGTGTGCGCGCCTCGCACATGCAGCTTCTGGTGCGCACCGACCCGGACGCGCCGAAGCACAAGGGCATCTCCGCGCTGCTGATCCCGCTCGACACCCCTGGCGTCGAGCGCCATCCGATCCGGCAGATCACCGGGGAGTCCGAGTTCGCGGAGGTGTACTTCACCGGCGCGCGCGTCCCCGTCAGCAGCCTGCTCGGGCCGCTCAACCAGGGCTGGGGCGTCACCATGACCACGCTCGGCCACGAGCGCAGCGGCGTCGTGACGTACGCCTCCCAGGTCCAGCGGCAGGTGGAGGCCGTAGTGGACTCGCTGCGCTTCGACCGGACCGGACAGGAGCTCTCCCTGCTGCTGCGCGACGAACTCGTGCGGCGCTGGGTGGAGGGCCGGGTCGTGGGCGTCCTGGGGCAGCGGTCCCTGGCGTCGATCCGGGCCACCGGCCAGCCGGGACCGGAGCAGTCGATCATCAAGCTGGAGTGGAGCCAGTTCGGGCAGCGGCTCGCGCAGACCCAGCTCGCCCTCGGTGGACTCGGCGCCGTCGCCGGCCTGGACGACACGCTGATGACGGACTATCTGCGGGCCCGGGCCTCCACGATCGCCGGGGGCACCACCGAGGTGATGAAGAACATCCTCGCCCAGCGCGTCCTCGGTCTGCCGTCCTGACCACGCCCCGCCGACCGTCCCATACCTTACGGAGAACCGATGGATCATGAACTCGCCCCCGAAGTGAGCGAGCTGCGTCGCACCGTGCGGGCGTTCCTCGAACGCAAGGCGCCGGAGAGCGCCGTACGCCGGGTCGTCGACGAGGGCCTCGGCCGCGATGCCGAGGTGTGGGACCAGCTTGCGCAGCAACTCGGCCTGCACGGCCTCCTCGTCCCCGAGGAACTGGGCGGCCAGGGCACCTCGTTCGTCGAAATGGGCGTCGTGCTGGAGGAGATGGGCCGGAGCCTGTTGCCCGGCCCCTTCTTCTCCAACGCCGTCCTCGCCGTCGGCGCGCTGACGGCGTCCGGTGACGACAGGATCGCCGCCGAGCTGCTTACGGCCATCGCCGAAGGCACGACGATCGCGACCGTCGCGTTCTCGGAAGGGCTGACCGGGCGGCCCGGCGAGTCGACGGCAACCGCTCGGTTCGCCGAAGGAACGTGGCGGTTGAACGGTCAGGTCGAGGCGGTGCTCGACGGCCGGGCCGCCGACATCCTCCTCGTCGTCGCCCCGGCCGGGGGCGAGCTCGGGCTGTTCGCCGTGACGGCGGACAGCTCCGGGCTGGAGCGCACGCTGTTGGCCGGGCTCGACCTGACGCGCGAGATCGCCCGGGTCCGTCTCACGGACGTCGAGGCGCGGCGGGTCGGGGGCGATTTCACCTCGGGGCAGCGCCATGTGCTGGCGCTCGGGACGGTCGGCATCGCCGCCGAACTCGCCGGAGCGACGCAGAAGATCCTGGAGATGGCCGTCGACTACGCCAAGCTCCGCGAGCAGTTCGGGAAGCCGATCGGGTCGTTCCAGGCCGTCAAGCACCTGTGCGCAGACATCTTCGTCACCGCCGAGTCCGCCCTCGCGGTCGCCCGGTACGCGGCCCGCGTGGCCGCGGAGGACCAGGAGGGGCTGGCGGAGGCGGCCGCGCTGGCCAAGGCGTACTCCAGCGAGGCGTGCACTCTGGCGGCGGAGCGGAACATCCAGGTCCACGGCGGCATCGGGTTCACCTGGGAGCATCCGGCCCACCTGTATCTGCGCCGGATCAAGTCGGGGGAGTTGCTGTTCGGCGACTCGGCCCACCACCGGGGAGAGCTCGCCGCGCTGCTCGGCCTCACCGCGGGACCCGCCGTGGACCCCGCCGCACGGTCCGCGGTCCGGGCCGGGTCGGCCGAGCCCGTGCGGGTGTGACCATGGACGCCCAGGAAGTGGCGCTCGTCGCGGTCCGGTTGGTGCTGGGCGTCATCATGATCGCCCATGGGTACAACCACTGGCGCGGTGGCGGCCGCATCGCCGGCACCGCGCGCTGGTTCGAAGGCCTGGGCCTGCGGCACGGAAGGCTCCAGGCGTGGGCCAGCGTCGTCACCGAGATCGGAGCCGGTGCAGCCCTGGCGGCGGGATTCCTCACCTCCTTCGCCTGCGCCGCGGTCATCAGCGTGATGGCGATCGCCGGCCTCCTCGCGCACCGGGCGAACGGCTTCTTCGTGTTCAAGGAGGGGTACGAATACGTCCTGCTGATCGGCGTGGTGGCAGTCGCGCTGGCGGCACTCGGACCGGGCACCGCGTCGGTGGACCACTTGATCGGCACGGAACTGACCGGTTGGGGCGGCGGCGGTGTCGCCGTACTGCTGGGAGCCTTCGGCACCGCCACGCTGCTCGCGCTGACCTGGAGGCCCGGCCGGGCGGGCGACGTCTCCTGACGAACCGCCATGGCGCCGTCCCTCAGGGGCGGCGCCGGCGTGTGACCTGGCAGGGAAGCCGGTCAGAACGAGATGCCGACCAGCTTGGTGTCGAGGTACTCGTCGATTCCCTGCGGGCCGCCCTCACGGCCCAGGCCGCTCTCCTTGATCCCGCCGAACGGTGCCGCGGCACCCGTCGGATTGATGTCATTGATGCCCACGATCCCGAACCGCAGCGCCTCCGAGACCCGCAGGGCGCGCGACAGATCGTTCGTGTACACGTAGGCGGCGAGGCCGTACGCGGTGTCGTTCGCCATCGCGATCACCTCCTCCTCGTCGTCGAACGGGATCACTGGGGCGATCGGGCCGAACGTCTCCTCGTAGTAGACATCCATGTCGGGCGAGACCCCGGTGAGCACCGTCGGGGCGAAGAACTGCCCGTCGGCCAAGCCCTCGTCGAGCAGTCGCTCGCCGCCGGCGAGGACCTTCGCTCCCTTGTCCAGCGCGTCGGAGACCTGGCGCTGCATCTTCGCCATCGCGGCGGCGTCGATCAGCGGTCCGATGGTGACGCCGTCGGCCAGCCCGCTGCCCGCCCTCATCGCCCGCACCCGCTCGACCAGCACGTCGAGGAAGTCGTCGAGCAGTGGACGGTGGACGAAGACGCGGTTCGGGCAGATGCATGCCTGCCCGGTGTTGAGGAACTTGACCAGGCTCAGCCCCTTCGCGGCCCGTGCGGGATCCGCGTCGCCGAACACGATGAACGGCGCGTGGCCGCCCAGTTCCAGCGAGACCCGCTTCACCGTTCGAGCCGCCTTGGCGTTGAGCGTCCTGCCGACGTCGGTGGACCCGGTGAACGTCAGTTTGCGTACCTCCGGGGCCGCCAGCAGGGCGTCGGCCACGGGACCCGGGTCGCTCGTGGTGACCAGATTGACCACGCCCGCCGGAACGCCGGCCGCGTGCAGCAGGCCGACGACCGCGGCGGCGCACAACGGCGTCTGCTCGGCGGGCTTGAGCACGACCGTGCAGCCTGCGGCCAGCGCCGGAGCGACCTTGCGGGTGATCATCGACATCGGGTAGTTCCACGGTGTGATCGCGGCGACGACGCCGACCGGCTGGCGCATCGTCAGGAACCGGTGACCGGCGCGGGACGAGGGGATCGTCGTGCCGTAGACCCGCTTCGCCTCCGCCGCGTACCAGCTCAGGAATTCCGCGGCGTAGCGCACCTCGTTGCGGGCCGCCCGGATCGGCTTGCCCTGTTCCCGGGTCATCAGCCGGGCCAGCCGCTCGGCGTCGTCGGTCATCGCACGGTGCGCGCGCTCAAGGACGGCTGCTCGCTCGTAAGCGGTCGCCGTCGACCAGGACGGGAACGCACGGCTCGCCGCCTCGATCGCCCGGCGGGTCTCGGCGGCACCGGCGTCGGCGGCGCGCCCGAGCATGGTGCCGTCGGCGGGGTTCGTCACCGCGAACTCCTCGCCCGAGTCAGCGGCACTCCACGCGCCGTCGAGATAGAGAGTGCTGGCCGAGGGCACGGCGTCGTCGGGCATCTGGAGGACCTCCGCGAGGAATGACGTGTCCGATCGGATCAACCGGACAGAATGATTCGGTACTTCTATGCTTGCCGGGATGCGAAGCCCCGTCACGAGCGGGAACGGCCACCACCAGCGATTCCGGTGCTGTACACGGCGCTACCATGGGCAGCGGAAAAGACGGAAGGGAAGGGCGGCACCCATGGCCAGGATCGCCGGAACCAGCAGGTTGCGGCAGGCCGCGGCGTCGCCGGAACTCCGTCCCGCGGATGTCTTCAAGGCCCTGGGCGATCCGGTGCGTTGGAGCATCGTCTCGCAGGCCGCCGCGGTCGGCGAACTCGCCGCCAGCACCTTGGAGGACACCCTGGAGGTGTCCAAGCCCACGATCTCCTACCACACGAAGATCCTGGTGCAGGCGGGCCTGCTCGCCGTCCGCAAGGAGGGCCGGAACTTCTACTACACCCTGCGGGACGACGTGCTGCACGCTCTCATCGACGACATGCGGGCGCTGACTTCCGGACCCGGCGCCGACGCCGGACAGGGTCCGGGTACGGCCGTGTCGGCCGGTCACGAATCCGACGGAACGCTCCCGACCTGGTAGTGCAGCGTGGATCGGCACCGCGCACGCCACGGCCCCGGGGCGGCTCAGCCGAGTTCCGGCGGGGCGTCGAGGATCGGGTGCCAGGCGTCGACATCGACCCCCTTGTTCACGACGGACCCGGTGCGAGCCAGGTGGACGAGGTGCGCATAGGCCTCGCCAATCGCGAAGCGGCGGGCCGTGCCCTGCATCCGCGACCAGGGCCGACTCCATCGCAGTCCCGCTGTGACGGCGGCCGTGTCCGCGCCGGGCTCGGCGCGGACCACGTCGATCACCTCGGCCAGGCGGTCGGCGTGGTGGCGTCTGAGGTCGTGCACGCGCCGGTTCAGACCGGCGAACCGGTACTCGTGTGCCGGCAGGACCTCGGCGTCGCCGTACTCGGCCAGTAGCAGCAGCGAGGACAGGTAGTCGCCCAGCACGTCGTCCTCGACGCCCGGCAGCGGGCTGATGTTCGGGGTGATCCTCGGCAGGACGTGGTCCCCGGTGAGCATCACGTTCCGCTCCGCGTCGAAGAAACAGACGTGCCCCGGCGTGTGGCCGGGGGTCCAGATCGCCGAGAGCGAGGACCGCGCGCCCAGCGGCCGGTCACCGTCCTGGATCAGCCGGTCGGGCACCACGTCGAACCGCTCGAACATCTCCGGACGCGGTTGTTCGGCGTCAGCCGGTCCGTCGAGCGGCACGCCGCGGCCAGCGAGCCAGACCTTGTGGGCCCGGTCGTAGGCGTCGGGGCCGGTCTCGGCGAACTCCCGTTGCGGACGCGCGTCCGCCTCGTGCATCGCAATCCACGCTCCACTGGCCTCGCGAACCCGGCGGGCCAGGCCGAAATGGTCGGCGTGCCCGTGGGTGACCAACACGGCCCGGACATCGCCGATCTCCCAGCCGGCCTCGCCGAGGCCGGACACCAGTCCGTCCCAGGCGTCCTCGCACGGCCATCCGGTGTCGACGAGCGCGACTCCGCCGGCGTAGTCGACCGCGTAACTCAGCACGTAGCGCAGCGGATTGTTCGGGAACACCGTAGGGATCGACCACAGGCCCGGCCTGACCTGCTCCACGGGGGGCAGAACACGGTCCAGCCAAGCCTGGCGCTGGACCTTCCCGGTGACAGTGACGCTGTCCGGCTCGTGCGGCACGCGTGACCCCTTCGCTCGGTACACCGGACTTCAGATCCGCGGAACCCATCTGGAAGTACGTCGCACGGTTTCCTATCAACATACTTACCGTAAGGCTTTCCGTCCACGCTGCCGAAGCGCCCGGTCTGTCTGTTGCGTCACAGCCTTCGCCGCCGCCCCGGCTGTCGGACCGGGACGGCGGCGAAGAGGTGGGGCGGCCACGTGTCAGTCGGTCACCGCCGCGCCGCCCGTCGCCTGCGCGCGGCCGTGCCGCATGAACACGCTCAGCACGACTGCGATCACGCCGAACACCGCCGCGCCCAGGAAGACGTAGGTATAACCCTTCCCGGCGTAAGCGGGGCTGGCGCCCCCCACCACGTAGAGAGCGAGCACCACGGTTGCCAGCACCGGCACGGCTCCCGACGTGAGCGCGGATGTCGTCGCCTGGAGCCCGCCGCTCACACCGGTGAGACGTGGCGGAACGGCCTCGATGACCAGGTTCACCGTTCCCGCGTAGTAGAAGCCCGACGCGACCCCGAACAGCATCATGCTGATCGCGTACTGCCACAGGTGGTCGTGCGCCAACGCGACGACCACCGAGGCGACGGTCCCGATCGCGGAGCACATCAGGACGACCAGCCGCGGCGAGTGGCGACGGCACAGGTAGCCGCCGAGCGGTCCGCAGATCATCGTCACAACACCCGTGAACAACCCGAACAGGCCGGTGTGGAAGGACGACATGCCCATTCCGTACGACACTCCGTCTCCGGTGCGGCTCTCCAGCATCTGCGGGATCAGGAATCCGGAGGACGACGTGGGGACCGAGGCGAACAGCGCGATGAGCAGTGAGGTCCGCAGCGCCGGACTGGCCAGCAGCTTGATGTCGATCAGCGGTTCGGGCAGGCCGTTCTCCAGGATGACGAACCCGATGAACGACAGCACCGCGATCGCGAAAGGCAGAAGCGTGGCGACCGACGTCCACCCCTCGCTCGAACTCTGGGTGAAGCCGAACAGCAGCATGCCGATGCCGAGGGTGAGCAGGAACGCGCCCCCGACATCGATCCTGTGCTTGTTCCGGCGTCCGACGTCGGGTACGCCGAAGTACAGGACGGGCGCGAGGGCGAGCATGTAGAGGAAGCAGAACCAGAAGACGGAGTGATAGCTGAACGAGCCCACCAGTGCGCCGCTGATGATCGGCCCTATGGCGACGGCCACGCCGATTCCCGTCGCGCTCAGGCCGATCACGATGGGGACCATCCGCTTGGGCAGGTACTCGCGGAAGAACGCGTAGTTGACGCCGGGCATCGCGATGACGGAGGCCTGGAGGACCCGTGCCACCATCATCATCGGGAACGAGGACGTGAGCGCCCCGAGGAGCGAGCCGGCGAGGAAGAGCACCGCCGCCGCCATGAACAGCCGCTTGTAGCCGAACACGTCGGAGAGCTTTCCGGCGAGCGGCTGGAGAGCGCTGCCGACCAGGAAGGTGATGGTCACGATCCATGGCAGCTGGCCCGGGGTGAACGGCGGGATCATGTCGTGCAGGATGTTGGTGAACATGACGGCGGAGAAGACCGTCGCCTCCATCATCAGCATCACCGCGACCGTGACCAGCAGATAGTGCGCTGTGGAACGCTGCTTCGGCTGAGGGGGATCTTCCGCGTCGGGGTGGGTCAGCTTGGCGACATCGGTCATGGCCTCTCCTTTGAGTACATGCGGTGCGGACGGTGCCGGCGGGCCGTACGGGACAGCGGATTCCGCTGAGGAGTGCCGTTTCCCCGGGGCGGACGGCTTCGTGGCGGGGTACGGCGGGGCGTGGCGTGGCAGGTCGGGCACGGGGTGCCGACCGTCGGCAGGGGCTATGAGCCCCGGACGGGCAGGGCGGTCGGCCGCGGGGTGTCCGGGCCGGGCGGGCTGGGGTGCGACGAACTCGGCAGGGGAGGGTGCGCGCCCGGAGGGCGAGGACGAACTCGTTCGGGGCCGCGTGTTCGGTGAGATCACCGGATCCGTGCAGGGATGCCGCACGGAGCGGGATCGGACATCCCCGCATCATTTCGATACTTCGAGAGATTTACGTCGGTGAGGCACAGTATTAGCCCACGGCAGCCGGACGCGCTAGTGTCGTGCGCATTACCGCAAGGCGTCCGATAACTCCGACGAATCGACTCCCGACTCGCGGCCCGCCGGAGGATCAGCCGGTGCGGCCGTGGCGCACGTACGACCGGAGAGGAGTTCCCATGCAGGAGACCGGATCCGCCGCGCAGCCGACCGGCATGGACAACGCCCCGTCAGATCGCCGGGCGGAGCAGGCCGACGGTCACCCGCCCGACCTGAACGGCCTGTTCGACCTGCACCGGTCGTCGCCGTCCGGCTTCCGTGCTGTCGGCGCCAACATCGGCACGGCGCGGCTCTTCGGCGGCCAGACCGTGGCACAGGCACTCTGCGCGGCGGGACGAACGGTCCCCGAGGAGTTCAGGGCGCACAGTCTGCACGCCCACTTCCTGCGCTCCGGCGAGACCTCGGGCGCGGTCGACTACCAGGTGGAGATCGTGCGGAACGGCACCACGTTCGCCACCCGCCGGGTTGCCGCCGTCCAACAGGGGACGGAACTGCTCCAGCTGACCGCCTCGTTCCACCGGCCGGAGCCAGGGCTCACCCACCAGGCGGCGGTGCTCGACGTACCCGACCCGGAGTCGCTGCCCACTCCGGAGGAGTCACTCCCGGACGCGCGGGGGCGGGAGTGGTACCGAGGCATCCGAGCCCGCTTCCCGTTCGACATGCGTTTCGTCGGCGCCCCACCGGGAGTGGCCGCCGGCACCACCGCTCCGCCGCGCCACGGCGTGTGGTTCCGAGCACGCGAACCCCTGGGTGCCGATCCCCTCCCGCACGCCTGCACCCTCGCCCTGGTGTCGGACCTGTTCCTCCTCGCCGCGGCCCTGCCTCCGCACGGTCTTCGGATGGGTACATCGGGGATGCTGGCGGTGAGCCTGGACCACGCCGTGTGGTTCCACGACGCCGCCTTCCGCGGCGACGACTGGTTCTTCTGCGCGCAAGAGGGGTCGTGGGCCGGCGGTGGCCGGGCGCTGTGCCGCAGTACGGTCTTCGACCGCCGCGGCGCCCTTGTCGCGACGGTCGCGCAGGAAGGCCTGATCCGAGTCGGTTCGCAGCCGGTCCGGTAGGCCCCGGTCCGCTTACCGAACGTCCGGAGCGGGCCCCTCAGTCGCCCATGAACAGCGGGTTGCGGTGCTCCCTCTTGGCCCGGATCCCCTCGTGGATGTCCGAGGTCGCCATCGTCACCGGCTGGGCCAGCGCCTCCCACTGAAGCGACGCGGCAAGCCCGTTGGCCGACTGCTCAAGCCCGGCCTTCGTCAGCCGGGTCGCGATCGGCGCGGCGCTCGCGATGCGCCGGGCCACTTCGAGGGAGCGTTCCAGGGCGTTGTCCGCCACTTCGGTGACCAGTCCCCACGCGGCGGCCTCGTCGGCCCGCAGTTCGCGCCCCGTGTAGAGGAGGTCGCGTGCGCGCGGCACGCCGACCGCTTCCTGGAGCAGCCAGGTCGCGGCCATACCGCCATGGGTTCCCAGGTAGACGAACGGTGTGCTGAACCTGGCGGAGGTACTTGCGTACCGTAGGTCGCACGCCAGGGCCAGGCACAGCCCCGCCCCGACAACGGGTCCGTTGACCGCGGCGATTACGGGGAAGGGCAGCTCCCTGGGCGCGAGCCAGGTCCGGTAGAACGGCAGCATCCGCTGCCTCATCCGGTCCGGCGTGTTGTCCCGCGCCGATCCCTGGTCGAGCCAGGAGAGATCGGCGCCCGAGCAGAACGAACTCCCGGCTCCGGTGACCACGAGCACCCGCACGTCATCGTCCTCGATGACCACGGCCAGCGCGTCCGACCAGGCGGCAGTCACCTCGGCGGTCATGGCGTTGCGCACGGCCGGGCGGTTGAGCGTGATCAGCCGTACGCCTGGCGCCGGTTCTCCCAGAAGCACGGCGTCGTCCGAGCTCATCTCGACTCTTCTTTCTCGCGGTTGCCCCGCAGGTGGACGCGTCGCTGACCAGGGGCGGCGGGCCGACCTGCCCGGCTCGGTGCCGCGCCCGCTCAGGCGCTCGGCGCCGGCTCGTACAGGGTCATCACCGGAGGTCGGCTGTCCATCGCCGGCGACATGTCGAGCTTACCGGCGGCCGCCGCCTCCCCGATGGCACCCAGCACCGCGCCCGGGTCCTCGGCCTCGATCTCGTACAGGGCCAGGTGGCGGTGCTCGGCGGGCGGTCCGGCCGGGGAGGCCGTGAAGCGGGTGGCACTCACGATGCCGGGTACGCGCTCCAGCAACTGCGGGATGTGCACCTGCTCGTACCAGGTGTCGAACGCGGCTTCGTGTTCGGGGCCGGCGGCGTTGGTATGGACGAGGAGGATGGCTTTGCGCGGCATCGTCGAATCCTTTGATGGATGTCAATGTATCGACGCAAATCTAAGTGGGGGCTTGCTGTCGCGTCAATGAACCCCTGATTCCGGCGACAAGCAACAGGGCTTCACCGTCGGTGGCAGCTGACCGGAGCACACCGCGCCCCCGCAGAGGTCACCATCAGTGTCCGCGGGGGCCGGGGGAAGGTACGACATGAGCCAGACCGTCCCACCGGCGGCCGCGCGCCGCGTCCCGCCGCCGGTCGTCCCCAAGTCCCGCCGCCCGTGGCGGAGTTCCACCCGCGAGGCGCTGACCGCGTACGGGTTCGTCGCCCCCTTCATGATTCTGTTCTCCGCGCTGCTCGTGGTCCCCCTCGGCTACGCGGGCTATCTCAGCCTGTTCCGGTCGCAGCTGGTCGGCGGCGACGTCTTCGCCGGACTGGGCAACTACCGGCGGGCGCTGGACGATGCGCTGTTCCGGGAAGGCGTGCGACGGTGGCGCGGTTTCTGGTCATCCAGGTGCCGGTCATGCTGGCCGCCTCGCTGCTCTTCGCGCTGGCCCTGGACAGCGGCCGGCTGCGCTTCCCGCGGCTCATCCGGCTGGGCATCTTCGTGCCGTACGCGATCCCGATTGTGATCGCCGCGCTCATGTGGGGCTATCTGTACGGCCCGGACTTCGGCCCGTTCGCCCAACTGGCCCGGGGCGTCGGTCTGGGCACCCCCGCATTCCTCAGCCCGCACTGGATTCTCGCCTCGCTCGCCAACGTCGTGACGTGGGAGTTCGTCGGCTACAACATGATCATTATGTTCGCCGCACTGCAGTCGGTGTCGCCCACGCTGTACGAGGCGGCGGCCGTGGACGGCGCGGGCGCGCTCCGGGTCGCCTGGCACATCAAGATCCCCGCCAGCCGGCCGGCGTTGCTGCTCAGCGTGATCTTCTCGGTGATCGGCACCTTCCAGCTCTTCAAGGAGCCCAAGCTGCTGTCCGCGCTCGCGCCGCAGGCCATCAGCACCTCGTACACCCCGGACATGTACGCCTACACGCTCGTCTTCACCAACCAGGAAGTGAACTACTCCTCGGCCGTCTCCTTCCTGCTCGGCGCGGTGATCGTCGTCGTCTCCTACGTCGTCCAGCTCGCGTCCCAACGGAAGACCCGCCGGTCGTGACCAGCAAAACCGCTCCCGCTCCCGCTTCGGCATCCTCCTCGATGCCCCGCCGCAGCAATTTGCTCACCCTGGCGATGCTGGCGTGCCTGGTGTACTCCTGTTGCCGCTGTTCTGGCTCGTGGTCTCCGCCACCAAGGACAACGGGTCCCTCTTCTCCACCTTCGGGCTGTGGTTCGGCGGCGGCTTCGACCTCTTCGGCAACCTCCGCGACGTATTCACCTACAACGACGGCATCTACTGCCGGTGGCTCCTCAACACCGCGCTCTACGCCGGGATCAGCTCCGTCGGCTCGGCCTTCCTGGCGGCGCTGGGCGGATACGCCTTCGCCAAGTTCCGCTTCCCGGGTCGCAATCTGCTCTTCTCGATCGTGCTGGGCTCGACCATGGTGCCCAGCACGGTGCTGACCTTCCCGGCGTATCTGCTGTTCAGCAAGATCGGCCTGGTCAACACCCCGCTCGCGGTGATCATCCCGATGCTGATCAGCCCCTTCGGCATCTACCTGATGCGGGTTTACGCGGACGGAGCGGTGCCGGACACTCTCATCGACGCCGCACGGATGGAAGGCGCCGGTGCCCTGCGTACCTTCTGGCAGGTGGGGTTCCGGCTGATGCGCCGGGCTTCGTCACGGTCCTGCTCTTCCAGCTCGTGGCCAGCTGGAACAACTACTTCCTGCCGCTGATCATGCTCAACAACCCGAAGCTGTACCCGGTGACCATCGGACTCGCCCAATGGCAGGCCCAGGCAGGTGGGTTGGGCGGCGCCCACGCCCTCTTCTCCATCGTCATCACCGGATCCCTCATCTCGGTCCTCCCTCTCGTCGCGGGCATTCCTCCTTCTGCAGCGCTACTGGCAGGGCGGACTGGCCACCGGCGCCCTCAAGGACTGACCGAGGCGGGGAGATGAGGGGGTCAGCGGACGGCGGACGGATGCCGGGCCAGCGGGGTCACCGTGACGTCCATGTACGGGAAGAGCGGTAGGCCCCACAGGAGTTCGTTGAGCCGGTCGTTGTCGATGACGTCGAAGACGCTGAGGTTGGCGTACTGACCGGCGCAGCGCCACAAGTGCAGCCATTCGCCGGAGTGTTGGAGCTTCTGGGCGTACTCCTTCTCGGTGGCGACGGTCGATGCCTGGAGCGCGGGGTCGAGATCGGGCGGCAGGTTGACGGTCATGTGGACGGCGAAGAGCAAGACGGTCTCCGGTCAGGAAGCGGGATCGAGGACGAGGTCGTGGGTGACCTGGTTGCCACGGTCGCCCGTCGGCTGCGGGTCTATGACAAGTTCAGGCTTGACGGCGGAGGCCACGTCGTCCTCGACGTGTTCGCCGCCGCGGAAGTACAACTGGGCGGTGAGCGTCTCGTAGCCCGGCGCGGAGACCTTCAGGTGCAGATGGGCCGGGCGCCAGGGGTGCCAGCCGGCGGCGGCGATGAGCTTGCCGCAGGATCCGTCGGTGGGGATCTGGTACGGAGCGGGCTGGATGGTGTGCACCGCGAAGCGCCCCTCGTCGTCGGTGGTGATGGCACCGCGGAGGTTCCACTGCGGGATGCCGGGTGCGAACTGCGCGTACAGGCCGTCGTCGTCGGCCTGCCACATCTCCAGCAGGGCGCCGGACAGTGCCTCACCCGAGACCCCCGTGACCTGGCCCTGGAAGAGGAGTGGGGTGCCGGACTCTTCCTTGCGCATCGGCAGGGTGCTGACACTGGGGAGGTCGGGAGCGCCCGGTACGTAGTACGGCCCTTCGATGGTTCCCTTGCTTCCCTTGCGGTCGGCGCTCGCGACCTCCTCGACGACGTGCTCGATCCACACGTCCAGGAAGAGCGGCCACTCGCCGTCCTCTCCGACAGAGATCAGCCACGACTTGAGGGCGTTGTACTCCTTGTACGTCACCTGGTTCCGGCGGATGACGTCGTGCACGGCGGATATCAGTTCGGTGGCAAGGGTGTTGACGCGCTCCGTGTCGGCGACGGGCCGGCCGGTCGAGGTGGCCTTGTCGGTGCGGAAGCGGTCGGTGGCGGAAGCACCGGATGCGGCGGCGGTGGCTTTCAAGGTGGTGTCGGACATGGTGCGCGGCTCCTTTGCCGGTCGGGAAAAAGCGGTTCAGCGGTCCTGGCGGTAGCGGGTGAGCTTGTCCGGGTCGATCGCGACGCCCAGACCGGGCAGGTCCCGCACGGCGAGCGTGCCGTCGGTGATCGTGACCGGTTCGGTGAGCAGGTCGTCGCTCATGTCCAGGAAGTTGGACAGTTCGCCGGCGCGGTGGGAGGCGGCGGCGTACGCGGCGCCGAAGGCGACGGTGCACACCGTGCCCAGCTGGCCGTCGATCTGGTTGCCCATCACCACCTCGGCGCCCATCCCCTCGCACTGGAACAGCACGCGCTGGGACTGGGTGAAGCCGGTGCGGGCGGTCTTGACGCTGATCGCGGTGGCCGCGCCGTCCAGCAGGGAGCGGGTGACCTCCGCGGGAGTGGTGACGGACTCGTCCGCGACGAACGGCACGGGACACTGCCGTACGAGCCGACGGCGTCCCAGCACGTCGTCGGCGGGGCACAGTTCCTCGGCGAGTGTGATGCCGACGGGTTCGAGTGCGCGCAGGGCGGCGGCGGACTCCGAGGCGGTCCAGCCGCGGTTGCCGTCGACGTACAACTCGGCCTCGCCGCCCAGGACGTCGCGGAGCGCCCGGCACACATCGAGGTCGAGCGTGATCGGCCGCCGCCCGACCTTCACCTTGAAGGTGGTGATGCCGTATGTGTCGCGGATGCGCTCGGCTTCGGCGGCCATCCGCTCCGGGGCGTCGAAGCCGAGCATGTGCGAGACGCGCATCCGGTCGGTGTAGCCGCCGAGGAGTTGGGTGACAGGTTGGCCCAGAGCCTGGCCGGCGACGTCCCAAAGGGCCATGTCCACGGCCGACTTGGCGGCCGGATTGCCGACGGTGCGGTGGAGACGGGCGTGCACCTGCTCGCGGGCGAACACGTCCATGCCGATGAGCTGCGGGGCGAAGATCTTCTCGATGACGGCGATCACGGACTGCTGAGTCTCGCCGTAGGTGAAGGGGCGGGGCGGTGCGTCGGCGACTCCGAACAGCCCTTCGTCGGTGCGGACTTGGACGAGCACGTGCTCGGCGCTGTGCACCTCACCGCTGGCGAAGCGAAGGGGTTTCAGATAGGGGATCGAGTACGGGATCGTCTCGATCGCGGTGATCTTCATCGGGTGCCGCCCGAGATTTCCTGGATGACCGCCTCCGTGTGCCGGGCGATGCCGAGCAGGCGGGCCACGCGGTCGCGGTGGCCGATGAGTTGGAGGCCGAGCGGCATACCGTGCGGGTCGCGGTGGCCGGGGACGGTGACGACGGGCAGGCCGAGCAATTGCCACGGGCGGCTGAGCACAGGGGTGCCGGTGGCCTCCAGGCCGAACGGGGCGGGGCCGGGGGCGGCCGGAGCGAGGATCACGTCGACCCGGGTGAGCAGGTCCAGGACACGGGCACGGGCGGTGCGGGCGGTGTCCTGCGCCCTGCGGTACTCGCCCTTGGAGGTCCGGCGACCACGCTCCAGCAGTTCGCGCAGGGGCGTGCTCAGCGACTCCGGGTGCTCCGCCTCGGCGGCCAGGGATCGCGCGGCCTCCCACGCCATGACGGTGGCGTGGGTCTCGGCGAGTTCGGGTGTCCGGACCTGGTCGCCCAGGTCGTTCGTCTCGGCGCCAGCTGCTGCCAGGGCCCTGGCGGTGTGGTTCAGCGCGTCGAGCATCGCCGGGTCGATGTCGGCCAGTTCGGTGCCGGGCCAGACCAACACCCTTATTCTCTCCGGGAGTTCGGCCCTGGTGCCGCCGACTGCCTCGACCACGAGGGCCAGTTCGGTGACTCCGGCGGTGATCAGTCCCGGCGCGTCCAAGCTCGGGCTGAGCCCGGTGAACCCCCGGGTCGACCAGGCGCCGACCGGGGCGACAAACCCGGCGACACCGCAGAAGGACGCCGGCCGGGTCAGCGAACCCGCCGTCTGCGAGCCCAGCGCCAACGGCACCACGCCGGCCGCGACCGCCGCCGCGGACCCACTGGAGGAACCGCCCGGAGTGTGGGCGAGGTTGTGCGGGTTGCGGGTCGGACCCGGTTGGAAGTACGCGAACTCGGTGGTGACCGTCTTGCCCAGCGGTACGGCGCCCGCCCGGCGCAGCCGGTCGACCAGCCAGGCGTCGGATGTGGCGATCCGCCCTCGCCGGAGCGTGGACCCACACTCGGTGGGCAGCCCGGCGACGTCGACGATGTCCTTGACGCCGACCGGCACACCCCGCAGCGGCCCGTTCGTGACGCCCTCGGCCGCCTTGCGCGCACCCTTCGCGTCGACGAGAGCCCAGGCGCGGATGTCCGGCTCGGTCTCGGCCAGGCGCCGCAGCGCGCCGTCGACCGCTTTGCGTGGATCCTCCGCGGCGGAGATCAGTGAGGGCACGTCAACCTGCTTTCGGAGTAGGGATGTTCCTCAACAGGCTGTTTCTCAACAGGCGACCGGCGGCGCCGGGTCCAGCCGGTGGAAGCTGCGGTTGAAGTAGACGAGGCTGTGGCCGCCCGGCCGGGTGCGGATCTGCTCGATCTCGACGAACAGCACGCTGTGGGTGCCCATGGCCTTGGAGTCCTTGATGGTGCCGACTACGGTCACCACCGCGTCCTTGAGCACCGGCACGTTGTGAGTCCGGTCCCAGACGTCCCAGGTGAAGCGCTCGGCCATGGACGCCTCGGTCGCGCCGGCGAAGTGCAGCGCCAGCTCCTGCTGGTCCCCGCCGAGTACGTTGACGCACACGCGGCCGTTGGCGCTGAAGACGTCGTGCATGGCGCTCTTGCGGTTGACGCAGACCAGGACGGTCGGCGGAGCGTCGGTCACCGAGCAGACCGCACTGACGGTGATGCCGCAACGGCCGTTCGGTCCGTCCGTCGTCAGGATGTTGACGGCCGCGGGAAGGTGCGCCATCGCCTCCCTGAAGTCCGCCTGAGTCGCGGCGCGTTGGGTGTCGTACGCGTTCATGGTCGTCTGTTCCTCTCTGCGCCGGTCTCCGGCGCGGCGCATCGCTCGGCGTGCCGGCTCACCACAGCTCGACCACCAACCGAGGTGACCTGGAGCGTGAGACACACGCGGCGATCTGGTCGCCTGCCGCCTTTTCCCTGGCGGTCAGGCAGTGGTCGCGGTGGTCGGGCTCGCCGTCGAGGACCCGTAGGACGCAGGTGCCGCAGATGCCTTCGCGACAGGAGGTGTCGAGTGGGACCCCGTTGTCCTCCAGCACTTCGGCGATGCTCTTGTCGGCGGGCACGGTGTAGACCTCGCCGGTGTCGAGCTCGACCTCGAAGCTCTCGCCGGGGGCGGCGTCCGGCTGGTCCACCGCCTGGAACAGCTCGGAGTGGATCTGGTCCTCCGGGACACTTCGGGCCGCGAGCGCGGTGACCTGTTCCATGAAGCCCTGCGGCCCGCAGGTGTAGACGTGTGCGCTCGCCGGGAGATCGGTGAGCGCGGCGGAGAGCGCTTTGACCGCCGCCTTCCGCCCGTGCCCGAGGTGGAGGACGACCCGGTCGGCGAAGGCGGACTCCTCCAGCCGGTCCGCGAAGGCCGCCTCGGCCCGGCTCCGCGCCACGTAGTGCAGCTTGAAGTCCGCACCGGTGGCGAGGAGTTCGTACGCCATGGCCAGTAGGGGCGTGATGCCGATGCCGGCCGCGACCAGGTGGTGCTCGCTCGCGTCGGCGTCGAGACCGAAGAGTTGTCGGGGTGCGCCAATGCGCAGCTCCGTGCCGGGTTCCGTCTTGTCGTGCAGGGCGTGGGAGCCGCCTCGGGACGTCTCCTCGCGTTTGACGGCGATGGTGTAGGCGCCGGGGTCGTGCGGCGGTCCGCACAGCGAGTAGGGGCGGGTGATCCCGGTCGGTCCGGTCACGTCGATGTGGGCACCGGCCGGGTAGCCCGGGAGCGGGCTGCCGTCGGAGCGGGCCAGCCGGAGGACCTTGACCGCGTCGGTGATGTCGACGGCCTCGGTGACGGTGACTGTGAACATCCGTCTGCCTTCACATTCGGGGCGGAACCAGTAGGAACCCAAGGGGCTGGGGACTTCAACTCATGTAGGGCTTCAGCGCATGAAGAGGCCGCCGTTGGCGTCCCAGCACGCCCCGGTCACCGTGTCCGCGTTGTCCGCCGCCAGCAGCACGGCCATGTCGGCGATGAACTCGGGGCGCCCTAGGCGGCGTACGGGAATCGAGGCCTCTATCTGCGCGAGCCTGTCCGGGTCGACGCTCTCGCGGACGGACGGCAGTTCCTGCGGGCCGGGGGAGATGGCGTTGACCGTCACGCCCTGCGGTCCGAGTTCGCGGGCGAACACCTTGGTCAGTGTGATGACGCCGCCCTTGGCCGAGGCATAGTGCGCGCCGGTCGCCGTGCCGCCGTTCTGCCCGGCGAGCGAGGCGATGTTGACGATGCGGCCGTATCCGCGTTCGGCGAAGTACGCGCCGAGCACCTGGCAGCCGAGGAACGTGCCGTCGAGGTTGGCCGACACGACCGCGCCGAAGCTGTCGGGGGTGATGTCCATCAGCGCCTCGACCTTGGAGAGGCCCGCGTTGTTGACCAGGGCGTGGACGGCGCCCCAGCGTGCAATCAGGTCGTCCAGTATCCGTACGAACGCGGTCTTGTCGCGGGCGTCCAGGCCGAGCCCGACCGCGGAACTCCCGGTCGGGTCCAGGGCGGCGGCGGCCTTGACCGCGGCCTCCTCGTCCAGGTCGGTGACGGCGACGCGGTATCCGCGGTCGTAGAACCGGGAGGCGATACAGGCGCCCAGGCCGCGGGCCGCCCCGGTGACCAGCACGACGCGCGGCTGGTCGTCCTCCCACGCTGCCGGGCTCACAGGAGGAACCCCGACGCCGTCACGGCGTCCTCGGAGTTGATCAGACGGACGACCTTGCGCGCGATCCGGGGACCGTCGGCGGTGAATGCGATGCGGTGCGTGACATCGGCCGCCAGGACGAAGGTCTCACCGCGCTTGTAGCCCACGACCACCTGCGCCGAACAGATCTCGATGGAATCCCCGAACTCGTCACGGGCGGCGACCGTGAAGCGGGAGACGGTACGGACCGTACGGGCCGCGGCCGTCGCCGAGATGGAGAAGCCACCGGTCAGCCGCTCGATGCGCATCCGGCGCATCCGGTCGTCGTCGTACACCAGGTTCAGCGAGCCGGCGAAGTCCGTCGTCTCCGGGTCGATGGGGACGACGTACTCGCCGCCCTCCGCCCACAGCGTGTCCCACTCCTCGTACCGCTTGGCGTCCAGGAGGCGGGCCTCGCGCCAGATCAGGGACAGCGCGGCGAGGGCGCGCGGATCGTCGAGCGGCAGCTCGGCATCCATAACCGCCGTACTGAGAACGTCACCAACTGTCGTACGGAGAACGTCACTTGACATCGGTCATCATCCTTTTCCACATCGCGTAGGCCGCGCGCATGCCGGTCTCGTCGGTCGCGTGGGAGGTCGGCTGGCCCAGGTCGTTGGGCTTCTCCCGGCCGAGGCCCCGGTTGACGAGGATCGGCATGTCGACGCCGCCGGTCACGCCGCGCTGGACGCGGTTCCAGGCCTCGGCGTCGTCGGGGCTGCCGAAGCCGAACGGGCCCTGGAAGTGCTCGTGGATGCGTAGCCGTTCGCGGTTGACGATCTCGGGGCCGCCGTCCAGGCCGAGGGCGACGTGCCGGATCTCCGTCTCCGCGACCGAGATCGGCCGCAGGACCCGGAAGAAGGACATCGACATGGCGACGTTCGGGAACAGGTTGAGGTTGAAGCCGGCGCCGTGCAGCGAGCGCACGATCCGCCGCACGCGCTCCGGAGGCAGGTCCTTCGACAGCTCCTCGATGACATGGCCGAAGCGGTCCTGGAGCTTCTCGGTGCCGTCGTCGACGTCCAGGTCGACGTGCTCGGCGACGGAGACGGACACGCTGTGGCCGTTGCCGAGGGCGTGGGTGACCGCGCTCTCGTCGGTCATGATCGACAGCATGCTCGCGGTCTCGGCGTCCACGGACGACATCCAGGAGCGGTGCACGATCGGGAAGTGGTACCAGTCGGTCGTGTTCTCCAGCTGGATCTTCCAGTTGCCCTGGAATCGGAACTTGTGCTCGCCCTGCACCTTGATCGGGAAGCCGGCGCCCTGCTTCATGAAGCGGTCGATCCACAGCCGCGCCCCGCCGAGGAAGTCCTCCAACGGTTCGATCTGGTCGTTGAAGCTGGCGAAGATCATGCCCGCGTACGTCCCCACCTTGAGGCGTTGCAGCGGCAGGTCCTTCTTCTCCGTTACGTTCTCGTAGCCCTCGGGATAGGGGATGCCGCGCAGCGTGCCGTCCAGGGCGTACGACCACGCGTGGTAGGGACAGGTGAAGCCGTTGCCGTTGCCCTTGGGAACGTCGCAGACGCTGGCGCCACGATGGCGGCAGCGGTTGAGGAGCACGTTGATGCCGCCGCGGCGGTCGCGGCTGACGATGACGGGACGGCGGCCGATCCAGGCCGTCTTGAAGTCGCCCGCCTTGGCGATCTCGCTCTCGTGGGCCACCCACACCCAGGTGCGGTGGAAGATCCGGTCCATTTCCAGCTCGAACAGCTCCGGGCCGGTGTAGAGGGTGCCGGCGACGCGGTCGTCCTCGACGAGCGCGGCGATGTCGGGAATCTCCGGGGACACGGTCATCGGGTGGCCTCCGGCTCCGGCAGCGGACGGCCGACGCGCGCCTCGATTTTCATGTACCGCCACAGCCCGTGCTCGCCGACCTGGACAGTGCGGAAGAGGTTGCAGGCCGCGGCCACCGTCGGCTGGTCGACCACGTCGGCGAGGACGTACGACGTCCAGGGCCAGGAGCCCGAGGGGCCGACCATGTGCTGGTCGTCGTCCATCGTGCCCAGGACGCTCACGCCGGGCAGCTCCCAGAGCTGGGAGAGCATGGTGGTGAAGCCGTCCCAGACCGCCTTGCCCTGGCCGGTGGGCAGATCGAAGAAGTTCTGGTTGACGCCGATGCAGAAGAGCACGCGCAGGGGTTTGCCGCCGGAATCGGGCATGGTGGAGTTCCCGCCTTTCAGGGGTGGGCCGGACAGGGGCTGCTCGGAGATGGCCGGGAGGGGCTAGAGGTAGCCGGGGAAGGGCTCGACGCCCATGAGGACCGCGCCGGCGCCGTCGTACATGCCCTCCTGGAGGAAGGCGTGCTGCGGGACGACGGACGCGTCGCGCAGGAAGCGCTGCATCGGGTGGCCGTCGGTGATGGCCGGGATGCCGCTGAGCTGGTAGGCGGCGCGGACGACCTCGAACGAGTTCTTCGCGAGATGGGCGGAGGCGAGCCGGAGCATGCTGGCCTGCTCGGAGGTCGCGGGGTCTCCGGCCTCGACCGTCGCCCACACCTCGTCGGTGGTCTCGTAGAAGAAGGCGCGTGCGGACCGGAGTTGGGCCTCGGCCTGGCCCACCGCGATGCGGTAGGTGGCGCGTTCGGCGGGCTTCGGGGCGCCGGTGAATCCGGCGCGTCCGCCGCTGGTGATCGCCTGGTCCAGCGCGGCGCGGGCGACTCCGAGACCGACCACGGCAAGGACCTGGGCGGCGTACGGGACGGTCGGGTAGCGGTACAGCGGTTCGTCGACGGTGGGTTGGCCGCCGCGTACGAACGTCCACTCCTCGGGGATGAGCGCTCCGTCGGCCACCAGGTCGTGGCTTCCGGTGCCGCGCAGGCCGATGACGTCCCAGTTCTCGACGATCTCCACCTGCTCGGGGCGCAGCACGGCGGTCAGCGGACGACCGGCGTTCTGCTGACCGGCCTTGTCTCCGTTCGCCTTGATGCCGACACCGAGAACGTCCGCACCCTTGCAGCCGCTGGCGAACTTCCACCGGCCCGACACCCGGTACGTGCCGTCGACGAGTTCGGCCGGCTGTACGGGGAACAGGCCCCCGGCGAAGACCACATCGGGCCCGTCGGCGTACAACTCGGCCTGGGTCTCCAGGGGCAGCGCGGCCAGATAGACGAGGGCCGAGCCGAAGCTGGCCACCCAGCCCGCCGATCCGTCGACCTCCGATATCCGCTCGATGAGCCGCAGGAACTCGGCCGGCGGCAGTGCGTCACCGCCGAAGCGCTTGGGGGCGCCCGCCCGGTAGAGACCGGCTCGCTTGAACTCCGCGATCATGTCCCGCGGAACGTGGCGCTTCTCCTCGAACTCCGCGCGCCGCTCGGCCACTTGGGACAGCACGCGGTCGAAGGCCGCTCGGGTGTCGGAATCGACAGGTGCCGGGGGATCCAGCGACTGCGTCATGGGATGAAACTCCTCGTATTGCCGGGCGGTTGTCGATCCCGCCGTGCTTTCACGCTAGGCGTGGCAGGAGCGGGCCGACAATTGGGAGTTGGCTGGAGTGTGTAGGGGATTCCTTTACCCGGTCCGGGGCGCCAGGAGGCTTTACGTGGGTTCGTTCGCCAGAAGTGCCCAAGGCTCGGCGCCGCCGTGCGGCGCAGGCCCGGTCGGACGGTCGCTACTGGACGAAGTGGAGCTCCACCGGGCCGCGCAGTCCGGAGACGAGTTGGGAGGGGAAGACGAACCGGGTGGGGCTGACCGCGTGGAGATAAGGAGCCAGGGTGTTGTACACCCGGACCACGATGTCGTTCTCGCCCTCCGTCAGGAGTCCGCTCGTGTCGGCGCTCCACGGGCGGCAGAACAGCAGTGCCGCGGATCGGCCGTTGACCAGGACCTCCACGCTGCCGCGCAGCTCACCCAGGCGCAGTTCGGCACGTGCCGACGCCTGTTCGGCGGTGAGCCGGACCCGCGTGCGGTACTCCATGCCACCGCTCCAGGTGGTCAGGCCCAGTGTCGTAGCCCAGTCACCGAGCGGGATCGGCCCCGGGGCGATGTCCATCTCCACCGGGCCGTCCCAGGCGGCACCACCGCGGGCCAGTCCCGCGCCCTCCACCCTCACCAGCAGCTCCGACGAGCTGGTCAGCGGTAGGTCGAGTACCATCTGCCCGTCTTCGCAGGGGAGTTGACGGTCCATCAGCCGTACCGTCGCGGTTCCCCGCACCGGGAGGCGCACACGCGCCGTGCCGACCGGCAGGCGCATGCGGAACCACTGCGGAGCGTCCACGGCCCCCGGAGCCGCGTCGGTGCGCAGCGTCTCGGCGCCCACCGCGGGAGGACCGTTCAGCCAACTGGTGGCGGGCAGCGGATGGGGGCGGGCGATCCGTTGGATCGCGGCCGGCTCGCCCCACTGGCCCCTGTGCAGCCGCACCGGGAACGACTGCCCGTCGACGAAGCTGCGCCAGGAGGCGTCGCTGACCACCGTCCGCACGTCGCCGGCCCGTTCCATCGCCAGGTCCACGAGGACGACCGCGCGCGGATCGGAGCTGTGCAGGACGACTTCCAGGGTGTTGCGGCCGGGGTGCAGCGCCGGGCGGACATCGTGGACGAAGAAGGCGGGACGGGCTCCCCAGTCCGCGTAGTACTCGACCTTGGCCTGGCGGGCCACCGGTTCGCCGTTGACCAGCAAGGAGAGTTCGACTGCCGCGCCCACCAGGGCCTCGGCGAGGTCCGGTACCGCGTCGAGGGTGAACTCGCGGAGGAAGTGGGTCTCCCGGCCGCCCTCCCGGGCCGTGGTGGTCAGGTACTCGGGACGGTCGGGGAAGCCGCCGGGCTCGGCGAGCGCCCAGAACGCGTCGGCGGAGGTGCCCTTGCCCTCGGGCATACCGGTCGCCCGGCTCCAGTCGGCGAGCCGGATCTCCAGCACGTTGCGGGCGCCGGCGGTGACCGGGGCGCGCAGCAGATAGCCCTCACCGGCCCCCGGCTCCGCCTCGGGCGTGACCTCGACCCCGTTCCACCACACGCGCTTCGCCGCTCCCGCGCCGACCAGGAGCTCCACTGTGCCGCGTACGTCGGTGCCGACGACTGTGCGGTATTGCACGCCCTCTCCCGGGGCCGGGCCGGGGAAGGACAGGAACTCCTCGGGGACGCGCCCCTTGGGGCCGAGTGAATGCCGTGGGTCCTTGTGGATGCCGCGGCTGTCGGAGTACTCCACCGGGTACCAGGCGGCCTCCTCCGCGAGGGCGTCCTCGCCCCGGGCCACTGCCGCGGTCCGGTCGGGGAGCAGCGGGGTGGGCAGTTCGGCCAGCGGCGCCGCGGGGTGGGCGAGCCCGTGCGGCCCGAAGGTGGCGTGCACTGTGGACCACGGGCCGTCCGGCGCCTCGGCGGCCTCGAACTCCCAGATCTGCGGCGCGGGTTCGGACCTGTCCGGCTTGGCGACGTCGCCCCGTGCGTTGACCGCGCCCAGGGTGGGCAGCAGGGTGCCGTGCCAGGGCCCCTCGATCGCGAGGGCGCTGGATTCCCCGCCTGCCGATTTCCAGCCCGCGGGCGGCAGGAGCGCGGCGGCCGGTGACGGTTCGTCGGACCAGACGACGAGCTGGGCCGGGGCGCCCGCGAAGTCGACCTCGACCCGGGTCTGCCCGCCCTCCCGGGAGAAACGCGCCGGGCGGCGTTCGCTGGTGGCCGGGTTCCACAGTTCCACGGCGGCGGGCGTTCCGTTCAGCCACAGGGTGGTGGAGTCGGCGTAGCGGGCCGGGTCGAAGTCGTGGTCCTTCCACCACCAGTTGCTGCCGTCGCGCAGGGGGTAGCGGGAGGCGTTGGGGGAGGCGGCCGGGACGAAGGCCACACCCTCCGAGCCCTTCGCGCGGGCCAGCACCGGGACGGAGGAGCGCAGCGGCCGGGTCCCTTCGGCCAGCCGACGGACGAGTTCGGCGGGGTCGTCGGTGGTCAGGACCCGCGGGTGCGCGGCGATCCGCCGGACCAGCTCGTCGTCGCCGCCGCGTTCCGCGGCTGCCGAGGGCGGTTCGCCGAGCAGCGCCACCCGGCCGCCGGCGTCCAGGAGTTCGAGCAGATAGCGGGCGGTCGCGGTCTCCAGGACCGCGCAGCCGGGCAGTACGACCCACCGGTAGCGCAGCGCGTCGATCGCGGTCCATCCGTCCTCGGGGACGGCCCGCTGCAGCGAGTCCTCGTCGACGATGTCGTACTCGACCGCGGCCTCGCGCAGCGCGCCGGGGCGGTGGTGGAACCAGTTGTTCTGGCCGACCAGCTCCAGGTACTGGATCTGGAGCCGGGCGAGGGGGCCGTATTCGGGGCCGGGGTAGGCGGCGTCGAAGTTGTGGTCGACCGGGGCGTCCAGCGGAAGCCGGGCCCGGACCGTGCCCGCCGGATGCAGCACGGCGACGTCGCACACCGGCGTGCCCCAGCTGAGCATCGAGCAGATCCGCGAGACGGCCCGGGCGAAGGGGCCGTACTGCCCCCAGTAGGGCTGGCGCCAGTCGGTGGAGGGCGGCGCCCATTCGAACCAGCCGCCGCGCATGCTGTAGTAGACCGCGTGCGGGTTGTAGAGGGTCGCCCCGGACTGGAAGAAGGGCAGCAGCCAGTCGTAGGTGTCCTCCAGCGTGCCGCCCCAGCCCGAGGAGTGGAAGGACTCGCACCAGACCCGGTCGTGGCCGTAGAGGTGCGCCATCGAGCTGTGCACCTTGGCATCGCCCTCGTGGTCGCTTCCGGCGGCGCCGAACCAGCGGTGAGTGCGGAAGTAGTCGGAGTAGAACTGGGTCGCCTGGATCGGCTGCCCGCCACGAGCCGGGTTCAACTGGTCGGCGCCGACCAGCATTCCGTACTGGGAGTGCCACTCGCCCAGCGGACGGAAGAAGGCCTCCTCGGCGAGCTCCGCCCGGGTGCGGTAGTAGTCGCCGAGCACCTTGGCGCCGTCCTCGGTCGCCTCCGGTGCCCAGAGCGCGGGCAGCACGTCGAGCAGGTCGTAGCCGCAGCGCTTGGTGAACTCCTCGGGCAGCCGCGGGGTCCAGGAGTTGTGCATCGGCAGCTCGTCCTGGAAGCTACCGGCGATCACCCGGCCGAGCCGCTCGGGCATCCGGCGCTCGAACTCGCCGTGCACCAGGCCGCGCAGGGCGTCGCAGGCCGCGGGGGACAGGTAGTCGTAGGCGGTCTGCAGGGTGTAGGCCAGGGTGACCGGGGTCTCGGGGGCGGCTTCCCCGTCGGCCAGGCGCCCGTCGTCGCCGAGGGCGATCCGCTGCCCGTCGGCGTCGTACGCGGCGACCGGAGTGGCCAGCGGCGGTACGTCGACCCGCCCGTCGACACCGACCTGGAGCACGGTGCGGTGCAGCGTGGCACCGGCGTACTCGGGATGATCCTGCGTCAGTCGCCCCTGCAGATTGGCTCCGGAGAACCCGATCTGGTCGTAGAACCAGATCCGCATCCCCAGCCGTTCGCAGACCTCGCAGGCATCCGCGAAGCGGTCCCACCACTCCTCGCTGAACCAGAGCGGGTCGTCGGACGCGGCTCCGACCATGGGGCCGGCCGGAGCGAGGTTGATGACGACGACGTTCTTCACGCCCTGCCCGGCCAGCCGCTCCAACTGCTCGATGAGCCGCTCCCGAGTGACCTTCTCCCCGCTCCACCACCACAACGGCGCGGGGGAGAACTCGGGGGACGGTTCGTCGAACAGCCGGGTGAGCTCGGAGTTCATGCGGTGGCTCCCTTATACGGTCTCGGCGGGGGTGGGCACTTCGGTAGGCAGCCCGGCCTGCGGGGCGATCCTTCTCATAATCGGGATGCCGATGGCGCCGGCCGGGCCCATGGCCACGTAGAACAGCCGGTCCCGCCGACGGGTGTCGGCGAGCGGGACGAGCTCCTCGCATTGCCGGCGGTCCTCCCCGCGGTGCTTTCACGCTAGGCGTGGCAGGAGCGGGCCGACAATGGGGAGTTGGCTGGAGTGTGTAGGGGATTCCTTTACGCGGTCCGGCGCACCAGGAGGCTTACGTGGGTGCGGCGCGCCCGGAGTCGTTACGTGGGCTCGTTCGCCAGGAGTCGTGCGATGCCGGGTGGGCTGAAGATGTCGCGGGTGGCGAGCGCGATCCCTCCGTGGATCCCGGCTGCGGCGCCGAGCTGGGTGGTGGTGATGGTGAGTTTGCGGGTGGCCAGTGGCAGGGCGCGCTGGTAGACGACCGCGCGGACGCCGGAGAGCAGGTCGTCGCGGAGTTCGCTCAGCGGGCCGCCGAGCACCAGGGTGCGCGGGTTGAACATGTGCACCAGCATCGCCACCACCTCGCCGATCTCGGTGGCGGCCTGGCGCAGTGCGTGCAGGGCGGGTGGATCGCTGTTGGCCACCCGCTGTGCCAGTTCGTGGGCGCCGTGCAGCGGGTCCTCGCCGGTCGTCTCGGGGATGCCGAGGCTGCGCAGGATGGCCCGGTGGGAGGCGAGTGCTCCGACGCAGCCGATGTTGCCGCAGGCGCACAGCACGTCGCCGCCGCCGACCGCCCGGATGTGGCCGATGTCGCCGGCCGCCCCGTCGGCTCCGCGGTACACGTCACCGTTCGCGGTGACGATCCCGGCACCGATACCGCTGGCGATCTTGATGCACAGCAGCGGGGTGTCCGCCTCGGCCTGGCCGGCCTCGCCGAGCGCCATGAGGTTGACGTCGTTGTCCACCACGACCGGGCAGCGGAAGGCGGTGCGCAGGTGCTCGGCGACGGCGTAGCCGTCCCATCCGGGCATGCCGGTCGGACGTACCGCGCAGCCGTGCTGGAAGTCGACGGGGCCAGGCAGACCGACCACCGTCTCGCGCACCCGGCCGGGGTCGCGGTCATGCTTCTCCAGCAGGCTCGACAGGCGCTCGGTCACCGCGTCCAGCACCGCCCGGGGGCCTTCGTCGATCCGGATGTCCACGGTCTCGTGCGCGATCACCCGCTGGGTGAGGTCGGCGATGGCGACCTGGCTCGACAGGGTGTCGATGTCCGCGACGGCGATGGTCCCGGCCTGCGGGCTGATCGTCAGGACCCGTGGCGGGCGTCCTCTGACCGACTCCCTGCTCTCCAGCTCCTGGAGTATGCCGCGCGCCACGAGATGGTCGACCTGCTGGCCCACGGTCGAGCGGGCGAGGCCGCTGCGCCGGGAGATCTCCGCACGGCTGGTCGCCTCACCGGAGACCACGAGGTCCAGCACCCTGCGCAGCGCGACCGGCACCGGGGAGGACGGAGCCGTCCCGGCGGTGCGTTCCTCGCTATATCCGTCGCCTTTATGCATTCCAGTGACCTTAATGATGCCATCTTCCGCTCGTCAACGGGGTCTTCAGGTCAGAGATGTCGGGATCATGACGAGATCGTTTCGGCAAGGCCCAGAGATTTGACCGATTTTAGGCCTTGAAGAAAATTAAATGGGGCCTCTTGTGCTTTTCCGGCGAACTAAACGATGGTGATGCGCAACGCGGCGTTCAGGCCGCGGTCGGTCGGAAGACGGCGGAGGTGCACCGGTGAGTGGTTCCCTGCGGGCGGTCGTGGTCGGGACCGGAATGATCGGCGCGGTACACGCCGCGGCGATCCGCTCGGCCGGAGGAGTCCTCGCCGGAGCGGTCGCATCGACTCCCGAGCGCAGCGCACAGGTCGCCAAGGAGTGGGACGTACCCGCCCGGTATCCGGACTTCGATGCCGTACTCGCCGACGAGAGCGTCACGGTGGTGCACCTCTGCACGCCCAACGCCCTGCACGTCCCGCAGGCCGAGGCGGCCCTGCGCGCCGGGAAGCATGTGATCTGCGAGAAGCCGCTGGCCACGTCCGCCACCGACGCCGAGCAGCTGACCGAACTGGCCGAGCGCGCCGGGCTGTTGCTGGCCGTTCCCTTCGTCTACCGCTATCACCCCCTGGTCCGGGAGATCCGCGACCGTCGCCTGCGCGGTGAGTTCGGGGCGTGGCAGCTCATCCACGGCAGCTACCTCCAGGACTGGCTGCTGGCCGAAGACGCGACCTCCTGGCGGGTGGACCCGGCCGAGGGTGGGCCCTCACGGGCCTTCGCCGACATCGGATCCCACTGGTGCGATCTGGTGGAGTGGGTCGCCGGAGTCCGCTTCACCGAACTGACGGCTCGCATCGGCACCACGTTCGGGAACCGGCCCACCGAGGACGTGGCCGCCGTGCTGCTGCGCACCGATGACGGTGTCCTCGGAACGCTGACGGTCTCCCAGGTCTCCGCGGGCCGCAAGAACCGGCTGTGGTTCGAGCTCGACGGCGCCGACGGCAGTGCGGTTTTCGACCAGGAGAATCCCGAGACCGCCTGGCTGGGCGCCCAGGACGGCGCACGGATTCTCGTGCGCGATCCGCAGCACGGCTCGGCCGAACAGCGACGGCTCTCCCGGCTTCCCGCAGGCCACGCCCAGGGCTACGCCGACTGCTTCAACTCCTTTGTCACCGACGCCTATACGGCGATCGAGGGCGGCGTGCCCGAAGGCCTGCCCACCGGCGCGGACGGCGTGCGCTCGGCCCGGCTCGTCGAAGCCGTGCTGCGCTCAGCCGGCTCCCTCGCCTGGACCGACGTGGACGCCCCCGCCCTCAACCACGACGAGAACCACGAGGCCCCGATATGAAACTCGGCATGCTCACCGCCTGCCTCCCGAACCTCTCCCTCACACAGATCGCCGCCTGGGCGAGCGAGGCCGGATACGAGGCGCTGGAGGTCGCCGCCTGGCCCGTCACCGGCGGCCGTGACTTCGAGGCCGCTCACTTGCCCGTGGCCGGCTTCGGCACCCAACAGGCCGACGAGACACGGGAATTGTTCGAGCGCCACCGGCTCCAGCTCTCGGCGCTCGCGTACTACGAGAACAACCTCCACCCCGATGCCGGGCGCCGGGAAGAGATCCACGCCCACCTCAGGAAGGTCATCGACGCCGCGGCCTCCCTCGACGTTCCGTACGTCGGCACCTTCGTCGGCCGGGACTGGACCCAGCCGGTGGCGCACAGTCTCCGCGAGGCCGAGAAGATCTTCCCCGAACTCGTCGAGTACGCGGGCGAACGCGGCGTACGCGTCATCATCGAGAACTGTGTGATGGAGGGCTGGCACCCGGACGGCTATCCGGGCAACCTCGCGTACTCGCCCGAGCTGTGGGAGTGGATGTTCTCCCTCGGGCTCTACCTCAACTGGGATCCGTCGCACCTGACTTGGATCGGCGTCGACCCGGTGAAGACCATCGCGCCGTACGCCGACCGGATCGTCCACGCCCAGGCCAAGGACGCCGAGATCCTGCCCGGCGCCATCGACCGCTACGGCGTCTTCGGCAAGGCGGTCGGGCGTAACGACCCCTGGGACAACGGCTGGTGGCGCTACCGCGTCCCGGGTCGCGGCCAGGTCGACTGGAACGCCGTCGTGGACGCCCTGTACGAGAACGGCTTCACCGGCACGCTCTCGGTCGAGCACGAGGACCCCGTGTGGAGCGGCACCGAGGAGAAGGTCAAGACGGGCCTTGAGATCGCCCACCGCACGCTGAGGCCACTGATCGCCGCCTGACGGGCCGCGCCCGCCCCGTGACCTGCACGCCCCCCCAACTGACAAGAAAGCGCAGGAGATTCATGGCTCTGGAGAACACGCGGCACCGCATCGGGATTCTGGGCGCGGGCAACATATTCGGCCGGTACGTCGAAGGCCTGCGTAATTTCCCGGAGCTCGAAGTGGTCCGCGTCGCCGACATCGACCCGGCCCGCGCCAAGCAGGCCGCCGCCGAATTCGGCATCCCGGAATGGGGGGACGACACCGGACTCCTCGCCGACGACGGTGTCGAGATCATCATCAACATCACGCCGCCGCAGTTCCACGCGAAGACCACCATCGCCGCGCTGGAGGCCGGAAAGCACGTCTACGCCGAGAAGCCCCTCGCCGTCACCGTCGAGGAGGGCCGGAGCATCCTCGAAGCCGCGGCGCGCAGTGGGCAGTTGCTGGGATCGGCACCCGACACGTTCCTGGGCAGCGCCGTGCAGACCGCCCGGCACGCGATCGACGCCGGGCTGATCGGCGAGGTCGTCGGTACCACCGCCTTCGTACGCTCCAGCCGTGCCGAGACCTGGCACCCCGATCCCCGTTCCTTCTTCCAGCCGGGCGCCGGGCCCGTGTTCGACATGGGCCCCTACTACCTGGCGGCGCTGGTCAACTGCCTCGGCCCGGTGAGCTCGCTCTCCGCCGCCACCCGCATCGGCGCGAAGACCCGCAAGGTCACCAGCCCCGACCGCGTGGTCGACGAACTCACCGTCGAGGTACCCACCCACGCGTCCGCGGTGCTGACCTTCGCCTCCGGAGCGATCGGCACCGTCCTCATGAGCTTCGACGTCTGGGACACCGAACTGCCGCGGATCGAGATCTACGGCACGGAGGGCACCCTCGCGCTGCCGAACCCCAACTTCTTCGACGGTGACGTACGGATCAAGCGCCACCAGGACAGCGACTGGGAGGTACTCACCCCGGTGACCGAGCTGTTCGGCGCCGTGGGCACACCCGAGCAGCACCGCAGGGGCCTGGGCGTACGGGATCTCGTCGGCGCGCTCGCCGGCGAGCCGCACCGCGCCAACGCCGAGTTCGCCTTCCACACCCTGGAAGTCCTCGCGAGCTTCGAGATCTCGCAGCAGGGGAGCCGGGTCGTCGCGCTGGAGAGCAGCTGTGAGCGGCCCGCGCCCCGCTACGCCCACTGATCCCGAGCCCTGCACCGCACGCTGAAAGGACACGAGAACATGAAGATCAGGCAGGACCGCCTCGCCATCAACCCCCTGCAATGGGTCGCGAGCCCGGACGGCTGGATCGATCCCACCCTCGCCCCGCCGCTGGAGAACCGGCTGGAGGCCATCCGCGACGCGGGCATCACCGCCGTGCACAGCGACGTCCCCGGCGACATGACGGCCGCCGCGTACGCGGCGCTGCTGGCCGAGTACGGACTCAGCGCCGCGCCCGGCTACGTTCCCGTACGGCTCACCGAGGACGAGGGGGAGCGGCAGCAGTACCGGGACAACGCCGCGCGGATCGCCGCACAGCACGCGGAACTCGGCGTGCCCACGATGTTCCTCGCCATGGGGATGGCCAAGGACGCGGTACGCGTGGCCCACCCGGCGGTCGGCCAGGACGCCGACCGGGACCGACTGGAACGCGTACGGGACCTGCTGGCGGAGACGGCCGGGATCATCCGCGCCGAGGGCATCACCCCCGCCTTCCACCCGCACGTGGGCACCTGGGCCGAGACGGAGGAGGAGACCCGCTTCGTCCTCGACACCGTCGACGCCTCGGTCCTCGGGTTCGGCCCCGACATGGGCCACCTGGCCTGGGCGGGTGCCGACGCCGCCCAGCTCGTCCGCGACTACGCCCACCGCGTGGCGAGCGTCCACATCAAGGACCTGGACCTCGACCTTGCCGCACGGGCGAGGGAGGCGGGATGGGACTACCGCAGGACGGTGAAGGCGGGCCTGTGGTCGGAACCCGGCCGCGGAAACGCCGACATCGAAGGCTTCGTCGACGCGCTCCCGGACGGGTTCGACGGCTGGCTGATCATCGAGGTGGACCGCGGGGCCCGGCCGACGCCCGAGGAGAGCGTCCGCAAGTGCGGGGAATGGGCTGCCAAGTACGTGCAGTGATCCACAGGCTCGGAACGTCGAATGACTGGTTGTTCACACCCGGGGAGCAGGACGACCACGGGGAGCCGAGGAGACAGTGGTAATGGAACAGATGGAGAGATCATGCGCAAGACAGCGGCGTTCATCGGCGCCGGATTCCTGACCGTCACAACCGCCGCCTGCGGCGGTACCGCCTCGACCGGTGCCGCCGACAAGACGCTGACCATCTCCGAGTCGGTCACGGCAACGCCGTGGGACCTCGCGAAGGCCAACATGGGCCCCGAGGCCCCGTACTACCAGCCGGTCTACGACACGCTGATCCGGCTGAACACGAAGAACGAGCCCACCCCGAACCTGGCCACCTCGTGGACGTACGACAAGGCCGAGACCACTCTGACGCTGAAGCTACGCAGCGGTGTGAAGTTCACCGACGGCACGGCGCTCGACGCACAGGCCGTCAAACAGAACCTCCTGCACACCAAGAGCGGTACGGGCACGGCCGCCGGCGAGATCCAGGACATCTCCAGCGTGGACGCCACGGACGCCCGGACCGTCGTCATCAGGCTGAGCCACCCCACCGCCGCCCTCCTCCCCGCCCTGGGCCAGGTCTCCGGCATGATCGCCAGCCCCAAGTCACTGGACAACCCGAAGGCTCCCGTCGGCTCCGGTCCGTACCAGCTGGATGCCTCGGCGACGACGGCCGGGCAGACGTACACCTACACGCGCACCTCGAACTACTGGAACGCGAAGGCCTTCCCGTACGACAAGATCGTCATCAAGTATCTGGCCGACCCGACGGCCCGCATCAACGCCCTGCTCACGGGTCAGCTCGACGGTGCCTCGCTCAGCCTCAGCAAGGTCAAGACCGTCAAGAGCCGCGGCCTGAACGTCGTCACCTATCAACCCGGCGACGTCGAGGGCCTGTTCATCTGGGACCGGGCCGGCAAGCTCGTCCCCGCGCTCGGCAAGCTGAAGGTCCGGCAGGCGCTCAACTACGCCTTCGACAAGCAGGCCATCATCAAGACCGCCAAGACCGGACTCGGCGAGCCCACCACGCAGCTGTTCGCCCCGTGGGAGGAGGGCTACGACGCCTCGCTGAACTCCACGTACTCCTACGACCCGGCGAAGGCCAAGAAGCTCCTCGCCGAGGCCGGTTACCCGAACGGTTTCTCGGTGACCCTGCCGGACCTCTCCGCCCTCTTCCCGCAGGAGCAGGAGGCCCTCACCCAGTCCCTCAAGAACATCGGGATCAAGGTGAAGCTGGACAACCTGCCGAGCGACCAGATCTTCAGCAGCATGTTCGCCGGAAAGTACGCCCTGTCCTACTTCAAGATGGGCGCCCCGACCTCGTGGGACAAGGTTCAGCTGGAGCTGACCAAGACCGCGAACGGGAACCCCTTCAAGTACGACGACCCCAAGGCCGAAAAACTGATCTCCGAGATCTCGAAGGCGACCGGAGCCCAGCGCACCGCGCTGTTCAAGCAGCTCAACACCTACGTCGTCGACCAGGCGTGGAATGCCCCCTGGGACCCGATCGTGAACGCCTACGGGACCGCCAAGGACGTGAAGGTGACCGCGCAGCCCGGCATCACTTTCCCGCCGATCTACAACTTCGCGCCGGCCAAGAGCTAGTGGCCGGGCCACCGCGACCCGCGGAAGGAGGAACTGACCGTGCTTGTCTTCTTGTTCCGGCGCATCGCCGCCGGTGTCGTCCTGGTGGTCGTGGTGGCCACCGCGACGTTCCTGCTGCTCAGCGTGACTGGTACCGACGTGGCCCGCAACATCCTCGGCGAGACCGCCTCGCCGGCCCAGGTGTCCGCCAAGGCGCATGAACTCGGCCTCGACGAACCCCTGGTGGTCAGGTACGGGCACTGGATCGACCATGCCGTGCACGGCGATCTGGGCCAGTCCTGGTTCACCGGCGACTCGGTGAACCAGTCCCTGGCGAACACCCTTCCGATCACGCTCTCCATCGTCCTCGTCGGCATGTTGATCGCCCTCGTCCTCAGCATCGCGCTGGGGACCGTGGCGGCGCTGCGCGGCGGCTGGGTGGACCGGGTCGTGCAGTTCGCCGCGGTGCTCGGCACCGCGATCCCCAGTTTCCTGATCGCCCTGGTCCTCGCGGTCGTCATGGCCGTCCAGCTCAGACTGCTGCCGGCCACGGGCTATGTCCCCCTCGGCACATCCGTCTCAGGATGGTTCCAGTCGGTCATCCTGCCCGCCGTGGCGCTGGCGGTCGCGGCCACCGCCGCCACGGCGATGCAGGTGCGCGGGGCACTGATCGACGTCCTGCGAGCCGACTTCGTCCGCACGCTGCGCAGCCGGGGACTCGGCACCCGCAGAGTCGTGTACCGGCACGCGTTGCGGAACGCCGCCCCTCCCGCCCTGACCGTGCTCGCCCTCCAGTTCATCGGCCTGATCGGCGGCGCGGTCGTCGTGGAGAAGGTGTTCGGGCTGCCGGGCATCGGCACGCTCGCCAACTCGGCGGCCGTCCGGGGCGACGCGCCCGTCCTGCTCGGCACGGTCGTGGTCACCGTCACCGTCGTCGTCGCCGTCAACCTGTTGCTGGACATCGCGTACGGCTGGCTCAACCCGAAGGTGCGTGTCTCATGACCGTCCTGGAGACCGCGGCGCTCCCCGCACGGGACCGCCTCCTGCGCCGGACCCTGCGCGACCCACTGGCCGTCGGCTGCCTCGTGGTCCTGGCGCTGGTGATCCTCGCGAGCCTGGCCGCCCCGCTGCTCACCGACTCGGCACCGGACCACAGCGTCATGTCGGACACCCTCGCACCGATGTCGGGCGCCCACCCGCTCGGCGGCGACGGCGTCGGCCGGGACGTGCTGTCCCGGCTGCTGTACGGCGGCCGGACCAGCCTGCTCGGCGGCACGCTCGCGGCCCTGGTCGCCTTCCTGGTAGGCGGACCGCTCGGCCTGGTCAGCGGCTTCTACCGGGGCTGGTTCGACGCGGTCGCCGGCTGGATCATCAACGTGATCATGGCCGTGCCCGCCATCATCGTGATGCTGGTGGTGATGGCGGCCCTCTCCCAGGACCTCAACGTCGCGATGATCGTCCTGGGCGTCATCATGGCGCCGATGGTCTTCCGCCTGATCCGCGCCTCGGTGGTCTCGGTGCGCGAGGAACTGTACGTCGACGCCGCGCGGGTCTCCGGGCTCGGCGACCCCCGCATCATGCGACGGCACATCCTGCCGGTGGTCATCGCCCCCTCGGTCATCCAGGCGACCCAGCTGTTCGCCGTGGCGATCGGCATCCAGGCCGGTCTGTCCTTCCTCGGTCTGGGAAAGGCGTCCCAGGCCAGCTGGGGCGCGATGCTCAACGACGGCTTCACCAACGTCTACACCAAACCGACGCTGCTGGTGTGGCCGGGCCTCGCGATGGCCGTGACCATCCTGGCGGCCAGCCTGCTCGGCAACGCGGTGCGCGACGCACTGGGGACGACCGAGACCCGGGTGGTCCGCCGGCGTCGGCCGGCGCCGAGGAAGACCGCCGCCGGGACGCCGTCGCCGTCCGATCGCCTGCTCACCGTGGAGGGCCTGCGCGTCAGCTACCCGAAGCCCGGCGGTTCCGGTGGCTCTGGCGGCTCCAGCGGCGACAAGGTCGTCGTCGACGGAGTGGACCTGACCGTGGAACGCGGTGAAGTCCTGGGCCTGGTGGGGGAGTCCGGCTCCGGCAAGAGCCAGACGGCGTTCGCCGTGCTCGGACTGCTGCCGGACGAGGCGGAGGTGACGGCGGATCAGATGTCCTTCGCCGGCAAGGAGTTGCTCGGTGTGAGCCAGGCCGCACTCGACGCCCTGCGCGGTCGGGGGATCGGATACGTACCGCAGGAGCCCATGTCCAACCTCGACCCCTGCTTCCGTATCGGCTCCCAGCTCGTCGAACCCATGCGCAAGCATCTGGGGATCTCCAGGAGCGAAGCCCGTACCAAGGCGCTCGAACTCCTGGCGCGCGTCGGCATCCCCGACCCGGAGCGGGTGTTCACGTCGTACCCCCACCAGGTCTCGGGAGGCATGGCCCAGCGCGTACTGATCGCGGGCGCGGTGTCGTGCGATCCGCAACTCCTGATCGCCGACGAGCCGACCACCGCGCTCGACGTCACCGTCCAGGCCGAGGTGCTCGACCTCATGCGCTCCCTCCAGCAGGAACGCGAGATGGGCATGATCCTCGTGACCCACGACTTCGGCGTCGTCGCCGACATCTGCGACCGGGTCGCCGTCATGCAGACCGGACGCATCGTCGAGACGGCACCCGTCGAGAAGATCTTCGCGTCGCCCGAGCACGCGTACACGCGGATGCTCCTCGATTCCACGCTCGAAGGCGGCCCGGCGCGCGGCGCCCTGAGCGCCCCCTTGAAGGAGATGACGTCATGACCGCCGGCCCTGCGGCCCCGACCCCGCTGCTCGAACTCGAAGACGTCGTCGTCGAGTACCCGGGCAAGGGCCGCCGCGCGCAGCCGTTCCGCGTCCTGCACGGAGTGTCCCTGTCGATCGCACCCGGCGAGACACTCGGCCTGGTCGGCGAGTCCGGCTCCGGCAAGACGACCCTGGGCCGCGCGGTCCTCGGCCTCGCTCCCGTCACCGGCGGTCAGGTCCGCTACGGCGGAAGGCCGGTCTCGGGGCTCGGCAAGCGGGAGCGGCGGGCGCTGAGCAAGGACATCCAGGTCGTCTTCCAGGACCCCTTCACCTCGCTGAACCCGGCCATGACCGTCATGGACATCCTCACCGAACCGATGCTCGTGACCGGTGTCCCGCGCGCCGACGCGGAACGCCGCGTCCAGACCCTGCTCGACCAGGTGTACCTCCCGCACGACGCGGCGCAGCGGCTGCCGCGGGAGTTCTCCGGCGGCCAGCGGCAGCGGATCGCCATCGCGCGCGCCCTGTGCCGGGATCCCAAGTTGATTGTGTGCGACGAGCCGGTCAGCGCCCTGGACCTGTCTACGCAGGCACGGGTGCTCGACCTGTTCATCGAGATCCAGGAGGCCACCGGGGTGGCGTATCTCTTCGTCACGCATGACCTCTCCGTCGTACGGCACATCAGCCACCGGGTGGCCGTGCTGTACCGCGGCGACATCGTGGAGACGGGCGACGCCGCCCAGGTCACCGAGCACCCCGAACACCCCTACACCAAACGGCTGTTGCTCGCCGCGCCCGTGCCCGACCCCGAGCGGCAGGCACAACGCCGGGCGGAGCGGCTGCGGTTGGCGAGTCAACGGGACGCGTCATGAGCGAGAGGCCGTCCGAGGGGCCGGCCGTGGACACACGGTCCCTCGTCGTGGACACCCTGGCCCGCTATCTCGCCCTCTGCGACGTTCCGGCCCGTGCGGAAGGCGAGTTGGGAGACCTCTTCACCGAGGACGCGGTCTGGGAGGGCGGCGGCAGCGAGTACGCCGAGAAGTTCGGCCGCACCGAGGGCCGCGCGGCGATCGTGGAGATGCTGTCGGCCTACCTGCCGCCCACCCCTCACTTCCGTACGAATGTGCACCTGCTGTTCCCCGGCGTGGTCTACGTCAACGGCGGTACAGCTCAGGGGAGTTGGTCGATGCAGCAGCTCTCGCGCTACGCGTCGGGCGCGGCCGAGGTCATGGTCGCGCAGCTCGACGTGACCTTCCGGATCGGTCCGGACCGGCCCCGCATCTCGGCCTTCCGCACGGAACGGCTGTTCAGCGCACCGTTGACGGGAGAGCGATGAGCGCGGACACCGACGACCGGACGATGTTCCTGACCTGCTACGCGGACACCCACCACTATGGCTGGCACCACGTCGACCTGTTCGTGCACGACAGCGCAGGCCGGGAGGTCAACTGGGTTCACTGGCAGGTCGATCAGGACGGCCCCGACGGTGCCGACGCGGCGACCGCGCGGGTCGAACCCGCCCTGCGACGCACCAGCGAGTGGAAGCGCGGCGTCAGCGCCGACGGCAGCGAGTACTGGATCGCCCAAGCCGCCTGGGGCGATTGAGATGTGCCTCGTCTACATCCTGGACGACGACGAGGAGTTGTGCACCTCGCTGGCCTGGCTCCTGGAGTCGGTGGGCATCCGTTCGGAGTGCTTCTCCGACGCCCGGGACTTCCTGCGCTCCTACGACCGGGACCGCCCCGCCTGCCTGGTCCTCGATGTGCGGATGCCGGAGATCAGCGGCTTCGGCGTCCAGGAGCTGCTGAACGAGGCGGGGGCGGCGCTGCCCGTCGTCTTCGTCTCGGCGCACGGGGACATCCGGATGTCGGTACGGGCCCTCCAGAACGGCGCCGTCGACTTCCTGGAGAAGCCCTACGACCCCCAGCACATACTCGACGTCGTGCAGGCGGCGCAGCGGACGGCGCGGGAACGCTTCGACGAACTGGCCCAACAGCGCGACCTGCTACGGCAGTTGGAGAGCCTGACCGCCCGCGAACGGGAAGTGCTGCACCTGGTGCTGGACGGCGTGCCCAGCAAACAGATCGCCGGGCGGCTCGGCATCAGCACGAAGACCGTCGACGTACACCGCACCCGGATCCGGGAGAAGACGGGCGCGGAGAGCATCGCGACGCTGGTCCGTGACGTACTCCGGCTGGGACTGCGGCTCCCGGCCGCCCGATGAGAGCGAGGGCAAGGCCGCATGAACGATCTAGAACCGGCCGACTTCCGGGCCCTGACGCAGGCGTTGAAGTACTGCGTGCTGCTCCACGACGCGAGGACGTACGACATCCTCTGGGCGAACCAGGCGGCCTGCGAACTGCTGGAGTGGACCGTCGACGAACTGAAGCCGCTCAAGGCCCCCGACATGAGTAAGAACGCCCGCCAGTACAGCCGGGAGTTGGGGCACCGCTGGCTCGGGCAGGCGGTCGAGGACGGGGTCAGCGCCACCGAGTGGTGCTACCGCTCCAAGAGCGGTGAGGAGTTCCTGACCGAGGCCATCGCGATCCGCGTGGACCTGCCCTCTCGCCCCGTCGTGATGGTCCAGTTCCGCGACATCGCCGAGGAGAAGGCCGTCCGCCACGATCTGTTCCGCACCGAGGGACGACTGCGCACCTTCCTCGGCAATCTGGCCGAGGGCATCGTCGTCCTCGACGACGACGGCGGTGTGGTCTTCGCGAGCGAGTCCGCCGCCAATCTGCTCGGCGTCGACCAACCGGCCCTGCACGGCGCCGACTTCGCGGACTACTGCCGCGGCGGCGCCGTCCCCGAGCGCGAGGGCCGCTACCGCCTGGGCGCCCCCGGCGGCGAGGCCCGCTGGTACGCGGCCACCTGCCAGCGCATCGACATCGAGAGCGATCTGCGCGGCCGGCTCGTGCTCTTCTACGACATCACCGACCGGGTGCGGGGCGAGGAGGAACACCGCCGGGACACCCAGCACTTGAACCACCTTGCCCGCTACAACGCCATGGGCGACATGGCGATGGCGATCGCGCACGAGGTGAGCCAACCGCTCGCCGCCGCGTACAACTTCGTGGAGGGAGCGCGCGGTCGGCTCGCCGCCGGTGACGAGTCCGTCGCCTGGGGGCTGGACAACGCCGTACGGCAGATCGAGCGGGCCCGGCGGATCCTGGGCAGCCTGCGGCAGTACGTGGGCCGCCTGGAACAGTCCGAGCAGCTGACCGACCTCAACTCGATCGTCGAGGACTGCGCCTACTTCATCGACGTCAGGGCTCAACAGCACGCCGTGGACGTTGAGTTCGACCTCACAGACTCGCCCCTCCCGGTGCGCTGCGAGAACGTCCTCATCGGGCAGGTCGTCATGAACCTCGCCTTCAACGCCCTTGAGGAGATGGCCAGTTGGCCGCCCGGGGAGCGCAAGGTCGAACTCGCCACGCGGCGGACGGCGGACGGAAACGCCGAACTCGCCGTCCGTGACCACGGCCGGGGTCTGCCGGCCGACCTTCCCGGCGACCGGATCTTCGACGGCGTCTTCACCGCGAAGGAGAACGGCAGCGGCATCGGCCTGGCCCTCAGCCACCGGATCATCACCCGTCACGGCGGCCGTATCCACGCGGCTGGGAACCAGCCAAAAGGAGCGGTCTTCCGCTTCACCCTCCCTCTCATCCCAGAGGAGGATCATGCCTGACCAGGACATCCACGTGACTGGACTACGGGCCGAGCATCACACGGAACCGCTAGGGATCGGAGAGCCCCGCCCCCGGCTGACCTGGCAGACCGTCACCACCCGTCCGGGCTGGACCCAGTCGGCGTACGAGATCCGGCTCACGGACGGCGAGCGGGAGTTGTACACCGCCCGTCGCCTGTCCGCGGACTCGGTCCTGGTGCCCTGGCCCGGCGACCCCCTGCACTCGCGGCAGCGAGTCGGTGTGTCCGTACGGGTATGGGGGCCGGACGGCGCGGGCCCGAGCCCGTGGTCCGCGCCGCTGACCGTCGAGGCCGGACTGCTCGAACCGGCCGACTGGCAGGCCCGCTTCGTGTCTTCGGCCTGGCCCGAGGCCACCGACCGGCAAGTCCCGCCACCCGTCCTGCGCGGCTCCTTCCCACTGCGCGCGCCGGTGGCCTCCGCCCGCCTCTACGCCACCAGCCACGGCCTGTACGAGGCGGAGCTGAACGGCGTACGCGTCGGCGACCACGTCCTGGCCCCCGGCTGGACCCACTACACCGAGCGGCTGCGCCACCAGACGTACGACATCACCGAAGCGCTGCACCCGGGGACCAACACGGTCGGCGTGCTGCTGGCTGACGGCTGGTTCCGCAGCCGGATCGGTTTCGGCGGCGGACGCCGCAACATCTACGGAGACCGGCTGGCCGCCCTCGTCCAGATAGAGGTGCGCTACACCGACGGCACCACCGAGACCTTCGGCAGCGACTCGGGATGGCAGGCCGCGCACGGCCCGATCCTCACCTCCGGGATCTACGAGGGCGAGGAGTACGACGCGCGCCGCGTACCCGCCGACTGGAGTCCGGTCGAGGTCCTGCCGTACGACCTGGCCCCGCTCGTCGCCCCGGACGGCCCGCCCGTCCGCCGTACCGAGACGCTGGCTCCCGTCGCCGTCCTCACCGCACCGTCCGGCCGCACGATCCTCGACTTCGGCCAGAACCTCGTCGGCCGCCTCCGGATCCGGGTCACCGGCGAGCCCGGACACACCGTCACCCTGCGCCACGCCGAGGTGCTGGAGGACGGCGAACTCGCCGTGCGCCCGCTGCGCGAGGCCCGCGCCACGGACACGTACACCCTGCGCGGCGATGCGGGCGGCGAGGAGTGGGAGCCACGCTTCACCTTCCACGGCTTCCGCTACGCCGAAGTCACCGGCTGGCCTGGGGAGATCGGCGACGGCGACATCCACGCCGTCGTCCTGCACACCGACATGCGCCGCACCGGCTGGTTCACCTGCTCCGATCCGCTGCTCAACCGGCTGCACGAGAACGTGGTGTGGGGCATGCGCGGCAACTTCGTCGACATCCCCACCGACTGCCCGCAGCGCGACGAACGCCTCGGCTGGACAGGCGACGTCCAGATCTTCGCCCCCACCGCGACCTTCCTCCACGACTGCTCCGGCCTCCTGCGCTCCTGGCTGACCGACCTCGCCGCCCAGCAGTACCCGGACGGCCGGGTCCCGATGTATGTCCCCTTCTTCCCCGACCGCTTCCCCGAACTGCGCGCCGCCGCCTGGGGCGACGCGGCGGTCGTCGTGCCCTGGGTGATGTACGAGCGCTACGGCGACCTCGGCATCCTCGGCGCGCAGTACGACAGCATGAAGGCCTGGGTCGACGGCATCACCGCTGTAGCCGGTGACCGGCACCTGTGGAACACCGACCGGCAACTCGGCGACTGGCTCGACCCCGCCGCCCCACCGGACCACCCGGGCGACGCCCGCACCGACAAACAGTTGGTCGCCACCGCCTACTACGCCCACTCGGCCTCCCTACTCGGCCGCACCGCCCAACTCCTCAGCAGGGACGACGACTTCGCTCACTACACGAAGCTGGCCGAAACGGTACGGGCCGCCTTCCGCGACGAGTACGTAACCCCGGACGGCCTTCTGACGAACGAAGCGCAGACCGCGTACGCCCTCGCCCTGCGCTTCGGCCTGCTCGCCGACGCCCACCGGGCCCAGGCGGGACGCCGGCTCGCCGAACTCGTCCGCGAGGGCGACTTCCACATCGGTACCGGTTTCGTCGGCACGCCGTTGATCTGCGACGCGCTGTGCGACGCGGGGGAGTACGACACGGCGTACCGACTGCTGCTGACGACGACGTGCCCGTCGTGGCTCTACCCGGTCACCATGGGCGCGACCACCGTCTGGGAACGCTGGGACAGCATGCTGCCGGACGGCACGGTCAACCCCGGCGAGATGACGTCCTTCAACCACTACGCCCTCGGCGCCGTCGCCGACTGGCTGCACCGCACCGTCGCCGGGCTCGCCCCCACGGCCCCCGGCTACCGTCGCCTGCTGGTCCGCCCCCGCCCCGGCGGCGGACTCACCCACGCCTCCGCCGCACACGAAACGCCGTACGGCCGCGCCGCCGTGTCCTGGACCCGCACCGACGGAGTGCTGCGCGTGACGGTCACGGTCCCGCCCGGCACCACCGCGCTGATCGACCTGCCGGGCATGACGGAGCGCCCCGAAGTCGGTTCCGGCGAACACCGCTTCCTCACGGAGATGCCATGAACACCCGCTACCAGCACGCGACTCTGATCGACGGAACCGGGGCAGATCCCGTACCGGACGCGGTCCTCGTCGTGGACGACGCGGGTCTCATCGTCTATGCGGGACCAGCCGCCACCGCGCCCCCGACACCGGCGGCGGTGACGGTGGACCTGCGCGGACGTACCCTGCTCCCGGGCTTCTTCGACTGTCATACGCACCTGTGCATGACCCCGGGACGCGGGCTCACCGCGGGCCTGACCATCGACCCGACCGTGGAGACCTTCGAGATCGCGCGGCGGCTCCGCACGACCCTCGACGCGGGGGTCACGACCCTGCGCGACCTCGGCGGCCTGCCCGCGGGCTATCGCACGGCCGTCGAACGGGGCCTCGTCGAGGGCCCCCGGCTCCAGACCGCTGTCAAGGTCATCGGCCACACCGGCGGACACGCCGACTGCTCGCTGCCCGGCGGTGTGAACGCCGCCCCGCATCTGACGGAGATCGCCGACACCCCCGACGGGGTACGGATCGCGGCCCGGCGCATGCTGCGCGACGGCGCGGACCTCATCAAGGTCTGCGCCACCGGCGGCATGGGCAGCCCGCACGACGACCCGGACGACGAGGGGCTGACCCCAGAGGAGCTGAAGGCTGTCGTCGACGAGGCCCGGCGGCATCGCGGGAAGACGGTCGCCGCGCACGCCCAGGGCACCGCGGGCATCCGCAACGCCCTCCAGGCGGGCGTCACCAGCATCGAGCACGGCTACGGCATGACCGACGAACTGTGCGATCTGGCCCTGGAGCGGGGAGCCGTCCTCGTCCCCACTCTCGCCACGGTCTTCGCCCCACTCGACCAGGCGGCCATGCCCGGCTACCACTTCCGCAAGAAGAGCCGTTGGGCCGGCATCAGCAAGGAGAACATCGCGCACGCCATCGCCCGCGGTGTCCCGATCGCCCTGGGCACGGATGCCGGAGTCGTCGAACACGGCGGGAATCTCGGCGAGTTGTCGCATCTGGTGGAGCTCGGCATGGACCCGCTGGCCGCGATCACCGCAGGCACGCTCACCGCGGCCCGACTCCTGGGCGTCGACGACCGACTGGGCTCCCTGGAGGCGGGCAAGACCGCGGACTTCGTGGCTGTCGGCCAAGACCCGCTGCGCGACATCGGCAGCCTCGGCCGACCGGAGAATGTCGTGCTGGTCGCCCAGGCGGGAGCGCTGCGGAAGGACCTTACGAGACTCTGACGCGGTGTCCGAACGCCTTCATACGTTGCTGCACAGTGGCAACTCTGGTCCCACACACCCCGGGTCAGAGGAGCCGCACATGAGCAGGCACAACAAACGCCGGTCGAAGCTTCAGAAGAGGCTGACCGTCCTGGGCGGCGGCGGGGTGGCCGTCGCGGCGGCTGTGTTCGCGGTCAACGTCGCCTCCGCGGCGCAGGTTTCACCCACCCCGCACGCCACCCCGCGCGCCGCCTCGAAGGCCGACCACGCGGTCTTCGTCCAGGCCAACGAACTGGCCGGGAACACCATCCGTGTCTTCCACCGGGGCAACGACGGTCAGTTGACCGCAGCGGGCACGTACGCGACCGGCGGCAAGGGCGGCGACCAGACCGACGCCCCCACCGACTCGCTCGCCTCGCAGGGTTCGCTCGTCTACGACCACCGCTCCGGCCGCCTCCTGGCGCTCAACGCGGGCAGCGGCACCCTGACGTCTTTCGCCGTCCACGGCCAGAAACTGACAGACCGTCAAACTCTCTCCACAGGCGGTGACTTCCCCTCGTCCATCACCGTCTCGGGGGATCTCGCCTATGTCATGAACGCGGGCGGCGCTGGAAGCGTCCAGGGCTACCGGATCACCGCCGAGGGGCTGAAGCCGCTGAGCGGTTCGAACCGCGGTCTGGCGCTGAAGAACGACAAGGTGCCGCTGTTCAGCAGTTCGCCGGGGCAGGTCGCGTTCACGCCGGACGGCCGGAACCTGGTCGTCACCACCAAGTCGGCGAACACCATCGAGGTCTTCCCGGTGGGGAAGGACGGCCTCCCGGCGGACAAGCCGGTCGTGAACAAGTCGGTGGGCATGGTGCCGTTCGCCATCGCCTTCGACAAGTCCGGGCGCATGCTGGTCGCCGAGGCCGCCAAGTCCACCGTCACCACCTACAAGGTGCGCCACGACGGCGAGTTGACGACCGTACAGGCGTCCCTGCCGAACGGGCAGATGGTCCTGTGCTGGCTGGAGCGTGCCGGTGACTTCTTCTACGGCGGCAACACCGGCAACTCCACCGTCAGCGGCTACCGCCAGGACGCGCACGGCAAGCTCGCCCTGACGAACGAGGCGGGCATCGCCGCCGCGCCATCCGGAATGTCCCAGGGTGTCATCGACCTCGCCGTCGCCGCCGACAAGTTCGTCTACGTCCAGAACGCGACCTCCGGCACCGTCGACGGCTTCCGGGTCGGGCGCACCGGCGCCCTCACCAAGATCACGACGGTCACAGGACTGCCCGCCTTCGCCGACTCCGGCATGGAGGGCATCGCCGCGGTGTAAGAAAGCGGCCACCGCGGCGGAACGTCCCGGGCACGCGAGGCGCGCCCGGGACGTCGTGTGCGGGGCGGGTCAGAGGAGTTGCTCGCCCGGAACCGAGAGGCCCAGATGTACGGGCGGTTGCAAGGAGCGGACGGCTGGACGGGCTGAACCCCTGGGCGGTTTCTGCCTGGAGCACAGTTTCATCCGGGGCGTGAGCCAGCCGAGGAGGAGATGGGCGACGTGCAGCGCGGCCAGGACGTAGCCGCGTGTTCCGGCGCCGATGATTACGGTGTCGGCGACAGCCGAGACGTAGGAGTGGTGGCGGAATTCCTCGCGCCTGTGCACGTTGGTGATGTGGAGTTCGACGGTCGGCAGGGCGACAGCGGCGATCGCGTCCCGGAGTGCGACGGAGGTGTGCGTGAACGCGGCGGGGTTGATGACGATCGCGCCGCATTCGGTGCGCGCTGCATGAATCGTGTCGATCAGCACGCCTTCGTGGTTGCTCTGCACGAAGCGCGCGGCCAGACCGTGCGTGGACAGGGTCTTGGTCACGGTCTCCTCGGCCTCGCGCAGCGTGGTGGAACCGTACTGGTCGGGCTCGCGCGCGCCGAGGAGATTGAGGTTGGGGCCGTTCAGGAACAGGACGGTCCGTCCGGGTTCGTTCTCGGTGGTGGTGTCGAGCATGTGCGGCTCCTTCATCGGTACGGGTTACGGGCGCGCGGGTCGGGTGGGCAGGCCGTCTCCAGGCGCGTGCGCAGAGGCAGCCGTGGGGGTGGGGCATCCGCTCTGGCTGGCCAGGCGACGCGTACGCACCCATATACCTCGCCCCTGACAGCGCTGACGCGGCCGAAGCGGGCGCTTGCGCCCCGTCCGGTTCCCCCGTCCTGCTTCATCGATGTGTCCCGCTGAACGGAACATTCCTGACTCCGGTGTCGCGCGGGTCGCCGCCGTCCTCGGGGCCTTCGACGCGCTTCACGCCGTGCTTCGGGTGTCGGAGATCGCCCGCCGGGCCGGGCTGCCGAAGTCCACGACCTCGCGCCTGGTGCGCGACCTCGTCGGCTACGGCTTCCTGGAGCGCGACGAGAACGACAGCACGCTCCTGCACATGGGAACGCGCCTGTTCGAGTGCGGCGAGCTGGCCTCCCGGCACCGCAATCTGCGGGCGATCGCCCTGCCGTACATGGCCGATCTGCGCGAGGTGACCCGGCAGAGGGTGCATCTGGCCGTGCGTGCTGGACGGAACCGAGGTGGTCTACGTCGAGATCCTGCGGAGCAAGGACGCGCCGAGGATGGGGCCGCGGGTGGGCGGCCGGCCGCCCGCGCACGCCGCGGCCGTGGGCAAGGTGCTGCTCGCCTTCGGTGACCCGGAGGCCGTCGACGCGGTCTGTGCCCATGGGCTCGCACCGGTGGGCCCGCGCACCATCACCGTGCCTGGCCTGTTCCGGCGTGAGCTGGAACGAATCCGGGGCGCGGGAGTCGCGTACGAGAACGAGGAGACCGGCCCCGGAGTGGGGTGTGTCGCGACCGTGATCCTCGGGGCCGACGGCCGGGCCGTCGCGGCGATGTCCATCTCGGGCTGGAGCGGAAGGCTGAACCTGCGCCGGGTGGGCCCCGCCGTGCGCACGGCGGGGCTGGCCGTGAGCCGCGAACTGCGGGGACCGAGTCCCTCCGCGCATCGCGCAGGACAGCGCCAGAACTCGCCCCAGCCCGTGGTTCCGCCCGAGTCGGCCCGTGTTCAGCTGCTGCCGCGGGTGCCCCTGCGGCGCAGGGCGATGAAGCCGCCCGCGATGGCGAGTACGCCGGTGGCAGCCGCGGCGGCGATGCCGCCCGCGCCGGTGGCGGCGAGGTCCTCGCCCTGGCCGCCCTGCGGCTGGGCTCCACCCGAGGCGTCGGCCGCGGGGGTCGCGGTGGCCGTCGAGGTGTCGGAGGAGGACGCCGTGCCGGACGTACTCGCGGAAGGCGTCGGTGTGGTGGCGGAGACGATCGCCTTGTCCCGGGTGAACGTCAGGGTGCCGAAGCCGAGGTGGTCGAGGCCGCCGCCGGTTCCGTAGTCCCCGCCGCCGCCCTCGGGCCTGACCTTGGCGGCCATGGCGCTCACGTGCGGGGCGTCGAGGCCGCGGCGGTTCACATAGTGGTTGTAGAGGCCCTCCCAGATCGGGCGCACCCCGCCGCGGCCGCTCTCGGACGCGGCCGTCAGGGTCTGCGACCCCGACCACACGCCGGGGGCCCCGTAGTTCCAGGTCCAGGACGTGAAGGGGACGTCATGGCCCAGGTTCCACTTGGCGGCGTACTCGACGCCCTTGAGGACACGGCTGTCGTCGTAGCCGTACAGGTCGATGCCCTGGTTCCACGCCATCTCGCAGATGGTGCCCAGCAGGCCCACGCTCAGCAGGGCGTGTCCCTGGTCGCGTCCGACCTCCACCAACTGCCCGAGGCCACCGGGGAGGAGGTACGGGATGGCGTTCTTGATGGAGCCCATGCCCTTGCCGGACTTGAAGTACGTGACCGCCTCGTCGACCTTGGCCCGGTCGTCGCAGAGGATGCCGACGGACAGGACGCAGGCCACGCTCAGCAGGTCCCAGCTGCTCCAGTAGTTGGAGTCGTAGGCGCCGTTGTGCTTGGCGAGGAAGCTGCTGCTCATCGGGTAGAAGATGTTGAGCATCATCTTCTTGAACCGGGCCAGGTCGAAGCCGTCGTAGTCGCGCATGATCTCGGCGGCGTTGGCGAACTGGTAGCCCTGGAGACCCGCCGCGATGAACCGGTCGCCGCTGCCGTCGAGCGTGGTCATCTTGGCCGACCAGGCGTTGAGGATGTCGCGGGCCGCGTCCGCGTGAGCCGTGTCGCCGGTGACCTTCCAGCGCAGCGCGTTCTGGTAGGCGGCGGCGTTGTCGAAGGCGAGCGTGGCGATGTTGTCGCCGTCGGCGCCGCGGATCACCGTCGCGAGCGGGTTCGGCTTCCAGGTGCTCGCACCGCGCGGATTCGCCGCCAGCTTGGCGTAGCCCTCCTTCCAGAGCCCGACGCCCGCCTTCACCTTGGCCGCCATGCGGTCGAAGTCGGCCTGCGTGTGCAGCATTCCCGGATGGACGAACGCGGCGCCCGCCTTGGCGGGGGCGGCCAGCGCGGGCACGGCTCCGGCACCGACGGCTGCCGCCCCGATGCCCGCCGCTCCGGCTGCTCCCGCCACCCGCAGCACGCTGCGCCGGCTCATCATCGGTCGGTTGTTGTCCTGGCTCAGTGACACTGATTGGCTCCTGTCGGATTCGGCCGTACGCAACAGGAGACGTGCGGGCGGGGCGCGGATAACAGAACCGCGGAAGGGAATCTCAATCGCTTCTGGCACACTGCCAACCTTCGGAACGTCGGCATCAGGCGTTCATCGACGAAGTGGGGCGGGACAAGTGGGACGGGTTCGCTCGCAGGACGTGCGGGAGCGACCGGACGTCGCGGTGGTCGTGGCGGCGCGGGCCGGTGACCCGCAGGCGTTGGAGCACCTGGTGCGGGGCTGTCTGCCGTTGGTCTACAACATCGTCGGGCGGGCCCTCGACGGGCACAGCGACGTCGACGACGTGGTCCAGGACACGATGCTGCGAGCCCTGGACGGGCTGCCGGACCTGGAGCAACCGGAGCGGTTCCGCTCCTGGCTGGTCGCGATCGCCGTACGGCAGGTCCGCGACCGGTGGCGCAGTCGGCAGGCCCGGCCGCAGCCGGTTCTGCCGGACGAGACCGTCCAGGAGGTCGCCCCGGAGGCGGACTTCGCCGATCTGGCCATCCTCCGTCTCGCGCTGTCGGGGCAGCGGCGCGAGGCGGTGGAGGCGACCCGCTGGCTGGAGGACGAGGAACGCGAGGTCCTCTCGCTGTGGTGGCTGGAGGCCGCCGGGGAGCTGACGCGAGCCGAACTCGCGGCGGCCTGCGACCTCGCGCCGCAGCATGCCGCGGTACGGGTGCAGCGGGTCAAGGAGCGGCTGGAGTCCGGGCGGGCCGTGGTGCGGGCGCTGGCCGCATCGCCGCGCTGTGCGGAACTGGACGCACAGTTGGCCTCCTGGGACGGCCGGCCGAACGCGCGGTGGCGCAAGCGGCTGGCGCGTCATGTCCGCGACTGCCCGCAGTGCCTGTTCAACACCTCCGAACTGGTGCCCACAGAAGGGTTGTTGGGTGGCTTCGCGCTGGTGCCGGTACCGATTGGCCTGGCGGGCCTGCTGCTGGCCAAGTCGATGCCCTCGGCCTCGGCGGCGGGTGGGGTTGCTCACGCTCCCGGCGGTGCGGGCCGGGTAGGACACCTGCTGGGCAAGCTGGCGGCCAAGCCGGTGGTGACGTTGACGGCCGGGGCGGTGGCCCTCGCGGGTGGCGGTGCTCTGTACGCGTACACGCGGTCCGACACGCCTGTACGACCACCTGCGGCAAAGGCCCAGTCCCATGCCCCGGCATCGCCCACCGCTTCATCGCCACCGCCGACCTCGACGACGTCCGCCACGCCGAGCCCGACGCCGACGGCCGTCCCAACGCTCCTGGGCCGCCACGCCCTGCGATCGGCCGAGCAGTCCGGCCGCTATGTGCGGGAAGTCGGCAATCTTGGATTCCTCAGTCCCGTCGCCGCAACCAGTCCAGGGTCCGCGAAGCAGGAGGCCACCTTCCGATTCGTCGCCGGGCTGGCCGATTCCCACTGCTACTCGATCGAGGACGCCTCCGGCAGATACCTGCGCCACTACGCCTTCCGCATCCGGCTGGATGCCAACGACGGATCGGCCGTCTTCCAGAAGGACGCCACCTTCTGCGCCCGGCCCGGTTCCACCGACGGGTCGGTCTCCCTGGAGTCGTACAACTACCCCGGCCGCTACCTCCGTTACCGCGACAACCTCGAACTCTGGGTCGACCGCGCTCAGAACACCGCCGCGTTCCGCGCCAGCCGTTCCTTCACCGTGGTCGCGCCCTGGACCTGATCGCTCCCGCCTGCCATCGCAGGCGAGGGCGCACGTGGTGGACCGATGTCCCGGCTGCCGTGAAGGCCGTGCGTACGAACCCGCCGGGCAGGGGCGTGCTGTCCACCGAGACAGGGCGGCCCTCGCTGTCCGAAACCCGCAGGAGGCCTCCACCGGTGGGGGCGGTCAGCACGTAATTGCCGGGGTTGGTGAGAGTCAGCCGGGCGCTGGTGAGCAGGCCGTGCTGCCAGTCGAGGTCCACGCCGACGCCGCCCCTGGCCCGCAGCCCCCGGACGCTGCCACCCGCCCAGGCTGACGGCAGTGCGGGCAGCAGCCGCAGTTCGCCGGTGTGGCTCTGGAGGAGCATTTCGGCCATGGCTGCCGTGGCACCGAAGTTGCCGTCGATCTGAAACAGCTCCGGCGGGTGCAGGTCGAAGAGGTTGTCCGAAGTGGAGCCCGTCAGAAGGGAGTTGACACTGCGCCCGGCGAGGTCCCCGTCGCCGAGTCTCGCGGCCAGCGCGGCGACCCAGGCAAGGCTCCAGCCGGTGCCCCCACCGCCGTGCGCGAGGCGCTGGTCCAGGGCAGCGCGGGCGGCGGCGAACAGCTCCGGAGTCCCCTCGGCGTCGATCAGTGAACCGGGGTAGAGGCCGTAGAGGTGGGAGAGATGACGGTGCCCGAGGTCCTCGGCTTCGACGTCCTCCCACCATTCGGGCAACGGCTCCCCGGCCACGTACGCCACGGGCCGCAGCCGTTCGCGGGCGGTGCGCAGCGAGTCCTCGATCTCGTCGCGCAGGCCCAACTCGCCAATGGCCGCGAGGCAGTTGGCGAGGAGTTCTGCGGTGAGCCAGAGGTCCATCGTGCTCGCCGCGCCGGTGGCGACCAGTGACCCGTCGGCCGCCCGGAAGCGGTGCTCGGGTGAGGTGGAGGGACAGGTGACAAGGTGTCCTTCGGTGTCCTCGACGAGGAAGTCCAGGAGGAAGACGGCGGCCTCCCGCATCGCCGGGTACGCGCGCTCGGCGAGGAAGCGGCGGTCGGCGGTGAACCGGTAGTGCTCCCAGAGGTGCGCGCACAGCCACGCGGCGGCCATCGGCCAGTTGGCCCAACTGGGGCTGCCCTGAACCGGGTTGGTGGAGCGCCAGATGTCGACGTTGTGGTGGGCGGTCCAGCCCCGGCATCGGTAATAGGCCTGAGCGGTGCGCCGGCCGGCCTTGGCGAGGTCGTCGATCAGGTCGAAGAGCGGTTCATGGCATTCCGGCAGACCGGTGGTCTCTGCATGCCAGTAGTTCATCTGGAGGTTGATGTTGGTGGTCCAGTTGGACTGCCAGGGCGGCTGGACCGCGGTATTCCAGATGCCCTGGAGATTGGCCGGCTGGGAGCCGGGACGGGAGGAGGCGATGAGCAGGTAGCGGCCGTACGCGAAGTGCAGCGCGGCCAGGCCCGGATCGTCGGCGCCCGCTCTGACCGCGGCGAGCCGTTCGTCGGTCGGCAGGTCGTCGAGCGCCGGGTCGTGGTCCAGGCGTAGGTCGGTTCGTCCCTGGAGGGCCCGGTGGTCTGCGGCGTGCTCGGCGCGCAGCCGCTCGTACGGCATGGCCGCGGCGGTCTCCAACTGCCGTACGACGTCGGTGTCCAGGCCCGACTCCGGGCCGAGCGGGGTGCGGTTCCAGCCCCGGTAGCCGGTCGTGGTGGCAACGAGCAGGGTGGCCGTCGTCGCTCCGGTGACGCGCAGGCCTCCGTCCGTGGTGCGCTCGGCGGTGCCGTTCCGGTCGGTCCGGACATGCAGTCCGGCGGCGAATCCGGTCCCCGCGTCGGGCGCGTAGGTGACGGCGTCGGGGCCGGTGGCCTCGAACCGCACATGCGCGGGGGCGCGGCCCGTGATGACCGCGCCCGGTACCGATCCCGGGTGCGCAGAGTGAAGGCGGGCCGTGAACGTCAGGGCCGCCGGGCGGTCACAGCTCAGCCGTACCGCGAGGACGCCCGCGACCGCCGACACGAACAGCTCGCGGGTATGGCGTACGCCGTCGGCGGTGTACGCGACCGTGGCGACGCCTTCGGACAGGTCCAACTCCCGCCGGTAAGCGGTGACTTCACCGGTGTGGTCCAAGTCGAACAGGAGGGTGCCGAGCGGTTGGTACGCCTCGGTGAACGGACCCTGCATCCGCCTGGCCAACTCCTCGGCGCGCACGTGGTCGCGGTCACGGAGCACTGCCTCGCGCAGGGCGGGAAGGTGCTCTGCGGCCCCGGCGTCATTGTGGTCTCCGGGACCGCCGGACCAGAGGGTGTCGGCGTTGAGGTCGATCCGCTCCCGCAGGCGGCGCCCGTGCACCATCGCGCCCAGGGACCCGTTGCCCAGCGGCAGCGCCGCGAGGAAGTCCGCCGCGGGCTGCCGGTACCAGAGTGTCAGCACGCGCGGAAGCCTAGCGTCAACGTGACAGGCCTGGCGTCGAGTTGGAACTGGGGCTGGGTGCGCGGACCGCAGGCGCCGCTGCCGATGCCGTGGTGCGCGGCGTCGAGGTTGACATACACACGGTCGCGGGGCAGCAGATCGCTGGTGTGCCGTGCGGCGTCGAGGTCCTCGCTGGTCCAGCGGCGCACGGTGAGATCGGTGTACGGGTACCCGGTGACGGTCAGTCCGGCGCCGTCCGGGCCGGTGAGGCGGGCGTGGCGCACCTGGCGCCGGTTGCCGTTCTCCTGCGGCAGGACGTACGGCGTCTGGAGATCGTCGACGGCGGCGCCGAACTGCCCGACGCGGACGGCGGCGGTCGTGTCGGAGTACGCCTCACCGGGTCCGAGCCCGAACCAGTCGACCGTCTCGATGTCACCCGGGAGCGCCAGGCGGATGCCGATGCGGGGGAGCGGGCAGGGCCAGGTGCCCACGGGCTCGGTGGCCAGGGCGAGTTGGAGCAGGCCGGGGTCATCGGCGTCGGCGGCCCAGCGGAAGACCGTACGCATGGCGAAGTCGGCGCCCGCGGGAGCGGTGCGCGTGATGACGTCCAGGCCGCCGTCGTGCGGGTGAAGGTCGACCAGCCGTGTTTCCAAGCGGTCGAGGCCCGCCTTGCGCCATGCCTCGGCGAGAGGACCGTTCCAGGTGCGCAGGTCGTTGTCGATGGGGGCGCGCCACAAGTCGAGCCGGGGGCCGTCGACTTCGAGGCCGCCCAGTCCGGTCAGCGTTCCGGATACGGCGTCGAAGACCGCGGGTCCGAGGGCGTAGGCGCCGTCGGTGAGGGCCGGGGCCACCGGCCGGAGCAGCGGTGGGGCTTCCGGCGAAGGGCCTACGACAGCAGCCTGGGCCCAGGCGATCTCGTGGCCGTCCGGCGCCCACGGCTCGTCCTCCGCGAGTTCCGCGACGACCGTGACCCACCGCTCGTCGCCGTCCTCCAGGGGTGCGTCGCAGAGTTTGGTGAGCGCCTCGGGCCAGGGCAGCTCCCCGTCGGCGCCCGCGGGCACCGGCTGGACCGCCAACTCCCCGTCCTCGCACGGCTGTCCGCTGTCCTCGACCGACCAGCGGAACCGCAGATGGGCGGTGTCCAGGGTGTGCAGCAGGTTCCGGACGCGTACCGTCCTCGACGTGGTGTCGACGGTGATCCGCACCGGCTCCACGGCCTTCTTGTACTCCGTGAGGCCGGGGGAGGGGGTGCGGTCGGCGAAGACCAGTCCGTCGCAGCAGAAGTTGTCGTCGTGCACCGGCTCGCCGAAGTCGCCGCCGTACGCGAAGTGTTCGCGGCCCTCAGGGGTCCGGCGCCGGACGCCGTGGTCGATCCACTCCCAGACGAAGCCGCCGTGCAGCCGGGGGTGGGCCTCGAAGAGTTCCTGGTACTCGCTCAGACCGCCCGGGCCGTTGCCCATGGCGTGCGCGTACTCGCAGAGGATGACCGGCAGTTCGCGGCGCCGTGCGTCCAGCGCGGGGTCCTCGGCGACCGCTTCCTGGCCCCGGCCCAGGAGGCCCACCTCGCCGTGGTCGGCGTACATCAGGCTGAAGACGTCGGTGTACGGGCAGTTGTAGTCGCCCTCGTAGTGGATGAGCCGGTCCGGGTCGCGATCCTTCGCCCAGGCGGCCATGGCCGCGAGGTTGGTGCCGGTGCCCGCCTCGTTGCCGAGCGACCACATGACCACGCTGGGGTGGTTCTTGTCGCGCTCGACCATGCGGCGCATCCGGTCCAGATAGGCCTCGCGCCAGCGCGGGTCGTCGCTCGGATTGCCCATCCAGCCGACCAGCCCGAAGCCGTGCGTCTCCAGGTCGCACTCGTCGACGACCCACAGGCCGTAGGTGTCGCACAGGTCGAGAAACGCGGGGTCCGGCGGATAGTGGCTCGTCCGGACGGAGTTGACGTTGTGACGCTTCATCAGCAGCACGTCGGTGAGCATGTCCTCGTGGCTGAGGGTGCGTCCGGTGTCGGGGTGCCACTCGTGGCGGTTGACGCCGCGGAAGAGCAGGGGCCGCCCATTGGCGAGGATGACACCGTCCACCACCTCGATCCGGCGGAAGCCGATCCGCAGGGGGATCCGCTCGCCGTCGGTCACCAACTCGCCCTCGTAGAGGCGTGGTTGCTCGGCGGACCAGGGGACGACGCCGGGAGCGGGGTGCGGTCCCGACGGGTCGGCGTCGACGATGCCCAGCGCGGGGACGTTCAGCCGGGCCGTGCCGTCGGTCCGCACGGAGAGGGTGCCGTCGCCGGTGAGGTGGTCGTAGTCGGCGTGCACGAAGAAGTCGGTCAGCGCGCCGACCGGGCGGGAGACCAGGGTGACGGGCCGGAAGATCCCCGACAGCCACCACATGTCCTGGTCCTCCAAGTAGCTGCCGGAGGACCACTGGTGCACCCGGACCGCGAGGACGTTGCGACCCGGCCGCAGGGCGTCGGTGACGTCGAACTCCGTGGGCAGGCGGCTGCCCTTGCCGTCGCCGAGCGGCGTGCCGTTGAGCCAGGCGGCGAAACAGGAGTCGACCCCCTCGAAGCGCAACAGGGCGCGTCCCTCGGGCCAGTTGTCAGGGAGGAGGAACTCGCGGCGGTACTCGCCGGTCGGGTTGGAATCCGGTACGTGGGGCGGATCCACCGGGAACGGATAGACCTGGTTGGTGTACGCGGGCGGTCCGAAGCGCGGCTCACCCGGCAGCCCTTGCATCTGCCAGCAGGACGGCACCGGGATCGTGTCCCAGCCGCTGTCGTCGAAACCGGCTTCCTGGAATCCCTCGACGACCTGCGGCAGCCCGGCGGCCAGATGGAAGCGCCAGGGTCCGGTCAGATCCAGTTCCGGGGCGTCGGAGGTGAAGGCGGCACGGGGCCGTTCGCGACCGCGGCCCGGTGAGTAGCTCTCCAGGTAGTCGTGGGTGATGGGTTCACTCGTCACAACAGGGGCCTTCTCTCGGTGAGTTGAGGGTGCACGGTCCCGGGCGACACGTGCGCGGGGGAGTGCGTGGGCATGGCGGTGCACGCGCCGAGCGGGGAGTGATCGACACGTGGGGTTTCCAGGCGGCCGGCGCTCTCGACGCCGTACCGGAATGTCAGTGGACGCGGGGCGGTGCCGAACTCGCGCGGGGGACGACTTCGGGCCGCAGGAGGGTCAGGGACGGGGCCGCCGGCCTGCTGTTGGCGATTCCCCGCCACAGCAACTCGGTGGCTTCCCTGGCCATTTGACGCTTCGGCAGGGCCACTGTGGTCAGGGGCGGATGGGCGTGAGCTGCCTGGGGGATGTCGTCGATGCCGACGACCGAGATGTCCTCCGGCACCCGGAGTCCCTGGTGCCGGCAGACTTCCATCACCCCCAGGGCGATGGCGTCGGTGGAGGTGAACACAGCCGTCACGGGCTCCGGTGCACGGAGCTGCGGCAGGGCTCGTAGCGCCGCCTCATAACCGGACTCGGGGGTCGCTCCCGGTGCGGTGAACACCAGGTCGTCGGGGACCGTGATCCCGTCCTCGGCGAAGGCCCGCCGGACGCCGGCCACCCGGACACGGTGTGCGGGGAGGTCCGCGATCACCGCCAACCGCCGGTGGCCGAGCGCCCGGAGGTGCCGTCCGGCCAGATAGCCGGCCTTCTCGTAGTCGATGGTGACCACGGGCAGCGTGTCCGGGGGATCGATCTCCCAGGCGCACAGAACGACCGGCAGCTCCAACTCGCTCTGGGGGGAGAGCTGTTCGTCCAACTCGAAGTCGCCGGCCACCAGCAGCGCGTCCACCGACCGGTTGGAGAGGGTGGCCAGTTGACGCCGGGCGCGGTCCCCGTCGCCCCGGGTGGTGGCCAGCAACAGGTGATAACCGCGCTCCTCCAGCAGCATCTCCACCTCCTCCACCACCTCCGAGTAGAAGGGGTTGGCAATGGTGGGCACGATGAAGCCGATGGTCATGGTGGTGCCCGTGGACAGGCTCCGGGCCACCAGGTTGGGTGTGTAACCCAGTTCCGTGATGGCGGCCTCGACTCTCGCCCTGGTCTCGGGGCTGACGACGGTGCGCCCCCGGACCACGTTGGAGACGGTCTGCTTGGTGACGCCGGCGCGCTTCGCGACGTCGGCCATGGTGACCACGGGGCGGGTCCACCTCTCATTTGACCGGTAAAACTTACTGTGTTCTGGATTGTTGCAGCGACGTCGAAGGCCGGTCAAGGTGCCGCACAACCCCTTGCGGAGTCCACCCGATGGCAATAGAAACCGGTTGTGCGAGACCTCTTGACGCTCCTGACACACGTAGTTAACGTCACTCCGCAACGGCATTTGACCGGTCAAAAACCGTGCTGTGACAGTGCTTTGTCGCTTTGTCCCTTCACCGGGTGAGGCGGAGCCGACCCCGACGGCCCGCGATCCCCCACCGCCCCCACCACAGTCAGGCGGGAATTCCACGCGCCCTCCCCACGGCCGCGCCGTGCCCGCTCCCCGTCAACAGAAGTCCTGCGAAAACAGAAGTCCTGCGAAGAAGCCGGAAAGGCAGGAAGCAGTCATGCGGTCCACAACTGGTGCTCCGATGTCACGGCGTCGGTTCCTCACCACCTCCACCGGGGTCGCCGCCGCGGCCACCGCGGGCGGCCTGCTCTCGGGCTGTGCCGGCTCGGTGTCGTCGGGCAAGTCCGGGGGCAAGACCACCGTGACGATCATGTCGAACGGCACCGAACTGGGCACGGCCGCCGACATCAAGGCGGCCGAGAAGGCGCTCGGCCTCACTCTCAAGGTGGTCAAGTACGACCTCACCCGGCTGACCGCCATGCTCACCGCCGGCAGCCCTCCTGACATCGTCCGCGGTCAGGGCGCCGTGGACACCCCCTACCTCGCGGCGCACGGTGTCGCCCAGGACCTGGACGACTACTTCGCCAGGAGCAGCATCCTCAAGGTCGGCGATCTGGACCCGGTCAACGACGTCTGGCGCTACGACGGCAGGGCACAGGGCAAGGGACCCCGCTACGGCATGGCGAAGGACTACTCCCAGGACAACATGATCTGGTACAACACCGGGCTGTTCGACCAGGCCGGTCTGGACTACCCCAGCGACACCGAGCCGATGACCTACGACGAGGCCTTCGACAAGGGCAAGGCCCTCACCCGGACCGGCAAGAAGGCCAAGGTCTACGGGATGAGCTTCGCCGGCAACACCGCGAACTTCCTGACCATGATCGCCTCTCAGGGGGGTCGGCTCTTCACCGACGACTTCTCCGCCGTCGACTTCTCCAGCCCGGAGGGGATCAACGCCCTCACCTGGTATCTGAAGCTGGCCAAGGCCGGCATCACGCCCAGCATCGCCAACCCCGACCCCAACGGATGGGACTGGCCCACCTTCCAGGCCAACCGTATGGCGATCGCCACCGACGGCTACTGGTTCGGCGGCATGGTGGCCACCGACACGAAGAGCGCCAAGATCGCGCGCTTCGCCCCCGCCCCGCAGTTCGGCAGCACCCGGGTGAGCTCCTGCTCCGGAGCGACCGGCTACTGGATGCCCAAGGCGGGCAAGAACAAGGACGCGGCCTGGGAGGCGTACGAGTACTTCCTCGGCGGGGCACCCGCCAAGGCGCGTGCGAAGAGCGGCGGCGGACTGCCTGCACTGAAGTCCCTGCGCCCCCTGCTGCCGCAGACCGAGGCCTACCAGAAGCAGGCGTACGCGGTGCAGGAGAGGGAACTGCCCTACTTCTCGGTGATCTCCTTCACGCCGTACGCCCGGCTCGACGCCCTCGACGCCGTGATCAACCAGGTGATGCCCGCGGCGATCAAGGGGAACGTGGCCCCGGGAAAGCTGGCGGACCAGCTCAACTCCGGAATCAACAAACAGCTCGCGAACGGCAAGAAGCTGGTCAAGTGAGTACGGGCCAGCTCGCCGGAGCCTCCGTCAAGCCCGCGAAGCCCTCCGGGACCACGCGGGTGACCGCGGGCCGGGGCAGCGGCCGGCGGGCAGGCCGCAGGGGCGCGATGGCCCGCCAGCGGTCCCGGGTCTTCTATCTCTGTGTCGCGCCATGGGCGCTCGGGTTCGTCGCCCTCACGCTGTATCCCCTGGGGTACGCGCTGTGGCTGAGCCTGACCGATTCCGACGGCATCTCGGGGAACGCGAGTTTCATCGGCCTGGACAACTACAAGGAACTGCTCGCGGACCCGGTCACCCGGGAGACCCTGGTCCGCACCGGAGTCTTCGTCGCGGTCGTCGTGCCGCTGGGCATCATGGCGGGACTCGCCCTCGCGGTGCTGCTCAACCGCCCGATCCGGGGCCGGGGGGTCTTCCGTACCCTGCTCTATCTGCCGGCGGTGTTCCCGCCGGTGGGTGCGGCGATGGCGTTCAAGATGATCTTCGACCGTGACGCCGGCGCGGCCAACGGCCTGCTCGCCTTCGCCGACATCAACCCGGTCACCTGGCTCACGGATCCCTACGCCCGGTACGTGCTGATGATGCTCACCCTCTGGGGCTGCGGAAACGCCATGATCATCTCCTTGGCGGGGCTGCAGGACATGCCCAAGGAACTGCACGAGGCCGCACGCATCGACGGTGCCAACGCCTGGCAGGTGTTCCGAAGCATCACCGTTCCCCTGTTGTCGCCGGTGATCTTCTTCCAGGTCATCACCGGCGTCATCGGGGCCCTCCAGAGCGCGCTGCCGCTGCTCCTGGCGGCGAATCCGGGTACCGCCGGGGTCACCACAGTGCCTCAGGGCGACTACCTCTACATGATCAACGTGTTCGCGCAGTACCTCGCGTACGGCCGCTTCGGCTACGCCTCCGCGCTGCTGTGGGTGCTGTTCGCCGTGATCCTCGTCATCACCGCTGTGATCTTCAAGTTGAGCTCCGGTGCGGTGTTCTACAACTTCGAGCCGGAGACGAAGAAATGATTCTCGCTCGTCGCACCAGCATGTATCTGATCCTCATCGCGCTGGTCACGCTGTTCATCAGCCCCTTCGGCTGGCTGGTCATCACCGCCCTCAAGGACAGCTCCGAGCTGGCCGCCTACCCGCTGCACTGGACGCCCCACGAATGGGAGTGGAGCAACTTCTCCAGGGCCCTCACGGACATCCCCTACCTCGCCTACGCCAGGAACTCACTGACCATCGCCCTCATCTATTCGACGCTGGTCACGCTCAGTTCGGCATGGGCGGGCTTCGGGTTCGCCCGGCTGAGCGCCCCGGGCAAGCGGGTCCTCTTCGGGATACTGCTGTCCACGATGATGATGCCGGCGATGATCACCCTCATCCCCACCTACATCATCTTCGCCAAGGTCGGGATGGTGGACACCTACTGGCCCTGGGTCCTGTGGGGACTGTCCGGGGCCCCCTACCTGATCTTCCTGTTCCGGCAGTTCTTCGCGAACATGCCCCGGGAGCTGGAGGAGGCCGCGATCGTCGACGGCTGCGGTTACGGCCGGATCTTCTGGCGGATCTTCCTGCCGCAGTCCTGGCCGGTGCTGGCCACCAGCGTGGTGCTGTCGTTCACCTGGACCTGGGGTGACTACATCGCCCCGTCCCTTCTGCTCAGTGCGGACCACACCACCCTGGCCGTCGCGGTGGCCACCGAGTACGTCGTCCCCTCGACCGGCGCCCCGATCAACAACCTCCTCGCGGCCGGCGCGGTCATGTACATCATCCCCGTCCTGCTGCTCTTCCTCGTCCTCCAGAAGGGGTTCGTAACCGGGGTGTCCACCTCGGGCCTGAAGTAGAGACGGTCTCCCCGAAATCCAAGGACTCTCCATGTCTTCGCCTCGCCCTGCCCGTTTCACCCTCGACCCCGCCTTCGGCATCGGCACCGTCCATCCACGGCTGTACGGCTCCTTCGTCGAGCACCTGGGCCGCTGCGTGTACAGCGGTCTCTACGAGCCCGGACACCCCGACGCCGACGAGAGCGGCCTACGGGAGGACGTCCTCGCGCTCGTCCGCGAACTCGGCGTCACCACCGTCCGCTACCCGGGCGGCAACTTCGTCTCGGGCTACCGCTGGGAGGACGGCGTCGGCCCGGTCGAGCGCCGGCCCCGGCGCCTGGAGCCGGCCTGGCGCTCCACCGAGACCAACGAGTTCGGCCTGGCCGAGTTCATCGGCTTCTGCGCCAAGGCGGACATCGAGCCGATGATGGCCGTCAATCTCGGCACCCGTGGGGTGGAGGACGCCGGCCGGCTCCTCGACTACGCGAACCACCCGGGTGGCACCGAACTCTCCGACCTCCGGGCCGCGCACGGGAACAAGGAGCCGTTCGGCATCCGCATGTGGTGCCTGGGCAACGAGGTGGACGGCCCCTGGCAGATCGGACACAAGAGCGCCGGGGAGTACGGCCAGGTCGCCCGCGAGACCGCCAACCTCATGAAGATGATCGACCCCGGCCTCGAACTGGTCGTCGCCGGTTCCTCCAGCTTCGCGATGCCGACGTTCGGCACCTGGGAGTCGACGGTCCTGACCGAGTGCTACGACAAGGTCGACCACGTCTCCCTGCACGCCTACTACGAGATGAAGGGCGAGCACCCCGACCGCGACTCGTTCCTCGCCTCGGCGGTGGAGATGGAGCGGTACATCGAGGCGGCGCTCGCCACCTGCGACCACGTGGGCGCCACGCTCAAGTCCCAGAAGAAGATGATGATCTCCTTCGACGAGTGGAACGTCTGGCACAGCGAGCCCGCGTCGCCGCCCGCCTTCCGTCCCGAGGACGACTGGCCGCACGCCCCACGGCTCCTGGAGAACAACTACACGCTCACCGACGCCGTACTCGTCGGCTCACTGATGATCGCCCTGCTGCGCCACGCCGACCGGGTCACCGCCGCCTCCCTCGCCCAGCTGGTCAACGTCATCGCCCCGATCCTGACCGAGCCGGGCGGCCCCTCCTGGCGGCAGACCACCTTCTTCCCCTTCGCCCAGGCGTCGAAGTACGGCCGGGGCCGGGTGCTGCGCGTCGAGGTGGACAGCCCGACCCACACCACCGGGCGCTACGGCGAGGTCGACCTGCTGCATGCCACGGCCGTCCACGACGAGCAGGCCGGCACGATCACCGTCTTCGCCGTCAACCGCAGCCTGACCCGGCATCTCCCGCTGGAAGTGGACCTCCGCGGTCTCGGCGCCGTCCGGGCCGTCGAGCACCTGCTGCTCACCGGCGACGACCCCGACGCCCGCAACACCCTGACGGACCCCGAACGGATCGCTCCGCGCACGGCCGACGTCAGTGGCGTCACCGGTGACGTACTGACCTCCACGCTGCCGCCGCTGTCCTGGAACGTCATCCGCCTGGCCATCGACAGCGCCAACGCGCCCTCCACCGCCCAGAGTTGAGAAGGAGGCCACGGAACCCATGACTGTCTTCACCACCCAGGACGGCGCCCTCGAACGGCGCGCCCCGCACGAGATCCTCGTCATCGAACCCTGGGGCCCGCACGCGGTACGGGTCCGCGCCCGAGCCCTCCGGAACCCGGACGACACCATCGCCGGCCGCAGCCTGGACGGCAGCAGCGTCACGCACTCCGACGACGGCGACACCGTAGAAGGAATCGACGAAACCCTGCCCGGCGCCCTCGACATCCCTCCGCCCGACTCCACCCCCACCGCGACCGCGCACCCGGACGGCACCGCCCGGCTCGTCAACGGCCGCATCACCGTCGAGGCCGACCAGGACGGCAAGCTGCGTTTCCTGCACACCGCGACCGGTCGCGAACTCCTCGCCGACAAGCGCCCGTACACCTGGTATCCGGAGCCCCGCACGTTCGCACCGCTCGGCGACGACGGCACCTACCGCATCGAGCAGAGCTTCGAGGCGTACGACGGTGAGCGCGTCCACGGGCTCGGCCAGCATCTGCACGGCCGCCTCGACCAGAAGGGGCTGGTGATCGACCTGGTCCAGGGAAACACCATCGTCACCATCCCCTTCCTGCACTCCTCCCGCGGCTACGGTCTGCTGTGGAACAACCCCGCGACGGGCCGGGTCGAACTGGGCGGCGACACGACCCGCTGGGTCGCGGACCAAGCGCGACAGCTCGACTACTGGATCACCGCGGGCGACACCCCCGCCGAGATCATGCGGGCGTACGCCGACGTCACCGGCCGTCCGCCCCTGGTGCCCGAGTGGGCCACGGGCTTCTGGCAGTCGAAGCTGCGCTACCGCAGCCAGGACGAACTCCTCGCCGTGGCACGGGAGTACAAGGAGCGCGGCCTGCCGCTGGCCGTGATCGTCTGCGACTTCTTCCACTGGACCCACATGGGGGACTGGGACTTCGACCGGACCGACTGGCCCGATCCCGAGGGCATGGTCAAGGAGTTGGAGGCACTCGGCGTCAAGCTCGCCGTGTCCGTCTGGCCCACGGTGGAGCCCGGCAGCGACAACTACGCCGCCCTGCGCGACGCGGGACTCCTCGTCCGCGACCGCCACGGCGGCCTGCTGACCTTCCCCTGGCCGTCCCGCGGCCACGGCGGGAACCATCGGCCGATGGCGTACCTCGACGCCACCGAGCCTGGTGCCCGCCGCTACCTCTGGCAGCAACTGCGCGAGCACTACCGCGAGTTGGGCGTCGCCGCCTTCTGGCTGGACGCCTGCGAACCCGACCTCACCCCGGAGCTGGCCGCCCGCGCGGTCTACGCGGCGGGTCCCGGCGTCCAGGTCGGCACCATGTACGGCCTCGCGCAGGCACGTGCCGTCGCCGAAGGGCTTCAACAGGACGGTGACGACCGCCCGTTCAGCCTGATCCGCTCCGCCTGGGCCGGCAGCCAGCGCCACGGCGCCGCCCTGTGGTCCGGCGACATCCGCCCCACCTTCGAGTCCCTCGCACAGCAGGTACGGGCCGGCCTGAACGTCGCGATGAGCGGCATCCCCTGGTGGAACACGGACATCGGCGGCTTCGGCGGCGGCGACCCCACCGACCCGGCGTACCAGGAGGTCATGGTCCGCTGGTTCCAGTACGGCACCTTCAGCCCGGTCATGCGGATGCACGGCGACCGGCAGCCCAACTGGCCCACTTTCTCAGCAGACATGACCGGCGGGCCGAACGAGGTCTGGTCCTACGGACAGGAGGCGTATCCGATCCTGTGCGCGCATCTGCGCCTCCGCGAGCGCCTCCGCCCGTACCTGCTGGAACTCTCCGAGGCCACGCACCGCACCGGCGCCCCCGTCATGCGCCCGCTGTTCTTCGACTTCCCGGACGACGGGCAGGCTTGGAGCGTCGACGACCAGTTCCTGCTCGGCCCCGACGTCCTCGTCGCCCCGGTCACCGAGGCGGGCGCCAGAAGCCGCACGGTCCACCTCCCGGCAGGCGCCCGCTGGACCGACACCGCCACCGGCGAACTCCACGCGGGCGGCACGGTGTTGGAGGCGCCCGCGCCGCTGGAGCGCATCCCGGTCTTCGTCCGCGAAGGTGCCGCTGTGGCCGCCGCGTTCACGGGGAGCGCCGGATGACGACGGATACGACGGCCAGTACGGCAGCCTGTACGACGATTCGTGTCGATGCGCGTCCCGGCGCCGGGCGGCCCATCAGCGCGGATCTGTTCGGTGCCTGCGTCGAGGACATCAACTACGCGGTGGACGGCGGGTTGTACGCCGCGCGCGTCCAGAACCGCTCCTGCGAGCACAGCGCCGAGGACGCGCCCGGCCGGCACTCCTTGGCGGCCTGGGACGCGGTGCGACTCGGGGGCGGACGAGGCGAGTTGCGCACTGAGACGGTCGATCGGCTCCATCCGGTGAACCTCATCGACACCGCCTGCGACCGCGGGCTGCCCGTGGCGACGAACTGCCGCTGACCGACGAGCAGTTCGCCCTCCGAGCCGAGCGCCGCCGACAGCTCGACATCTTCTGCCCGTAATCGCCGCTGCCTCCGCCCGCCCCGCACCGACAAGGAGCCCCCAGCAGTGACCTCGCCCCTCGCCCCCGCCGCCCCGCTCTTCCGGGACCCGGTCCATGACGGTGCCGCCGACCCCACCCTGATCCGCAACCGGGACACCGGCGAGTGGTGGATGTTCTACACCGCACGACGTGCCGACCTCGCCACCGAGGGTGTGGGCTGGGTGCACGGCACCGACATCGGCGTCGCCACCAGCGCGGACGACGGCCGCACCTGGAGCTACCGCGGCATCGCCCAGGGCCTGGCCCACGAGCCGGGCCGCAACACCTACTGGGCACCGGAGATCCTCTGGCACGACGGCTGTTACCACATGTACGTCTCCTACGTCTCCGGCGTACCCACCGACTGGGACGCCGACCGGCACATCCTGCACCACACCTCCCGGGACCTCGTGAACTGGCGCTTCGAGTCGGTCCTTGACCTGTCGAGTGACCGGGTCATCGACGCCTGCGTCTGGCCGCTGCCCGACGGGAGTTGGCGCATGTGGCACAAGGACGAGGCCGACGGCAACCGTATCCACGCGGCAGACTCGCCCGACCTGTTCACCTGGCGGCCCATCGGCCGCGCACTGGACGACCAGGCGCAGGAAGGGCCCAACGTCTTTCGGCACCACGGCAGTTACTGGATGGTCACGGACTTCTGGTCCGGGCTGCTGGTCTACCGCTCCGACGACCTGGCCCACTGGACGCGGCAGGACGAGCCGCTCCTCGCGGGCAACGGTCTGCGCCCCGGCGACGACGGTGCCGGCCACCACGCCTTCGCGCTCTCCCAGGGCGAGGACGACGCCTACCTCTTCTACTTCACACACTCCGCCGGCGGGCAGCGCTCCTGTGTTCAGGCCGCCCCGCTGGCGGTGCACGACGGCCGACTGCGCTGCGATCGCGACGCCGCCTTCGGTCTGCGTCTGCGAGCGGACCGGACGCCCGCTCTCCGGGGCGGCAACCAGCCGTCCTGACGGACCCCCCCCACAGCAGCAACCACAGGGCAAAGGAGCCCGACGTGACAGAAAGAGCCGCACCGCCACCGAAAGGCACCACCCGCCGCAACGTACTCAAAGCCGCCGCAGGGGTCGGCGCCGCCGCCCTGGCGAGCCCGCTCCTCACCGCGGGCCCGGCCTCGGCCGCGAGCCTGGTCCACCCCGGAATGCTGCACACCCAGGCCGACTTCGACCGCATGGCCGCCAAGGTCAGTGCCGCCGCCCAGCCCTGGCAGGACAGTTGGGCCGTACTGATCGCCAACTCCCACTCCCTGCCCACGTACACGGCCAACCCGCAGTCGGTCATCTACCGGGGCGACGGCAGCGTCGAGAACTACCCCGTCCTGTACAACGACGTGGCAGCCGCCTACCAGAACGCGCTGCGCTGGAAGATCCAGGGCGCCGGCGAGCACGGCAACGCCGCCCGCGACATCCTCAACGCCTGGTCGTCCACGCTCACCGAGATCTCCGGCAGCGCCGACCGCTTCCTGGCCGCCGGGATCTACGGCTACGAACTCGCCAACGCGGCCGAGATCATGCGCGGTTACAGCGGCTTCGACCTCACCGCGTCCCAGAACCTGATGCGGAACGCCTTCTACCCGCTCAGCAGCGACTTCCTGGCCAACCACAACGGCGCCTACGACAGCAACTACTGGGCGAGCTGGGACCTCTGCAACATCGCCTGCGTCCTGGCCACCGGCATCCTCTGCGACGACCAGGCCAAGGTCGACGAGGCCATCACCTACTTCAAGTCCGGTGTGGGGATGGGCTCCATCGAGAACGCCATCCCCTACCTGTACGACGACCAGGGCCTGGCGCAGTGGGTGGAGAGCGGCCGCGACCAGGGCCACACCATGCTGGGCATCGGCCTGGTGGCCACCATCTGCGAGATGGCCTGGCACCAGGGCTACGACCTGTACGGCTACGACAGCAACCGCTTCATGAAGGCGTGCGAGTACGTCGCCCGCTACAACCTCGGCGAGGACGTCCCCTTCACCTCCTGGACCTGGCACTACGGCGCCCCCGGCGTCTGGGAGGGCTGGCAGACCTTCACCGCGCCGGCCACCGACAGCAGGGGCCAGGTCCGCCCGATCTGGGCGCAGATCCACAACCACTACGCGGTCCGCAAGGGCCTGTTCGTACCCAACACGGCCGCGTACGCCAAGATCGTCGAACCCGAGGGCGGGGGAGGCGACTACGGCTCGACCAGCGGCGGCTACGACCACCTCGGCCTGACCCAGCTGACCTCCACCGAGCAGACCCGCACCACCCTGCCCACCGGGGTGACCCGCTCCCTCCAGTCGGTCAACTATCCGACGTACTACGCCACTTACGGCTCCGACAGTCTCGGCGTGCTGACCCAGGTCACGTCCTCCAGTTCGGCCACGCAGAAGACCGAGGCCAGCTTCACCATCGTGGCGGGGCTCGCCGACTCCAAGGGCTACTCCTTCCGGTCCTCCGACGGCCGCTATCTGCGGCACTACGCGTTCCGGATCGAGCTGGACACCAGCGACGGCACGGACGCCTTCAACGCGGACGCCACCTTCTACGCCCTGCCCGGCTCGACGAGCGGGTCGGTGCGGCTGGTGTCCCACAACTACCCGGGCCGCTGCATCCGGCACCGCAACTACCAGCTGTGGGTGGACACGTACGACCTCGTCGGCGGCACCTTCCCGGCCGACAGCTCCTTCGTCCCCGTCACCGCCTGGGCCTGACCGACATCCAACCACCCCCGTAATCGGCCGCCGCCCGCGCTCCTCCGCGGGCGGCGGCCACCCTCAGAAGGGACACCCCCGATGGACCGCCCCGCATCACGCTTCTCCCGCCGGACCCTGTTGCACGCGGCGGGCGCCACCGCCCTCGCCGGTTACGTGTCGAGCCTGACGACCCCGGCACAAGCGGCCACGGCGTCGGACACCTCCGCCAACCAGCTGGCGACCTACCCCATCCCCGACGGGATAGCGACGAACGACAGCTTCGCCGTGAAGGTACGCACCCCAGGAGGCTCGTGGCAGAAGGTCGCCATCTACCAGGCGAAGTCCATGGTCATCGATCCGAGAACGGGCAACGGCACCACCCAGAACTCCTCCATGGCGTACTTCGACTTCACGGGAGAGGTCCAGGTCTCCGTCACCTACACCGCGGACACGGTCAAGAAGGCCCGGATCCGCCCCAGTTCGTACGACATCGCACACAAGCTGGACAAGAGCAGCGGCACCCTGACCTTCACCCTCACCGAACCGCGCGACCTGTCCATCGAGTTCAACGAGGACATCTTCGACAACCTCCAGCTCTTCGCGGGAGCGATCGACACCAATCCGCCGAGCGCCGACGACCCGGACGTCATCTACTTCGGCCCCGGCGTGCACTCAACGTCCGACGGGCTGCTCACCGTGCCCAGCGGGAAGACGGTCTACCTGGCCGGCGGCGCGGTGCTCACCTCCCGGGTCGTTTTCGACCACGTCGAGAACGCCAAGCTGCTAGGCCGGGGCCTCGTCTACCAGGCGCCCAACGGCGGTGGCTGCGGAGTCAATTACTGCGAGAACATCGAGATCGACGGCGTGACGATACTGCTGCCCTGGGGGCACTCCATCAGCGCCGGCCAGACGCAGGACCTCACCATCCGCAACCTCCGCTCGATCTCCGCGACGACCTGGGGCGACGGGATCGACCTGTTCTGCTGCAAGGACGTCGTCATCGACGGGGTGTTCATGCGCAACTCCGACGACTGCATCGCCGTGTACAACCACCGCTGGGACTTCGTCGGGGACTCCACCGACATCGTCCTCAAGAACTCCACCCTCTGGGCGGACGTGGCCCACCCCATCAACGTCGGCACCCACGGCAACACGGACAACCCCGAGACGATCGAGAACCTCACCATCTCGAACATCGACATCCTCGACCACCGAGAACCGCAACTCGACTATCAGGGCTGCATCGCCCTGAACCCGGGGGACAGCAACCTGGTCCGCAACGTCCGCATCGAGGACGTCCGGGTGGAGGACTTCCGCTGGGGCCAACTCATCAACATGCGCGTCATGTTCAACACGTCGTACAACACCTCGGCCGGCCGCGGCATCGAGATGGTCTACGTCAAGAACCTCAGCTACACCGGCACCCACGCCGCAACCTCGCACATGGTGGGCTACGACGCGAACCACTCCATCAAGGACATCACCTTCGAGAACCTCGTCATCAACGGCACGCTCGTCTCCGACACCGACGGCCACGCCTCCTGGTACAAGACCTCGGACTTCGTGCCGATGTACACCAACGAGCACGTCTCCAACCTGAAGTTCGTCGACGCCGGGGCCTCACTGACGGCCGTACTGCCCGCGATCAGCAGTGCGAACTCCGCGACGGCGAGCGCCGGTTCCGACTTCTCGTACACCATCGAGGCGTCCAACCACCCCTACGCCTTCGACGCCGCCGGCCTGCCGGACGGCCTGACCGTGGACAAGTCCACCGGGGTCATCTCGGGCAAGCCGAAGGACACCGGCACCTCGTCCGTCGAGCTCAGCGCCACCAACGCCGTCGGCACCGGCACCCAGACCCTCACCCTGGTGGTGGGCTGACATGGCGAGGCACGTGAGCCGTCGGTGGTTCCTGGGCGGCACCGGCACCATGACCGCAGCCGCGATCACCGCCGCCGGTCCCACCACACTCCTCGCGGCCGGTACGGCGCACGCAGAGATACCCGTGGAGGACGGGGCCGCCGGCTTCACCTTCGCCCACCCGGGGATCCTGCACACCCAGGAGGACCTCGACCGGATGAGAACCGCGGTCGCGGCCAAGGAGGACCCGGTCTACTCGGGGTACCAGGCGATGGCCGCGGACGGCCGGTCCTCCTACGACTACACGGCGGCCAACACCGGCCAGATCACCACCTGGGGACGCGGCCCGTACAACTACCAGGACCAGGCGCCGAACGACGCCGCCGCTGCCTATCAGAACGCCCTGATGTGGTACATCACGCAGGATGTCCGGTACGCCGACAAGGCGCGGGACATCGTCAACATCTGGTCGAGGACGCTGGAGGGAATCACCGGCGCGGACGGCGAACTCGGGGCGTCCCTCCAGGGGTTCAAGTTCGTCAACGCGGCCGAGATCCTGCGCCACACCGGCTACGACGGCTGGGCCGCCGAGGACATCGCGCGGTGCGAGAAGTCCCTCAAGGACGTCTGGTACAAGGCCCAGTCCGGCTACGCCCTGTTCGCCAACGGCGGCTGGGACGCGGGAATCATCCAGACCGTCCTGGCCATCGGCGTCTTCTGCGACGACCGCGTGATGTTCGAGGACGCGGTGCGGTATGCCGCCGCCGGGGCCGGCAACGGCAGCATCAGGCACCGGATCGTCAACGCCACCGGACAGGGCCAGGAGAGCGGCCGGGACCAGACCCACGAACAGCTGGCTCTCGGCCTGCTGGCAAGCGCGGCCCAGGTGGCCTGGAACCAGGGCGTCGACCTGTTCGCGTTCGCCGGCAACCGCATCCTCGCCGGGTACGAGTACGACGCGAAGTACAACCTCGGCAACGACGACGTGCCCTTCGTCGCGGACCTCGACCGGACCGGCAAGTACATCAAGACGGCGGTCACGACGCTCGTCCGCGGGCTGTCCCGGCCCATCTTCGAGTTGGCCTACGCGCACTACGTGAGCGTCCTCGGCCTGTCGGCGCCGTACACGAAACAGGCGGTCTTCCGGGGCACGGACGGGGCCCGGTTCGTCGAGGGCTACGACCAGGACCACCCGTCCTGGTCCACGCTGACCTGCGCGCGCGAGGCGCCGGCCTCGTCGACTCCCCTCGCGCCACCCGGCGCCCCGGCCGGGCTGACCGCGAGCAACGGATCGGACTCCGTCGACCTCGCCTGGGTCGCGTCGGTGGACCCGGCAAGCGCCACCTCGGCGGCGACGTACTCGGTCGCGCGGGCCAAGACCAGCGGCGGGACGTACCAGACGATCGCCACCGGGCTGACGTCCACGACGTACTCCGATCTCGAAGTCACCGTCGGCACGACGTACTACTACACGGTCACCGCCACCAACGCCGTGGGCACGAGCGTGGCCTCCCTGGAGGTCTGCGCGACCGCCGGTCTCCCCAGCAACTGGTCGTCGCGGAACGTGGGGAGCGTCCAGGCGTCGGGGCTGACGACCTTCGACGGCGAGCGGTTCACGCTGGAGGCGAGCGGCACGGACATCGCCGGCACCGCCGACAGCTTCCGCATCGCGCAGATGTCGCTGAGCGGCAACGCGACCATCACGGCGCGGGTGGTGTACCCGCTCAGCTCGCAGTACGCCAAGGTCGGCGTGATGATGCGCAGTTCGACGGCTGCGGGCTCGGCGCATGCGTCGATGCTGCTCCAGGGCCTGACGCTCAGCACCTGGAGCGGAGTGTGGACCACCCGCGCCACCACCGGGGCAGAGACCTCGGCGACCGGCAGCACACCGGTCCCGCCCGCCCAGCAGACCGCGATCTCGACGGCCGCCTCGTACCCGATCTCCAATCTGGGGTCACTGCCCGATTCGGCGACTCCGCTGGCGGCCCCGTACGTGGAGGCGGCGGGCGACGGCTACCGGATGCGGCTGCCCTACTGGGTGCGACTCGATCGCGTGAAGAACACGTTCACCGGCTCGATCTCCCCGGACGGCGTGCACTGGACCGAGGTCGGCTCCACCGAACTGGACCTCGGCACCACCGTCTACGTCGGCCTGGTGAACTGCTCGTGCCTGGGCGTCTCGGAGTCCTACGCGGAGACCGGGACGGCCGCGTTCGACAACGTCACCGTGGTCCGCAAGTCCTCCACGCACTGGCAGGTGGCCGCGCCCAAGGGAACCGTCACCCTGCCGACGGCGACCACCGGAACCAGCGCGATCGAGCTGACCTGGAGCGACACGGACCTGTCCGGCCGCTACACCGTCAGGCGCGCCACCTCACCGGGCGGCCCCTACGAGACGCTCGCCACCGACGTGGGCCCGGTGGGCTTCGGCGTCCACACCGGCTACCGCGACCCCACCGGGACACCCGGCACGACCTACTACTACGTCATCGCCAAGACCAACGTGGGTGGCACGGGCCCCGTCTCGGCCGAGGTGAGCGCGACGATGCCGACACCGCCCGCGCCGAAACTGAGCAGCGCGTCAGCCGCGTACGCCAACACGGGTGTGCCGTTCGCGTACCTGATCGGCGCCTCCAACGATCCCGCGTCCTTCACCGCCACCGGACTGCCCACCGGGCTGAGCGTCGACACCAGCACCGGCCTGATCTCCGGCACCCCCACGCGCACAGGGGACTTCACCGTCCGGATCTCGGCCACCAACGCCGCCGGCACCGACACCGCCACCGTCAAGCTCGCCGTCGGCACCCCGCCGCCCGCGCCCTGGTCGTACCAGGACATCGGCGACTACGTCCTGGACGAACGGCAGTTGGGGATCTACGGCGTGGTGTCCGTCCGCACGCCGGGCATCACCAGCTACGACGCCACGGACAAGAGCTTCACCGTACGCGGCGCCGGAACGGACCTGAACGTCAACGGCCAGGGCATGACCGCCCAGTACGCCCACCTCCCGGTCACCGGTGACATCACCTTCACGGCCCGGGTCGCGAGCCGGGCCAACGCGGGCAACGACGACCAGGTCGGCCTGCTGATGACCCAGTCGCTGTCGCCGTTCGGCCAGATGGCCGGCGCGATCCTCACCAGCACCGGCAGCGGCGACACCGGCGTCCGGCAGTTCGTCCGCCGCCAGGTGGTGGCCGGGGGCACCTCGACCACCAACGGCAGCGGCAGCAGCGTGGCGACTCCGACCTGGCTGAGACTGGAGCGCGCGGGCAACAAGTTCACCGCCTCCACCTCCGCCGACGGGACCACCTGGTCGGTCATCGGCCGAGACACGATCGCCACCTTCGGCAAGGCCGCGTACTACGTCGGGCTCGCCGTCACCTCACGCAGTCCGTTCGCCCTCGACACCACCGTCTTCGACAACATCACCGTCACCCAGGGCGCGACCACCGTCCTCGGCCAGCCGGTCAAGGACCCGTACCGCACCTTCAGCTCCGCCACCGCCACCACCGCGGTCTACGGCCAGTCGGGCACCGACCTCGCCATCCTGGGCGACGGCGCGGACGTCTGGGGCAGCACCGACGAGTACACCTCCATCTACCAGCCCGGCGCGGTCACGGACGGCTCGACCGTCACCGTCGCGGTGACCTCGCAGGACGCCACCAACGGCTGGACGAAGTCCGGGATCATGGTGCGCAACGACATCACCGGCACCGGTACTTCGGCCGGGTACCTCATCCTCGCGGTCACCCCCGGCCACGGTGTCGCCCTCCAGTGGGACAGCGACGGCGACGGCGGCGTGGACAGCAACATCGAGACGGGCGGCACCACGGCCTACCCGACCTGGCTCAGGCTCGTGCGCACCGGCACGTCGTACACCGGCTCCTACTCCACCGACGGGGGCAGCACCTGGACCAAGGTCGGCACCGCCACCGTGAGCTCGGCCGCCGCGACCCAGGACGCGGGCGTCTTCACCACCACCCATTCCTCCGGCGTCGCGGGGGAGGCCGACTTCAGCGAGTTCACTGTCAGTTGACCGTTGTACCTGTCCTCTGGAAGCCGCCGCCGGGCACCGAGGTCCCGGCGGCCGCCGGTGCAAGACCACCCGTGCGGACAGGCCCACAGTTCCTGGCGCCCGTGTTCCGCGTCACGAGCCCGACGGGAAGGTCTCCGTCGCCCAGTCTTCGAGGAGCCGGTTCGTCCGCTCGGCCCGCTCCTCGTGGAGGTAGTGGCCGGTTCCGGTCCAGTGCTCCACGCGGGAACCCGGTACGTGCAGGGTGGTGCGCTCCCAGGCCGCGGCTTCCTCGGACGTCCACACGGTCAGCGCGGGCTGGGGGCGTCGGCGCAGGTATTCCTCGCTGTACGGGCGGATACCGACCGCACCGGGGTCGGTGTACATGCCCGCGTACGCCTGGGCGATGACGTGGTCCGGCGTACCGAGCAGGGTGCGGACATGGGCCGTACGCAGCCCCGCCGGCGCATCCGGCGCGAAGGCCCCGGCCACGAAGGAGGCCGCCGAGCGGGCGCCGTTCGCCCGGTACTCGGCCAGTCGGCAGGGAATGGTGTCGACCTCGGTCCCGTGTGCGCCGTGGGCCGGGTCGAGGGCGACGACCGAACGCACGGTCTCCGGCCGGCGGACAGCGAGCAGGTTGACCACCTGGCCGCCCATGGAGTGCCCGACGGCGACCACCGGTCCGGCGCCGAGGAGGTCGATCAGAGCAGCGAGGTCGTCGGCCATCTCCGCCGGGGTATTGCCCTCCCGAGGAACCGGGGAGCGCCCGTGGCCGCGTAGATCGGGGACGATGACGCGGCACGTTCCGGCCAGTTCCTCGGCGTGCCGTGACCATTCCCTGCCGTCGCCGCCCCAGCCGTGCACCAGGAGTAGCGGGGGAGCGGCTGCCGGGCCGAGGTCGGTGTAGAAGAGCGGGACATGGCCCAGGTCCTTCACGGCGGTTCTCCCGGTGAGTGGCGTAAGCGGAAGCTGCGTGAGCGCCCGTCCCGTCGAGATCCTGCGCCCACAGCCCAGCATGGCGCCGGCGCAGCCGAGGACGCGCGACTGTCAGTCGCGTGCGGCATCGCTGGTCCGTTACTTGAGGCTGCCCATGAGGATTCCGCTGCGCCAGTACTTCTGGAGCGCGAACATGAAGACGGCCAGCGGGATGATCGACAGCAGGGAACCGGTGAGGACGAGCGTGTTCATGTCCCGGGAGGTCTGCGCCTGCTGCACCCAGGAGAAGAGGCCCAGGGTGACGGGGAAAGTGCGCTCGCCGTTGAGCATGAACAGGGGCAGGAAGAAGTTGTTCCAGATGTTGATGAAGTCGAGCATGAAGATCGTGACGCCGCCGGTGCGCATGAGGTTCAACGCGACCGAGAAGAAGATCCGCGTCTCACCGGCCCCGTCGATGCGGGCCGCCTCCATCAACTCGGTGGGCACGGAGGTGTCGGCGTAGACCTTGCCGAGGTACACGCCGAACGGGTTGATGAAGTACGGGATCAGCACGGCCCAGACCGTGTTGGTGAGCCCGATGTCGGAGAAGACGAGGTAGAGCGGGAAAGCCAGCAGTGTGCTCGGCAGCAGCGAGGCTCCGACGATGACCGCGAACAGGGCGCCCCGGCCCCGGAACCCGAACTTCGAGATTCCGTACCCGGCGGCGAGCGAGATGAAGGTGGAGCCGGCGGCACCGACCGTGGAGTAGAGGACGGAATTGCCGATCCAGCGTCCGAACACGCCGTCGTGGTAGTCCCAGATCGCACGGAAGTTGTCGACGAAGTGGTTGCCGGAGAACCAGAGGCCGAAGGTGGAGTACAGGTCGGTCTGGTTCTTGGTGGACGACACCAGGAGGAACCACGTGGGCGCGATCGAGTACAACAGGAAGAAGATCAACAGCCCGGTGGTCAGGGCCATCGCGCCGCGGGTGGGACGTATCCCGCCGCCGGAGGTACCGGTGGCCTTGTTCGGGCGGGCCGCCCGGGTGGTGCTGCTCATGACATCTTCCTGTTCGTGACGCGGTAGAAGACGAAGGCGAGGATGCCGGTGACCACGGCCAGGACCAGCGACTCGGCTGCCGCGTACTGGTAGTTGCCGGTCTTGAACGCCTTGTCGAAGATCTCCATCATCGGCGTGAAGTTGGTGCTGATGGACTCCGGTGCCACATACCTCAGCAGCAGCGGCTCCGCGAACAGCTGAAGTCGGCCGATCAGCGAGAACATGCCGGTCAGCACCAGGATCCCGGTGATGTTGGGCACCTTGACCGACCAGGCGATCCGCCATTCACGGGCCCCGTCGAGCCGGGCCGCCTCGTACAGCTCGCGGGGCAGCGCCTGCAGCGACGCGGAGATCAGGATCATGTTGAAGCCGATGCCCTGCCAGGTGAGCAGATTGCCCAGGGAGAGGTAGGTGTTGAGGCCGCCGAACAGTGACAGGTGCACCCCGGCACGGTCGGCCACGTCGACGATCGGGCTGATCGTCGGGCTGTAGAGGAAGAGCCACATCAGGGTGGAGACGACGCTCGGGACGACGTACGGGATGAGGAGCCCGGCGCGGAAGAACCGCACCGCCCGCGCCGCGACTCCGTCCAGCAGCAACGCCAGGAGCAGGGAGATCCCCAGCATGACGGTGATCTGCACGGTCCCGAAGAGCAGGGTGCGCAGCATGCTCGACCAGAAGGCACCGTCGGAGAGGATCGCCGAGAAGTTGGAGAAGCCCGTGAAGACGACCTTGGTCGGGCCGAAGCCGAGGCCGCTGCTCTTCTTCTCGTGCAGGCTCTGGCCGAAGGCGTAGCCGATCGGCAGGACGTACGTGAACAGAAAGCCCACGAGGAAGGGCAGGGCGAACAACACGCCCTTGTAGGCTCCCCTCTTTCCGGTCCGGAGGCGGGAGGGCCGTCGGACCGGTGAACCGGCGGCGACTCGGGGCGGTCGCGTCAGGGTGGACACGGATGTCTCCAGGTGAGGTACGTGCGGGGCTTCGAATCCGCGTGCGGGGGCGGTCAGTTGCCCGCGACGGCCTTGACGCCCTTGTTCTTCAGGTCGGCGAGGACCCAGTCCTGAAGGTGCGTCAGCATCGCCTTGACGGTGAGCTGCTTCTTCATGACCTTGCCCCACTGCTTCTGCATCTCGGAGTACATGGCGGCGTAGTCCGGCCCGTACTGCCACTGGCCGCCCACGCGCGAGGCCGCCGTGGTGATCACGTTCGCGCTGTCCGACTTCCCGTTGAACATCTCGGTCGGGATGATCTTGTCGACGTACGGGGAGACGTCATTGACCGCGGGGAAGAGGCCGGACTTGGACGCGGGGTCGGTGAGTGCGGTCAGCGACTCCTTGCTGCTGGACAGCCAGGACGCGAACTGGGCGGCGCGGTCGGGGTACTTGCAGCCCTTCAGTACGGCCGTCACGTCGAAGTTGCTGGAGGTCTGCGGGTGCGTGGTGTCGAAGACAGGGGCATCCGCGAGCTGCCATTTGCCCCTGGACTTGGGGAAGTTGGTGTCGTAGATCGGCAACTGCCAGGTGGACGTGGTCATCAGGATGGTTTTGCCGAGATCCCAGGTCTTGAAGACGCCCGGATCGGAGTACGAGGCGTTCGAGGCGAGGTTGTTGTCGACGAGCTCCTGCACGATGCCGGCGGCCTTGAGCGCATTGGGCGAGATGAAGTCGACGACCCAGTGGTCGCCGTCGGCCTTGTACCACTCCGCGTTGGCCTGCCAGGACAGGTCGACCAGGGTGCTCGGGTCCTCGCCCGCCATGTTGAAGATCTTGACGTCCTTGTCCTTCTTCTGCACCGCCTTGCCCGCCGCGATCAGGTCGTCCCAGGTCTTGGGAGCCGCGATGCCGTACTTCTGGAACAGGTCGGCCCGGTAGGCGGTGAACAGGGGCGAGGAGCCGGTGGGGATGCCGTAGGTGGCGCCGCCGGGACTGACTGAACTCCAGGCCGGGGCCGTGTAGTTCGACTTGTACTTCGCGGCGATCTTCGTGATGTCGGTGAGCAGCCCGTCGGCGGCGAAGTTCGCCAGGTTCATCCCGTCCATCTTGGACAGGCAGGGGGCGTCGCCGGAGGTCACCGCGGCGCGGAGCTTCTGGTAGACCGTGTCGCCGGCCGCGTTGACGAACTTGATCTGCGTCTCGGGGTGTTCCTTGTTCCAGACCTTGGTCTGGGCCTCGATCCCCTCGGTCCAGCTCCAGAACTCCAGACTCACCTTGCCCCGGGTGCCGGGCTGGGCGGCGGAGCCCGGATCACTGCTGCTGGAACAGGCGCCGAGCACGAGGGAGAACGTGAGTGCCGCGGCCGCACCGGTGACGGATCTCTTGAGGAAGGTATGCATCAGGTCCTCCGAGGAAGGACGGGACAGCGCTGGGATGGGGGACGGCGCGGTCGGCTCAGGGGAGGGAAAGGGCTAGGGCCCGAAATGATTCGGTAACCGTTTGCTGTGAGACCGTAGAGCGTGGAGGCGGAGGACCACAAGGGGCGGGAGCGAATGTGTATCGTCGGCCCTTCCTCCAGGTCTCTCCGCATGGGCTCTGAACTGGTGGTTTGTGAAAACCATCGATTCGGTGAGCGATCGTGGGGGCGCTTCAGCCGTCGATGGCAGCGCGACGAGGCCCATTGACCCGTCGGCAATCTCGTCAGTAGCGTGGAATACGTTTACTCCCTCCATTCCACTTCCCACGCCGAAGCGGGAGCCCCATGCCTATGTCACCGTTGCCACGTGCCCTGTTCGTCATGGACCCGGTGCACCTGCCTGAGCTGTTCCCGCCTCGGCTGATGGCCCGGCTCCAGGAGCTGGCGCGGATCGACCCCGCGCTGGTCGTGCGGGACTTCACCGATCCGGAAGCGGTACGCGCGCTGGCCGAGGCGGAGATCCTGATCACCGGTTGGGGGTGTCCGCGCGTCGGCACGGACGCGCTGGCCTCCGCTCCCCGGCTGCGGGCCGTCCTGCACGCCGCGGGCAGCGTGCGGGGCATGCTCGGCGACGCGGTCTGGGAACGCGGCATCGCCGTCTCCAGCGCGGTACAGGCCAACGCGCTACCGGTCGCCGAATACGCCCTCGCGGCGATCCTGTTCGCCGGGAAGGACGCCTTCGGCCTGCGAGAACGTTTCCGGACCGAGCATGCCTACCCGGCGCCGGGGGACCACGGGCCGATCGGCAACCTCGGCCGGCGCATCGGAATCATCGGCGCGTCCAGAGTCGGCAGACGGCTCCTCGAACTGCTGCGCCCCTTCGACTTCGAGATCACGCTCTACGACCCGTACGTCGACGATGCCGAGGCCGCCGCACTGGGCGTCGTGCGCCTGCCCCTCGACCAGCTGATGCGGACCAGCGACATCATCAGCCTGCACGCCCCCGACATTCCCGAGACCTACCGGATGCTCGACCGCGCGATGCTCGCGCTGATCCCGGACGGCGGTGTGCTCATCAACACCTCACGGGGCGCCCTCGTCGACCCCTCGGCACTTACCGACGAACTGGTCAGCGGCCGGATCGGCGCGGTGCTCGATGTCACCGAACCCGAGCCACTCCCCGCCGACTCGCCCCTGTACCGGCTGCCGAACGTGTTCCTGACGCCGCACATCGCCGGTTCGCTCGGCAACGAGCTGGAGCGCCTCGGCCGCACGGTGGTCGACGAGTTGGAGCGCCTCGCCGTAGGGGAGGAGCCCGCCCACCGGGTCTCGCAGGCGGACCTCGTCAAGAGCGCCTGAGGCCGGCCTTCCTCGTCCTCCGGGGGTGGATGGGCGCACCGGCCGGCCGGGACGGGATCGCGTGATCGCTGCGGCTGCCGCTGATCGCACGGTCCGCCAGGGGGGTGAGCGGAACCGTGAGCAGTGTCAGAAGACGTTTACTGAGTCGGTGGCGGCAGTTCTCGCCCCTCCCCGCTTCGAGGGAGTCCCTGATGCAGTAACGTCGAGGCGTGGCGGATCAGGGAAACGGAGCTCGCACGGTGAGCCCTCAAGCCGGGAACGGCCGACGTCGGCGCGGGAGTGCCGGGCAGGACAAGCCCAGTACGATCCGGGAGGTGGCCGCACAGGCCGGCGTGTCCGTAGCAACCGTTTCCCGAACCCTGGCCGGGAACTACCCGGTCTCAGCGGAAACCCGGGCGCGTGTCATGACGGCGGTCGAGTCACTTCACTACGTCGTGAACGTCCATGCCAAGGCGCTGTCCGGCCGGGTCGCGGGTCCCATCGCACTGGTCATCCAGGACATCACGGGTCCCTCGCTCGCCCACGTCGCAGCCGGGGTCGAGGAGGAGGCAGCCACCCGCGGCAGATTGAGCCTCGTCTGTGCCACCCACGGCGATACGGACCGTGAGGACGATCTGGTGCAGCTCATGCGGGAGCAGCACGCGGCGGCAGTGGTCCTCGTCGGCGGAGCCGTTCAGAGCGAGGCCTATCACCGGCGCATGGCGCAGTACGCCACCGCCCTGGACGCCGCCGGATCCCGGCTGGTGCTCTGCGGACGTCCGCCGTTGCCCGAGGGGTTGCCGGTCACGGTGGTCGAATACGACAACAAGGGAGGCGCCTTCCAGGCAGCCGACCACCTGCTCACGGCGGGACACCGGCGCATCCTCTTCCTCGGCGGCGAGCCGTTGCAGAGCAGTTCGGAGGAGCGCCGGGCCGGTTACCGCCAGGCCCTGCGCGCCCACGGCGTGGCGTATGCCGAGGAACTGGACGGCTCGGGTCTGTACACCCGTGTCTCGGGCTATCAGCGGACCCGCGACGCCCTCCGCTCAGGACTGGACTTCACGGCTGTGTTCGCCGGGACCGACATGGTGGCCGTCGGAGCGCTCGCCGCCCTCCGCGAGGCCGGCCTGGACGTCCCCGGCGACGTGTCGGTCGTGGGCTTCGACGATGTGCCCTTCGCCGCCGACCTGTCGCCGTCCCTGACGACGGTCCGCGTGCCGTACGAGGAGCTGGGCCGCACCGCGGTGCGTCTGGCGCTCGGGCGCGAGGAACGTCTGGCTCAGGATGATCACGTCGTGCTCAGCACCCAACTGGTCATCCGTCAGTCCGTACGCCCGATGCCCTGAGCGTGCGGTGTGCCGGGCTGTCGGAGGTCGATCGCCGGTGGGACGCGACGGATGCTCGCCGACAGGACCGGCACGGCCCCCGCTCCCGACCGGATCGGGTGGCGGGGCGTGCCGCGGTGTCGGAGGCCCTCTCCCGTGGCAGTACCCGCGCTTACGGCCGCCCGAGCACGCGCAGTTCGCGGAGGGCCTTCGAGACCAGGACCGGGACCGCCGCGCCGGCGCCTTCGTAGCCGTCGCTCACTGTCTGGCCGCCGAGGTACCGGGCATGGACGCCTTCGAGGATCACGGCCAGTTTCATCGCACTGAAGGCCAGGTAGAAGGGCAGCAGGCTCAGGTCACGACCGGTCAACCTGGCGTATTTCTCGGCCACTTCGCGGCTGGTGGGGAAGCCCTGCTGGGTAGTGACGCCCACCGCGACGGGAATCAGCTCGCGGTCCGTGTCGTCGCGGTCGTGCCAGTACGTCAGCGTCATGCCGAGATCGGCCAACGGGTCGCCCAGCGTGGAGAGTTCCCAGTCGAGGACACCGGCGATGCGGGGCGGCCCGTCGAGGTCGACGATGGTGTTGTCGAGGCGATAGTCGCCGTGCACGATCGAGGCGTCGGAGCGCTCCGGCACATGGTCGGCGAGCCGGTTCAGGAGTACGTCCATGTCCGGGAGCCGGCGCGTGTGCGAGCGGCGCCACTGCTCGCCCCACCGGGAGACCTGGCGTGCGCAGTAGCCCTGCGGCCGTCCGAAGTCCGCCAGGCCGACGCTCGCGGGGTCGATGCCGTGCAGGTTCGCGAGGGTTTTCGCCAGACCGTCAGCCAGCCCGGAGCGTGCCTCGGGGCTGAGCCCGGCGGTGTCGTCCGCCGTGCGTATCACCACGCCGGGCACCTCGGCCATGACGTAGAAGGGACAGCCGACGACGTCGGGGTCCGTGCAGAGCGCCAGCGTCCGGGGCACGGGCACCGCGCTCCCCGCGAGGGCGGTCTGGACGCGGTACTCACGCTTCATGTCGTGTGCGCTGGGGAGTACTTGGCCGAGGGGAGGCCGCCTGAGGATGACGGTTCCGTGGGGGAGTCGCAGCCGATAGGTGATGTTCGACAGCCCGCCGGAAATCAGCTCGGCCCGCCAAGGACCGCCGTCCAGCAGGTCCGGCAGCGTCTCCCGCAGCCACTTCTCGATGTCCGCGGCCGGCAGGCCGGGCAGATCGGTGCTCACGACCGGATCCCGCTTCCTTGTTCGGCGGCACCGGCACGGCGCGCGGCCCGCTTGGCGATCGACATCCGGTGCGCCTCCGAGGCCCCGTCGTAGATACGGAAGGCGCGGATGTCGGCGTAGATACGACCGATGACCAGGTCCTCACTGGTGCCTAGCCCGCCGGCGAGCTGCACCGAGCGGTCGACGACGCGTCCGACGGCCTCGCTGATGAACACCTTTGCGCGGGAGGACGATTCGGTGCCCTTGCCGTCTTCGGCGATCTCCCAGGACGCCTGCCACAGCAGTGCCCGGGCGGCGGCCAGGTCGATCTCGTTGTCGGCGATCATCTGCTGTGCCATGCCGAGGTCGGCGAGCCGCTGCCCGAACAACTCCCGGTCGACCGCACGGGAGAGCGCGATCTCATGTGCGCGCCGGGCGGCGCCGAGCCACCGCATGCAGTGGGTGAGACGGGCGGGCGCCAGCCTGACCTGCACGTACCGGAAACCCAGCCCGGCCTCGCCGAGCACAGCGTCGTCCGGTACGAAAACGTCCTCGAACAGCACCCGGCAGTGACCCCCGACCATGGTCGAGTCGATGGTGCGGGCGTGCTCCTTCACCGCGAAACCGGGGGTGTCGGTGTCGACCAGCAGCATGGTGGCCCCGCCGCTCTCGCCGTCACGTGCCATGACGATGGTGAACGCGGCGCCCTCGGCCCCCGTGATCAGATGCTTCTCACCCGAGATGCTCCAGCCGCCGGGGACTTTCGTCGCCAGGGTGCGTACGGCGGACGGGTCGGAGCCCGCGCCGGGCGCGTTTCCGACCTCGGTGGAGGGTGGGGACCGACTCCACCGCGACCTGGCCACCGGCCACTGATCCATCAACGGTTGGTGACGCGGCCGGCTCGGGTTCGTCCGCCAGGACGCGCTCGCCGGTGATGCCGTGGGCGGCGAACCAGGCGGCGGCCCGGGTCGGGAAGCTCGCGCAGGTGTCGGCCCTCTCGCCGGGCGCGATCCCGGCGTAGGCCAGGTGGGAGTGGTCGTCCAGCGCGGTGTGCAGGTCGAACAGGCGGCTCGACACCTGCCCGGCGGAGAGCAACTTCCCGTTTCCGGCGCAAGGGTCTTGAATCCTGCGTCTTGTTAACGTTAACGTCCAGCGCAACATCCCAGAAACGCAAGGGAGCGATCTCCAAGTGATGCCCAGTGATGCTCTATGACGCCGTCCACTGACCGGGCCGGGCGCCCAGCGGTTCTCGGTGACGTGGCGCGGCTGGCGAAGGTGTCGATGATGACCGTGTCGCGGGTGCTCAACGAGAACCCCGGGGTCAAGGCCAGCACACGGGCGCGAGTGCTGGCGGCGGTGACGGAGCTGGGGTACCGGCCCAACAGCGCGGCGCGGACGCTGGTGACCGGCAGGTCGCGGGTGCTCGGGGTGGTCGCGTTCGACACGAGGCTCTACGGTCCCGCGAGCACGTTGTTCGGTATCGAGCAGGCGGCCCGCGACGCCGGGTACACCGTGCGGGTCACCACGCTGGAGTCCGCGGGTCAGCACTCGGGCGAAGAGGTGATGCGCAGTTTGATGTCGGAGTCGTTGGCCGGGGTGATCCTGGCCGCGCCGCACGACTGGGCGGCGGACGCGCTACGGCATCTGACCAAGGGGACGTCCGTGGTCGTGGTGGATGTGGACATCGAGCAGGAGTCCGCCCCCGTGGTGGGTATCGCGCAGTACGCGGGCGCCCGGAAGGCCACGGAGCATCTGCTGTCCCTCGGCCACCAGACCGTCTGGCACGTCGCGGGACCGGTGGACTGGCCGTCGGCGCAGGTCCGCGAGACCGCCTGGCGGACGGCGCTCACCGAGGCGGGACGCAAGGCGCCGCCTCCGCTGCGCGGGGACTGGACGGCGAAGTCGGGTTATGAACAGGGACGTCGCCTGCTCCGGCGCAAGAACGTCACCGCGATCTTCGCGGCCAACGACCAGATGGCGCTCGGTGTGCTGCTCGCGCTGCGCGAGGCGGGCCTGGACGTGCCGGGCGATGTGAGCCTGGTGGGCTTCGACGACATCCCGGAGGCCGCGTATTTCTGGCCGCCGTTGACGACGGTGCGGCAGGACTTCGACGAGGCCGGCCGGCTCGCCCTCGACCTGCTGGTGGAGCAGATCGAGGGCACGGCGGAGCGGGACGGACTGACCGTGGTCGAGCCCGAGTTGATCGTACGCAGCAGCACGGGCCCGGCGGCCCGGAACTGACACGGGGGAACAGATCTCATGAACGCGCCGCAGCAGCCGCACCAGGCCAAGAATGTTAACGCTACCAATATCAATTCACCCGGCAGAATCCTCTTCGGAGCCGCCTACTACGCGGAGTACCAGCCTTACGAACGGCTCACCACTGACCTCGACTTGATGAAGCAGGCCGGATTCTCCCTCATCCGCGTCGGCGAGTCCGTGTGGTCGACCTGGGAGCCCGAGGACGGCCGCTTCGACCTCGACTGGCTCCAGCCGGTCCTCGACGAGGCCCACGCCCGGGACATCTCGGTCATCGTCGGCACACCGACCTACGCCGTCCCGCCGTGGCTGCGTCACAAGTACCCGGAGACGGCGGCGCATTGGAAGTCCGGTCAGCCCGTCCCGTACGGCGGCCGCCAGGACGCGGACTTCACGCACCCCGCCTTCCGTCACCTGTCCGAGCGGGTCGTCCGGAAGATCGTCGCGCGCTACGCCCACCACCCGGCGGTCATCGGCTGGCAGGTCGACAACGAACCTGGTATCCATCTGCTGCACAATCCGGCCGTGTTCCAGGGCTTCGTCGACCATCTCCGTACGACCTACAAAGACGTCGAGACCCTCAACGACCGCTGGGGGCTCACCTATTGGTCCCACCGCATAGCCGACTGGTCCCAACTGTGGACACCGGACGGCAACTCCACCCCGTCCTACGACCTGGCGTGGCGCCGCTACCAGGCCCGGCTGACCAGCGACTTCATCGGCTGGCAGGCCGACATCGTGCGGGAGCTCGCGGCGCCCGGACAGTTCGTCACGACGTGTATCGACATGGGCCGCAGCGCCCTCGACGAAGTCGCGCTCGGGCAGCGGCTGGACGTCACCGCCACCAACATCTACTTCCCGATGCAGGACGGCATGCGGCACCCGGCCCCCACCAACCCGCCGTCGGCCGGCCGCCCCTGGTGGCTGCCCTGGTCCGGTGCCTGGGCGCTGTACCTCAAGTCCGACCTGTCCTACGGGATACGCCGCGAGCCCTTCCTCGTCACCGAGACGCACGCCCAGTCGATCGGCGAGTCGCACGTCAACTACCCGGCGTACGACGGCCAGTGGCGCCAGGCCGTGTGGGCGATGGTGGCCCGGGGTGCAGCGGCGGTCGAGTACTGGCACTGGCACACCCTGCACTTCGGCCATGAGACGTACTGGGGCGGAGTCCTCGGGCACAGCCTGGAACCGGGCCGCTGCTACGAGGAGTTGAGCCGCACCGGCGCCGAACTCCAGCAGGCCGGGGACGTGCTCGCCGGCCTGGAACCCGACGCCGACGTCGCGATCCTGTACTCGCTGGAGAGCAAGTGGGCGCTGGAGTTCCAGCCGCCCATCGCGACGGGGAACGGCGGTGACCCGGACCGCGGGACCTACGACCGCGTCGTCGCCACCCTCCACCAGGGGCTGTTCCACGCCGGTCTCCAGGCCGCCGTACTGAGCCCGGAACAGCTCGGCACGGACCCGGCGGCCCTCGCTGCCCGCTGGCCGGTGCTGGTGGTGCCCGCCCTGTACGTGGCAGGTGACGAACTCCTGGAACTGCTGGAGCAGTACGCGCACCACGGCGGCCACCTCCTCCTGACCTTCCGTTTCGGGTACGCGGACCATGACGCCCGGCCGCGCCCCCAGGTCATGCCCGGAATCCTGCGCGAGGCCGTCGGGGCGCACTACCTGGAGTACACCAACCTCGCCGAGCCGGTGCCCGTAAGGGGGTTCGACGGCCACGCGACGGCCTGGGCGGACGCCCTCGTACCGGACACCGCCACACCGCTGGCCTGGTACGAACACCCGCACGCGGGCCGCTGGCCCGCCGTCGTGACGAACGAGCACGGAGCCGGCCGGGTCACCTATCTCGGCACGCTGCCCGACGCCGCCCTGGCGAGGGAACTGGCCCGCTGGGTGGCGCGGACGACGCTGCCCGAGGATCCGTGGGGCGCCATCCCCGGCTCGGTCACCGTCACCGGAGCGCGCGCGGCCGACGGACGGCGGCTGCGGTTCGTCACCAACTGGTCGTGGGAGACGGCGCCTGTGCGCCTCCCCGTGGCCGCCATGGATCTGCTGTCCGGCGAGACGCTCGACGCCGGATCGGAGTTGTCACTCAGCCCCTGGGATGTCCGGGTGCTCATCGAGCGGGACACCGAACGACAGGAGGAGAGACGATGAAGTCTCTGACAACGGGCCGGCGTTCGCGCCTGCTCACCACGGCTGCGGGCGGGCTCGCCCTGCTGGTGCTGACGGCTTGCTCCGGGGGTACCTCCGGAGCGGACGCGGGCAGCGGCAGCACCAAGACCGTCGACATGGCCGCCGAGTTGAAGAAGCCGGCCACCATAGAGTTCTGGAGCTGGGTGGACGGCATCCAGGACGAGGCCAAGCTTTTCGAGAAGAAGTACCCCAATATCAAGGTCAAGGTCGTCAACGCGGGCCAGCCCGCCGCCGAGTACCCCAAGCTCCGCACCGCCCTGAAGGCGGGCAGCGGCGCCCCCGACGTCGTACAGCTCGAAGCGCACGAGGTCCCCTCCTTCACCATCACCAAGAGCCTGCTCGACCTGGCCCCGTACGGAGCCGACAAGATCAAGAGCAAGTTCCAGTCATGGGCCTGGGGCCAGGTCTCGCAGGGCTCCTCCGTCTACGCCATCCCGCAGGACACCGGTCCGATGGGCATGCTGTACCGCAAGGACATCTTCGACAAGTACCACATCCAAGTCCCCACGACCTGGGCGGAGTTCGCGACCGCGGCCGAGAAGCTGCACAAGGCCGACCCGAAGGCGTACCTGACCAACGCGTCCCCGAGCAACGGCGCGGTCTACACCGGTCTGCTCTGGCAGGCGGGATCACGGCCGTTCAAGAGCAGTTCGGCGACCAGCCTCGACGTGAACATCGCCGACGCGCCCGCCAAGAAGGTGAGCGACTACTGGAGCGGCCTGGTGAAGTCGGGCGCCGTCTCGACCGACCCGGACTTCACCGACCAGTGGTACCGCGGCCTGGCCGACGGCAAGTACGCCACCTGGCTCACCGCCGCCTGGGGCCCGATGTTCCTCCAGGGAACCGCGAAGGGAACGTCGGGCAAGTGGCGCGTCGCCCCGCTTCCCCAGTGGAGCGCGGGGGAGTCGGCTTCGGGGAACACCGGCGGCTCCACGAGCGCGGTCGTCCGCACCAGCAAGTACCCGGCCGCGGCAGCGGCGTTCGCCCAGTTCCTGAACAGCGACCCCGCCTCGACGAAGATGCTGAACTCCAAGCAGTCCCTCTTCCCGGCCACGACGGCGCTGCTCGACGACAAGACCTTCCTGGACGCGTCCCTGCCGTTCTTCGGCGGTCAGAAGGTGAACCAGGTCTTCTCCGACATCTCCAAGACCGTCAAGACGGACTTCACCTGGAGCCCCGTCCAGGACTACGTCTTCAGCGACTTCAACGACACCGTCGGCAAGGCGATGACCCGCAAACAGGACCTCACCACCGCTCTCACCCAGTGGCAGGACTCGGTCACCGCATACGCCAAGAAGCAGGGCTTCACCGTCGGCGGCAGCTGACCGGAGCACACCCAGCCCCCGCGAACACCGGCACGGTGCACCACACACGGACACCACGACCGGCGTCCGCGGGGGCGGAGGGAAGGTACGACATGAGCCAGACCACTCCGCCGGCAGCCGCACACCCCGTCCCGCCGCCGATCGCATCGACCGCCGTCCGCGCGACCCGGCGCGCATGGCGACGCTCCGCCCGCGAGGCACTGGGCGCCTACGCCTTCGTCGCCCCCTTCATGATCCTTTTCGTCGCCCTGCTCGTGATCCCGCTCGGCTACGCCGGCTACCTGAGCCTCTTCCGCGAGCAACTGGTCGGCGGCAGCGTCTTCGCCGGCCTGGACAACTACCGCCAGGCACTGGACGACCCGCTCTTCCGCGACGGCGTGCTGCGCATGGCGCGCTTCCTCCTGCTCCAGGTCCCCGTCATGCTCGGCGCCGCGCTCTTCTTCGCCCTCGCCCTGGACAGCGGCCGACTGCGCTTCGCGCGCCTCATCCGGCTCGGCATCTTCATCCCATACGCGATCCCCAGCGTCATCGCCGCCCTCATGTGGGGCTACCTGTACGGCCCGGACTTCGGCCCGTTCGCCCAACTGGCCCGGGGCGTGGGCCTGGACGCCCCCGGGTTCCTCACCCCGCACTGGATACTCGCCTCCCTCGGCAACATCGTGACCTGGGAGTTCATCGGCTACAACATGATCATCCTGTTCGCCGCCCTCCAGTCGGTTCCGCCGGCCCTCTACGAGGCCGCCGCTGTGGACGGCGCCGGCGCGCTGCGCGTCGCCTGGCACATCAAGATCCCCGCCATCCGGCAGGCACTCATGCTCTGCGTGATCTTCTCGGTGATCGGGACCTTCCAGCTCTTCAACGAGCCCCAACTGCTGTCCACGATCGCGCCGCAGGCCATCAGCACCTCGTACACCCCGAACATGTACGCCTACACGCTCGTCTTCACCAACCAGGAAGTGAACTACTCCTCGGCCGTCTCCTTCCTGCTCGGCGCGGTGATCGTCGTCGTCTCCTACAGCGTGCAACTAGCGTCCCATCGGAGGATCCGCCGGTCATGACCAGCCACACCGCTTCCGTCCGCCGCCCCAGCAATCTGCTCACCCTGCTGATGCTGGCCTGCCTGGTGTACTTCCTGCTGCCGCTGCTCTGGCTCGTCGTCTCCGCCACCAAGAACAACGGCTCCCTGTTCTCCACCTTCGGGCTCTGGTTCGGCGGCGGCTTCGACCTCTTCGGCAACCTCCACGACGTATTCACCTACAACGACGGCATCTACGGCCGCTGGCTGCTCAACACCGCGCTCTACGCCGGGGTCAGCGCCGTCGGCTCAGCCTTCCTGGCGGCACTGGGCGGATACGCCTTCGCCAAGTTCCGCTTTCCCGGCCGCAATCTGCTCTTCGGGCTCGTGCTGGGCTCCATCATGGTCCCCAGCACCGTCCTGACCATCCCCACCTACCTGCTGTTCAGCAAGATCGGCCTGGTCAACACCCCGCTCGCGGTCATCGTCCCCATGCTGATCAGCCCCTTCGGCCTCTACCTGATGAGGGTCTACGCCGACAGCGCCGTCCCCGACAGCCTCATCGACGCCGCGCGCGTGGACGGAGCCGGCCCCTTCCGCACCTTCTGGCAGGTGGGCTTCCGACTGCTGCTGCCGGGATTCGTCACCGTCCTGCTCTTCCAGCTCGTGGCCAGCTGGAACAACTACTTCCTGCCGCTCATCATGCTCAACAACCCGAAGCTGTACCCGGTGACCATCGGACTCGCTCAATGGCAGGCCCAGGCAGGTGGGTTGGGCGGCGCCCACGCCCTCTTCTCCATCGTCATCACCGGATCGCTGGTCTCGATCCTCCCGCTGGTCGCCGCGTTCCTCCTGCTCCAGCGCTACTGGCAGGGCGGACTCGCCACCGGATCCGTGAAGGACTGACCGCCGAGGTCCTTCAACTGGCTTCCGTCGATGCCGGATCACCCTGGCCCGAGAGGATCGCCCGGATCCGCTGCGCCGCTTCGGTGTCGGCCGCCGGCGGTTGCGGTTCGCCCGCGGGCTCCGCCGGGATCAGTGCGTCGACGAGGCCGTCGGCCAGGGGCTCCACGGGTTCCTGCGCCTGTGCGGCACTGGGCAGGGTGTGCTGTAGCGCGATCAGATCGTGCAGTCCCGCCCACAGCGTCTGCGCCGCCTGCTCATCGGGCATGGACAGCGGATAGCCGGCCTCCCGGCACCCGGCGAACGCCTCGCCCAGGGAGAGAGACACGCCGGGACGGGTGCAGGTGGAGGCGGGCCGTAGGGACGGACGGCTGACGTACCTCGTACATCAGCCGACAGTGACCGGGGTATTCGCGGGCGAACAGGGCATGGCCGTCGCCCGCAACATCCTGGCCGCGCCCGGCGAGGCGGTGCCCTTCGAACCGGTGCCGTACGTCTGGTCCGACCAGTACGACCTGAAGTTCCAGATCTACGGCCGTACGCGCGGCGCGGACGAGGTGCGGATCGTCGAGCGCACCGTCGAGGACCGCAAGCTCGTCGCGCTCTACGGCAAGGACGGCCGGGTGTGCGGTGTCGTGTGCGTCAACCTGCCCCGCGCGACCCGCACTTACCGCGCACTGGTCGCCGAAGCCGCCGAGTGGGACCAGGCCGTCGGCACCGCTCTCATCGGAAGGACCGCGTGATGACGAACACCCAGGCACTCAGGGCCGGAGTCGTGGCCTCGGCATGATCGGCGGGGGAGTCGCCGTCAGTCTCGCCCGCAGCGGGCGCGTCCCGGCGGTCTACGACATCAGGCCGGACGCCTCCGACAAGCTGGAGGGCGTACCCGCCCCGCTCGCCTCACCCGCCGCCGTGGCCGAGGGCTCCGACGTGGTGATGGTCGCGATGGTCAACGCCGCCCAGGCCCGTACCGTGATCGCCGGAGACGGCGGTCTGCTGTCGGGCGCCCACCCGGGCCTCACGATCGTGCTGCAGTCCACCGTCGCGCTGCCCGTCGTCCACGAGCTGGCCGAGCTGTGCGCCAAGGAGGACGTCGGCTTCCTCGACTGCGGTGTCACCCCGGGCGACAAAGCCGCCGAGCACGGCATGGTCGCCATCGTCGGCGGCGAGCAGTCCGTGGTCGACCACGCCCGGCCCGTGCTGGACGACTGGGCCAAGAAGGTCGTCCACTGCGGCCCGCTGGGCGCCGGAATGGCAACCAAGATCGCCCGCAACGTCGTCACCTACGGAACCTGGCGCACCGTCACCGAGGCCGCCGCGCTGGCCGCCGCCGCGGGGGTCGAGTCGGCTCGGCTGGCCGAGGTGATCGACACCGCCGATCCCGAGGGTCGGACCCTGCTCCAACTGCTGCGCATGCGCGGCGCCGACGGCACCTTGCCAGAGCCGGCCGCCCGGCAGATCGAGCCGCTCATGACCAAGGACCTGGACGCCGCCCGCGATCTGGCCGCCACGCTCGGCGTCGGCACCCCCTTGGTCGACGTCACCCGCGCGGAGGCCGAGCGCACCCTCGGACTGGACCAGGAACCGGTCCTGTCCGCCGCCGACGCGGACCCGCTTCAGCGTGGCCTGGCGATGATGGACACGGTCTACGGCCCGGGATTCAGCGCGAGCATGCCGGAGCAGCTGGACCCGTACACCAGCGAAACCGTCGAGCACCTTTTCGGCGACATCTGGAACCGTCCGGACCGGTCCGTGCGCGACCGCCGACTGCTGGTGATCGGCGCCACCGCCGCCCGCGGCCGCGACGACCTGATGCAGATCCAGGTCCAAGGCGCCCTCACCAACCAGGAACTGACGGCCAATCAGCTCAAAGAGGCGGTCCTGCACCTCGCCCTCTACGTCGGCTGGGGCAACGCGACCGCCGCCCACCGCGGCATCGGGCAGGCGGTCTGTCAGGACGTCCCGACAGGGTTTTCGGTGCCTGGACTCCAGGTCGACCGAGGACCGCTCCGGGCCGTTGAACGGTGGCCGCCTGCCCGAAGAGCGCCCGCTCCCAGGGCCGTGACACGGTCATTTGAACACGCGGCCATCCTCGACGCCTGCACGGGTTGCGACGGCTTCCACATGAACGTCAACGTCCTGGCCCGGACCACTCTGGAGGAACTGCCGATCATTGTTGACCCTGCTGTTCCCGATTCGCCGTTGGGGGGCGCATCGTGACGCGCTCGCCGACACCCTGGCCGCCGTGGCGGACCACGCCCGCCGGCTGCGGTACGACCCGACCGCTCCGTTCGACCCGGAACCGTTGATGACGGCCGGGACGCGGCCGCCGTGACGCCGTCACAGGCCCGCACCCGTCCTCCCGTCCTCCACGGCCCCCGGTGGATCACCGCCGAATGGTGGGCTGATGGGCAGCGTGGTGAGGAGGCGGAGCGCTTCGTCCCGACCCGGCAAGACAACTTCAACCGCAGATCTCGGGATGAGACAACGCAGATCTCGGGATGAGACAACAGGGAGACGCGACCGCTTCCTTCTTTGTAACGACTGCGGACCCGGGACCGTCCGAGGACCGGACGGTCCCGGGGTTCTGCCTCATGGGTGTGCCTTCGATACGCTCAAGGTCCGGGCCGGCGCCGACCCCGGCCCGGACCTTGAGCGGTGTCGAGCAGCACACCGAGGCGGAGTTCAGGCCGCAGGTGCGCTGCCGACCCGCCCGCGGCTGTCGGGGGGCGCCGACGGGCGGTGACCGGCCCGAAGGGTGGAGATGGGCCGGCCGATGTCCGCGCGGCGGACCTCACGAGCGGACGCGCGAACTCCAGGAATCTAGCCCGTGGTGGCCGCCGCGCACGATCCACTGAGCGCGGCTGCTGTCCGCACAACGCGGGGCGATGGCGTGGGCCGGCGTCACCCGGAGCGCAGTGTCTGCGAGGGCAGCTCGCCGAAGCGCGCTCGGTAGCGGGACGCGAAGCGGCCCAGGTGGTCGAAGCTCCAACGATGGGCGACCTCGCTCACGTTCACTTCGCCCGGTGTGCCGCGGCGCAGCTCGTCGTGGGCGCGGGTGAGGCGGACGTCGGTGAGGTAGGCCAGCGGGGTCATGCCGACGTACTGCTGGAAGGCTTCTTGGAGTCGCCGCACGCTCACCCCGGCGAGCACGGCCAACTCTCCTACCGTGAACGGGTGTTGCGGCATGCTGTGCATGGCCTCGACAGCACGCTTGACGGGGCCCGGGCGCAGGGCGGGTTTTGGCTGGTCGAGCTCGTCGCGGTAGCGGTGCCCGGTGGCGAGGAGGAGCCCGGTCAGCAGGGCCTCCTGGAGCGGGCGGGCGACCGTCGGCCGGGTGAGCAGCCCGCCGGCCCGCATCTCGTCGAACACCCCGCGGATCATCCGTACCCAGCTCAGGCCCGCGCCGTGCGCGACGTCGAGTTCGGGCGTGAGGACGACGGGGGTGCGCAGCGGTCGGCCGAGAAGGCGTTCGAGCTGATCGTTGAGGGCCTTGGGGTCGATCTTCACTGCCAGCATGGAGCAGTCGGTACTCACGCGGTCCAGGGCCGTGTCGCCGTGCGGCTGGAAGACGGCGGCGTTCGCGGTGGTCGCCACCGCATTGGTGTGCCTTCCCTGACGCCAGGCCAGGTGGCCGCCCAGAGGGATGTCCACGTGGTAGGAGCCGAGTTCCCCGAACCGTATGCGTACCTCCTCGCCGAAAGAGAGTCGTCCGAGTGTGAGCGGACCTAGTGCGGCGATGTCGTACCGGGCCATGAACTCGGCGCTGCCGTCGGGCACGTCGATGAAGTTGGCGTAGAAGCGCTCTTGGAGGACCTGCCGAGCCTCGTCCACATCCGTCGTCCGGAACTTCAGCACATCCTGGCCCTGGTTGGGCGAGTGGTGCATTCCGCAGCCTCCTGCGCCTTTGGACCGTACGAGGGACGGTGCACATTATCGCCAGCCACTGCCTGCTGCCGTGCCCCTGTTTTCCCATCTCACGGCGGATCTGGCCGGAACGAGACGACGCCTCACTGGGCGTTCGGTCCTGTCTCACCGGCGAAGCCACCCTGAACTGGCGCGGAACCTGCCCTGGGCATGCCGACCGAGTACGACAGCCACCGGCCGCGCTTGGTGAGCCAGGCTGTGAACTCGTGGGTGCCGTGCCCGGAATCGCGGCGGGTCAGCGTCCGGAGTCCGCGCCGGTACGTCTTCGGCGGCTGGACCATGGCGAGTTGGGCGGTGGTGATGTGGTCGGCGGCGGTGTTGCTGCCCGCGGTGCCCGGTCGCGGCAGGCCCGCGACCGGCTCCCCGCTGCCGCCCCCTCCATGGTCGACGAAGGCCGTCAGCGGGTGGTGCCCGAAGGTCTTCCAGGTCCGGCCCCGCTTGCCCGGCCAACTTCCGGAGATGTGGGCGGACCCTCGACGCGGACACATTTTTGCTGTTCAGAGGCACTTTTCGGTTGTCTGACCCTCCGTCGGACGCCAGACTTGATGAAAGCATGAGGCTCGTGGCGGGCCGGGGACTGGTACGTCTGGTGCAGTCCGACTTGTGAGGGCGGCGGCAGGGCTCGGTGCGGTCGGCCCGGAGGGACTGCAGGAGGCAGCCGACCAGCCGGCGGCCGACTCGCGCCACACGGTCCGTTCCCTGCTGCGGCTCGCCCGCGGCCACGAGCGCCATGACCCCCGGATCACGGCTCTGATCGATGAACCCAGTGCCGAGAGTTCACCGGCTGTGGGAGCGTCAGGACGTCGGCCGCCTGGCACTGCTCCGCGTCGCACGGCCGCTGGATGCCCGACCGGCGTCCACCGCCGCTGAGTAACGGACACAAGCGTTTGCGTTTAGGGTGGGGCTTCTCCCGCAACGGATTCCACGCGACGTCGATGGACCACGTCATCGCCGCGACCGGCATGTCCTCCAGCGCCGTCTACCGCTACTTCCGGAGCAAGGACGACCTCATCGATGCCGCCGCGGACGAGGCCCTCGTCCTGGTCCGGGACTTGTTCGAGCGGCTCATGGAGCGGCGGCCCACCCCTTCACCGTCCGAGGTGCTGACGGCGATGACGGCAGAGGCCCGCGATCGCGGCGAGGGACAGTCGTACGACCTGACCCGCATCGCCATCCAGGCATGGGGCGAGGCACTGCGCAGCTCCGAACTCGAAGCTCGCACCCGGGCGTTCTATCTGGCCGTGCGCGACAGTCTCGCGGAACTGGCTCGCCGCTGGCACGACGAAGGAATCACTCCGCCGCAGGCGGACCCGGAGCAGATCGCGACCGTGCTGATGACGCTCATGCCCGGGCTTCTGGTCGGCCGTCATCTGGTGGCGCCGGTCGCGGCGGAGCAGTTGATCGGCGGGCTGGGCTCCCTCGCCTCGGCCCTGGACGGCTCGCCGGATTCGTAGCGGCTTGTCGGTCCGGGCTGCGGGGCGTCCGCCGCTGTCACCCGGAAGCGAGTGAGTGGACGAGCACTTCGTCCAGCCCGATCTCGTGCAGGATCTCGCGGGTGAGCGCGCTGATCGCGGGGGCGGTGCGGCCGGAGTGACGAGGTAGCACGGAGCGGGGCCGGGACGCGAACACTCCCTCCACGTGTGCGCTCATGGCGGGCCACGCCAGGGTGTCCGTTCGGGTCGCGGAACGGGGGCTGGCCGGTGAGACGCAGTACACGCAACAGGGCGCCGTAGAACGGTGGATGGAGGTTGCCCGTGGCCATGTGACCGCCGTCGGACATGCGGTAGGTGCGGGTAGACGGGCGCCGCACCGTCGACCGGGCTCGTGCCCCTGTCGACTTCAGGGCGGTCGGCAACCAAGTGCAACAAGACTGACCGTAAAGGGCACCACGAAACCGCTGTGCTCGTCGCGGCCGTCAGCGAGTGGCTGTGACCAGCACAGCCGCAACACTCCCTAGACCATCTGCACCCTTCGGTCCAGGACGGCCGAGTGAATACCGGCGGACGTGTCCCGCATCTCCTCCTCCGACTCGAAGCCGATCCGCACGATCGCGTCGATCGGCTCCTCCTCCGTGTCCGTCGCGAGGTCCGTCAGGTAGTACTGCACGTACTCCTTGACCTGGGGAAGTGCCACATAGGTCGGTCCGTACTCCAGTTCCATGAACCGGCGGAAGTCCTCCGTGGAAACCTCCGGGCGCTTCCTGATCACCGTCATCAGCCTGAGCATGTCGCCACCACCTGTTCAATGAATCAGTGACCAAGGCAGACAGCCGCGACCTGCGCTCCGAACTCGTGGCCGCGATCGCCATGCTGGCGGAGCCCCAAGCGGTGGCCGTTCCGTCGCTGCGCTCGATCGCCCGCGCCTGCGGGGTGGCCCCCTCGGCTGTGTACTGGCACTTCCCCTCCGAGGCGGACCTGCGCTCGGCGGTGCTCGATGCCGAATACGCCTCGCTGGTCGAAGCGGTCGAGTCGGCCCTCGGCTCCTCGGACGAGGCCGACGACCAGCTGGTCGTCGCCGGCGACGCCTACATCGCCTGGGGCGCCGCCCACCCGGGCGCGTACCAGCTCCTGTTCGAGAGCGATGACGCACTGCCGGAGACCAGAGCCGCGCACGGCCCCCGACTCCAGGCGCGCATCGTCGAACTCGCGCGGCTCGTCGACCCCGCCGCGCCCTTCGCCCCCGCGCTCCTGTTGTGGTCGGTGTGGCACGGTGTCGTCTCCCTGCGGCTCCACAAGGCCGAGTGGAACTGGGGAATGACCGCGCAGGAAGCGAATCGCCGACTGGTTCGAGCGTTGGTGGCCAACGGGACCAAAGCCGTCGATACGGACAGTCGTACCACTCCCTAGGGAGCGGCCGTACTGGTCGTGGCTGTCAACGAAACGCGCCTACCGGGCCGGGGCCGGTGTCGCGGTGATGCCCGCGATGAGCATGTCCGCGACGGTTTCGGCGTGGGCGCGGACGGTGTCGGTGTCGGGGTGCGCGGGCGCGCCGAGCAGTGCTGCTTCGACGGGGTTCGCGTAGAGGGCGCCGCCGCCCGCGACCACGAGGTAGTGCAGTGTGGCGTAGGGGACGTGGCGGATGCGTCCGGCCTCGGCGAGGCGGGAGAGCAGGGCTTCGACACCGGGACGCAGAGGGTTGGCGAACCGTTCGATGACGAAGCGCACGCGCGGGCTGTCGATCGCCCCTTCATGGTTCATGATCCGCAGTACCTGCGGGTACGCCGCTGAGAACAGCACTTGCTCGATGATGGCGCCGCGCAGTGCGTCGAGGTCGTCGAGTTCCGGTGACTGGGCACTGTCGCGCCATGCCGGCTCGATCAGGGTGAGCGCGTGTTCCATCGCGGCGAACCAGAGCCCTTCTTTGGAGCCGAAGCGCGCCGTGAGCAGGGCATGGCTCACTCCCAGTCGTCGGGCCAGTTCGCGCACGGAGGTGCCGTCGTAACCGGACTCGGCGAAGGCGTCCAGCGCCTCGCGCAGCAGGTGGGCCAGGTCGAGCCCCTCCCCGGCGCGCGGGCGCCCCCGGCCTCGCGCGGCTGGAGCCTGGGCCATCTGAAGCCTCCTGTTGTTGCTCGAACCGGACAAGCGGCGCATACTGATCCTAGCATTAAATAGACGACTGGAAAATAATCGGTTCGGCCGTCTCCGCCGTCTCCGCCGACAAAGAGGTATGCCCATGTTTCGCACCAGCACCGCGGCCCTGCCCGCCCGCCTGGGCGACACGCCCGAGGACTACGCCCGGCTCGGCATCGAACCCCACGCGATCAAGCCGTTCGAGGACGGCGCGCGGACCGACGGGGCGCCGGGCACCTACGAGTGGTGGTACTTCGACGCGCACCTGGACGACGGCGCCAAGCTCGTCGTGGTCTTCTTCACCAAGGAGTTCACCGACCTGGGCAAGCCGCTGAGTCCGCGGGTCCAGATCGACCTGACCCTGCCGGACGGCACCGCGCTCGCCGAACTCGCCGAGTTGGCCCCGGCCGCCTACAGCGCCTCGACCGAGTCCTGCGACGTGCGCATCGGCGACAACGTCTTCACCGGCAATCTGCACGACTACAAGATCCGCGCCCGAAGCGGGGACCTCGCGGTCGACGTCAGGCTGACCGGGCAGGTTCCGTCCTGGCGCCCGGAAACCGGGTACTGGCTGTACGGGGAGCACGACGAGCACCATTTCGCCTGGTTGCCGTCGGTCCCGCAGGGCAAGGTCGAGGTCACCTACAGCGTCGGCAGCAAGACCACCACGACGTCCGGCGTCGGCTACCACGACCACAACTGGGGCAACGAGCTGATGCTCAAGCTCATGCACCACTGGTACTGGGCGCGCGGCGCCGCGGGCCCGTACTCGGTGATCGCGTCCTACATCACCGCGGAGAAGAAGTACGGCTACACCACCTTCCCGGTGTTCATGCTGGCCCGCGACGGCAAGATCATCGCCGACGACGCCGCCAAGGTCACCTTCGAGGAACTCGGCCGGTACACCGACACCGACACCGGCAAGCCCGTCGCCAACGTCACCCGCTACACCTACACCGACGGTGACGAGCGCCACGTCGTGACCTTCACGCGGCACTCCGACCTCATGGGAGTGAAATTCATCGACGAGCTCAAGGGCCCGAAGAAGGCCGCCGCGAAATTCGCCGGGTTCGACGGCACCTACCAACGGTTCGCCGGCGAGCTGCGGATCGAGCACTACCAGGGTGAGCGGCTTGTCGACAGCCACACCGACGACGCACTGTGGGAACTGATGTACTTCGGCAAAGCCCTCGCCTGATACGACACTGCGCGAGCGTGGAACCGACGGTGAGCCCTGATCACGGACGTCGTCGGTCGGCCGCGTGGAGGGACCCCAGGAGCGCGAGGGAGTCCGCGTCGGTGCTTCCTGCCTCCGCGGTGCCGACCAGGAGGTACTGGCCGGAGGCGGCCTGTACGTCGAACGCCTGGTAGGTGAGGGCGATCAGGCCGACGTCCGGGTGGTTGAAGACCTTGGTCTTGCGGCCCAGGCCGCTGACGCTGAGGTCCTGCCACATGGCGGCGAACTCGGGGCTGTCGGCCAGTAGTTCCCGCACCAGCGCGGCGATCTCGGGATCGCGGCGTTCCTGCCCGGCGGCCAGACGCAGTGCCTCGACGGAGTCGCGGGCGACGGTCTGCCAGTCGGCGAACAGCTTGCGGGCCGCCGGGTCGCGGAAGAGGGAGCGGACCATGCGGCGTGGGTCGGCCAGTGGCGAGAGCAGGGCATCGGCCAGCGTGTTGCAGGCGAGGATTTCCAGCCGGTGGTTGATGACGTAGGCCACGGCGGTGGGGAAGGCGTCCATCAACTGGAGCAGGGCCGGGTGCACGGGGTCGTGCGGAGCGGCGGGCGTCGATTTCGGCAGCAGGCCGGCGAGCCGGTAGGCGTGCCAGCGTGCGTCGGTTCCCAGCCGCAGGGCCTTCGTGATGGCGTCGACGACCTGAGCGGAGGGGTTGGTCTCCCGCCCCTGTTCCAGACGCGCGTAGTAGTCGGCGCTGACCCCGGCCAGGACAGCGACCTCCTCGCGCCGCAGTCCGGCGACGCGGCGCGTGCCGGACGTGGCCATGCCCACGTCTGCGGGACTCAACCGAGCACGGTGTGCGCGGAGGAACTCGCCCAGCTCGTGGTCGCTCATCCTCGCATCGTACGCCGCGCCTCCCGGGCCGCCCGGGCGCGCCCAGAAGCGAGGAGCGGTGTCCTGATGACCGCAGTGGCTCTCGGACCGTAGCGGCTGTCTCCGGAGGGACCCGAGCAGTCGTTCCTGGGTGTGGCACTCCTAGGCAGACCCGGCCTTCCTGGTCGGTGGCGGGAGACCGATAGTCGGGGGTGTGCCTTCCCCGCGACCGCGGACGTCAGGGGGACCTGACACCAGGGCCGATCCGACAGGCCGATCCGACACCAGGCGGATCCGTCGTCCCCAAGGCCACCGGTACCTCCGACAGTATCGATCCTCACTCCAGGAGACTTCCATGACCACTGGCTTCACCATGACGATCGCGGGCGACGCGATAGCGGGAGCGAGCGAATACGACGTGCTCGATCCGGCCGACGAGACGGTCGCGGGGCGGGCGCCCGTCTGCTCCCCCGAGCAGTTGGACCAAGCCGTGGCCGCAGCCCGGGCGGCGCTTCCCGGCTGGTCGGCCACTCCGTTCGAGGATCGCCGCAAGCTCGTCCTGGCGGTCGCCGACGCCGTCGAGGCACAGCTCGAACCGCTCAAGCGGCTCCTCACCCGGGAGCAGGGAAAGAGCCTGGACGACGCTGCCGGTGAGATCCTCGGTTTCGGGTACTGGCTGCGCGGGACGGTTTCGCTGTCGCTGCCGGAGACGGTCAACGAGGACAGCGCGGAGCGCCTCTCCGTCACCCACCGTGTCCCGCTGGGTGTCGTCGGGGCGATCGTGCCGTGGAACTACCCGCTGGGCAACGCCGGGTTCAAGCTCGCTCCGGCCCTGCTCGCGGGCAACACCGTGGTGTGGAAGCCGTCGCCGTTCACCCCGCTGACCACGCTGAAGGTCGGCGAGATCCTGCGCGACGTGCTCCCGCCCGGCGTGCTGAACGTCGTGTCGGGCGACGCCGGGCTCGGGCCGCGGATGACCGGACACCCCGGCATCGACATGATCAGCTACACCGGCTCCACCCGGACCGGCCGCCAGGTCATGGCCGGCGCGGCGCCCACCCTGACCCGCGTCACCCTGGAACTGGGCGGCAACGACCCCGCCATCGTCCTTCCGGACATCGACGTCCCGGCCGTCGCCGAGAAGCTGTTCTGGGGGGCCTTCGCCAACAGCGGCCAGGTCTGTCTGGCGATCAAACGCCTCTACATCCACCGAGACGTCTACGAACCGCTGAAGCAGGCCCTGGCCGCCTACGCCGGCACTGTACGGATGGGCCCCGGCACCGAGGCGGGCGTGTGCCTCGGCCCGGTCCAGAACCGTCCGCAGTACGACCGGATCCTCAGCCTCCTCGACGACTCGCGGGCACAGGGCCACGCCTTCGCCATCGGCGGCCTCCCGCAGGGCGAGGGCCAGGGCAGGCCCGGCTACTTCGTGCCGCTGACGCTCGTGGACAACCCCCCGGAGGAGTCGCGCATCGTCCAGGAGGAGCAGTTCGGTCCGGTCCTGCCGCTCCTCCGGTTCGACGGCATCGAGGACGCCGTCACCCGGGCCAACGCGGGCGAGTACGGACTCGGCGCGTCCGTCTGGTCGGCCGACCCCGAAGCGGCCCTGGCCGTCGGGCGACGCCTGGAGGCGGGCACGGTCTGGATCAACGAGGTCCAGCACCTCACCCCGTACGTCACCTTCGCGGGCCACAAACAGTCCGGCCTCGGTTCCGAGAGCGGACCCGAGGGCCTGATCGAGTTCACCGCGCCCCGGACCATCACGGTTCGGCGCGACGGAACGGCTTCGACGGCTGTGTCCTGAACTCCGGTCGCGGGCCCGCGACCGCGCACCGACGACATCGAACGACATCGAGCGAGACCGAAAGAGGAGCCGACCGTGCCCACGAAGCAGCAAGTGGAGGAATGGGTGGCCGCCTACCTGCGCGCCTGGCGCAGCAACGCGCCGGAAGACATCGCGTTCCTCTTCGCCGCTGATGCCGAATACGACGAGTGGCCGTACGAAACGCACTGGATCGGCCGCGAGGAGATCGTGAAGGGCTGGCTGAGCCGGGAGGCCTGGCAGCAGGGCGGGTGGGACTTCGACTGGACCCTCTTCATGATCAACGGAGACACGGTCGCCATCGGCGGCACAGGCGTCTACAAGGAGCTCGGTACCTTCGCCAACCTCTGGACGGTGACCTTCGACGAGCACACCAAGTGCAGTGTGTTCCGCATGTGGAACAACCAGGTCTGAGTCCGGGAACCGGAACCACCCAGGAGAGACGATGGTCGACTACGCAGAATTCAAAGCCCTGGCCCCCTTCATCAAGCTCGTCGAGGACTCACTCGCAGGGCTCGCCGACGGGGACCGCTACTTCGACCTGTTCGCGGACGACGTCGTCATGGAGTTCGTCTACGCGCCTCCGGGCACACCACCCGAGCTTCGGGGACGTCGGGCGATCATCGACTCGTTCCGCGGCTACGGGCGCATCATCAGCCTCGACCGCATGAGCGACGCCAAGGTCTACACGACGGCCACAGCCGGCGTGGTGATCCTGGAGTACGCGAGCCACGGCACCGGGGTCACGACGGGCAGGCCCTACCACCAGCACTACGTCTCGATCGTGACGATCCGCGACCGTCGGATCGTCCACTGGCGGGACTACGCGAACCCGCTGGTCGTCATCGACACGATCGGTGACGGACAGGCGATGGCGAAGGCCATGTTCTCCGCCATGTGACGTTCTCCGGCATGTGACGGCCCGGGCTGCCCGCCAAGGGGCCCGGCGCTCACTCCGGCGGTTCGTAGCGGCCGTCGACGGCCGTCCACCCGCCGTCGACGGTGAGCACGCTCCCGGTCACGTAGCTCGCCGCGTCGGAGGCCAGGAACACCAAGGCGCCCGCCATCTCCTCGGGCTGGGCCCAGCGGCCCAGCACGGTCTTCGCCGCGTAGGCGTCGTACCGCACGGAATCGGACTGGGCCCAGGTCGTCATCGGCGACTCGACGACCCCGGGGGCGAGCACGTTCACCCGCACACCCAGCGGACCCAGTTCCGCAGCGGCCGTACGGAGCAGGGCGCCGAGGCCGGCCTTCGTCGCGGAGTAGATCCCCTGGGCGGGCTCGACGGTGACGGCCCGGACCGAGGAAACGCCGATGATCGAACCGCGGCCGCGAGCGGCCATGGGCCTTCCGAAAGCGCGCAGGAGGTCGAACGGCGCCCGCAGGTTGAGATCGACGATGCGGTCGAACTCGGCGTCGGAGTAGTCGACCAGCCGCCTGCGGACGTTCGTCGCCGGGGTGAAGACGAGCACGTCGATCTCACCCAGCGCGTCGGGAGCCGCCCGCACGGCCTCGCGGTCGAGGAGATCCAGTCGACAGGGCTCGCCGCCGATCGCGGTGGCGGTGCTGGTGGCCGCGGCGAGGTCGAGGTCGGCGCAGACCACCGCGGCGCCATGTGCGGCAAGGGCCCGGGCGCCGGCGGCACCGATGCCGCTGCCCGCGCCGATCACCACTGCCCGTCGGCCGTCGAGGCGGAAGAGGCGCGAGGGCCCCTGTGACGACTGCGCGTGTCCGCTCGCTGTGTGCGAGGCGGGCCGGTCCGTGTACTCCGTCGTCATGGCACTTTCCTCCCTGACGTGTCGAGTATCGTCCCCTCGATCATGCGCAGGCCCGGAAGGCCGAGGAAGGCCGTGCCCTCCTCGGTACGCCACACCTGGGAACAGGTGTCCAGGAACCTCTCAGGGCGGGCCCAGCCGCCGTAGCCGATCAGGACCCCCGACCGTCGGACGCGCTCACGCTCGTCACGCCCGAGTACGAGGGCACCATGCCTGCCGTGCTGAAGAACGTCATGGACCCGGCTGTCCCGCCCGATCGGCGCCGGCGCCACGATCCTTGAGGACGTCAAGCTTGCGATGCCCGGCTCAGCGGCCTGGCGGTACGACGACGGACATCAGCCAGTTGGAGTCCTTGAACGCCATCAGCGCACTCGTGCCGGTGACGTTGCCGGACAGCTCCTCGACGCGGTGCAGGAGCAGCGGGTCGCGCAGGGTGAGGGTGAAGGACTCCCACCTGGCCTCGTTCACATTGCCGTTGAAGGCGGGGGGCCGGCCGAAGTCGTCGGCCTTGGCGGCGAGGGTCTCCCGGAGCCGCCAGCCGCCGTCCTTCTTGTCGCGGACCAGTTCGGGCGCGCTGTCGTCGCTGCCGCAGGCGGCGTCGGCGGTCGAGGACGCCGAAGTCCGGAAGACCGACATGAAACTTCGACCGATGAAGATGGATGTCCAGGAACAGCGGCAGCGCGGCAGGTCGTGCCTCTGAAAACGGACCACAGCTACGAGGTGCTGCCCATCGGATCATTCCTTGCCGATACGTTCTCGCGCACATGGCTCGGCGGTCCTGGCGATTGAAGGCCCTGTGGTCCTCGCGGCCTCCCGGGCTCGCCAGGACGCCCTGACCGGTGCAGAAGAGCAACGGCTTGTCGAGGTCAGCCGACTGTGGGTCGCGGAGTGGTCGGCGGACGGCGAGGTCCTCGACGAGGGGATTGCCGTGTGGATCCTTAGCGGTCTGGCCGGCCTGGCCCGCGCCATCGGCCGCTAGCCAGAGGGCCTGTACTGCTGGATGGCGTAGATCGATGACCCTCTATGGCTTGCGCACACGCCGCTGGCCCCGCGTTCTGTCGCCTACGACGCGTCAGTCACGGTCCTGCCATGTGCACACGCAGACTTCATTGCCCTCGGAGTCTGCCAAGACCCAGAATGCTCGCGCACGGTCGTCGCTGACGAGTCGACCGCCGGCCGCGAGGGCGGCTTCGACTCGGGCCACGGCATCGTCGTGCGGAACAGTCAGATCAAGGTGAATTGTGTTGCGCTGCGTGCGCGGTTCGTCCATCTGCTGGAACCAGAGAGACGGACCGCCATAGGACGGGTCCACCAGGTCGGCGGGCGCGGTGACGTCGTCATACCCGAGTACCGCCTTCCAGAACGGGCGCACTGCGGGGATGTCCATCGCATCGATCGCGATTGCAAGCGACTGAACCGGATGATGAGCAGGGTGCGCGACCGTCTGGTAACCGGCCGTGCGAACTGCCTTCGTGATAGAGCGGGCCAGATCGACGTCCTGCGTCGTCACCCGAAATGTGCCACGTGTCTCCAGCGTGAGTTCCACTCGGTCGGCGGTCGCGCGCAGGCGCAGATGGTCGTTCGCGTGTGGGCCGGCGATGTCGACCGCAGCGCGGATGACTTCGCACGCGTCGAAGAGAGAGTCGACCGTGACAGCGGTGGTGAGGCAGTCGAGGAGGTACCGCCAGCCGAGGTCTTCAACTGCCAGCGACGCTTCGCTTTCCGTCAGAATCGTGTCAGCCATATGGTCATGCTCTCCAGTGTCGTCGTGGCTTCTCTGTACCCTGTTCGGTCGTTTCGTGGAGGCGTGGCAGCAGGCAGAAGGACACGGGCCACCATTGATCATCGTTGGTTGTGTGGACAAACGAAGATCAGCCGGCGGCCGTGAGCCACAGCGTAGACCCTGCCCGGTGGCAGCCGGTGTTCGAGGACCTGATGGCGCGGATCGCGGGGCGGCTCGCTCGGGTGGAGCCGCGGCGCCGGGCTCGGGCGTTCGTGCCGGGCCTGCTCGCGGAGTTGCCGCGGAAGAACTGCTGGACGATCGCCGAGCATGCCGGTGACACCACTCCAGCCGGCGTGCAGCACCTGCTCAGCCGTGCGTCCTGGGACGCCGACGAAGTCCGTGATGACATACGCGACTTCGTGGTCGAGCACCTCGGCAACGAGAACGCCGTCCTGGTGGTCGATGAGACCGGCGACCTGAAGAAGGGCACAGCGAGCGTCGGGGTGCGGCGCTGTACGTCCCGCGTTCTTGGACACAGGACCTCGACCGGTGCCGGGCAGCGGAGATCCCCACCTGAGTGCCGAACCGGAGAGGCGTGAGGTGGCTACATCCTGGCCGTCTCGTGCAAACGGCCGATCCCCGCGCGCGGGTGTCCTCGATGCGGGCGTGCTGGCTTGCTGCCTGCCGAAGAAGGCCTGGCAGCGGCTCTCGGCCGGAGACGGTGCCAAAGGCCGCCGCTATTACGAGTGGGCCCAGGCCGAGATCAACGACCCGAAGGAGGGCGCTGGCAACAGGTCGCTGTTGGTGCGGCGCAATCGGCGCACGGGCCAACTTGCCTTCCACCGTTGTTACTCGGCCGCTCCGGTTCCGTTGACCACCCTGGTCAGGGCGGCTGGTCGCCGCTGGACCTCCTGGCACCGCTGGACCACCCTGGCGATACTCGCGCACGCCTACCTCGTGGTCACGGCCGCCATCGAACGAACCGCCGCGATGCCTACCGTTGGCTCTGACCAGGTTCTTTTTGCCTGGCCGGGGTCACGGCCGTTCGGCGATGTGCCGGTTGGTGAGGACCTTCCCGCGCTCGCCGTCGACGACCAGCGCGGGACCCCTGGCGGTTGCCTCAGCGAGAGGTGAGCTTCCACAGGTGGTCGGCGGTGCCGTTGTCGGACCACTGCAGGACCTGGGCGCCGGAGGCGGTGCTCATCTGGTCGACGCCGAGCAGGAGACCGCTGTTGTAGTTGGCGATCTTGGCATAGCCGTCGCGGGCCGGGATGACCTGCCAGAGGTGGTCGGCGGTGCCGTTGTCGCCCCAGATCAGGGCTGTGCCGCCGTTGGCGGTGCCCGCGTTGGTGATGCCGAGCAGCAGCCCGCTCTTCTGGTTGACGATCTTGTAGAGGCCCTGGCCCGCGGCCACGAGGGTCCAGTTCTGGTCGGTGCCGGTGGTCGACGTGGCCTGGACGACCGAAGTGCCCTGCGTGGTGGCCGCGTTGAGGGTGTCCAGGGCGAGGCCACTGTTCTTGTTGGTGATCTGGTAGCGGCCGGCCAGGGACGTCGAGGTGCCGCTGGGAGTGATCGTCAGGTGGTAGCCGTCGGCGGCGTTCATCGTGACCGGCACCGTGATGGAGCCGTTCGAGACGGAGTAGTCCGTGTCGGAGATGGTGATCGGGCCCGGGGAGGCGGTGGTGCGGCCCGTGTCGGGGCTGTATTCCAGCTTGACGTGGACGGTGCTGCCGTACGCCGACAGCGACGAGAGCCCGTTGACCGTGACGGCGCAGGAGCCGGTGCAGCCGCCGGCGATGACGCTGATCTGGTTGCCCGCGCCGTTGAGGGAGGCCAGACCGTCGATGCCGGTCTGGGCGGGCGGTGTGGTGGTGAGCATGTTCCCGGACATGCCGCCGTACCACTTGTACGTCCAGTAAGAGCCGTTGGGCGAGCCGCCGGTGTCGGTCAGGGTGTCGCCGAGAGTGCCGTAGTGGTTCCAGAAGGCCAGTTCGGCGTCGCGGACGCCCGCGCGCTCGAACTTGGCGGCATAGCCGATGAGTGCACCGGAGTTGCCCATTTCGGTGGGCGTGCCGTACTCCTCGATGGCGATCGGACGCGGGCTGATGCCGAGGCTGCTCTCCAGCGAGCGGTAGGCCGCGACATGGGCGGCGATGCCCGAGCTGCCCTGGAGCTCGTGCCAGGCGATGACGTCGGGGACCGTACCGCTGGCCTTGGCGTCGGTGAGGAAAGTGGTCATCCAGGACTGGTTCCACGCCGAGTGACTCGGGCCCTGGATCGGGGTGGTGGCGTCCTTGGCGCGGACCTCCTTGAACGTACGGACCCAACCGGCGTCGAAAGCACCCGCGTTGGTGGTGTCCCAGGTCCAGTCCGGCTCGTTCCAGAGTTCGTACGCGCCGATGTTGGTGGCTCCCGAGGACTTCACCGCGGCGACCTGCTGGTCCACCGCCGAGAGCCAGTTGCTCCAACTGACCCACTGGTAGGGGAAGTTCGGGTACCAGTCCGGCATGCGTACGACGACCTTGGCTCCCGCTGCCGCGGCCTTCGGGGCGACGACCAAGGCGTCACCCGCGGGCGCGGGCTCTCCGTTGGGGAGTTGGCTGCCGCCGGGCGCCATCTGGACGAACGTGTTGGGTTTCAGGGCCTGTACGAGGCTGTCGCTGGGGGTGCTCGCAGTGGCGAGGCCGTAGAGGCTGCCCGTGCCAACGTGCGTGACGGAGCGCAGGTTCTGCGCGGCGTTGACGACCAAAGTGGTGGCCGACGTGGGGGTGGCCTGGGCGGGTGCGCCGGTCAAGGCGACGGCTGTGGCGGCCAGGGCGGTGGCCGACACGATGGCGCCGACGCGGGCGAGGGGCGCTCTGGAGCGGTGACGGTGGCTCAGGTATGACATCAGCGGCTCTCCTGAGTGAGGGAGGGGGACTTGCCAGGTGCGGTGCGGGGAGTTGCGATGCGGTGCGGAGGCGGCTCGGGGAGGCATCGGCGGTCCGCGGCCCCGCCCGACCGGTGGGTCCGGGGCGGCGGGCACCGTGGATCAGTCCTTGACCGTGCCGGCGGTCACGCCCGCGGCCACGTAGTGCTGGGCGAGGACCAGGAGGGCGGCCGCCGGGATCGACGCGACGACGGCGGTGGCCATGATCGCGTTCCACTCCTGGTTGTTGTTGCCGATGTACTTGTAGATGCCGAGGGTGATCGGCCGCCAAGTGCCGCCGCCGTCAAGGGTGTTGGCGAAGACGAAGTCGGACCAGGCCCAGAGGAAGCTGAAGAGCGACACGGTGACCACCGCGTTGCGGCTGACCGGCAGCACGACGGACCGAAAGGTGCGCCAGGTGCCGGCGCCGTCGATGCGGGCCGCGGAGATGAGCTCGCCGGGGATGCCCGACATGAAGGCCGTGAAGATCATCACGCCGAACGGCACGGCGATGGTGGAGTCCGCGACGATCAGCCCCCACCAGGAGTTGAGCAGGCCGAGGTCGAGGAAGATGCCGTAGAAGCCCATCGCCATGACGATGCCGGGGATCATCTGGGCGACCAGCAGGGCGAGTCCGAGGGTTCCGCCGCCCAGTGGGCGGAGTTTGGCCAGGGCGAAACCGGCCGGGGCGGCGAGGACCAGGGTGAGGGCGACCGTGCCCAGGCCGATGAGCAGGCTGGTGCCGAGGTAGGGCAACTGGTCGTTCAGGACGGCCCGGTAGCCCTCGAAGGTGGGGTGGAGCGGCAGCAGATCGGGCGGGGTCTTGCGCATGTCCTGCTGCGGGGTGAGGGACACGTTGATCATCCAGTACACCGGGAACAGCATCAGGGCGGTCAGCAGGACGCCGATGACGGTGTAACGGCGCTTTCCCGTACGGGACTTCATGCTTCCTGCCTCCTCTGGACGCGGATGTAGAGCAGGCCGAAGACGAGCGCGATGAGGATGAGGATGTTGCCGACGGCCGCGCCGGGGCCGAACTTCGGCAGCAGCGTGCCGAAGCCGAGCTGGTACGACCAGGTCGCGAGGGTGGACGACGCGTCGCCCGGACCGCCCTTGGTCATGATCCAGATCAGGTCGAACACCTTGAGCGTGTAGACCAGCCCGAGGAGCAGGGTGATCGCCGACACCGGGCGCAACAGCGGGAAAGTGATGCGTCGGAACTGCTGCCAGGCCCCGGCCCCGTCCAGGGACGCGGCCTCGTACAGCTCCCCGGGGATGTTCTGCAGCCCGCTGTAGAGGATGACGAGGTTGAACGGGATGCCGATCCAGATGTTCGCGATGACGACCGAAGTCAGCGCCCAGTCAGGTGAGTTGAGCCAGTCCACCGGGGACACGCCCACGAAGTGCAGGGCGTAGTTGATGACACCGGACTCGCTGTTGAACATCCACGACCAGGTCGACGCCGACACGATCAGCGGCAGCAGCCAGGGGATCAGGAACAGGGCGCGCAGGGTCCCGGCCAGCCGGAAGTGCCGGTTGAAGAAGACCGCGAGGGCGAGCCCGGCCACGTACTGGAACGCGATCGACGCGAAGGTGAAGAGCAGGGTGTGGCGCATCGCGGGGCCGAACGTGGGGTCGTCCAGGACGGTCGTGAAGTTGGCGAGGCCGGAGAAGGGCGCGTCCCCCTGCACGAACGACCGGACGGTGTAGTCGCGCAGGCTCAGGTCGAGGTTGCGGTAGAGCGGATAGAGGTAGAAGGCGGCGAGGTAGATGATCAGTGGCGCGATGAAGGCCAGCGCGGTGAGCCGGCTCCTACGGCGCTGTCGGCGCCGCAGGTTCGACGGGTCCGTCCGTTGTCCGGTGCCGGTCGCCCCGGACCTGGCCGGGGACCGCTGCGAGCGGCGGTCGACGCGGGCGATGGTCATGGGTACTCCTGGATGCGGGTGGCGTGTCCGGGCCGGCGGCGGTGTCCGGGCGGGCGCGGTGGCTATGCGGTTTCCGGAGAGGTGCGGAGGCCGGTGTCAGCCCTTGCTCGCGGCCGTCTGAGCGGCGTCTAGGGCCGCCTGCGGGCTCTTGCCGCCGGACAGGGCGTTCTGCACGGCGGTCCACATCGGCTGGGAGACCGTCGGGTACTTGGTGCCCAGACCGCCGCTGGTGCGACCGCGCGCCGCGGCCACCGCGCCGACCCACGGCTTCAACTCTGGGTTCTGCTTCACCTGTTGGGCCTGCACCTGGGCGGTGGGCGCCACGTACGTCAGGGTCGTGTCGGTCGTCAGCAGGTTCGTCGAGTTCGTCAGACAGGTGACGATCTTCTTGCTGACGTCGTAGCGGGAGGAGTCCTTCTGCACGGGGACGGTGACGAACTCGCCGCCGGTCGGCACCGGCGCGGAGCCGCCGTTCTGCCCGGGGATGCTGATGACGCCGTACGGGAAACCGGCCTTGTCGGCGTTGCCGAGCTGCCAGGTGCCGTTCTCGCTGAACGCGTAGTCGCCGGTGGCGAACTCCTGCCAGCTGGTGGTCTGGGTGTTCTGGAGCACGTCCTTCGGCGCGTATCCGCCGTCGACCCACTGCTTCCACAGCGACAGCGCGGCCACGCCCTTGTCCGAGTCGAGCTTGGTGAGGTCGCCGCCGGCGCCCCAGAACCACGGCAGGAACTGGAAGCTGCCCTCCTCCGTGTTGATCGCGGAGAACGTGATGCCCTTCTTGCCCGCGGACTTGACCTTCTGCAGCGCCGCCGTGAGCGAGGCCCAGTCCTTGACGGACGCGGGGTCGACGTGGGCCGCGGTCAGGATCTTCTTGTTGTAGTAGAGCGCGAGGGTGTTGGCGCCGATCGGCACACCGTAGGAGGCCTTGTCGATGACGCCCGCGCCGAGGATGTTCTTCTGGATCGACGACGTGTCGAGGCCGAGGTCGCTGGTCTTGTTGAGGATCCCCGCCTCCACGAGCGTGGAGACGACCGGGTTGTCCACCAGCATCACGTCGGGGGCGTTGCCCTGCTGGGCGGCGAGCAGTGCCTTGTTGCCCAGGTCCGTGGTGTCCATGCTGGTGCGCTTGACCTTGACCCCGGCACCGGTGCCGCACTTGGTGACGAGCTTGCCCCACGCCGAGGAGGCGTCGAACTGCGGGTACGGGTCCCAGAAGTTGTACGTCCCGCCGGCCTTCCCGGAACCGGACGCGGAGGAGTCGGAACCGCCGCCGCAGGCGGCGACAGAGGTGAGCGCGCCGACGGCGGCTATGGCGGTGAGGAGGGTGCGGCGGGTGTTTCTCACGGTGACCTCGTTGTCTTGGTGCGGCTCGTAGGAAGCAGGAGTTGGGTGTGGCGGGCTCAGGAGGTGGGCAGCCAGACGCGCATGCCGCCGTCCTGACGGTTGGCCCACGCGTAGTAGGGGATCGCGGTGAGCTCGACCAGGTCGCCGGCCGGGGCGGCGTCGGGTGCGGGGGCCCGGTACGGCCACCAACTCCCGTCGTCCGCTAGGCGCCTGCGGTACCCGGCGGCGATGACGGTGGTGACACCGCCGAGCAGATCCGGGCGGTGCTTCACGGCGAGCGGGCGGGTGGGGTCGAGGACGATGTCGTCCAGACCGCCGCCGGGGACGTCCACTTGCTCCAGGCAGTACACCAGCGGCCCGCGCTCGATCGCCGCACAGCCGCGCACGGCGTCCACCCGAGGGTCGGCGCCGGTCAGCCGGGGTTCGAGCACCAGCTCCAGGACGACCGAGTCGCCCCGCGCCCAGGTCCGTTCGAGGCGCAGCCACCCGTCCTCGACCGGCGCGTCCGTCTGGTCGTACGACAACTCCCCGACCCGCACCCGGAATGCGCGGCACCACTGCGGGACGCGCAGGGACAGGGTCCACGGCCGGTCGGGGGTGTCCTCGACGGTGAGGACGATCGTGCCGTGCCAGGGGTAGTCGGTCTCGGCGCGGACGGACATCCCGCCGTGGGAGTAGTGGCCGGTGGTGAACTGGTGGATCTGCAGGCCCTGTTCGTCGCCGGACGCGAGGTAGTGCTCCAGCGAGGCCAGCAGCCGCATGACGTTCGGGGGGCAGCAGGCGCAGCGGAACCAGCGGGTGCGGCGGGCCGACTGATCGCCGCCGGGGTCGGTGTGGCCGTCGCGGACCTGGAGCGGGTTGACGTACAGCCAGCGCTCGCCGTCGAGCGAGACTCCGGCCAGGAAGCCGTTGTACAGGGTGCGTTCGATCAGGTCGGAGTAGCTGGCCTCGCCGGTGAGCAGGGCCATGCGCCAGCTCCACTGGACGGAGGCGATGGCCGCGCAGGTCTCGCAGTAGGCGCGCTCGTTGGGGAGTTCGTACGGGTCGCCGAAGTCCTCCTCGTCGTGGTGTGCGCCGAGGCCGCCGGTGAGGTGGGTCTTGGTGGCGGTCATCGCCCGCCACAACCGCTCGCCCGCGGCCCGGAGTTCGGCGTCCCCGGTCTCGGTCGCGAGATCGGCTGCGGCGGCCAGCAGGTACAACTGCCGTACGGCGTGGCCTTCCACGGTGTCCGCCTCGCGCAGCGGCACCCGGTCCTGGCAGTACGCCTCACCGCCCAGCAGACCGTGGCCGAAACGGTCGACGAAGTAGCCGGCCAGATCGAGGTAGCGGCGCTCGCCGGTCTCCCGGTACAGCTCCACCAGGGCGGTCTCGACCTCGGGGTGGCCGTCGATGCCGTCGATCTCCTTGCCACTGCCGGGAAGGCCGAACACGGAGTCGATGTGGTCGGCGAACTTGCGGGCCACGTCCAGGAGTTGGGGCCGACCGGTGGCCCGGCGGTGGGCGACGGCCGCCTGGATGAGATGGCCGGCGCAGTACAACTCGTGGCCCCAGCGCAGGTCCTTGTACCGCTCGCCGCCCTTGAGCAGCTGGAACCACGTGTTCAGGTAGCCGTCGGGCCGCTGCGCGCCGGCGACCAGGGCGACGATCCGGTCGACCTCCGACTCCAGCTCCGGGTCGGGCTGTTGGGCGAGCTGCCAGGAGGCGGCTTCCAGCCACTTGTAGACGTCCGTGTCCACGAACGGGTACGCGCCCCGGAACTCGCCCTCGACCGCGCCCGCCGCCAGCCGCAGGTTGTGCAGATTCCCCGCCGACTCCAGCAGTCCGGGGCCCTGCGGGAGTGAGACACGCGCGTTCACCTCGCGGCGGGTGCTCCAGAAGCCGGCGCGCACCTCGACCGCGGCAGGCGCGAGCGCGGCCTTGGCGCCCGGGCCGAGGCGGACCGGCCCGGTGGACGTGCCTGACTGTTCGGACGGGGCCGGGGCCGAGGAGGAAAGCGCGGTGGAACGTGGGCGGGGCATGGCTCTCCGGAGAGGTCGGTGGGAAGCAGGACGGGGATCCGACGCGCGAAGTGCGTCAGGGCGTCCCTGAGGTCGGACGGGCGTGGCTCCGTCTCTCGAACCCGCTTAGGAAAACGTTTTTCTGCCGGGAAAGGTAGGAACGGGACCGAGGGCGCGTCAAGAGGTCCGGCAAACATTTTCTTCGCCTGATCAGGACTGGCCAGCCGACGTGAACGGTGCCAGGATGCTGCTGCCGATGTCGTCCAGGAAAAGGATTGCGCGTGACCGCCGTTCCACGTCTTCCGCCCACCGGGCGGGCGAAGCTCGCCGACGTAGCCAAGCTGGCCGGCGTCAGTGTCGGGACGGCCTCAAAGGCGCTGAACGGCAGCGGGAACATGCGCCCGGAGACCCGGCAGCGGGTCCTGGACGCCGTCGAGGAGCTCGACTTCCGGCCCAATCAGCAGGCACAGAGCCTGCACACCGGCCGCAGCTGGACCGTCGGGCTGATGACGACGGACGGGATCGGCCGCTTCAGCACGCCCGTCCTCCTCGGGGCCGAGGACGCGCTCGGCGCCGGAAAGATCTCCGTGCTGCTGTGCGACACGCGCGGCGATGCCATCCGCGAGCAGCATCACCTGCGCAACCTCATGGACCGCCGGGTGGACGGCATCATCGTGACCGGCCGTAGGACCGACCCGCGTCCGCCGCTGAACGGCATCGAACCGATCCCGACGGTCTACGCCCTCTCGCCGTCCACCGACCCGGACGACATCTCCGTCGTGTCCGACGACCGGAGCGGGGCCCATCTGGCCATCGAGCACCTGCTGGGCACCGGCCGTACCCGGATCGCGCACATCACCGGCCCGGCCCACCACGCGGCCGCCCGCGACCGCGCCCACCACACCCTCGAACTGCTCCAGCACTCCGCCATGGAACTCGCCACCGGCCGGGTCCACTTCGGGGAGTGGAGTGAGGCGTGGGGCCGCCGCGCCGCCGAAACGGTGCTGCGCACCGCACCGGACACGGACGCCTTCTTCTGCGGCAACGACCAGATCGCCAGGGGCGTCGCCGACGCGCTGCGCGAGAACGGCCTGGACGTCCCCGGCAGGGTGTCGATCGTGGGGTACGACAACTGGGACGTCATGGCCCTGGCCTCTCGTCCACCCCTCACCACGATCGACACGGCCCTCTCCGAGATCGGCCGGCAGGCCGCCCTCCTGCTGCTGGACGCCATCAACTCCGAGCCGGCGCCCGGCCTGCACAGCGTGCCCTGCCGACTCGTCGTGCGCGAATCCACCTGAGCTTTGCGTGAGTTGGGACCTCGTGAGCAGGTCCGGACGTCAGTCGTACGTCCGCTCAGGTGCCGTGGACCATCAGCGCAGCCCGGCGAAGAGGTCGTTCTCGGGTACGGCCGCGCCGGTGGTGTCCTGGACGCGTACGAAGGTCTCGATGCCCATCAGGTCGCCGAACCTCTCCTTGCCCATCTTGAGGAAGAAGATGTTGTCGCCCTGACTGGCGTGCGCGGCCAGCGAGTCGAACTTCTGGCCGCTGAACGCGGTGGTGTCCACCCAGGTGGTGATCTCGTCGTCGGGGAGGCCCATCTTGGCCATCTCGGCGACCTCGGCGGGGTCCGGCTCCGGCATGTCCGGATGGAACTCGCGAATGATCTCGCCGAACTGCCGCATCGCCGAGCGGGGCATCGTCGTCCAGTACACCTTCGGTGTCGGCTCGGTCATCTCCAGCGCCGCCATCGTGATGCGGTGGGCCTGGATGTGGTCGGGGTGGCCGTAGAAGCCGTTCTCGTCGTAGGTGACGACCACATCAGGTCGGTAGTGCCGCATGAGTTCGGCGAGGCGGGCCGCGCCTTCCTGCACGGGGGTCCGCCAGAAGGATCCGGGGGCGTCGTTGCTCGGCCAGCCCATCATTCCGGAGTCGGCGTAGTCCAGCATCTCCAGATCGCTGATCTTCAGGACCTCGCAGCTCGCTTCGAGTTCCTGACGGCGCATCAGGGCGACCGCCGCCGGATCGTGGCCGGGATCGCCCGGCTTGACACCCCCCGGTCCGTCACCGCAACTGCCGTCGGTACACGTCACGAGCACCGTGCGGACGCCTTCCGCCGCATACCGCGCGAGGACCCCTCCGGTGCTGGTGGCCTCGTCGTCGGGGTGGGCGTGCACTGCCATGAGCGTCAAGGGCCGGTCAGTCATGAAGAAGTCCTCCTGCGGACATATGTCGTGGTTCGAGTGCTCGTCGGGCGTACCGCGATGCCGGTCTCCCCGTTGCTGCAACCGCGCCGGCTGGACCGGCTGTTCCCGGCGCGACCGTTTGGCCTTCCGGTTGGTCTTCCGGGCGTCGGCGTTTCGACGCGATCAAGGTACCGGCACGCCCCGCATGTCCCGGCGCCACGCCGGAGGCGTTAGACAGCGATCCCGGCCGCCCGAACGAGCGAGCCGGGGCGCAAGCCGCTTACGGCCGTGGGCCGGTGGCTTTCGCGACGGGGTCAGGACGTCCGGCGGGCCGGGGCGCGGTCACGTCGAGCAGGAGCAGGGCGTCGTGGTCGGGGGTGCCGGGCTCGGCGGTGTAGACGCCGATGCGCTGGCCGGGGGTGCCTTCGATGTGCAGTGACTGCGAGGTGAGGGTGAGGGTGCCGACCAGGGGGTGGTGGAACGTCTTGTGCACCGGCTTGCGTCCGGTCACCTCGTAGCGCTCCCACAGCCCGGCGAAGTCGGGGCTTTTCAGAAGCAGTTCGCCGACGAGGTTGGTGAGGTCGGGTGCGTCCGGGGCGGTGCCGGCGATGGCGCGCAGGCGGGCGACGCAGCCGGTGATCTGCCGGTCCCAGTTGTCGGCGAACAGATCCCGGGCCGCGGGGTGCAGGAAGAGATGGCGGGCGAGGTTGCGGTGCTTGGCCGGCCACTCCTCCAGGCCCGCGTACAGGGCCAGGCCGCCGGGGTTCCAGGCCAGTACGTCCATGCTGCGGCTGATGACCAGCGCCGGATTCGGGCGCAGGGAATCGAGCAGTACCTTGAGATGGGGGCGCACGGTTCGGCTGGGCGCGGGCGGCGGTTCGGGGGCGTAGCGCGCGGCGCGGGCGGCGAGCTCGCGCAGGTGCTGGTGTTCCTGGTCGTCCATGCGCAGGGCGCGGGCGAGCGCGTCGAGGACGGCGGGGCTGGGGCGGGTCTCCTTGCCCCGTTCCAGGCGTACGTAGTAGTCGATGCTGATGCCGGAGAGGGTGGCCAGCTCCTCGCGGCGCAGGCCGGGGGTGCGGCGGATGCCCGCGCCGACGGTGAGGCCCACGTGTCCGGGGCTGGTCTGGGTGCGGCGGGCGCGCAGGTAGCGGCCCAGCTCGGCGCCTTCGCTGTGCGCGCTCTCGGATGCCATGACTCCAGTCTCACCCGCTCGGCACCCGCCACGCGGGCGGGGTGGGGGGCCCTGTCGTTACCCCTGAAGAGGCCGCCCTGCCACACCGCGGCAATCCGGGCCAAGGTGAATGAGGAAGACGCCCGCCCCCTCACCGCCGACCGGCACGACCTGCCGGGGCCGGGCGAGAGGGGGAGACCGGGCACCACCATGGATCGGAAGTGGGCGAGATGCGGTACATCAAGCTGCGTGACCTGGAGGTTTCCCGGATCGGCCTGGGCGCGATGGGGATGTCCCACGCCTACTCCGGCTCCGGCACCGACGACGCCGAGTCGATCAGGACCGTGCACCGCGCGCTGGAGCTGGGCGTCACGCTCATCGACACCGCCGAGATCTACGGCCCCTACACCAACGAGGAACTCGTCGGGAAGGCGCTCAAGGGGCGCCGGGACCAGGTGGTGCTGGCCACCAAGTTCGGCATGGTGTCCCACGGTGGAGAAGGCGTCTGGAACGTGGACTCCAGCGCGGCGAACATCCGTACCGCCGTCGAAGGCTCCCTGCGGCGGCTGGGCACCGACCACATCGACCTGTACTACCAGCACCGGGTCGACCCGAACACGCCGATCGAGGAGACCGCCGGCGCCGTCGGTGAGCTGATCACCGAGGGCAAGGTGCGCGCCTTCGGTCTCTCGGAGGCCGGCCCGGACACCATCCGGCGCGCGCACGCCGTCCAGCCGGTCACCGCGGTGCAGTCCGAGTACTCCCTGTGGACCCGCGGCGTCGAGGAGCGCGTCCTGCCCGTGCTGCGGGAGCTGAACATCGGCCTGGTGCCGTTCTCCCCGCTCGGCCGCGGCTTCCTCACGGGCACGGTCCGCTCCACCGACCAGTTCGACAAGGACGACTTCCGGCGCGACAACCCGCGCTTCACGGGCGGGAACTTCCGGCACAACCTGGCGCTCGCCGACGAGGTCAAGGCCCTGGCCGACGAGGTCGGCGCCACGCCCGCGCAGGTCGCCCTGGCCTGGCTGCTCGCCCAGGGCGACGACATCGCCCCGATCCCCGGCACCAAGCGCGTCACCCGGGTCGAGGAGAACACCGCCGCCGACGCCGTCACCCTGACCGCCGGCCAGCTCGACCAGCTCAGCAGCCTGCCGCCCGCCGCCGGTGACACCCACACCGAGGCCCAGGCCCGCCTGCTCGAACGCTGACCGGGCTGTCGGTGTCGTAGGGGCGGCCGGTGTTCTCGTGGTGCCCGGCTGCTGTGCCTCGACCGGACCTGCCCGCCTGGGCGGCCCGTCAGTCGCTTGGCTGAATTGCAGGCCGCAGTCCCGCCTGCCGCGCGGTAGTTTGTCCATGTTTTCCCTGGCTCCGGCCTTCAGGAATACAGGCTGTAGGGTGCTGGAAACCCTACAAACTGTAGGGGGAGGGGTGGGCAATGTCCGGCAGCGCGTACGCCACACTCGCCGGGACCCGACGGCTCGGACCGCCGACCGCGTCCCGCCGCTCGGAGTACCCGCTCGCCGCGGTGGCGGTGGCCTTCACCCTGGCCCAACTGGTCCTCGTACGCCCCGCGTTGGGCCTCGGCTGGGACGAGACCGTCTACGTCAGCCAGATCAGCGCACACGCCCCCGCCGCCTTCTTCAGCGCACCCCGCGCCCGCGGCATCTCCCTCCTGGTCGCCCCCGTCACCTCCTGGTCCTCGTCCACCACCCTCCTCCGCGTCTACCTCGCCACCCTCTCCGGCCTGGCCCTCTTCCTCGCACTCCGCACCTGGCGCGGCCAGTTCCCGGTCCGCGTCCTCGCCCTCGCAGGCGCCCTGTTCGCCTCCCTCTGGGTGACCCTCCTCTACGGCCCTCAGGCCATGCCCAACTACTGGGTCGCCGTGGGCGCGCTCGCCGCCGCGGGCTGCTGCCTGCGCGCCCGGGCCGACCGCTCCGACCGGGCCGCGGTGTGGGGCCTGGCGGCGAGCGCGTCCCTGATGGCGTGGATGCGGCCGACGGACGCGGTCTGGGCGACACTGCCGTTGCTCGTCCTCGTGGTGGCCGGCCGCCACTGGCGGCTGCTCGTGGCCCTCCTCGCCGGGCTCGCGTCCGGTGCCCTGGAGTGGGTGATCGAGGCGTACGTCAGCTACGGAGGCCTGACGGAGCGGCTGCACGAGGCCTCGGGCATCGAGGGCGGACTGGGCTGGAATGTCGCGGTCGTCGACCAGCTGCGCAGCCTGGGCGGACGCGCCCTGTGCCGCCCGTGCACGGGGAACATGCCCAACCCGGCGGTCGACGTCTGGTGGCTCGTGCTGCCCGTACTCGCCGTCGTCGGACTGGTCGTCGCGGTCCGCGCGCGGCGCACGGCGGCCACCCTCGTCCCCCTCGCCTGCGCCGCCACGGCCGCCTTCCCGTACCTGTTCATGATCGGATACGCCGCTCCACGCTTCCTCCTGCCCGCCTACGCGCTGGTGGCGATCCCGGTCGCCGACGCGCTGATCCACCTGGTCACCAGACCGGCCGGAGCATGGCGGCGGGTCGCGGTGACCCTGCTCGTGGTGGGGCTCGCCGGGCATCTGGCGGTCCAACTCGCCGTCCTGGAAAGGACGGTGAGCCGCACGAACGCCCAGCACCGCGACTGGTCCCGCACCGCCGCCGAACTCCACCGCCTCGGCGTACGCAAGCCCTGCCTGCTCACCGGCCAGGACGCCATCCCGATAGGCTTCTACGCGGGCTGTGCCTCCGCCGCGACCCATGGCCACAACGCCAACACGTCCCTGACGATCATCGACCGCACCGCGCGCCGCATGCCCGTCGCCAACGTCACGCCGACCGGCAGCCGCCCACCCGCGTACGCCCGCGACTGGCCCGCCCACCGTTACGGCGCGCTGGAGCTCCGTGTCGCTCCGAGCGCGGAGAAGGGCGGAGGCGGATGACGGCACCGCCCACCCCGACCCCCACACCCCCCAACACCCGCCGCCGACACGCTTACTGGCAGACCGCGTTGACCCTCGCCGTCCTGGTCGCCGTCGTCTGTCTGGTGCGGCGGCACTGGCCCGTGCTCGCGAGCGGGGCCGGGCAGCTCGCCGTCGCCGATCAGGGGTGGCTGCTGGTGGCCGCGACAGCCGCCCTCGGGACATGGGTGTCCTCGGCGCTCGCCCAGCAGGGTGCCGTGCCCCAACGGCTGCCCGGCAAAAGGCTGGTGGCCTCCCAGCTCGCCGCGTCCGCCGCCAACCACGTGCTGCCCGCCGGGCTCGGCGCCGGTGCCGTCAACCTGCGGTTCCTGATGCGCTGCGGGCTGCCGGTCGGCCGTTCGGCCAGCGCTCTCGCCGTCAAGGCGACCGCCGGCGTGGTCGTCCGGATCGTGCTCATCGGCGTTCTCGCCGCGGTCTGTCCGGGTGTGCTGCGCGTCCCGGACATCTCCGTGGGCGTGGTGGGCGTCGTCCTCGCGGTCGTCGTGCTCGTCGCCGTGCTGCTCAACTGCCCGCTGTGGCCCCGGTGTCGGCGCGCCCTCGGCACGGTGCTGACCGACATCCGGGCCGTGCACGTCCGGCCGAACCGGGCGGCTGCCCTGTGGGGCGGCTCGCTGGCCTTCGCCGCGCTGAACTGCCTGGTGCTGATCTGTGTCACCCAGGCCGTCGAACTGCCGTTGTCCCCGGCCCGGGTGGCGCTCCTGTACCTCGCCGCCAGCAGTGCCGCCGCGCTACTGCCCACGCCGGGCGGCATCGGTTCCCTCGACGCCGCCCTGGTCTTCGCGCTCACCGCCTCGGGAACCACGGCGTCGGCAGCCGCTTCCGTCGTCCTCGGCTACCGGCTGCTCACCATGTGGCTGCCGCTGGTCCCGGGCCTGTTGGTGCTCGGGGTGCTGGTCCGGCGCAAGGCGCTCTGACCTCAACGGCGTTTCCCACGCGGCCGGTTCAGGTAGGAGTCCGATATCTGTCCGCGGGCGAGGGGGAGTTGGATGGCGGAGAACGACACGAGTGGCCGATTGGCGGACGAGTTCTTCACTCCTGGGACCTCGTCCTTCACCGAGTTCCTGGCGGCGCACCGGCCCGCACTGCTGCCGACCCGTCGCCCGTTCCCGGCGGGCGTCCGCGCCGGTGCGGACCAATTCCCGCACGGCACCACGGTGTTGGCCCTCTCCTACCGCGACGGCGTGCTGATCGCCGGCGACCGCAGGGCCACCATGGGCAACGTCATCGCGCAGCGCGACCTGGAGAAGGTGCACCCCGCGGACGACTACACCGCGGTCGCCTTCGCCGGCACGGTCGGGCTCGCCGTCGACATGGTGAAGCTGTACCAGGTCGAGCTGACGCACTTCGAGAAGATCGAGGGCATCCCGATGACCCTCGACGCGAAGGCCACCCGCCTCGCCGGCCTGCTCCGCCAGAACCTCGGCCAGGCCATGCAGGGCCTCGCCGTCGTACCGCTCCTCGTCGGCTACGACCCCGCGGCGCCCGAGGGCGCCAAGGGCCGTATCTTCACCTTCGACGTCGTCGGCGGCACCTACGAGAAGCCGGACTTCCACGCCGAGGGCTCCGGCTCCCCGTACGCCAGAGGTTCTCTCAAGAAGCTGTACCACCAGGGCATGTCCCGGCGCGACGCGGCCCTGACCGCACTGCAGGCCCTCTACGACGCGGCCGACGACGACTCCGCCACCGGCGGCCCGGACATCAACCGCCGTATCTTCCCCATCGTCTCGGTCATCACCCAGGACGGTTTCGAGCGGCTGCCCGAGCCGGAGACCGAGGCCCTGACCCGCGAGATGGTCGAGCAACGCCACAACCACCCGGACGGTCCGACCGTCGCGCCGTGAGCGACAACGGTGGCTGTGGCTGTGGCTGTGGCAGCGGTCAGACGGCGGGCGCGGGAGCCGGGTTGCCGTAGTAGGCGTCGGGGCCGTGTTTGCGGGTGTAGTGGCGGGCCAGTAGGTGCGGGGGCGGCGGGGCCGTCGGGGACAGGGCCATGGTGTTGATGGCCATGTCGGCGACGGCCTCGCAGATGATCGCGTGTTCCAGTGACGTGCGGGCGGTGGTACCCCAGGTGAAGGGGCCGTGGTTGGCTACGAGGGCGGCCGGGACCTCGGCCGCCCGCTGGTCGTCGCTCTCCAGCAGGTCGACGATCACGCGGCCGGTGTTGTACTCGTAGTCCTTCGCGCACTGGTCGGCCGTGAGGTCCGGGGTGCAGGGGACGGGCCCGTTGAAGGTGTCGGCGTGGGTGGTGCCCAGCACCGGTATGTCACGGCAGGCCTGCGCGAAGGCCACCGCGTGGGTGGAGTGGGTGTGGGTGACGCCGCCGATGGACGGGAAGGCGAGGTAGAGGCAGCGGTGGGTCTCGGTGTCGGTGGAGGGGCGGAGGTCGCCGTCGACCACCTTGCCGTCGGACAGCCGGACGGTCACCAGATCGTCGAGGGCGAGGTCCTCGTAGGGGACCCCCGAGGGCTTGATGACGAACACTCCCGCCTGACGGTCGACGCCGCTCACATTGCCCCAGGTCAGTGTCGCCAGACCGACCTGGGGGATGGTCAGGTTGGCGTCCAGTACCTCTTGCCGCAGGCCGTCACGGAGTCGCGCGGTCATCGGTGTTCTCCTTGCACGTGGATCAGGGTCATGGGTGTCAGAGGGCCTGGGCGAGCCGGTGGTAGGCGGCGTTCCAGCGGATCTCCTTGGTGAACTGCCCGGTGCTGGTGCTCTCGTCGATGGTCAGCAGCTCTACGCCGGTCATGGCGGCGTAGTCGGTCAGCGTCTCGGTGTCGACGGCCGAGCTGAGCACGGTGTGGTGCGGGGCGCCCGCGAGCAGCCAGCTCTCGGCGGACTCCGCGAGCGAGGGGCGCGGCTTCCACACGGCCCGGGCCACCGGCAGCCGGCGCAGGGGCTCGCTCGGGGTGACGACGTCGACCGTGTTCGCGGTCAGCCGGAAGCGGTCGCCGAGGTCGGACAGGCCGACGATGACGGCGGGGCCGGGGGCCGCGTTGAAGACGAGGCGGACCGGGTCCTCGCGGTCGCCGATGGACAGCGGGTGGATTTCGCAGCTCGGGCGGTCGGCGGCCAGCGACGGGCAGACCTCCAGCATGTGGGCGCCCAGGATGCGCGGGGTGCCCGGGCCGAGGTGGTAGGTGTAGTCCTCCATGAAGCTGGTGCCGCCGGGCCGTCCCGCGCCCATGACCTTCATCGTGCGCAGCAGTGCCGAGGTCTTCCAGTCGCCCTCGCCGCCGAAGCCGTAGCCGTCGGCCATCAGCCGCTGCACGGCGAGACCGGGCAACTGGCGCAGCCCGCCCAGGTCTTCGAAGTTGGTGGTGAACGCGGTGAAGCCGCCCTCGGTGAGGAAGGTGCGCAGGCCGATCTCCTGGCGGGCCGCGTAGAGGAGGGAGTCGTGGCGGATGCCGCCGGGGCGCAGGGCGGGGGCGACGTTGTACAACTCGACGTATTCGGCGGCGAGTTCGGCGGCCTCCTTGTCCTCGACGTCGTCCACGACGGCCACCAGGTCGTTGACCGCGTAGGTGTTCACCGAGTAGCCGAACCGCAGTTGGGCCTCGACCTTGTCGCCCTCGGTGACGGCGACGTCGCGCATGTTGTCGCCGAAGCGGGCCAGGCACAGGGTGCGTGAGGCGTGCCGGCCGACGGCGGCCCGGGCCCAGGCCGCGACGCGTCGCACGACCCTCGGGTCGGTGGCGTGACCGGCGACGATCTTGCGGTCGATGCCGAGCCGGGACTCGATGTGGCCGAACTCCCGGTCGCCGTGGGCGGCTTGGTTGAGGTTCATGAAGTGCATGTCGATGCTGGGCCAGGGCAGCGACAGGTTGTACTGGGTGTGCAGATGCAGCAACGGCCGGTTAAGGGCGCTGAGTCCGGCGATCCACATCTTGGCCGGCGAGAAGGTGTGCATCCACACGATCACGCCCACACAGGTGTCGGAGGCGCTCGCCTCCTGGCACAGCCGGCGGATCGCGTCGGCGTCGGTGAGGACCGGCTTCCACACGATCTGGACCGGGATCTTCCCCGGGCCGCCGAGGATCTCGGCGATGCTGCGGGACTGTTCGGCGACCTGGTGCAGGATGTCGTCGCCGTACAGGCCCTGGCTGCCGGTGAGAAACCAGATCTCCTGGTCGGGGTAGGGCGTGGCGTTGGTGTCCATGAGGGGTCCTTTCAAAGGGAGTTGACCACCGGGCGGGGCGTGGCGCTCAGGCGGAGGCCTCGGCGCGGAGGTGGCGCAGACGGTGCATGACCTCGTTGGCGCCGCGCCCGAAGTAGTCGTGCAGGAGCCGGTACTCGGCGTACAGCCGGTCGTACGCGGCGGCCCGCTCGGGATCCGGCTGGTACACGGCCGGGCGGGCCTTGGCCATCGCATGGGCGGCGGCCCGGATGTCCGGGTACACGCCGGCCGCTACCGCCGCGTGCATCGCCGCGCCGAGCGCCGGACCCTGCGCCGAGTCGATGACACCGAGGGGAAGGCGGGTGACGTCGGCGTAGATCTGCATCAGCAGCGGGTTCTTCATCAGGCCGCCCGCGACGATCAGTTCGCGCACCGGCACCCCGGACGTCTCGAACGCCTCGATGATGGTGCGGGTACCGAAGGCGGTCGCCTCCAGCAGAGCGCGGTAGACGTCCTCGGGGCGGGTCGACAGGGTCAGGCCCACCACGACACCGCTCAGGTCGTGATCGACCAGCACACTGCGGTTGCCGCTCTGCCAGTCCAGCGCGATCAACCCGTGCTCGCCCACCCGCTGTTCGGCCGCCAGCGCGGTGAGGTGCTCGTGCGGATCACGGCCGAGCGCGGCGGCCTCCTCGGCGTACGACGCCGGGAACCCGGTGCGCACGAACCAGCCGAAGATGTCACCGACGCCGCTCTGTCCGGCCTCGTAGCCCCACAGCCCCGGCAGGATGCCGCCCTCGACCACCCCGCACATGCCCGGCACTTTCGCCCACTGGTCGCTGCTCATCACATGGCAGGTGGAGGTGCCCATGATGGCGACCATCCGGCCGGGTTCGACGGCGGTGGCCGCGGGCGCTGTCACATGGGCGTCGACGTTCCCGACGCACACGGCGATGCCTTCAGGCAGACCCGTCCAGGCCGCCGCCTCCGCCGTCAACCCACCCGCACGGTCTCCGAGTTGGCCGATCGGCTGGTCCAGCTTGTCGATCACGAAACCGGCGAAACCGGGGTTGAGCGCGGCCAGATAGTCGGAGGAGGGGTAACTGCCGTCCTGGAGCTGGCCCTTGTACCCGGCGGTGCAGGCATTGCGGACGTAGGTGCCGGACAGACGCCAGACGATCCAGTCGGCTGCCTCGATCCAGCGCTCGGTCAACTCGTAGAGCTCGGGGTCTTCTTCGAGCAGTTGCAGGGCCTTGGCGAACTCCCATTCCGAGGAGATCTTCCCGCCGTACCGCTGGACCCAGGGCTCCTTGCGGGCGGCGGCCAGGGCGGTGATGCGGTCGGCCTGGGCCTGCGCGGCGTGGTGGCGCCAGAGCTTGACGTAGGCGTGCGAGCGGCCGGCGAGGTCGGGGAGTTCACACAGGGGCGTGCCGTCGGCGAGGACCGGGAGAACCGTGCACGCGGTGAAGTCCGTGCCGATACCTACGACTTGGTCCGGTCGCACACCGGAGCGGGACAGCGCCTCGGGCACGGCGATACGCAGCACGTCGATGTAGTCGGAGGGCACCTGCAGCGCCCAGTCGGGCGGCAGCGGGGTGCCGTCGGGGAGGGTCCGGTCGAGGACGGCGTGGGTGTACGGGTGCTCGGCGGCGGCCAGTTCGGCGCCGTCGGCGACCCGGACCACCACGGCCCGCCCGGACAGCGTCCCGTAGTCGACTCCGATGACGTAGATGTCGGGATGGGTGTGTTCGCTGTTCTCGGCGTTCACCACCGGGCCGCCCTTCTGTTCGATATGTCAGTCGTTGTTCGACGTGTCGAATGGAGTGGAGAATAAATCTCTGGGATGGAACCCCCGGCCGGGGCCCGGCACAAGTACCCGGGCCCCGACCGGAGTTGACGGTCAGCCCGAGACCGGCGCGACCGTGATGCGGTCGATGTTCGGTGCGTAGGCGCTCGCGTTGGCGAAGCTGATCGTGTTGGTGCCGGCCGTGAGGGTCACCGGAACCGGCAGGTCCCAGTAGCTGGACCAGCTGTAGTTGTTGCGGAACATGACGGTCTGCGCGGTACCCCCGTTGACGGAGATCTGGGCCGCCCGGGAGACGACGTTGGTGTTGTAGTTCCCGGAGCCGGAGACCTGGTCGTTGGCGTAGCGGACGTTCATGACGTACCGCCCGGCACTGGCGGCACTCACCTGGAAGGTGAGCGTGTTGGCCGAGCTGTTGCCGACATAGCCGACGTACTTGCCGCCCGAGGCCCAACTGTCCGAGGTGGCGACGGCGGTTCCCGCGAGGGTCGCGCTCTCCGCCTCGTACGCGGAGACGCCCGTGGTGTCACCGCTCGCGGCCACCCGCAGATCGCGCAGGGTCAGCGTGGTGGAGCCCGAAGTGGCCGCCGTGATGCGGTTGTTGCCCGCCGACAGGTACAGCCGCGAACTCTTGTCGGTCAGCGTGCCGCTCGTGGAGGCCAGCGTGACGGCGGTCGCGCCGTCCAGGGTGAGGGTGCCGGACCCGTTGGAGGAGTAGTCGGTGTGCACGGTGTAGTAGCCGTCGGTCGGCGCGTAGACGTCGAAGGCGGCCGAGGTGCCCGAGGTCAGGGCCAGCGCACCGGCACCCGTCGTACCGGACGCGGTGTAGTTGTACGTCGGCGAGCCGGTGATGTCGGCGTACGTGGCGGGATAGGAGGTGTCCGCGGTGGAGGCCGCGGTGAGGTCGATCTTGTCGAGGGTGACCTCGTTGGTGCCCTTGGCCAGGGTGATCGTGTGCGTGCCCGCCGTCAGGGACACGGAGGCGCTCGCCGTGGATCGGTAGGTCCAGTTCAGGGTCGGCGTGTAGGTGACCGTCTGGGAGGAGCCTCCGTCGACGGTGAGGGTCTGGGTCGCCGGGCCGCCGGACTGGTTGCCGTAGAAGACGTTGAGGTTGTACGTGCCCGTGGTCGGGGCGGTGACGGTGAAGGCGACCTTGCTGTCCGACTGGTTGAGGCTGCCGACGTCCTTGGTGCCGGAAGTGGCGTATCCGTAGGCGTTGGTGACGCTGCCCTGGGTGTAGACGGTGCCGTCGGTGATGGTCGCGTTCTCGGCCTCGTACGACGCCGTCGCCGGGGCGCTCGCGGCGGTGGGCGTGCCGGTGCCGGCCGGGTTGACGACGATGCGGTAGGCCGACATCGGGTCGAGTCTGGTCAGCGGGACGGTGATGCTGCCGTCGGAGGCGACCGTGTAGGTGCTACGGGCGAGCACTGTGGGCGCCGGGCCTGCACCCTCGTAACCGCTCCAAGCGGTGCGCTCCACCGAGACGTTGACGGTGCTGCCGAACGACGACGGTATGTTCTTGATGACCGTGTTCGCCGAGCCGGAGGTGCCGCCGCCGAGGAGCACCTGGGCCTGCTTGCGGCCGGTGTCGAGGGATGCGATGCCCTGGAGTGTGTCGGTGACGTTGGACTGCGGCGGGGTCACCTTGGTGGTCTGGCCGGTGAGGCCGGCGTACCAACGCAGCAGCCACCAGTCGCCGTTGGGGATGTTGGTCTGGCTGACATTGCCGTCGAGGTTCCCAGCGATGTCCCAGTACGCCTGGTCGGCGTAGACCTTGTTCCGCTCGAACATGGACATCCACTGGACCATCTGGCCCGGCACTGAGAGGTCGCGGCGGTCGCCGTACTCGTTGATGTTGACCGGGCGGGGGCTGATGCCCGAGTTGGTCTCGATGGTGCGGTACGCGGCGAGGTTGCCCTCGAAGTTGGAGAGGGAGCTGGGGTCCAGCTCGTGCCAAGTAGTCATGTCCGGAAGGACGTTGTTGGCCTTGGCCCACGGGTAGAAGTCGCCCATGAAACGGGCGTCGTAGTGCGTCTCGTTCGGGCCGGCGATCCGGGCGTTGGGGATGATCGAGCGGATCTTGTTGTAGACCGTCGTCCAGTCGCTCTCGAAGCTCGCGAGCGCGCTGTTGTACGTCGACGTGGTCGAACTGCCAAGCCCGGTGTACCAGTTGCCGTCCGGCTCGTTGAACGGCACCCACACGAACGTGCTCGCGTCCGAGCGGGCCGCGACCTTGGTGACCATCGTGGTGACCTTGGTGAGGTAGTCGCTCAGCCCGAGGTTCTCGTACGGCCAGTCGGCGTAGATGTCCTGCATGTAGATGAGGTTGTCGCCGCCGCCACCGCGGGCGAACTCCGGCTGCACGACCAGCGCGTCACCGTTCGGGTGCTGGGCGCCGTCCGGTGCCTTCTGGGCAATGGACGTCATGTGCAGGGGAGTTACGAGGTTGTCGCCGGGGACTCCGTCGTCGCTGAGGCCGTACAGGGCGCCGTTGGCTCCGTGCATGACCGCGCCGGTGGTGGTGCCGAGGTCGACACTCAGCGTCGGGGTGGCCGCCTGTGCCGCGGGGACGGTCAGCGCCGTGCCCAGGAGGGCGGCGGTCACCGCGGTCACGCCCATGAGGGCGCGAACGGAACGGGATCTACGGGGTGTTCGAGGCATGGCTGTCCTCCTCCTCCCGCGGCGTTGCGGGAGGCTGTCGGGGTACTTCGGGGGACCGGGGCGGCTCAACTGGCCGTTCCCCGGGGCTGCTTGGCCTACTTGACGGCGCCGCTCGTGATGCCGGAGACGATGCGGCGCTGCGCGATGACGAAGACGAGGACCATGGGGAGGCTCATCATCACGACGTAGGCGAAGATCAGGTGCCAGTTGTTGAGGTACAGCTGGGCGTTGGCGACCTGGTAGAGGTTGAGCGGCAGGGTGGCCTTGTCGCCGCCGCCGAGGACGAAGAAGGCGTAGAAGATGTCGCTCCAGGCGTAGAGCATCACCATGATCGTCGCGGTGGCGATGACCGGGCGCAGGAGCGGCAGGATGATGCGGAAGAAGACGCGGACCGGGCCCGCGCCGTCCATGCGGGCGGCCTCCTCCAGTTCCTCGGGGAGGGCGCGGATGAACCCGGTCATGAAGAAGATCGAGGTGGACAGGTACATCCCGGCGTAGACACCGATCATGCCGGGACGGGTGCCGGCCAGGCCGAGTTGGCGCAGTTCCATGACGATGGTGATCACCGCGGGCGGGAGCAGGAGCCCGCTGATGCTCAGCGCGTACAGGGTGTTGACCAGGCGGCCCTTGCGGCGGGCGAACACCCACGCGGCGCCCGCTCCGAGGAGCAGCACGAGGACGACGGACGGGGCGACGACCAGGAGGCTGTTGACGAAGCCCTGGACGATCTTGCCCTCGTCGAAGCTCTGCTTGTAGTTCGCGGCGGCCTGGACGTGGTGAGGCAGCGAGAGGTTGGGCTTGATTGCCTCGGACTGCGGCTTGAACGAGGTGACCGCGACCAGCCAGAGCGGGATGCCGATGGTGACGCCGGCGACGATCAGGACGACGAGCGGCTGGACCCAGCGCAGCGGGCGCCGGTGGGCGGGGGCGAACGCGGTAACGGTGGTCACTGGTTGTTCTCCCTGCGGCGCAGGCCGACGATGACGGGCACGGCGAGGACGACGACGATGAGGAAGAGCACCAGGCTCATCGCGGACGCCTGCGCGTACAGGCCCTGGCCGAAGATGCGGAACATGTAGATGTTGAAGACCTCGGTCTCGCCGCCGGGACCGCCTCCGGTGGTCGCCTGCACGATGTCGAAGGTGTTCATGGAGCCGATCAGCGCGGTCGTCACATTGAACGTGACGGCGGGCGCCAGCAGCGGGAACCTGACCGACCAGAAGGTGCGCCACCAGCCGGCCCCGTCGATCCGGGCCGCCTCCAGTACGTCACCGGGCATGCTCTTCAGGCCCGCCAGGTAGATCAGCATGGCCAGGCCCATCCACTTCCAGCCGTGGATGAGGGTCACCACGACCAGCGTCCAGGTGGTCGAGCCGAGCCAGGGGGTGTCGACATGGTGTCCCGCGATCGAGGACAGCACGCTGTTGAGGGCGCCGTCCTGGGCGAGCAGGGCGCGGAAGATGTAGCCGACGGCGAGCGCGGAGATCAGGACCGGGAGGAAGAAGACCGCGCGGAAGAAGCGGTTGAAGCGGGTGTCGCGCTCCAGCAGCAGGGCCAGGGCGAGACCGAATCCGTTCTGGAAGACGGCCACGAGGACCGCGTACTCCAGGGTGATGCGGATGTCCCGGGCCATCGACCCGTCGTGCAGGATGGTGCTGAAGTTCGACAGTCCCACGAAGCCGATCTGCGAGTGGAACGCCGACCAGTCGGTGAACGGGTAGACGAAGTTCAGCAGATTGGGCAGCAGGAAGAACACGCCGAACACGGCGAGCGCGGGCAGGGCGAACCACCACGGCTGGTTGGCCTTGCCGCGGAGCCGGCTGCGCCGGGACGGCCGGTCCTGGACGTCGTCCCGGTCCCGGTCTCGGCCCTTCGCGCGCGTGGCGTCGAGAGCGTCCATCGTGGCGGTGTCCACCACTTTCATACCTCCGGTACGGCCCCGGGCACGCCACCGACGGGCGGCCCCGGGGGAGGGCTGGCGAAGAGGCGCCGGTCAGTGGGTCAGAAACCGGTGACGCCGCGCGCCTTGAGGACCTGCTTGAACTGGTCCTCGGCAGCCTGGGCGACCTGGAGCGGGGTCTTCTTGCCGTAGATCATGTCGGCGAGCGCGAGGTGCATGTCCGGGGCGGTCAGCGCCTTGACCTGGAAGACGCCCGACGCGCTGGACAGGGCCTTGGCCTGGGCGATCGCGGTCTGCGGCAGGCCGTCGGGGTTGGCCACCGAAGGCTCCACGGAGACCAGCTTGTTGGCCTTGATGTAGGCCGGGTAGTCCGGGCCGAGCCAGAAGGACATGAACTGCCGGGCCGCGTTCTGGCGCTTGGTGTCACCGGTGTTGAAGGCGACGACGCCGTTCGTCTGGTCCGGCGAGTACTCGGCCTTCGCGGAGCTGTTGGCGATGGGGAACCAGCCGAGCTTCTTGTCGATGTCCGCCGTGCTGGAGGTGGCCTGGATCTCCGACTGGAGCGCGGTGACGTTGACGGCCATCGCGGCGCTGCCGTCCATGATCGCCTTGCCCTGGTCGACGAACGTGGCCGTCTTGTAGTTCTTCTGAGCCAGGCCGCCGTCGAGGACCTTCGTCTTGTACTTGGTGATCGCGTCGACGATGGTCTTGTTGGTCCAACTGTCCTTGTTCTTGTTGAGGTTGTCCCAGAAGGACTGCGGCAGATCCGTCATCTGGGCCTGCACCTGCCACTGCAGCGGCCACTTGTCGCCGCCGACCTCGAAGAACGGGGCCACGCCCGAGACCTTCGACTTGATCTTCGCGGCGTCGGCGAGCATCTCGTCGTAGCTGGTCGGCATGGTGGTGATGCCGGCCTTCGCGAAGACGTCCTTGTTGTAGTAGACGCCGAGGACGGCGGGGCTGGTGACGATGGCCGCGTAGCGGTGGCCGTCGACCTGGCCGAGGGTCTTCTCCGTCGTGCCGAGCTTGGAGACCCAGTCCTCGTTGTCCAGGGTCATCAGGTTCTTGGCCGGTTGGACGAACGGCAGGGTGCTGCCCGTGGGCTGCCAGAACATCAGGTCCGGCTTGACGCCCGAGGCGAGCTTGGTCGGGACGTTCGACTCGTACGGGTCGGGTATGACCTCGGTGTTGATCTTGGCGCCGGTGGCCTTCTCGAACGCCTCGATGGCCTGCTTGGGCTCCGAGACGCTGTTCTGGGCCACCCACATGGTGAGGCTGACGCCCTTGAGGGAGGCGGTCGGGTCGACCGAACCCTCGGGCGCGGCGGTCGTGGCGCCACCGGTGCTGTCACTGCACGCGGTGGCGGTCAGCCCGAGGACACAGGCGGTGGCAAGGACGGAGACGGCTCTTCTCATGGCGGATCCTTGTTCGTACGCGGAAGGGAGGAAGGCAGGGCGGTGCTGCGGAGTTGTGCGACGGCTGCGGGGAGGGCGGCTGACGGACACGGCGAGCGCGGCGGACGTAACGGATGGGGCGACGGCGGACGTCCGGTCCGGCTCACGCGTCCCGTGGCCCCGAGCTCTCCCGGAGGATGAGGGTGGGTTCGGCCGGTACCGGCGCCGACTCCTGCTGATCGGCGTCGAGTTGGGCGCGCAGCAGCCCGAACGCGGCGCGGCCAAGACCGTGGAAGTCCATCCGGACGGTGGTGAGGGACGGGGTGACGAAAGCGGAGTGCGGCGCGTCGTCGAAGCCGATGACGCTGATGTCCTCCGGGACCCGCCGGCCCGCGTGATGCAGGGCGCGCAGCACACCCAGCGCCAGGTCGTCGTTGCCGCACAGGATCGCGGTGACGTCCTTGTTCTGGGCGAGCTTCTTCCCCGCCTCGTAACCGGCCTGGGCGTCCCAGCCCTTGCCGGACGGCGGGGGCGGGGTGACGCCGGCCGCTTCCAGTGCCTGACGCCAGCCCTCGGCGCGGGGGCCCGCCAGGCGCCGGGTTCCGGTCGAGGCGGGAATCGCTACGTAGTGGACGTTCGCGTGCCCGAGCGACAGCAGGTGCTCGGTGGCGGCACGGGCCGCCTCGCGGTCGTCGGCCCACACCGCCGGACGGCCGGGTGTCCGGCCCGGCGGCGGCGCCTCCACCAGCGCCGCGCACGGCACATGTGCCGGTACGCGGTCCAGGGCGGCGGCGCCGATGCGGTCGTAGCCGATGACCACCAGGCCGCCACCGGTGTCGGCGGCCGCGGCGATCGTCCGGTCCAGGTCGTCCTCCGGGGTCACCACCCGCACCCCGAGCGCATATCCGGCGGCGCGCGACGCCTCCTCCAGGCCCTGCAGGGTGGCCGCATAGCCGTAGAGGACGGTGTTCGACGTGATGACCGTGACCGATCGGGTGACGCCGCTGGCGAGGGCGAACGCGGTGGCGTTGCGCCGGAAGCCGAGGGTCTGGATGGCGGCGTCGACGCGCTTCCGGGTCTCCTCCCTGACGTTCGGGTGGCCGTTGATGACCCGCGAAACGGTCTGGTAGGAGACGCCTGCGGCAGCCGCGACGTCGCGGATACTGGCGGCTTTCTGCGGTCCCTGAGGAGGGTCGCCGTGGCCGCCGGAGCTTGTGTGACCGGTCACATCCATGCGAGGATTGTGAGCGGTCACAACGTGGGCGTCAAGAGACCGTAACTGGGGATTTACCTTTCGAATACATCTGCCGGAGCGGCGAGTTCCCGCCGACCGGGCGAGAAGACCCAGCTCAGCGCCTGTACGAGAGCCGCAGGACCGAACTGTCCCAGAAGGGGAAATTGTGTTGACCGGTGTCGTCGAAACAGCCGAGAGGTCCCGTATCTGGTCGCACCCGGAGCTCGGGTTGCACGCCGTCCTGGACGCCAACGGGTCGGTGAGACTGGGGAGTTCCGGCCAGGACTGGGACCGCCTGGTCCCCCTCGTCGAGGTCACCGCGACCGGTCACGGGCGCCTGTGGTCGGGCGAGCGCTTCATCGAGACGGCCATCGGCGAGCGCCTGGCCTACCGCAGCCATGACACGCGGACACTGCGGGACGGCGGCCTGGAGCGTACGACGATCCGGCTCGCGGACCCGGTGACGGGCCTGGCCGCCGAGGTCACTCTGGAGGCGAGCCCCGGCGCGTCCTTCCTGCGCTCACGGGTACGGCTGGTCAACGAGGGTGCGGAGCCGCTCCGGTTGGAGAGCGTGACGACCCTGACCCTCGGCGGGATCGCCTCCTCTGTCGCCGGATCCTCTGTTGTCGATCCCTCCGTTGCCGAAGACGGCCTCGACGGGCTGACCCTGCACTGGGCGGACAACGACTGGCTCGCCGAATGCCGTTGGCGCCAGGCCGAACTCCGCGACGAGGTCGTGGCGTTGAGCCGGTTCGCCCACGGGCGTGAGGGCCGCGGCTGCTTCGAGCGTTCCTCGCAGGGGAGTTGGTCCACCGGCCGGCACCTTCCGGTCGCCGCCCTCACCGACCCGGAGGGCAACGCCTGGCTGTGGCAGATCGAGTCCAGCGCGGGCTGGCGCTACGAGACCGGCGAACGCGAAGGCGCGGCCTACATCGCCCTGTTGGGCCCCGACGACGCGCATCACCAGTGGCACCAACTCCTCGCCCCCGGCGAGGAGTTCCACACCGTCCCCGCCGTCCTCGTCCGTGCGGAGACCGGCGGCCTCGACGCCGCCTTCGGCACCCTCACGGACTACCGCCGGGGCATCCGCCGCGACCACCCCGACCACCGCACCCTCCCCGTGATCTTCAACGACTACATGAACACCCTGAACGGCGACCCCACCACCGAACGGCTCCTGCCGCTCGTGGAGTCGGCGGCGGCCGCGGGCGCCGAGGTCTTCGTCATCGACGCGGGCTGGTACGACGACGACGCCCAGGGCTGGTGGGACTCCGTCGGCGCGTGGGAGCCCGCGCCCAACCGTTTCCCGGGTGGCATCCAGGAAGTCCTCGACGCCATCACGAAGCGCGGGATGACCCCGGGCCTCTGGCTCGAACCCGAAGTCGTGGGCGTACGCAGCCCGTTGGCCCGGACGCTGCCGCCCGAGGCGTTCTTCCGGCGTGGCGGCCGGCGCGTCACGGAGCACGGCCGGCACCACCTGGATCTGCGCCATCCGGCCGCCCGCGCCCACCTCGACGAGGTCGTGGACCGGCTGGTGGGGGAGTGGGGCGTCGGCTATCTGAAGCTCGACTACAACATCAACATCGGCCCCGGCACCGAGAACGGGACCGAGAGCGCGGGCGCCGGACTGCTGGGGCACCACCGCGCGCACCTCGACTGGATGGCCGGACTCCTCGACCGCCATCCCCACCTCGTCCTGGAGAACTGCGGATCGGGTGGCCTGCGCATGGACTACGCCCAACTGGCCGTCGCCCAGCTCCAGTCCACCAGCGACCAGCAGGACCCGCTGCGCTACCCGCCCATCACCGCGGCGGCGGCCACCGCCGCGACACCCGAACAGGCCGCGGTGTGGGCGTACCCCCAGCCGGACCAGACCCTCGACGAGATCGCCTTCACCCTCACGGGCCCGCTCCTCGGCCGTATCCACCTCTCCGGCTTCCTCAACCTCATGAACGACGAGCAGTTCGACCTCGTCCGCTCGGCGGTCTCCGTCTACAAGGAGGTCCGTGGGGAGATCGGCACGGCGCACCCGTTCTGGCCGCTCAGGCTTCCCGGTTGGGAGGACGGGTGGATCGCGCACGGGCTGCGGGGGACGGACGCGACGTACGTGATGGTGTGGCGGCGGGCGTCGGGTGACGGCACCGACCGCACCTTCGCGGTCCCGCATCTGCTCGGGGCGCCCGTGCGAGCGGCGGTGCTGTATCCGACGAGTGCGGATGCCGGTGCCGAATGGGACGCGGCCGAGGGGCAGTTGACGGTGTCGCTGCCTCGGGTCAACACCGCTGTTCTCGTTCGGCTGACCGCCGGCTAAGTCCTGCGGTCGGTGGAGTCCCTCCGTCCAGTGGAGTCCTTCCGTCCGGCGGACCGGAGGGCTCCAGCGCCGCCGTTGCACGGCTGATCCGCCGGTGATCGCGATGTTGCGGATTTCGTGCACATTCCGTCAGAAAAGTGCCTTCAAGTGGCAATGTCGGGCTGCGGACGCTTCGTCCGCGTCTCGCGCATACAGTTCTTGAAGTCCACTTTCGGAGGCGGGACCGATTGTGCAGGTATCCGTGACAAGGCAGAACATCGGCCGACCCGTCAGGGCGTCGAGTTTCGTCGGCCGGCGTCAGGAGACCGCCGAGGTCAAACGTCTGGTGGCCGCCCACCGGCTGGTGAGTCTGACCGGGACGGGCGGTGTCGGCAAGACCAGGCTGGTGCTGCACGCCGTGCCCCGGCTGGTGCGGGCGTTCGCCGACGGGGTGCACATCGTGCAGCTGGCCGGTGTGCGGGACGCCTCGCTGGTGCCGCTCGCCCTGATCGAGGCGCTCGACATCCGTGACGTGTCGGGTCGTTCGCCGGTGCGCGTCCTCGTCGACCATCTCCAGGACCGGGAGTCGCTGCTCGTCCTGGACAACTGCGAACACCTGGCGGACGCGTGCGCACGGCTCGTCGAGACGCTGCTCGCGGAGACCGCGGCGGTGCGGGTGCTGGCCACCAGCAGACATCCGCTGAACGTGAGCGCCCAACACGTCCTGGAAGTACAGCCGTTGGCGACTCCCACGCCGGGCGAGCCGCTGCCGCCGAAACCCGCGCTGGAGTACCCGGCACTGGCCCTCTTCGCCGACCGGGCCGCCGCCGTACTGCCCGGGTTCTCCCTCACCACGGCCAACCAGGACGCGGTGGCCGCGCTGTGCCGTCGGCTCGACGGGCTGCCGCTCGCGATCGAACTGGCGGCGGTACGGATGCGCGCCCTCGGCGTGCAGCAGTTGCTCGAACGCCTCGACCGCCGCTACCGGTTGCTGGCCGACGGCGTGGGCGGCGTGGACAGCGAGGACACCCTGCCCCGGCACCGCACCCTGCGTGCGGCCGTCGACTGGAGCCATGACCTGTGCACCCGCGAGGAACAGACGGTGTGGGCGCGTACCTCCGTCTTCGCCGGGAGCTTCGACCTGGGCGCGGCCGAGGAGGTCTGTGCCGGGCCCGGTCTCGACCGCGACGAGCTGGTGGACGCCGTGGCCGGTCTGGTCGACAAGTCGCTGCTGGTCCGGGACGGCGACGCCGTCCACGCCCGGTACCGGATGCTGGAGTCGATCCGGCAGTACGGCCTCGACCGGCTCCGCGAGGACGGGGCGGGAGCAGAGGAGGCGGCCCGGCGCCGGGTGCGGGACTGGTGCCTGGACTTCGTCGAGGAGTGCGAGCGGCGCTGGTTCGGCCCCGACCAGCCGGAGTTGGTCCGCAGGCTGCACGCGGAGTCGGACCTCATCCGCTCGGCGTTCGAGTTCTCCCTGAACACACCGGGGGAGCTGCGGGCCGGGCTGAAACTGGCCGGGCATCTGTGGTTCTTCTGGTTCGCGACCGGCGCCCTGGTCGAGGGCAGGTACTGGCTGGAGCGACTGCTCGCCGCCGCCCCCGAGCCGACCGTCGCCCGGGCCCGCGCCCTGTGGTCCCTCGCCCTGATGCTGCTCAGCCAGGGCAACGCCGGCCGGGCCGCGCCCCTCGTCGAGGAGGCCCGTGAACTCGCCCTGCGGATGGGCGACGAGGCCGAGGTGGCGCACACCTTCTTCGGCCGCGGCGGCGCCTGCCTGATCAGCGGGGACTACGAGCGGGCGAGGGCCGTGTACGAGGAGGCGCTCGCCCTCCCGCCGCGCGAGGGCGAGTCGATGAGCCTGGTCGGCTTCAAGTACGTGGAACTGGCCCATGTCCTCGCGATCCAGGGCGAGTACGACCGTGCGATGGCCCTGTGCGAGGAGTTCCGGCAGGTCTGCCTGACCTACGGCGAACAGTGGATCCACTCCTACCTCCTGCGCATCCTCGCCTTCGCCGAGTGGGTCAAGGGCGACCAGACGGCGGCCGGAGTCCACGCCCGGGAGTGCCTACGGCTCAAGCGGGCGGTCGGCGACGTGTTCGGCACCGGCATGACGCTGGAACTGCTCGCCGCGGTCCACGCCCGCGACGGCGAGGGCCGCCCCGCCGCCGTCCTGCTGGGCGCCGCCAAACGGATCTGGCAGGACGCCCACGTCGCACTGGACCGCACCCCGTCCCACGGCCCGGTGCGCACGGAGGCCGAGGCCGGCGCCCGCGCACTGCTGGGCGACGGATTCAGGAGCGCCTACCGCGAGGGCCTCGACCTCACCTCGGACCACGCGGTCGCCTACGCGCTGGGCGAGCGGGAGTCCGCGCCCCGGCCGGTGCTCGACAGCCCGCTCACCCGCCGCGAGACGGAGGTCGCCGAACTGATCGCCGAGGGGCTGACCAACCAGCAGATCGCCGACCGGCTGGTCGTCGCGCTGCGCACGGCGGAGGGCCATGTGGAGCGCATCCTCAGCAAGTTGGGCTTCACCTCGCGCAGCCAGGTAGCCGTCTGGACCGAGACGCGTCGGGCCACCCGCTCCTGATGCCGTACGACCGTGACGACGTACCGCTGTGACGGCGTACCGCCGAGACCACCTACTGCAGAGATCACGTACGGCCGCGAACCGAACGAGAAGGAAGGCAGACCGATGGAACACGGCGAACCGACCACACTCACCCAACCCGTCCCACCCGTCCCCTGCGTGAAGCACCACGCCGGCATCCACTCGTCCGACGAGGAGTTCCTGGCGGTGGTGGTGCCGTTCCTCAGGGACGGCATCGTCGCCGAGGCCGAACCGGACCCGGTGGTCATCACCACCCCGCGCAAACTGGACCTGCTGCGGGACGCGCTCGGCCCCGACGCCCGCCAGGTCGACTTCCGCGACTCCGCCCGGTGGTACCGCGGAAGCCCCGCCAACAGCATGGCCACCGCCCTCGACTACTACGTCACGCACGCGAGCCCCGAGGGCCTTCTCCATATGACGGGCGAGCCGGTCTGGGAGGGCCGCTCGCCACGCCAGATCCCCGAGTGGAAACGGTACGAGGCACTCGCCACCGAGCTCTTCACCGGCGCTCCGCCCGACCTGATGTGCCTGTACGACACCCGTACCGCACCGCCGGACGTCGTCGACGCCGCCCGGCACACCCACCCGACGGAACTCAACCGGCAAGGCGTTCAGCCCAGTTCGCTCTTCACCGAGCCCGCCGTCTACGCGACCCAGGGCCTGGGCCCGCTGCCCGCACCGCCGCAGGACGCGGTCGGCGTCGGCCTCGACGGGGACCTGACCGCCGGCCAGCGGTTCGCGGCGGACCAGGCACGGGCCCGCGGCATGGCCCCGGACGAGGCGGCCCGCTTCGGGCAGGCCGTGTCCGGCGCCACGCGCTACGCGGTCTCCCAGGGCTGCGACCGCGCACAGTTGCGGCTGTGGTCGACCCGGCAGCGCATCATCTGCGAACTGCGCACCCCGCGCGGCCGTATCACCGACCCGTTCCTCGGCTTCCGGCCGCCGGGTGCCGAAGCGCGGCCGGAGGACGGGCTCTGGCACACCCGCCAGGTCTGCGAGTACGTCGACATGAGGTCAGGCGACGGGGCGAAGGAGGGGTGGGCCATCCGTATGGAGACGGCCCTCGTATCGCCAGGTTGACGAACCGGCCCGCGGATTCGGGTAGTTCCCCCCGCGCATCGAAGGGCACGACGGACGCATGGTGGATAGGGAGGCCAGGTCTGTTGGCGGACCCGGCCTCGCACCGCACGAGCCGAACGCCCCAGGGGCCGAAGGGAAACGACCATGCCGAACGACCGCCCACGCGGCCTGCCGACCGTGGGCGATGGCTGTACGACGATCCTGGGCCCGGGAAAGTCCTCGGTCCGCCAGGCCAGGGAACTCGTCCGCAAGCGGCTCGCCGAGTACGGTCTCCAGAACCTGGTGGACATCGCCGAACTGCTGGTCAGCGAACTCGCCACGAACGCGGTTGTCCACGCGGGCGGCCGCTACCGGCTCACCCTGTCCCTGGGCGTCGGCATACTGCGCTGCGAGGTCGCGGACGAGCGGCGGCACCTTCCCCGACCGCCGCACCGGCGGGCCGAGCGCGACGACGGCCTCGATGTCGACCCCGACAGCGAGAACGGCCGCGGTCTGTTCCTGGTCGACGCGCTTGCCCACCGCTGGGGCAGCCGCCTCGTGGAGGAGGGCAAGGAGGTCTGGTTCGAGCTGGAGACCGACGCATCGGACAGGACGGGCGACGACGCGGCGGAGACGGACGTGCATCTTCCGGCACCGGCTGGTCCACGGGCTCAAGAGGCGCACGGCTGCGCCGAGTTGGATCATGAGCGGGCGGACCACCACTACAGCCCCGACCGCGACCGTGCCGAGGATCTCGGACTGCTCGGCTGCTCCGAAGAGTTGGGACGGCTTGGTTGCTCCGAGGGCCTTGGGCCGCTCGGCCGGTACCGCCCACGGCGTCCGGTGCCGGGCACGTTGGCTCGGGCGCCCCATGGTTCGGCATCGGCCGCCGTTTCCGCTTGAGCACGCCTACCCGTGAGCACGCCCATCGGCAGGTCTGCTTCCGTGGTGGTCCCGTGCCAGCTCGACCGGATCCGCCCCGTCAGCTGTCAGCCGCGCCGGCAGCCACCGGGCCGCCGCGCACACGCACACCCCGAGCCAGCCGACGGCGAACAGCCAGCCACCGAGCACATCCGTGAACCAGTGCACGCCCAGATACACCCGGGTCAGTCCGACCAGCGCGCCCCAGCAGCCGACGGCCAGGCAGAGCGGGGTTCTCCCGTGCGGGGCGCGCACGGATATCGCGAGGATCACCAGTCCGGCGGTGATTGCCGCCGTGGTGGTGTGGCCGGAGGGGAAGGACCACCCCGAGGCGTGGCCCGCCCAGTTGCTCAGCGCCGGGCGGGGGCGCGAGATCAGTTCCATCACGCCGTAACGCAGGCCCTGGCCGGCGGCGAGGCAGGCCGGGGCGAGGGTCGCGGCGAGGAGGCGTTGGCGTGTGGTGCGGCCGGTGAGGAGTCCGGCGAGGACGACGAGGGCGTACGGGATGACGCCCGTGCCGGTCGCGGTCAGACCGCGGGCGAATGCCAGTGCCACGTCCGGGCGGTGTGCGACGGACCAGGACACCGCGTCCTCGTCGGTGAAGAGCGGAGCGCCCTCGTGCCCGATCACGACCATGCTCAGCACGCCGAACGCGGTCCAGGCGCCGAGGCCCGCGCTGCCCGCCAGTTCGGCGATGTCCTTGCGGTTCATGAAACCAGCAGCGGTCGCAGCCGGGTGGCCGTGATCCGCCGGGTCAGTGACTCCGGCCGCCGTTTCAGCAGGACCATCGCGCCGAGCGCCAGGAGCGCGCCGACCGCCACGCCCGCCACGACGTCGTGCGGATAGTGGACCCCGACCCAGACCCGGGAGCCCGCCATCGCGAGCGCGGCCACGGCGGCGACCGCACCGAGCCGGCGGGAGACGAAGAACAGGGCGACCGCGGCCGCCGCCGCGATGGTCGCGTGGTTGCTGGGGAAGGACCAGTCGCCCCGCACCGGACACGCCTCCAGTGTGACCACCCGGAGGGTCTGACAGGGGCGGCTCTCCCGCACCGCCGACTTGAGCAGCGAGTCGATGCCGTACGCGGCGACCACGACCACCGGCACGGCCAGCGCCGTCACCGCCGCCTCGGCACTGACCCGGCGCGCCCGCCACCAGCCGACGACCATCAGCACGGCGAACACCACGAGCCCGTACGTCGACCACGCCGACACCGCGCCGTCCAGCCAACTGGGCGCGTGCTGAGCGGAGTCGACCACATCCGTGTAGGCCTCGCCGTCGATCGACGACCCCTGGAAGGCGACCAGGATCATCCGCGCACCTCCCCGGCCTTGGCGGCGCGGGTGGCCCTGCGGGAGCGGCGCACCTCGGCGGCGAGCGGCAGCAGCGACACGACCACGATCAGGGCGACCATGGGCAGCAGATACCTGTCGACGTTCGGGACCGAGGAACCCAGCGCGTACCCGGCGAGTGTCAGTCCCAGGCTCCACACCAGACCGCCGGCCATCTGCCAGACGGTGAACGTCCGGACGGGCACGCCGAGAGCACCCGCCATCGGGTTCAGGACCGTCCGCACGACGGGCACGAAGCGGGCCAGTACGACCGCCTTCGCGTAGCCGTACCGCTCCAGCAACTCCTCGGCCCGCCGGGCGCCTTCGCGCAGGCGGGCCGAGCGGCTGCGGGCGAGCAGCGCGCCACCCGCCTTCCGGCCGAGCAGATACCCGCACTGCGCCCCGGCGAGCGCGCCCACCGCCGCCGCGACCAGCAGGGGCGGCAACGAGAGCTTCACGGCTCTGTCGGCGCCGCCGGTGCACAACAGGCCCGCCGTGAAGAGCAGGGAATCGCCGGGCAGGAAGAACCCGATCAGCAGCCCCGTCTCCGCGAACATCACCACGCCGACACCCAGCGCACCGAAGGCGGCCAGCAGCGACCTGGCGTCCAGCACGTTCACGGCGAGCTGGGAGGCCAGGTCCAGGGGTGTGGTCATCGTCGCGCGCCCTTCCGCCGGTCCGACTGCAAACGTTCTGACTACAAATCTGTAGACGGTCTACTCAACTGTAGACGATCGCAGCCCGCGGGAAGTTCCGCACTTTTGCCCGGACGTTGCCGATTCATGACTGATCGACTACGCGCATGTAGTCATGATGGTCCGCGAAGTAAGGCATGCCTGCACTAACCCAGGAGGGGTCGCACCCAATGTGGGACGACGCGTTTCCGAGCTTTCTGATCGGGCTGCGGGAGGGGCTGGAGGCGGGACTCATCGTCTCGATCCTGGTCGCCACCCTCGTCCGCGCCGACGCCAAGTCCCGGCTGCCGCAGGTGTGGACGGGCGTCCTGGCCGCGATCGCCCTCGCGCTGAGCTTCGGCGCCGTCCTCACCTTCACCGCGGCCAACCTCTCCGCCACGGCCCAAGAGGCCTTCGGCGGTGTCCTCAGCGTGATCGCCGTCGCGTTCGTCACCGCGATGGTGTTCTGGATGCGCCGCTCGGCCCGCACCTTTTCCGGCGAGATCAGGGAGAAGGTGACCGGCGCGCTCGGCATGGGCGCGGGCGTGCTGATGCTCACCTCGTTCCTCGCGGTGGGCCGCGAAGGCCTGGAGACGGCGCTGTTCCTGTGGACCACGGCCCGCGCGGCCGGCGAGTCCGCAGGCCCCCTGGCCGGCGCCGGCATCGGACTCGTCCTCGCGGCGGCCCTGTGCTGGGGCCTGTACCGCCGCGTCCTCAGGATCAACCTGACGAAGTTCTTCACCGCCACCGGCGTCGTCCTGATCGTCATCGCGGCCGGCGTCCTCGGCTACGGCCTGCGCGACCTCCAGGAGGGCGGCATCCTCCCCGGCCTGACCGTCTACGCCTTCGACCTCAGCGGCAGCGTCGACGCCGGCTCCTGGTACAGCACCCTCATCCAGGGCGTGTTCAACCTGATGCCCACGATGACCTGGCTCCAAGTGGTCGGCTATGGCGCCTACTTGGCGGTGGTGATGCCCCTGTTCGTGCGCGGCGCAAAGGTGAAGAAGCCCGAACCCGCGCCCGTGACAGCCGAGTTGAGCGAGTCGTCCCCGTCACCGCGCTGCCGCCCCGTCTGGGTCGTCCCGGTCGCGGTGGTCGCCGTACCCGCGGTCGTGGCCGGTCTCGTCGTCGCCTTCTCCCGGCCCAAGCCCGCGAGTTCGGAGACGGTGGCCGTCTCCGAGACGGAGTGCGGCAAGGGCTTCACCGCGCCCGACACCGGCCGGCAGACCTTCCAGATGCACAACACCGGCGACAAGACCGCCGAGGTGTACCTGATCGACCCGGCCACCAGCGCGGTCTACGGCGAGGTCGAGGGCCTCGCTCCCGGCACCACCCGGGACCTCGTCGCCACCGTCGCGGGCGGCTCGTACGCCTGGCGCTGCGTGCCCACCGGCGCGAAGGCCGTCACCTCCGCGACGGTCCATGTCAGCGGCGGGGGAGGCGCGGTGAAGGCGGTCGTCCCCGTCTCCGAGAACGACCTCGCCGTACCCCTCAAGGCCTACAAGGTGTACGTCGACCAGGGCCTGGCCACGCTCGTCACCCAGACCCGGCAGCTCAGCGCCGACATCGCGGGCAACCACCTCGCCAAGGCGCGCACCGACTGGCTGACCGCGCACCGCACGTACTCCTCCCTCGGTGCGGCCTACGGCACCTTCGAGGACTTCGACCAGAAGATCAACGGCCGGGCCGACGGGCTGGCCGGGGGAGTCCGGAACAAGGACTTCGCGGGCTTCCACCGCATCGAGTACGGGTTGTGGCACGGGCAGTCGGCGGCCGAGTTGAAGATGCCGGCACAGCAACTCGCCCTCGCGGTCGTGGGGTTGAAGAAGGCCTTCCCCACCCAGGACTTCGACCCGGGCGACCTGCCGTTGCGGGCCCACGAAATCCTGGAGAACGCCCTGCAGTTCGAGCTGACCGGCGACACCGACGAGGGCAGCGGCACCAACCTCGCGACCGTCGACAGCAACCTCGCCGGCACCCGCGAGCTGCTCACCGTACTGAAGCCGCTTCTCACGAAGGAGTCCCCGAAGCTGCTCCCCGGCGTCGACGCCGACATCGCCCGGCTGCAGAAGCTGCTCGACTCGGCGTACCGGAGCGGCAGTTGGACGCCCGTCGAGCAGCTGGACGAGACGGCGAAGGCCCGACTCGACGGCGCCACCGGGCAGTTGCTGGAGGACCTGGCACCGGTACCGGACCTGCTGGAGATCAGGAAGTCCGCCTGATGAGCACCGAGAACGACCGACACGGCACCGACAACACCCGCCCCACCCAGAACCCCCGCAGTGAAGGGACCCGCCCGATGCCGTCCGCCGAAACCCCTGGCTGTCCGGCCGGAGCCGGTCGCCGTTCCTTCGTCCGGACCGCGCTCGGTGCCGGGGCCGCCGGAGCGGTGCTGGCCGGCGGGGCGTTCGCGCTCGCCGAGACCGGCGGTACCGCTCAGGCGCAGGCCGCGGACACCACGAACGCCGCCAAGATCCCCTTCCACGGCACTCACCAGGCCGGCATCCTCACCCCCGCCCCGGCCGCCGCGGCCTTCGTCTCCCTCGACGTGATCGCCGACAACCGGGCCGAACTGGCCGACCTGCTGCGGACGATCACCGAACGGGCCCGCTTCCTCACCTCCGGCGGCACCCCCGCCGACCTCGGCGTCGGCGCGCCGCCCGCCGACAACGGCATCCTCGGACCGGACGTACCCGCCGACGCCCTCACGGTCACCGTCGGTGTGGGCGCGTCCCTCTTCGACGACCGCTACGGACTCGCCAAGGCCAAGCCGCGCCGGCTGACCCCCATGAAGACGTTCCCGAACGACAACCTGCGCGCCGCCGAGTGCCACGGCGACCTGTCGCTCCAGGTGTGCGGCGCCCGCCAGGACACGGTGCTGCACGCGTTGCGTGACATCGCCCGGCACACCCGGGGCGGCATGCAGATCAAGTGGCGCATCGACGGCTTCCAGAACACCCCGCGCCCCACCGGCGCCCAGCGCAACCTGCTCGGCTTCAAGGACGGCATAGCCAACCCGGACGTGAAGTCCACCCGCGAGACCGACCGGCTGATCTGGGTCGGCGACGGACAGGGCGAACCGGCCTGGGCGAGCGGCGGCAGCTACCAGGTGATCCGGATCATCCGCATGCTCGTCGAGTTCTGGGACCGGGTCTCGCTCAGCGAGCAGGAGCTGATGTTCGGCCGCCGCAAGGACACCGGCGCCCCGCTGGACGGCGCCAAGGAGACGGACATCCCGCACTACGCCAAGGACCCCAAGGGCACGGCGATCCCGCTCGACGCCCATATCCGCCTCGCCAACCCGCGCACCGCCGCCACCGACACCTCGCGGATCCTGCGCCGCGGCTACAACTACGACCGGGGCATCGACACCGTGGGCAACCTCGACATGGGCCTCGTCTTCTGCTGTTACCAGCAGGACGTGCGACGGCAGTTCGAGGCGACCCAGACGAGGCTGATCGACGAACCCCTGGTCGACTACATCTCCCCGACGGGCGGCGGCTACTTCTACGCGCTGCCGGGTGTGAAGGACGCCAAGGACTGGCTCGGCAGGGGTCTGATGGCGACCTGACCAGGGATTTTCCCTTCCCTTGGGCAAGACCTGCCGTGGTCTTTGCCGACCGTTACTGCGAATGGGTTGCAGGTACGCGAAGATGGCACGAGGTTGCTCGCGGCAACCGCGCAACCATGCCCGTACCCGTACCTGTACCCGGCAGAAAGACCCTCCTCGATGACGGCGGCCCCCGAGTCCATCCCGACCCTCCCTGCCACGACCGCGGCTTCGCGGCCGTCGCTCTGGTCTCGCGTCCGTACATCGATGACGCGGCAGGAGTGGACCCGGGTCGGCGGGATGGCCGCGTTCGTGCTGGGGCTGCATGTGATCGGCTGGTTCACGCTCGTGTGGATCGTGGCGCCGGGGCACTACAGCGTCGGCGAGAAGTCCTTCGGCATCGGCATGGGCGTGACCGCGTACACGCTCGGTATGCGGCACGCGTTCGACGCGGACCACATCGCGGCAATCGACAACACGACCCGCAAGCTGATGAGCGAGGGGCAACGGCCGCTGTCGGTGGGCTTCTGGTTCTCGCTCGGCCACTCCAGCATCGTCTTCGGCCTGACCCTCCTGCTCTCCCTCGGCGTGAAGGCCCTGGCCAACCCGGTCCGGGACGACAACTCCCAGCTCCACGACGTCACCGGCCTGATCGGTACGACCGTCTCGGGCACGTTCCTCTACGTCATCGCGGGCATCAACCTCGTCATCATGGCCGGCATCTGGAAGGTGTTCCGCCAGATGCGCTCCGGGCACTACGACGAGGCCGCGCTGGAGGAGCAGTTGAACAACCGCGGCTTCATGAACCGCATCCTCGGGCGTTTCATGAAGTCGATCACCAAGTCCTGGCAGATGTACCCGCTGGGCCTGCTGTTCGGCCTCGGCTTCGACACGGCGACGGAGATCGCACTGCTGGTGCTCGCCGGTTCGGGCGCCGCGTCCGGCCTGCCCTGGTACGCGATCCTGTGCCTGCCGGTCCTGTTCGCCGCCGGCATGTCGCTGCTCGACACGATCGACGGCACATTCATGAACTTCGCCTACGGCTGGGCCTTCTCCAAGCCGGTCCGCAAGGTCTACTACAACCTCACGATCACCGGCCTGTCCGTCGCCGTCGCCCTGATCATCGGCACGGTCGAACTCCTGGGCCTGTTCGCCGAGAAGCTCGACCTCCACGGCTTCTTCTGGGACTGGGTGGCGGGCCTCGACCTCAACGTCATCGGCTTCCTCATCGTCGGCCTGTTCTTCGCGACCTGGATCGTGGCCCTGCTGGTCTGGAAGTTCGGCCGCATCGAGGACAAGTGGACAGCGAGCCTGGCCCAACCGGCGGAACAGCCCGCGGAGTAGCCGCTGTTCAGCGGTGCGGAACCGGTGGGTGTGCCGCCCCCGCTGTCATGTCCGTACCCCCAACTCCTTGCGCCACTTCACGATCTGCTTCTCCGCATCCCCGGTGTACGACCACGGAGTCGTCGTCGCCCGGCGGCCCATCATTCCCAGTACCGCCGTCGAGATGTCCTTCGTGCCCGCGTAACAGGCAGCGTGGGCAAGGTAGTTGAGGTCGCGGAGTTCGCCGGGCGGGAAGGGGCCGTCCTCGCGGGCGCTGATCCAGCGCTGCCAGGTGCGGCGGACGTCGCTGACGGCGCCGTCGTGGGTCCAGTGCTGGCCGAGGCCCACCGCCGCCTGGTGGCCCTTCGCGGCGTCGAGGGCGTAGCGGTACTCCTCGACGCGGGCGTACTGCACCAGGACCGGCAGAGTGCAACCGGGCGGTGCGACGCCCGCCGCGTCGCGGGCGAAGTCGTACATGAGGCCGTGACTGCCGTGCCAGCGGGAGGAGTAGTAGTGGAGGACCTGGAGATGGCCCTCGACGCTGTAGGGGTCGCGGCGGTGCAACTCGTCCCACCAGCGGGCGAGTTCCTGGCGCCGTACGCCTGCGGGATACAGGCGGGCCACGGAGATCAGGGAGATCCACGGGGTGGGGTCGTCCGGGTACGCCTCCGCGGCCTGGAGGCAGGCCATGACGGCGGCGTCGATACGGTTCCGGTCGATCGGCACGCCCCGGCCCGCGGCGATGGCCACGTTGAACGCCCGGGCCGTCTCCGTCGCCGCGCGCAGCGTGAGAGCGTCGCCGCTGTGGGGCTCGGCGGCCAGCCACGACTCGACCGTCGAACTGCTCGCGCAGGCCTGCGCGAGCGTCCGGATCCGGTGGCCCCGGCCGAGCCAGTGCGCGCCGGTGTCCCGCAGCAGGTCCCGCAGGCCCTGCCAGCGGCCGATGACGATGTCCTGGCGGGCCGAACTCAGGTACGCGTCCCCGCAGTCGGGGTCGAAGTCGGGCGTGTAGCGGTCTCGCGCCATCGGATGCACCCTCAGAAGTCGGTCGGGAGACCCTGATGGACCCGGGACTGTTCGGGCACGAAGTCGTCCGGGACGTAGTCCGTCTCGACGGTGCGCGTGGCGTCGAGACGTGCGGGCCGGTAGTAGTCGCTGCCCTGCTTCCAGTACCAGAGCATCGGGACCAGCCCTACGGCCAGGCCGCCGATGCCGATGGCGATCGCCGCGTCGCTCAGATCACCGAGCGACTCGACGAAGATCCAGAACATGAACAGGGCGCCGAACAGCGGCCACAGCCCGCCGAAGAGGAAGTTCGCCGCCGACTTGAACAGCATCTTCCGGTAGGCGACGACCACCGCGAGGCCCGCCAGGCCGTAGTACACGGCGATCTGCAGACCGATCGCCGAGATCGCGTCGGAGAGGATCTCGCCCACCGAACCGAGCGCGTTCGAGGCGATGAACATCACCAGCGCCACCCCGCCGACCACGGTGATCGCGACCCACGGGGTGTTCCAGGTGCGGTGCACCTTGCCCAGCGCGGCCGGCATCGTACGGTCGCGGCCCATCGCGAACAGCGAGCGCGTGACCTGGATGAGGGTCGTCTCCAGGGTGGCGATGGTCGACAGCATCACCGACACGATGAGCAACTTGCCGCCCCAGCCCGGCCACAGCTCGTCGCCGAGCACCGCCAGCACGTTGGCGTCGTTGTTCTCGATCTGCCGCGAGGTCAGGATGATGTTCACCGCGATGGTGAACACCTCGAAGAGCAGGAAGACGATGCCGACGCCGATCAGGCCCGCGAGTCCGGTCGTACGGCGGCTGTTGCGGGTCTCCTCGCTGAGGTTGCTGGTGACGTCCCAGCCCCAGTAGTAGAACGCGGCGATGAGCGCGCCCGACGCGAAGCCGGACACCCCGTCGAAGTGGCTGAAGCCCAGCCAGGACCAGTCGAAGGCGCGGGCGTTGTCGGAGTGGACGAGGGCGAACACCGCGAACAGCGCCAGGATGCTCAACTCCACGCCGGACATGAGGAGTTGGGCCCGGACTGTGAGCCGGGCGCCGCCGAGCACCACCAGCAGCATGATCACGAACCACGCGGCGCCGACCACCGTCGACAACGCCGTGTTGTTCGCGAGGTCTTGATCGAACAGGGACAGCGTCATCGACCCGGCGGGCAGTGACCCGGCGACCATGAAGATGGTCGCGGAGACCACCAGGGCCCAGCCGCTGATGAAGCCGAGAAAGGGGTGCAGGGTGCGGCCCACCCAGGAGTAACTCGCCCCCGCGTTCACGTCGATCCGTCCGAGATAGCTGAACGCCAGCGCGATGCCGAGCATCGGTATCGCGCAGTAGAGGAGCGCCGCCGGACTGGCCAGCCCCACCGCGCCGACCAGCACCGCCGTGGTCGCGGCCAGCGAGTAGGCCGGGGCGCTGCCCGCCACGGCCATCACCACGGTGTCGAACGTACCGAGGGCGTTGGCCTGCAGCCCTCTGCCCCTGTTGTTGCTCATGGATGCGCTGCTTTCCGTCTTGCACGACGTGGGGGGTTGCGCGAACCGGCCCCGGACCCGGAGAGGGATGGCCTCGGGTCAGTGGCCGGTCGGAACAACAAATAGGGAGTGGTGGATACCCGTTGAACCGCTGCGTCGGCGGACGGTCACACCGTGTGTGGGTGTGATGATAGCCGTACCTCTTGACCTTTCAAGATTGACCAGCGAGTAATCTCCTGTGAACGGTCAGTCGCCGAGTCGGTCGATCTGCCGCAGCTTGTTGGTCGCGTCGAGGGCGGCGACCTTGTAAGACTCCGCGAGGGTCGGGTAGTTGAAGACCGCGTCCACGAGATAGTCGACCGTGCCGCCGCAGCCCATGACCGACTGGCCGATGTGAATGAGCTCCGTCGCGCCGGTACCGAAGCAGTGCACGCCGAGCAGGGTGCGGTCCGTGGGGGAGACCAGCAGCTTGAGCATGCCGTGCGAGTCGCCGATGATCTGGCCGCGCGCGAGTTCGCGGTAGCGGGAGATCCCGACCTCGAACGGCACGCACTCCTCGGTGAGTTGGTCCTCGGTCTTCCCGATGAAACTGATCTCCGGGATGGTGTAGATGCCGATCGGCTGCCGGTCGTCGATCCGGTGCACCGCCTCGCCGCAGGCGTGGTACGCGGCCGTACGGCCCTGTTCCATCGAGGTCGCCGCGAGGGCCGGGAAGCCGATGACGTCGCCGACGGCGTAGATGTGCGGCACGGCGGTGCGGAAGTTCTCGTCGACGTCGATCCGGCCGCGCCGGTCGGCGGACAACCCGGCCTTGTCCAGATCGAGTTCGTCGGTCAGGCCCTGCCGTCCCGCGGAGTACATCACGGCGTCGGCCGGTATCTTCTTGCCGCTCTCCAGGACGGTCAGCGTGCCGTTGGTGTGCCGCTCGACGGCGGCGACGGTCTCCCCGAAGCGGAAGGTCACGGCGAGGTCCCGCAGGTGGTACTTGAGCGACTCGATGACCTCCAGGTCGCAGAAGTCGAGCATCCCGGCGCGCTTCTCCACCACGGTGATCTTGCTGCCGAGCGCGGCGAACATCGAGGCGTATTCCATACCGATGACACCCGCGCCGACGATGACCATGGACCGCGGGACCTTGGGCAGGTCGAGGACGTTGTCCGAGTCCATGATGGTCCGCCCGTCGAACTCGACGGTGTCCGGCCGTGCGGGGCGTGTGCCGGTGGCGATGATGATGTGCTCCGCGGTCAACAGCCGTTCGTGGCCCGTGACATCGGTCAGGGCGATGGTGTGGGGGTCGACGAAGCGGCCCGTGCCGGCGAACAGGGAGACCTGGTTGCGGGACAACTGGTTGCGGATGACGTCCACTTCACGACTGACCACGTGCTGCGTGCGCGCGGTGAGGTCGCCGACGGTGATGTCGTCCTTCAGGCGGTAGCTCTGCCCGTACAGATCGCGCTGGGTGAGACCGGTGAGATACAGCACCGCCTCGCGCAGCGTCTTGGAGGGGATGGTCCCGGTGTGGATGGAGACCCCACCGACCATGTCGGGGCGGTCGACGACGGCGACCCGGCGGCCGAGCTTGGCCGCGGCGATGGCGGCCTTCTGGCCACCCGGTCCTGAACCGATGACAAGCATGTCGAAGTCGGGCACCTCCGGAGTCTGTCAGCCGGAGCGCCCTCTCCGAAAGGGTGAACGGGTAACCAGGTGCCGACAAGGCGCCTAAGGCAGCAGTTTGTCCAGCGCGGCCGCCCCCTCCGCCTCGATCTTCCGCCGGGCCCACTCCAGATTCTCGGGCGTCACGTCCCGGCCGGCCGCCAGGACGACGTCCTCCGGGGCCACCTCGGTACCGGTGCGGGCGTGCAGCATGGCGTCCGGTGTGGCGCGGTCGTCGGGTTGTGCTGTCGACATGGTGCTTCCTCCCTGAGACCGGGCACGTGCCGTGGGTCCCACTCCCACGATTCCCCGCCCGTCCCCAGTGTGCATCCGGAAGAGTGGCCGACGGAGAACCTGAACCTAAGCTGGAACCGGCCCGCGCGGGCCCGAACCAGGGAGGCTGCCGCGATGGTCGAGACCCCGCCCCACCAGGAAACCCCCACCGGACCCGGATATCTGCCCATCGCCGAGCACGGACTGATCGGCGATCTGCGGAGCGTGGCGCTGGTGGGGACCAACGGCACGATCGACTGGTACTGCTGCCCGTCCTTCGACGCCCCCAGCGTCTTCGCCGCGATCCTGGACGCGGAACGCGGCGGCTCCTTCGAGCTCGCCGCCTCCGTCCCCGCGCGCACCAAGCAGTTCTACTTCCCCGACACCAACGTCCTGATCACCCGGTTCTACACCGAGGAGGGCGTCGGCGAGGTCCAGGACTTCATGCCGGTGACCGGGGAGCCGGACGCGTCCGCCCGGCACCGCCTGATCCGGCGCGTACTGTGCGTGCGCGGCTCGGTCCCCTTCCGGACGCGGGTCGCCCCGAGGTTCGACTACGGCGCCTCGCCGCACACCGCGCGGATGGTCGGCGACGTGGCCCTCTTCGAGTCCGCCGAGAGGTCCCTCGCGCTGACCGCCACCGTCCCCCTGGAGTGCGACGACGTCGACGTGTGGGCCGACTTCAAGCTCGACGAGGGCGAGTCCGAGGTGTTCGCCCTCGACCAGGTCGACGGCGAGGTGACCTCCCGCCCCTGCGCCAGACAGGAGGCCGAGGACGAGTTCACCTCGACCGTCGCCTACTGGCGGCACTGGATCTCCCAGTCCCGCTACCGGGGCCGCTGGCGCGAGATGGTCCACCGCTCCGCCCTCACCCTCAAGCTGCTGACCTACGCCCCGACCGGCGCGATCGTCGCAGCCCCCACCACCAGCCTCCCCGAACAGCTCGGCGGCGAGCGCAACTGGGACTACCGCTACGTCTGGATCCGCGACGCCGCCTTCTGCGTCTACGCGCTCCTGCGCCTCGGCTTCACCGGCGAGGCGAAGGCGTTCATGCAGTTCGTGACCCGCTACATCAGCCCCGGCGACGGCAACCCCTCCGGCCCGCTGCAGATCATGTACGGCATCGACGGCCGCACCGAACTCACCGAACGCGAGCTCCCCCACCTCGAAGGCCACCAGAAATCCGCCCCGGTCCGCGTCGGCAACGCGGCGGCCGACCAGCTCCAACTCGACATCTACGGCGCCCTGATCGACTCCATCTACCTCTACGACAAGTGGGCCGAGCCCATCTCCAGCGCCCAGTGGGACGACGTGTGCGCCCTCGTCGAGTGGGTCTGCGAGAACTGGGACCAGCCCGACGAAGGCGTCTGGGAGACGCGCGGCGGACGCAAGAACTTCCTCTACTCACGGCTGATGTGCTGGGTCGCGATCGAACGCGCGATCCGCCTCGCCAACCGACGCGGGCTGCCCGCGAACCTGCCGTACTGGGGCCAGTGCCGCGACACCATCTACCGCCGCATCATGGACCGCGGCTGGTCGGTCAAACGCCAGGCCTTCGTCCAGTACGAGGGCAGCGACGTCCTCGACGCCGCCCTGCTGATGATGCCGCTGGCGAAGTTCATCGCGCCCACGGACCCCAAGTGGCTGTCCACCCTTGACGCGTTGACCGAGGAGTTGGTCTCCGACTCGCTCGTCTACCGCTACAACCCGCAGGCCAGCCCCGACGGCCTGCGCGGCGACGAGGGCACGTTCTCGATCTGCTCCTTCTGGTACGTCGAGGCCATGGTTCGCGCCGGCCGCGTCGACGAGGCCCGCCTCGCCTTCGAGAAGATGCTCACCTACGCCAACCATCTCGGCCTGTACGCCGAGGAGATCGGCCGCACCGGTGAGCAACAGGGCAACTTCCCCCAGGCGTTCACCCATCTCGCCCTGATCAGCGCCGCGTTCAACCTGGACAAGGCGCTCGGCTGATCCGGCGGCGTTCGTCCGGGCCGCGCAACAAGTGTCACTGAGGCGTCACAGCACGCCGAGGCACCACAACCACCGTGGCATGTCTCGTGTCAAACCCGTTGACCGCAACACATTTGATCCACGGGGGAACACATCATGACGAACGTGTCACGCAAGAAGGTATCCGCCGCCGTCGCGTCCGCGACCTTCCTGCTCCTGGCCGGCGCCGGCATCGTCGCCGCACCGGCCAGCTACGCGGGCGTCCCCGGCGGCACCAGCGCCGTCGACCGCAACAGCGACTTCAACGGGGACGGTTACGACGACGTCCTGATCGGCGCCCCGGACGGCACCGTCGACGGCAAGCAGGGCGCCGGCTACGTCACCGTCCAGTACGGTGCCCCGAACGGCATCGCCACCAACACCACGGTCCCCAAGGGCAGGACGGCCGTCATCAGCCAGTCCACGCCCGGTGTCCCCGGCACCTCGGAGACCTACGACTCCTTCGGCCAGGCGGTCGCCACCGGCGACGTGGACGGCGACGGCTACGACGACGCAATCATCGGCGCCCCCGGAGAGGACGAGGGCAGCGTCGAGAACGCAGGACGCGTCACCGTCCTCTACGGCTCCAAGGCCGGCCTGGGCGCCGAGATGAACGACTCCTTCACCGCCGCCAAGCCCACGGCGGGCGCCCGCTTCGGCCAGTCCGTGGCGGCGGCCCGGTTCACCGGCGCCACCGACACCGACGAGATGGCCGTCCTCGACGACAACGGCGCCCAGGTGTTCACCTACCACACCGGCATCCTGCACTCGATGGGCGTCCTGAACACGACCACCGCCCCCGGCGGCCACCGCATCCAGCCCGCCTACCTCACCACCGGCGACTACGACCGCAACGGCTTCGCCGACCTGGTCATCTCCGGCTACAGCCCCGACGACGACTACCAGCAGGGCTGGTCGGCCCTCTACGCGGGCGGCGAGACCTCGCTGACATACCGTCAGGACCTGAACGGCGGCCTCGGCAGCGCGTCGGGCGACATCAACCACGACGGCTACGACGACCTCGTCCTCGGCCAGCTCAGCAGTGCCGACGACAAGGCCGAGGGCGACGACGGCGGCAAGATCGCTGTCTACCTCGGCAGTTCGGAGGGCGTCGGCGGCGAGGAGGGCCCCGGCGTCCCCGCGCAGTGGTGGTCGCAGAACTCCCCGGGCGTACCCGGCACCTCCGAGCACGGCGACGGCTGGGGCAACGACCTCTCCGTGGGCGACGTGAACGGCGACGGCTACGCGGACGTGGCGATCGGCGCGCCCGGCGAGGACATCGGCACCGTCCAGGACGCGGGCGCCGTCTGGCTGTTGCGCGGTTCGAGCCACGGCGTGACCGCGACCGGCGCCCAGTCCTTCGACCAGAACACCGCCGGCATCCCCGGCACCGCCGAGGCCGACGACATCTGGGGCTCCCAGGTCCGGCTGGCGGACACGAACGCGGACGGCCGCGCCGAACTGGTCGCCTCCGCACCGGGGGAGAACTCCGGTGACGGCTATGTGTGGTTGCTCCCCGCGGGCCCGAACGGCCTGCTCGCCGAAGGCTCTTCGCTGTACAGCGCGGCGGACCTCGGCGGCGCGGCGAAGGGGGCGCACTTCGGGGCGGCGATCGACGAGTAAGGGAGATCGTCCCGGCGTCCGTACCGGCTTGCGGCCGGTGCGGGCGCCGTGTGCGACCTGGTTTGATGTGCGCATGGTGGCGACACTGGTGGTCCTCGTGCTGGGCGGGTTCGTCGCGGACTGGATCAGACGGAGGGTGAGTCTGCGCCGGGCGACGACGTCCGGGCGAGGGCCCTTGTGCATGCTGAAGTGGCCCGAGCGGGAGGGGCGTTGGCGGCCCGGACGACTCTCGAAAGCCTCGGACGGCTCGCTGAAGTGGACGCCTGCGCCGCGCGGATACGAGGTCACCCTGCCTGCCGCCCTGCACCGCACCGGGACACGGAAGCCGTTCTGGCGCGAGGCGGTGGCGGTCAACCCCGGGTCCCGGATCCTGGAGTACCAGGCGGCGGGCGAGGCCCTGCTGATCGCGGTTCTGCCGGACGATGTCGAGGCGCTGACGGTGATCCTCGGCGAGGCGTAGGAATCACAGGGCCTGTTCGGCCCAGATGACCTTGCCCGCCGGGGTGTACCGGGTGCCCCAGCGTTCCGAGAGCTGAGCCACCAGGAACAGCCCGCGACCCCCCTCGTCCGTCATCGCCGCGTACCGCAGATGCGGCGAGGTGGTGCTGCCGTCGTAGACCTCGCAGATGAGGGTGCGGTCGCGCAACAGGCGGACGCGGACGGGGTCGTTGCCGTAGCGGATCGCGTTGGTGACCAGTTCGCTGAGGATCAGTTCGGTGGTGAACGTCAGCTCGTTCAAGCCCCAGTGGGTGAGCTGGCGGGTGACCGAGGCGCGCATGTCGGCGACGGCGGCCGGGTCGGACGGGACGCGCCACTCGGCGATGTGGCCGGCGCCCAGCGCGCGGGTGCGGGCGACGATCAGGGCGATGTCGTCGCTCGGGCGCACCGACAACTCCGAGTCGAGGACGGCCCGGCAGGTGTCCTCGGGCGAGTCGCCGGAGTCGGTGAGCGCGGTGCGCAGCATCTCCAGGCCGACGTCGATGTCCCGCTCCCGGTCCTCGACCAGGCCGTCGGTGTACAGGACCAGCCGGGTGCCCTCGGCCAGCTCCAACTCGGCGGTCTCGAAAGGGAGTCCGCCGAGGCCGAGCGGGGGACCTGCGGGGACGTCGGGGAACTCGACGGTGCCGTCGGGGCGGATCAGCGCCGGTGGCGGATGGCCGGCGCGGGCGACGGTGCAGCGCAGGGTCACCGGGTCGTAGATCGCGTAGAGGCAGGTCGCGCCGGTGACCGGGGCGACGCTGTCCTCGGTCGTCTCGTCCTGGTCGATGCGGCCCACCAACTCGTCCAGCAGGCCCAGGAGTTCGTCCGGCGGCAGGTCCAGCGCGGAGAAGTTGTGGACCGCCGTGCGCAGCCGCCCCATGGTGGCCGCGGCGTGCAGACCGTGTCCCACGACATCGCCGACGACCAGGGCGACCCGCGCGCCGGACAACGGCAGGACGTCGAACCAGTCGCCGCCGACCCCGGCCTTCGCGGGCAGATAGCGGTAGGCGACGTCGAGGGCGCTCTGCTCGGGCAGCCGGCGGGGCAGCAGGCTGCGCTGGAGGGTCACCGCCATGCCGTGTTCGCGGGTGTAGCGGCGGGAGTTGTCTATGGACACGGCGGCGCGGGCTACGAGTTCCTCGGCGAGGGCCAGCTCCTCCTCGTCGAAGGGCTCGGGCTTGTCGGAGCGCCAGAAGTTGACCACACCGAGGATGAGGGCACCGGCCCGCAGCGGCACGGTGATCAGTGAGTGGATGCCGTACTCGACGACCTGCGCGGTGCGTTCGGGGTCCTGGGTGAGCCAGCCGGGGGCGTCGCTCAGCCGGGGTTCGACGACGGCCTCGCCGGTGTCGAGGCTGCGTGCCTGCGGGGAGGACGCGATGAACTGGATCTGCTTGCCGACCGGGTAGAGCGGGGCGTCGTCGCGGACCCCGCTGGAGGCCGTACGGCGCAGGTCGGTGCCGGGCTGCGGTTCCTCGCCGCTGAGTACGGCGTCGTAGAGGTCGACCGTGACGAAGTCCGCGAAGCGGGGGACGGCCAGTTCGGCGAGTTCCTCGGCGGTGCGGGTGACGTCCAGGCTGGTGCCGATGCCCACTCCGGCGTCGTAGAGCATGTTGAGGCGCTCGCGGGTGACCTCGGCGCGGCCGGAGAGGGCGCGGAGTTCCGTGGAGTCGCGGAGCGTGGTGACGCTGCCGGCCGGGCCGCCCTTGAGGTCGGTGGGGCGCTGGTTGACGGCGAGCAGCCGGTCGCCGACCCGGTGCACCTCGTCCGTCGCGACCCGCGCCGAGGCCAGCAGCGCGGTCATGTCGGCGTCGAGCCCGAGGTCGAGGACCAGGCGCCCCTCGGCGTTCTCGGGCAGGTCGAGCAACTGGCGCGCCTCGTCGTTCGCGAGCAGCAGGCGGCCCTCGCCGCCGACGATGATCACGCCCTCCCGTACGGCGTGCAGCACCGCGTCGTGGTGCTCGTACATCCGGGTCATCTCGTGCGGGCCCAGGCCATGGGTCTGGTGCTGCAGGCGTCTGGTGACCAGGGCCGTACCCCCGAGGGCGAGGATGAGGGCCACCCCGGCGGCGGTCAGCAGGAGCGGCAGCTGCTGGTCGGCGGCGCCGCCGACGTTCGCCTTCGTCACCCCGGCCGACACCAGGCCCACGACCTTGCCGCCGGGGCCCCGGACCGGGACCACGGCCTGCACGAGCGGTCCGATGGTGCCGGTCAGTTCCTCGGTGACGACGTGCCCGGCGAGCGCGGGGGCGATGTTCCCGACGAACTTCTTGCCGATGCGGTCCGGCTTGGGATGGGTGTAGCGGATCCCCTCGGTGTTCATCACGACGATGAAGTCGACCTTGGACGTCTTGCGCGCGGCCTCGGCGCTCGGCTGCAGGATCGCCGTGGGGTCGGCGCTGCGCAGGGCCGCGACCGTGCCCGGCGCGTTGGCGAAGGTCTGGGCGACGGCCACCGACCGGTTGCGGGCCTCCTGCGTGCTGTCGTGCCGCACCTGGAGCACCTGTGCCACCACGGCCGACACGACCAGCAGCAGCACGATCACCAGCTGCAGCATGAAAACCTGCCCGGCGACGCTGCGGCCGCCCAGCCTCCCGCTCAGCGGCGCTCGCCGGTGTTCGGGCGCCCGACGGGCACGGTCGTACGGGCGCTGCGCGCGCGGACCGTGGGGGTGGTGGGTCGACCGGGCCCCGGGCCGACCCGTCAGGCGGACCATGTGCCCATGTCTACACTGCCCGACCTCAGGAGGCGAGGGGCGTCACAGGCGGTGACAGGCCGTGGTCGGCCGGGGGTCACGGGTGCCGTCCGGGCTTGGCGCGCCGGGCGGCGAGCAGCAGCGCGATGTCGTCCGGGCGGTCGGCCGCGTGCCGGGCGGTCGCGGTGAGCCGGTCGGCGACACCGGCCAGCGACCGCCCGCCCGGCCGTGCGGCGGGCCCGCCCGCCTTCGCGAGGGCGACCCGCAGGGCGGCGATGCCGTCGTCGATGTCGACACCGGGCCGCTCGACCAGACCGTCCGTGTAGAGCGCGAGGATGGAGTCCGGCTCCAGGCGCAGCTCCGAGACCGGGTACTGGGCGTGCGGGTCCACCCCGAGGACCACGCCTCCGGGTATGTCCCAGACGCGGGTGCGTCCGTCCGGGGTACGGATCAGCGGCGGCGGATGCCCGGCCCGCGCGACCCGGACCAGCCCGCTCGCCGGGTCGAGGCGGAGATAGCAGCAGCTCGCGAACTGCCCCGGGTCGAGATCGATGAGGAGGTGGTTCGTGCCGCTCATCACCTCGTCGGGCGGCCGGTCGCCGAGCGCGAACGCCCTTACCGCGCTGCGGAGTTGACCCATCGTGGCGGCCGCCTGGACGCCGTGCCCCTGGACGTCGCCGATGACCAGGGCAAGGCCGTCGCCGGCCTCGACGACGTCGTACCAGTCGCCGCCGACCTCCATGCCCTGGGTGCCCGGCAGATAGCGCCCCGCGGTCTCCACCTGCGGGTGGGCGGAGAGGCGGCGGGGGAGGAGGGCCTGCTGGAGGCCGCGGGCGAGGGCCGCCTCGGAGTCGTAGCGCTGGGCCTTCTCCATCGCGTGGGCGATCAGTCCGGCGAGGGCGGTGAGCACCGCGCGCTCCTCGCCGCTGAAGCTGCGGGACCGGTCGAAGCCCAGGATGGCCGAGCCGACCGGGCGACCGGACGCGATCAGCGGCAGGAACGCGCGGGCGCCCTCCTCGGCGTCGAGGGGGATGCCCGGGTAGGCGTCCGCCAGCTGTTGCATGGAGTCGAAGAAGAGCGGGCGTCCGGTGGTGAGGGTCTCGACCCCGGGCAGCCGGGTGTCGAGACCGACGCCGTCGAACGGGGCGAGGAAGCCCTGCGGGAAGCCGGTCTCCCACGCCAGGTGCAGATGCCGTTCCTGCAGCAGATAGATCGCGAGCCGCCGGCCGCCGAACGCGGGCAGCAGCTCCTTCATGACGACCGCGGACACCTGGCGGGCGGTGACCGCCTCCGTCAGCGCGATGGCGAGCACGATCGGCCGGTACAGCGGAGCCAACGAGGTCACGCCGTTGTCCGGACCGCCGTCCCCGTCGGTGCGCACGGGCACCAGCGGCAGCGGAGGCCCCGCCACCCGGGTCGACGGGGCGACCGTGCACGTCAGCTGGTCCAGGCCCGGATGGACGGCCATCGCCAGCCAGTCGCTCTCGTACGGCTCCTGCCCCTGCTCCCGCTCGCCCGGGCGCCGGACGTGGAAGTGCACCGGCCCCAGCGACAGCAGGGCACCGCGCAGCTGGTCCTCGCAGCCGATCTGGTTCAGCCAGGGCACGCCCTCCCACAGCGGGCGGCCCAGCAGCTCCTCGCGCGGCCGGCCCAGCAGCTGGGCGGCGCGCGGATTGGCGTAGGTGACCAGCCCCAGCCGGTCCATGCAGAAGACACCGTCCGGCAGCAGATCGGCCACGCTGCCGGCCATCGGCGCGGAGCCCGGGTCGACGACGACACCGCTGACCGGGTACCCGCCGTCCGGCGGGACGGGCCCTGCGGCAGGCGTCCACAGGTCCAGCAGCCGGGCCGAACCGTCAGCCGCCCGCACCCGCAGGGGCAGCGGCGGGGGCTTCCCGGCGGCCGTGGCCCGCAGCGCCGCCATGACCTGGTACGTGTCGCCCGGCGCCACGACGTCCGCGAGCGCCTGCGCGGTGCCGGGGAACTCCGCGGGCTCCACCCCCAGCAGGGCGTGCAGGGAGCCGTCCCCGGTCACGGCCGCGGTCTTCGGATCCCATACGAACCGTGCCATGCGCCCCTCGGGGCGATGCGTGGCCGCCGTCCGGACGCACACGGGCTCGCCGTCCCAGGCGACGTACGGACCGTCCTCGTCCTTGTGCTCGTCCTCCAGGTCGGCCAGCGCCCTGCCCAGCTCCTCGGCCAGCCGGGTCATCCGGTCCAGGCCGGACAGCACCTCGGTGGTGTCCGGGGCGGAGGGCCGCAGCACGGTCAGCACGCCGTACGTCGTCGACCCGCCGATGACGGGGACGTACAGGGACCCGAACTGGAAGGGCAGGCTCGCGGCGAACTGCGGATAGCGGCGCATGGTCTCGGTGGCGTTCGGCAGGACCACGTGCACGCCGAGCCGGTAGGCGTCGGCGACGGGGAACTTGCTGTCGACGTGCAGCCGTCCCCAGGGGCGGAACAGCGGTCCGGGCAGCCCCGCGAGTACGCCGAGACGCAGCAGTCCGGGCGTGCTCGACCGCAGGTAGACGCCCCCGGAGTGGCCGCCGGCCGTGTCGATCGCCTCCGTCGAGGCGTCGATGAGCAGCTCGGCGAGCCGTCCGGGCGTCCCCTTCTCGCGCTCGGCACTCCCAGTCATTGGGGCTCTACCTCGTCCCTGTGGCGCCGGGTGGGTGACACAGCAAGAATGCGCCAGGACGCGGCCGGGGTCACCTGGGCGGACGGGATGGGCTGGAGAGGCACGGGTATCGCCGGTCCGTCGGTGTCTGATGAAGTGATCAAGAGTGGCTCAAGTGTGGGTGGGGTCGGGTGCGGGGTGCCGCCGGTGGTGTCGTCGGCGGTCGGGCCGGTGTGGTCGGCTCATGACGAAGGCCCCTCGGCGTGGGTGCGGAGGGGCGTTGCGTGGGTCAGGCGACGGGGGTGGGCCGACCGGGGGTGGCGTGGCGGTCGCCGGGGGTGCCGTTGCCGTACGGGTGGGAGTTCTTCGCGTGCGGCGCGTTCCACTTTTCCGCGCGCAGTGTGTGCGATACGTCCAGGTCGACGGCCCCCGCGCGGTCGGGGCGCCCGTGGCCGGTCATCCGGAACCCGGCGGCCTTGTGGGTCGTCGTCGAGTCGCGGTCGTGCGTCGTCCGGCCGGTGCGCTCGGGTACGGCGAGCGTCCTTCCGGCGGACCGGGGTGTGGCCATGGGGCTGGGCCCTTTCGGATCGACGCGATAAGGAGGCAGGCAGGAAAAGGGAGATGAGGTCCGACTCGCGTCACCGATCGGTCCTCGACCCATGGCGTTCAGGATGGCGCAAACTACGCCTCGCGCGGGGCGAATTCGAACTGTTGCCCTCGCCGATAGTGACCGGCCGGCCGCCGATTCGCCAGCCGTGTACCGCGGACCAGCGCCCACAGCGGCAGCCCGGCCACCACCGGACCACCGAACAACAAGGTCAGCCCGGCCCCGACATCGACGCCGAGCACCCCGGCCGTCAGCACCCGCCGACCCACTCCGACGATGACCCCGGCCACCATCAACGGCGCCGGCACCTCCCACAACCGCCGCTCCAACTCCCCACGACGCGAACCTCGTACGAGCAGCGCACCCCCAACTCCCGCCAACAGCAGGGCGACCACACCGATCACGGCGGCCGAGGCGACTCGGCGGTGTTACCAGCACGGGACGGGTGCTCGGTCCAGTGCGGCCCGCCTCGCTCGGTGGCATCTTCAGCAGGGTGCAGGTGCTCGCTCGGTGCACGGCACCTGGCTCAGCCGGCGCCGCCTCCGGCACGGGAGCCGCTGTGACTCCGCCAGCACCCTCGGCCCGCCCGGCCACGCCCCCCGCCCACCCCACCCGCACCCCGATTGTTAGCCTCGGTCATGGCCAGTTTCCCCATGTCCCGTCATGGATCGCGATGAGTACGGTCGCCGCCGCCTCCTTCCCGCTCGGTGCCGGGACCACGCTTGCCGAGCTCGCTGAGGACCCGCACGCACGGCTGGCGCGGCTTCATGAGAGTGAACCTGTGTCCTGGTTGCCGGAGTTGGGCGGCTGGCTGGTCACGCGGCGGGACCTCGCGTTGGGTGTCATGCGGGACGCGGCCACCTTCACCGTGGACGACCCGCGCTTCTCCACCGCCCAGGTCGTCGGCCCGAGCATGCTGTCCCTCGACGGGGAGCGGCACGCCCGTCACCGTGAACCCTTCACCGCGCCCTTCCGACCCCGCGAAGTGCGGGACGGCTTCGCCTCGTTCATCGACAGCGAGACCGACCGGCTCGTCACGGAACTGCTGCCGGCGGGCGCCGGTGAACTGCGGCGCGCCTTCGCCGGCCCGCTCGCGGTCGCCGTCGTGACCGAGGCACTCGGGCTGACCGGTACCACCCCGGACACGGTCCTCTCCTGGTACGACGCGATCGTGCGGGCGGTCTCGGACATCACGGCCGGCCGTGAGGCGGGAGCCGCCGGCACCAAGGCGTACGCGCAACTGCGTGCCTCCGTCGAAGCCACCGTCGCCGACCGGGGCGGAGCCTCACTCCTCGGCTCCGCCGCCGGACAGCTCACCCTCCCCGAAGTGGCCTCCAACGCCGCCGTGTTGATGTTCGGCGGCATCGAGACCACCGAGGCGATGATCACCAACGCGCTGCTGCATCTACTCCGCCACCCCGACCAACTAGCCCTCGTCCAGGCCGACATGGGTCTTCTGGACGGCGCGATCGAGGAGTCGTTGCGTCTCGAACCCGGCGCCGCCGTCGTGGACCGCTACGCCACCCGCGACACCGTCCTCGGCCCGGCCACGATCCGTGAGGGCGACCTGGTCGCCGTCTCCCTCACCGGCGCCAACCGCGACCCGGCCGTCTTCCCCGACCCCGACCGCTTCGACGTCCGCCGCGAGAACGCCCGCCTCCAACTCGCCTTCGCCCACGGCCCGCACTACTGCCTCGCCGCCCACCTCGCTCGCCTGGAGACCCGCATCGCCCTCCGGCACCTGCTCGAACGCCTCCCGGCCCTGCGCCTCGACCCGGACCACCCCACCGCCCCGCACGGTCTGGTCTTCCGCAAGCCGCCGACACTGCATGTGCTGTGGGACGCCCGAGTCATGTAAGGAGGGAGGTCACGACCTGACGCGGAGTGGGGCCCCGGGGGTGACATTTCGTCAGGAACCCTTCAATCACGGCCCACTTGGCGTTCCATGACCTCCACCAGCCGCCCCAACGCACTCAGTACCTGATCCCGATCCTCGCCCAGTCCTGCCAACAGCTGTACCTCGGCGGAGAGTTGGCGGGGAAACAGGTCGTCCACCGCCTTCGCCCCGGCCGGCGTGATGGTCACCAGCGCGGCACGCCGGTCCGCCGGGTTCGGGGTGCGGGCGATGAAACCGCGCTTCTCCAGCTTGCCCAGGGCCTTGCTGACGCCCGCGCGGGACAGGCCGAGCCATTCGGCGAGGCGGCGGGCGATCACCGGGCCGGTGGCGTGCCGCAGGGGGATCAGCATGTCGACCTCGGGGGCGGTGAGCTCGGCGCCCGCGTAGAGGGGCTCGACGGCCCGGTTCAGGAGCCCGGTGGCGTGTTTGAGCAGACCGATCAGCTCCATGGGGGAGGTGTCGAGGCCGGGATTGTGCTCGGTCCACTGTGCGCGGACATCGGCGGGGGAGGGCGACATGCGGCTCGTCTTCTCACTTCCTGGACCGGGCCTTCGTAGGCCCAGACCCGGTCCGCAGGCTTTCATGGGTCTTCACGGGCTGGCGAGGGCCTTCACCGATCCGTCATTGTTAACCGGTGAACTATCGGTTACCGTTATGGCCATGGTATCGCCGTCCCCCTCCAGTTCCGCCGCCGCGAGCGCCACCGCATCGGCCGACTCCACCGACCCCTCGCGGCGCACAGCCGTCACCCTGGTCGCCGTCCTCGCCGCGCTGACCGCGGTCGCCCCGCTCGCGACCGACATGTACGTCCCCGGTTTCCCCGCGATGGGGGACACGCTCGGGGCGAGCAGCTCGGCCGTCCAGCTGACGATGACCGCGTTCCTGGCCGGCCTCGTCGTCGGCCAGCTGCTGATCGGCCCGCTCAGCGACAGCCTCGGCCGCCGCGGACTGCTGTTCTCCGGAACGGCCGCGTTCACGGTCTTCTCCGTCGCCTGCGCCCTCGCACCCACCATCGAGGTCCTCACCGGAGCCCGCTTCCTCCAGGGTGTGTCGGGCGCCGCCGGCATGGTGCTGGCCCGCGCCGTCCTGACCGACCGCTTCCACGGGGCCGAGCTGCCCCGCTACTTCGCGGTCCTCTCCCAGATCATGGGCGTCGCGCCGGTCGCCGCACCGGTGCTCGGCGGCGCGATCCTCGCCGTGTCGACCTGGCGCGCGGTGTTCGTCGTACTGACCGTGATGGGCGGCCTGTTGCTGCTCGGCGTGGTCCGCAAGGTCCCGGAGACGCTGCCGCCGGAGCGGCGGCATGCCGGAGGGATCACCAACACCTTCCGCGCGATGGGGGAGTTGCTCGGCCGCCGTACGTTCATGGGCTACGTCCTTGTCCTCGCGTTCATCTCGGCGGCACTGTTCGCCTACATCAGCGGCTCCAGCTTCGTCTTCGAGAACCTGCACGGGGTGTCCGCCACGACGTACTCCCTGATCTTCGCGAGCAACGCCGTCGCCATGCTGATCGCCGGTGCGACCTTCTCCCAACTCGCAGGACGGGTACGGCTGAACACCCTCCTCGTGGCCGCGGTCGCCGTCGCCGCGGTGGGCGCGCTGGGCCAGGTGCTGCTGGTGCTGACCGTGGGGGAGACCCTCGCGGGCACCTGGATCACGCTGTTCATCACGGCCGGTGGTATCGGCATGGTCTTCCCGTCGACCCTGAGCATCGGCCAGGCCCTCGGGCGCAACGCCCCGGGCGCGGCCTCCGCCCTCCTCGGTGGCCTGCAGTTCCTGTTCGGCGCGCTCGCGGCACCGCTGGTGGGGGTGTTCGGCGAGGACAGTTCCCTGCCGATGGCGGTGATCATGCTGATCGCCGTGGCAGCGGCGGGAGTTGCGCTGGTGGGGCTGGCCAGGCCGTGGGAGGGACAGGGAGAACCGACAGAGTCGGCGAAGTGACTGACGACCCGTCTGGAGCCCTTCGGTTGCCGCGAGTTCGTTCGTTCTCTCGGCGGGATGAGGAAGGGGGGTGATTGGTTGTGACCGTCGAGTTACGGATCTGTCCCAACGGGCGATGGCCGCGCACGAGTTCGCGACGGCGGCGGGAACCACCGTCCCGGCTTGCCTGTGCCGCGTTCGGGCGCGTTCTGCCTGGTGGCGGTGGCCGTCGTACGCGGAGGTGCGTGTAACAGGAATGTCTTATGCGGTGGCTGTGCGGAACGGTCGACCCGGCCGAGCCGCTCTTGACGATCAGAAACGCCCGCTCGTACCGATGACCCGTACGGAGCGGCCGGCACTGACACCACCGATCCTGAGGATGAATCGATGCGCGTTCACAAGCTCACCTTCGCCGCCCTGGCCGTCGCCGCCGGTCTCTCGCTCACGGCCTGCCAGAGCGACGACGCCGGCACGGGAAAGAGTGACCCGTCGTCCGCGCCCACGGCGTCGTCCGCGTCCAACGCCTCGTCCTCGGGCGGCAGTTCGGACACGGACAGCTCGGACCAGAGCCGCGCGAAGGCCACCACGGGGAGCAGCTCCGGCGGGTCGAGTTCCGGCGGCACGGGTACGGGGGCCGGTACCGGCTCCGACGCGAGCACCAAGGCCGGCAAGTGCCGTACCGACGAGCTGGAGATCACGGCGAAGGACAACACCATCGACGGCGACCCGAACGCCACTGTCGTGGTCGAGTTCAAGAACGGCGGCGGCCGGGACTGCACGATCTCCGGGTACGCGGGCGTCGACCTGAAGACCAACGCGGGGACGGTGTCGGCGAAGCGCACCGGTCAGGAGACCTCGTCGGCCGTCCTCAAGAACGGGAAGTCGACCTACTTCCCCGTCAACTACCCGTTCAACAAGACGGGCGGCTCCGGCGTCCGCATCACCGGGCTGGTGGTGACCCCGCCGAACGAGACCAAGTCGGTCACCCTCGACTGGCCGGGCGCCGCCACCCTGCCCGTCACGAACGGCTCCGGCTCCTCCGTGACGGTCGGCCCGGTCGGCAGCGCGGGCCAGGGCGGCTGACCCGCACACCCCACCCCCTGTCAGCGTGCCGTCCGGGTCGGAAGCCCCGGCTGTCGTTCCTACGCCTCAGGGAGAGGGCGGGCATCGACGAGGTCGTCCGCCGGATGCTCGACCGGTCCGCCTGCACCCCACTCCTCAACATCCTCGCTCTGTCCGCCGTTTCGCTGCCCGCGCGGGTCCGGAGCCCGGCTGGAGGAAGCGATCGGCCGGCAGCACCGGCAGTCACCGCAGTGGAATCTCTGACCGGCTCACCCCGCTAGGAGTTCTTCGCCGCCCGGGCCCGATATGCGGCGACCGTCGTCCGGCTCGCGCACGCGTTGGAGCAGAACCGGCGGGTGCGGTTCCGTGACTGGTCCACGAAGTAGTTCTCGCACCCGGCCGCGGCGCACCGGCCCAGCGTCACCGCCGGGTCCCCGGCCGCGACCAGGGCGAGTTTGGCGGCGATCAGCTGGCCGAGCCAGCGCTTGGCCGGGGTGCCGTTGCGGCTGAAGTGGATGTGCCAGCCGTCGAGGCCGTCGTGGTCGGACAGGTGCATCTCCGGTGGATAGTCGCGCAGCAGGCGGTGCACCGCTTCGGGGACGGCGCCGTCGACCGACTGCGCCAACGCCGTGCGCACGAGGTCCGGCAACTCGCCGTAGTCGCCGCCCGAGGGCGGAGTGACCTCGTGTTCCGCGAAGAACGCGGCTACCAGTTCGCCGTGTTGGTCGAGGGTCCCGGTGTTGGCCAGCTCGACGGCCAGCCGCGCCACGTTCCCCATGTAGTCATCGTATTGCACTTGACCACCTACATCGCCGCTTCCTATTGTAGGTGTCATGGTAGCTCACAACGCCTACATAGCCCGCCGCCTGCAGCTGCTCGGGGAGTGGGACGCCGCGCTCGCCGTCCTGGCCCCGGACGATGAACCCGAGTTGCGCGCGGAGATCGCCGTAGACCGCTGGTTCTTCCGGATCGAGGGGCATGAAGAGGCCGAGAAGGCGGTCGCGGCGGTCGATCCGGCATCGCCGACCGCGCACTTGCTCACAGGGCGACTCGCCTACAGCCGCCTGCTGTTCCGGCGCGAACCCCGCGCCGACGACCGCGCCGTGGCCGAGGCCGGCTACCGTGCGGCGATCGAGAGCGGCGACGAGAAGACGCGCGCCTGGGCCGAGTACCACTGGGCCGTTCTGCTGGACAACATCGACGAGGACCCGGCCGGCGCCCTCCCGCTCTATGAGTCCGCCCTCGGTGTCGCCACGAAGTCCGGCGACGGCTACTTCGAGTCGTACATCATCCGGCACCTCGCACCGCACAAGGAGCCCGCGGAGCGGCTGGCGATGCTGCGCCGCTCGCTCAACCTGCGCGCCGCGCTCGGCGCCAGGCCCCAGGCGATCGCCGCGCAGGCTCTTCTCGCCGACAACCTTCCCGACAACGACCCCGAGCGCGCCGAGCTCATGCGGATGGTCCGCCCGGGTGTGGAAGAACTGCACATCGGCTGGCTCCTGTCCGAGGAGTGACCCAGTTCGGGCGGCGGAAGTGTCTCCTCCTCCCATGCTCGATGCCGGAGCCTGACAGGGCTGACGGAGGCGGGCCCAGGTGTCGGGAACGGTCAGGTAACCGCCGTCATCCGCCGGTTCGAGCGTGAAAGATGCCCACAATCCGTCGAATCGGTGATGACACGGATTTCAGCCCTCATCCGCCCCTACCTTCGGTCCCTCGGCGCCGAGCCCACATGGCGCCGACGCCAAGGGGGTTGGGGAACAGTGGCCGAACGGCTCTACGGGGTGGACCCGTTGCTCGACGGGTTGGTGCCCGGCCTCGTCGGGCTCGACCGGGACGGTGGCCGGCGTGACCTCGTGGAACTGCCTGACGAGCACCCCGTCATCGAACTGGTCGGCGGCCGGTGCAGCGGCAGGACCCGCGTGCTCGCGACCCTGTCCGCCGCCTACCCCCCCTCGTCCCGCTCGTGCGCGTGGACCTCGCCGCACCCATTCGCCCAGATGCTGCGGATGGCCAACGCCTACCCGGACGCGTTCGTGCGGATCGTCGACGCCGGGCACGAACTGCCCGTGGAGAAACCGGCCCGGCTCACCGCGCTGACCGGGCAGTTCGTGTCCGTGTCGGCAGCCTGAGGGGAGACCTCAAGCCGGCCGTACCAACCCCGCGTCGTACGCGAAGATGACCGCCTGCACCCGGTCCCGCGCGCCGATCTTCGCGAGGATGCGGCTGACGTGGGACTTGACGGTGGACTCGGCCAGGCACAGGCGTTCGGCGATCTCGGTGTTGCTCCAGCCCGCCGCCATGACGGTGAGGACCTCGCGCTCCCGGTCGGTGAGGGCGTCGAGGCGGCGGTCCTGTTCGGCGGTGCGGCCGGGCATGCGGTCGGCGAAGGCGTCGATGAGTTTGCGGGTCAGGCCGGGGGAGATGACGGCGTCCCCGGCGGCCACCGCGCGGATGCCCGCGACGAGTTCCTCGGGCAGCGCGTCCTTGAGGAGGAAGCCGCTGGCCCCGGCGCGCAGCGCGGCGTACGCGTACTCGTCGAGGTCGAAGGTGGTGAGGACCAGGACGCGTGAACGCCCGCCCGACTGCACGATCCGGCGGGTGGCCTCGATGCCGTCCATACCGGGCATGCGGACGTCCATCAGGACGACGTCGGGGCGGAGTTCGGCCGTCAGCCGGACCGCCTCGACGCCGTGCGTGGCCTCGCCGACGGTGCTCAGGTCGGGGTACTGCTCGATGAGCATGCTGAAACCGAGGCGCTGCAGGGCCTGGTCGTCGACGATGAGGACGGTGGTCATGCCGGGTGCTTCTCCGTCAGGTCGGGGGCGGTAGACGTGGGGAGGAGGAGGGCGCGGACGGTCCAGCCACCGCGGGAGTTGGGGCCCGCGACGACCTGTCCGCCGTAGAGCGCGGCCCGTTCGCGCATGCCGACCAGGCCCTTGCCGTGTTCGTCGGTGCCGGACGCCTTGTGCGGGCCGGTGTCCTCGACGGTGACGATCACCGCCTCCGGACCGGCCGTCACCGCGACCTCGACCGTCGTGCTCGGCGCCGCGTGCTTGAGTGTGTTGGTGAGGGCTTCCTGCACGATGCGGTAGACGGCGAGCTGAAGTCCCTGGGCCAGATGGGTGAGTTCACCCTTGAGGTGCAGGGTGGCGGCGGGGCCCGCGGCCCTCACCCGTTCCATCAGGGCGTTCAGGTCGGTCAGTCCGGGCTGGGGTGCGAGCGGGGTGTCGTCGGGTTCGTCGTCGTGGATGACCGCGAGCAGCCGGCGCAGCTCGGCCAGCGCGCCGCGCCCGCTCTCGGCGATGATCCGCAGGGTGTCCGCGCCCCGCTTCGGTTTGGTCTCGGCGAGCCCGGCGGCGCCGCCCGCGAGACCGACGATCACGGCGAGGGTGTGACCGAGGATGTCGTGCATCTCCCGTGCCACGCGGGCGCGTTCGGTCGCCGCGGCCAACTGGGCGCGCTGGTCGCGCTCCATCTCCAGCCGTACGGCGTGTTCTTGGAGGGCCTCGACGTACGCGTTCACCAGTTTTCCGGCCAGGCCCAGCGCGGCCATCGACAGGATGGCGACCACGGCCAGGAACGCCAGCACGGGGGTACTGGCCGCCTGGCTCGACCCCTTGAGGCCGTTGAAGAAGACGATCGACACGAAAGTCTGCAGGAGGTTGTACGCGACGCCGACGGCCAGCTGGCCGGGAGCCCCGAAGCGCCCCAGGTTGAGCAGCGCCACGAGCTGGGTGGCGCTCGAACCCGAGTCCACACCCAGGAACAGGCACACCTCGGAGAGGACGACCAGGAAGGCGAAGACCAGCATGGGCCGCTGCTTCCGCCACAGCAACGGCACGGTGTATCCCGCCGTGACCGCCAGCATCAGTACGAACGCGGGGCCCGAGTCCCGGGCCGCGCGTTCCAGGGCCGGAATGCCGCCGAGGGCGTAAAGGGCGGGAACCCCCCAGAGCCTGACCCGCGGATGCGCCACATCGGCCGCCCGCACCCGCCCCAGCCAGGTGAGCAGCCGGACGACCGACCGGTACTCGGAGTCGCCCAGCCGGGTCCGTCCGATCAGGTTCTCGGGCTTGAGAGGGCGGTCCGTCGTCGGCGGTGCGGTCACGGGATACACCCTCCACGGTGCAGGCGGGCCGCCCGTCGGTCCCCGGGGGGAAGGGGACCGGCGGGCGGGGACGGTGTGGTCGACAGGGGCGGCAGCCGTACGGCCGTGAACGGCGTCCTGGTGTGGATCGTACGGCCGCCGCCTCAGCTCTTGCCGGTGGCGCCGGACGACACGGGCGCCCTGCCCGGGCCGGTGGAGCCGTCGTCCGGAGTCTCGTCCAGCAGGTGGCGCAGCCGCTCGCCCTCGACGTCCACGTTGGGCAGCTTCCGGTCGAGCCAGCCGGGCAGTGCCCAGGCGCGGCGGCCGAGCAGGGTCATGACCGCCGGCACGATCGTCATGCGGACCACGAAGGCGTCGAAGAGGACGGCGGAGGCGAGGCCCAGGCCGATCGACTTGATCAGCGCCACGTCGTCCAGCAGGAACCCGGCGAACACGGAGATCATGATGACCGCGGCGGCCGTGACCACCCGGGCGCTGTGCCGGAAGCCCGCGATCACCGCCTCCGTGGGCTCGGCCCCGTGGACGTACGCCTCACGCATCCGGGTCACCAGGAACACCTCGTAGTCCATGGCGAGTCCGAACACCACACCGATCATGAAGATCGGCAGGACGCTCACGATCGGCGAGGTCTGGTCGATGCCGAACAGGTCCGCCAGCCAGCCCCACTGGAACACCGCGACCACCACACCGAGCGTGGCGAGCACGCTGAGGAGGAAGCCGAGGGCGGCCTTGAGCGGGACCAGGATCGAGCGGAAGACGAGGAGCAGCAGGACGAGGGCCAGTCCGACGACCACACCCAGGTAGGGGATCAGGGCGCCGCTCAGCTTGTTGGACACGTCGATGTTCAGCGCCGTGGTGCCGGTGACCATCAGTTCGGCGCCGGTGTCGCTCTTCAGGGCGGGGCCGCGGTCGCGGATCTCGGAGACCAGGTCGACGGTGGCCGCGCTGCTGGGCGAGCTCTTCGGTACGACGGAGATCAGGGCCACGTCACCGGTCTGGTTGAACACGGCAGGGCGTACGGCGGCGATGTCGGACATCTTGCCGAGCTGGGCGACCGCGTCCTGTGCGGCGGTCTTCGCGTCGCTGCTGCCCTGGCCGTCGACGACCACGGTCAGCGGGCCGTTGTAGCCGTCGCCGAAGCCCTTGGTGATCGTGTCGTAGGCGATGCGCTCGCTGGTGCCCGGCGAGGACATGCTGTCGTCCGGCAGGGCCAGGCGCATCGACAGGGCGGGGATGGCGAGGACGCCGAGTCCGACGACGGAGACGACCAGCATCTTCAGCGGGTTGCGGGTCACGAACCGGGCCCAGCGCACGCCCGTCGTCTCACCCTTGCCGCCCTCCTGAAGGGCACGCATGCGGCGGCTGGTGAACCGGCTGCCCATGATCCGCATCCCGGCGAAGCCGAGCACCGCGGGCAGCAGGGTCAGCGCGATCAGTACGGCGACGACGACCGCGAAGGCGGCGCCCAGGCCCATCGTGGTCAGCATGCTGATGCCGATGATGCTCAGACCGGCCAGGGCGATGACGACGGTGAGACCGGCGAACACCACCGCGGAACCGGCGGTGCCCAGCGCGCGGCCCGCGGCCTCCTCCGGCTCGTGGCCCTCGCGGATCTCACTGCGGTACCGGGAGACGATGAACAGGGCGTAGTCGATGGACACCGCCAGGCCCAGCATCAGCGCCAGCGTCGACGCGGCCGAGCTGAGGTCGAAGAACGCGCTCGCGACGGTGATGGCGGCGACCGCCGTCCCGACCCCGAAGATGGCCGTCAGCAGCGGCAGCCCGGCCGCGAGCAGCGACCCGAACGTGATGACGAGCGCCACGGCCGCGATCAGCAGGCCGATCAGCTCGGTGCTGCTGCTGCCCGCCTTCTCCTGTACGGCGTTGCCGCCCAGGCTGACCGCGAGGCCGGCCTTCTCGCCCTTGTCGGCCACGGAGTGCAGCGCCTCGCGCGCGGCGTCGGTGACGTCCGGCTGGCCGACCTTGTAGGTGACCTGGGCGTAGGTGATGGTGCCGGACTTGCTGATCAGGCCGCTCTGGTACGGGTCGGAGACGTTCGCGACCTGGGGCGCCTCCTTGAGGTCGGCGATCAGCGACTGGACCTCGGTCCTGTCGGCGCCGGAGGCGAGTGTGTGCCCCTTGGGCGCTTCGAACACCACGCGGGCGGTGGCGCCGGAGGCCGACGCCTGTGGGAACTCCTTCTCCAGCAGGTCGATCGCCTTCTGCGACTGTGTGCCGGGGAGGCTGAAGCTGTCGGACGTGCTCGTCGAGACGTTCATGGCACCGATGCCGACGACCGCCAGGGCGGCGATCCACAGCATCAGGACGAGCCGTCGGCGCCGGAACGAGAACCGGCCCAGCCGGTAGAGGAAGGTGGCCATGGGGTACTCCCACCAGGTTCGATAGAAAGTGGAGGGCCTGCGCGACCCACGCCTTCACGCTAAGAGCGGCTTTCCTCGCGTCCGCAGCACCGGGGAAGTGAAAACGGCAGGGGTGACTAGTACCGGGGTACTAGACCCTCTCCACCCTCCAGTCGAGGTGGGGGACCCTCCGGCCGAAGCGCCGTCGAGATGGCCGCCGTGATCCGCCCCACAGGATCCGGGACAAGAGCCGGTTATGGTGACCAGGCGAATCGAACGGGGACAGAACCGGCGGAGGACACCGTGTCGGACGAAGGGCGTCTCATCGCCGGGCGCTACCGGCTGACCGAGCAGATCGGCCGGGGCGGCATGGGCACCGTCTGGCGGGCCGACGACGAGGTGCTCGGCCGCCAGGTCGCCATCAAGCGGCTCCACGCCCGCCCGGAACTCTCCGCCGACGAACTCGCCACCCTTTTCGAGCGCACCCGCCGCGAGGCCCGCAGCGCCGCCCGCATCGCGCACCCGAACGTGATCGTCGTCCATGACGTCGTGGACGACGAGGGACGTCCCTGCATCGTCATGGAGTACGTCCCGGGCCCCACGCTCGCCGAACTCCTCAAGGACGGACGGACCCTGCCGTACCAGGATGCGGCCCGCATCGGCCTCGACATGGTCGCCGCCCTGCGCGCCGCCCACGCCGCCGGTGTGCTGCACCGCGACGTCAAGCCCGGCAACGTCCTCCTCGGCACCGGTGACCGGCTCGTCCTCACCGACTTCGGCATCGCCATGACGGACGGGACGTCGACCCTCACCAAGACCGGTGAGATGGTCGGCTCCATCCACTACATGGCCCCGGAACGGATCCGCGGGCTCACCCCCGGAACCGCCTCCGACCTGTGGGCCCTGGGCGCCACGCTCTACCAGGCCGTCGAGGGCCGCCCGCCGTTCCGCCGGATCACCGCGATGGAGACCGCGTACGCCATCGCCGTGGACCCACTCGAACCCATGAAGCAGGCCGGACCGCTGGAGCCGCTCATCGAGGCTCTCCTCATCAAGGAGCCCGACGAGCGGCCGACGGCGGAACAGACGGAACGGGCCCTGCAGACCGCGTGGTGGGGCGAGTCGACGGCCCAACTGGCTCCGGCCACCGCCGACTTGCCCGTCGTGGCACCGGAGCGGGAACCTGCGGGGGACTCCGGCCGCGGGCGGCGCCGGAGCCGCAAGGGGCCCGTGGTCGGGGCGATCGCGGTGGCCGCCGCTGTCGCGGCCACGGCGTTCGTGCTGAACGCGACGTCCAAGTCCGCGCCCGGGCACGCGACTTCGCGGTCCACGACGACCGCCTCAGCCTCCCCATCACCCGTGCCGGAGGGTTACCACCTCGTCCGGGACCGTCAACTCGGCGTCTCCTTCCCGGTTCCGGACGGCTGGAAGGCCGGCAAGCGGACGGCGGAAGGGGTCACCTACACGGACGAGACGGGCCTGGCCGGGCTCACCATCGGGATCGTGGACCCGGCGGGCCCCAACCCGAGCACGCACTTCGCGGACATCGAGGCCAACACCAAGGTCAACTACCCCTCGTACCGCAGGCTCCGTATGCAGCAGACCACCTTCCAGCAACAGCCCGCCGCGATCTGGGAGTTCACCTTCCGGGGCCGGGTCCGGGTGTTCCGCGCCATCGACCTCGGCTTCGGCCGGGAGGGCGGCCGCGAGTACGACATCTACCTTTCGGCGCCGGACGCGAAGTGGGACACCTACCGTCCCGTCTTCGACACGGCCAGGGACGGCTTCGTGACGAGCGCCTCGTAACTCGCGCGCTCACGCCGGGTGTTCGGCGCAGAGGCAGCCGACTCCCTTGTCGATCCAGTCCCGTTCGGCCCACTCGGGATGTCGCTCGATCATGAGTGCCCTGACCTCATCGACGATCGTTTCCTCGCTCATCGCCGAGTCGCGCCGCACCCACGTCTCGTCCCGCAGCAGCCGCAGATAGTCACGGACGTCCGCGAGCAACTCCGGCCCGCCGACTGCTCCGTGGCCGGGTACGACGACCCGCGCCCCCTCGCCCGCGAGCCGTTCCATCACCGCGAGCCAGCGCGTACCGGACACATCGGTGTCGTACGGCGGGAACCACGGGAAGATCGCGAACTGCCCCGCCTCCACCAGGTCCCCGGTGAACAGCACGCCCGCGTCCGGCACCCGCACCACCTGGTCGCCCTTGCTGTGGGCCCGGCCCGTGGCCCTCAACTGCACGATCCGGCCGCCCAGTTCGAGGTCGTACGCTTCGTCGTAGACGAGGTCGGGCTCCGGCAGGACGACACCTTCGAGCTGCCGGGCGACCGGCTCACCGAGACCCCGGAACATGTCGAGATAGCCCGCGCCTTTCACCTTCAGGTCCTCGGCCTGCGCGCGGTTCACGAGGAACGTCGCCTCGCCCGTGAACGCCTGCGCCCCGAAGGCGTGTTCAGGGTGGAAGTGGGTCGTCGTGAGGTACAGCCTGCGGCCCTTGGCGTACTCGGCGTCTGCACCAGCCAGCTGACCACCATCACCTTGACGGTGAGCCACAGCGACTGCCAGGTCGCGCTGTCGGTCAGGACGGACGTCCAGTTGGTGACGCCCGTCCAGCTGATGGAGCCCAGCCCGTCCCAGCGGGCGACGCCGAGCGCCGCCACGCCGACCAGGGGCACGAAACCGAACAGACCGAAGAGGAGCAGGGCCGGGGCGGCCATGAGGAGGCCGCTCCCTCCTCTCCGGCGCGTCGGGGTGGTGGTGATCGTCACGAGCCCGCCTTGCTCATGTTCGCTCCGAACTCCGCGGGCGAGATCTGCCGCAGGAACGACTTGTCGGTGTTGGTCAGCAGCGGGTCGGACTGGTCGGACGGCAGCGCCTGGTCCCACGAGAGCTGGAAACTCGGGGCCTTGTCCACCAGGTCGTAGACGAACGTCAGCCACGCCTTGTCGGACGACGACTTCACCGCGGCGAGCTTCGAGTCCAGGCCCTTGACCGGCGGGACGCTGCCGGAGGCGAGGTAGGCGTCGACCTGGGAGCCGTTGAGGACGTAGTTCTTCAGGTACGTCAGCGCGTCCGACTTGTTCTTGGACGACTTGTTCAGCGACAGGAAGTTCGACGGGTTGCCGACGATGTTCGCCGCGCTGCCGGCGCCGCCGGTCAGGGCCGGGAACGCGGTGTAACCCAGGTCGCCCTTCTTCAGGAAGTCCGGCGCGGCCTTGGCTATGTTGGCGTACTCCCAGGTGCCATCACCTCCATCGCGGCCTTGCCCGTGTAGAGCAGCGCGGTCGAGGCGCCCTGGTCGTAGCTGACGGACGAGGCGTTGTCGCCGAACGCGCCGGCCCTGGCCAGGTCCTGGAGCTTCTGGTTGGCCTTGGTGACCGACGGGTCCTTCCAGGCGGCGGCGTCACCGGCGGCGATGTTGCTGAACACACGGGAGCCGCCGGTACGGTCCAGCAGGTACTCCAGGTACATCAGCGTCGGCCACTTGGAGTTGGCCGCGAGAGACAGCGGGGTCACGCCCTTGCCCTTGAGCTTCTTCACGGCCGCGAGCAGGTCGTCGTACGTCTTCGGCGGCTGGACGCCCGCGTCGGACAGCACCTTCTTGTTGTAGTAGAGGACCACCGGGGCAAGGCCGTTGACGGGTACGCCGTAGACCTTGCCGTCGAAGGTCGCGCTCTGCATCACGCTGTCGGTGTACCGGTCCGTGTTCACGTCCGACGCGTTCAGGACGTCGACCTTGCCCGCCTCGACGTAGTCGTTCAGGGCGCCGCCGCCCCAGTTGAAGAAGAGGTCCGGGGCCTGGTTTGCGCCGAAGGCCACGCGCAGCTTCTGCTTGTAGTCGTCGTTGGCGAACAGCCGCAGGGTGATCTTCCCGTCGGGGTGGTCCTTGTTGTACGCGTCGACCGACTGCTTGAGGATCGTCCGGTCGTTCAGCGCCCACATCGTCAGGCCCTTCGCCGACGACGTCGTGGACGGTCCCGAGGACCCGCAGGCGGCCAGGCTCGCGGCCGCGGCCAGGGTGACCGCGGCCGCGACGACGCGTCGAATTCTCGGGCTTCCGAGATGTCCGGTGACCGGGATTCCCCGCATGGTGTGCCTCTCTTCTTTGGGCATGCCGTAGGTGAGCCAGGCAGGTCGAAAACGGAAACCGGCCCGAAAGGCTTTCGGATGCCCCACCGCTGGTCGCCTGCCTGCTGGCCGGGACACTGACACGGAATTCACACCCAGGACAAGCACGGGAAATTCCTCGGTTACGAAACACTTTCGCAGCGCCGGGGAACGCCTTTGCCCCGGAGCCTCACCTGAACTCGTGGACCAACCGGATCTCGCCGACGATGTGGGCATTGAACTCGTCCAGCTCCTCGGCCGGCACCCACAGCTCCAGAATCGTCCGGCCGCCCGCCTGCTGGACGGGATACCGGGCCAGGAACTCCGAATCCACGTCGAAGCGCGTCACGAAACCGGCGCCGTCGTGCTTGACGTTCCAGTCCCTCGCGATCCGGATCGCGTAGTCCTCGTTGAGGACCGGATAGAAGATCGGCTGCTCGGGCAGCCGGGGCGGCCACGCACGCCAGTCGAGCGCGCGGACCAGGTCCAGCTCCTTGGGGCCGGTGGGCCGCCAGAGGGTGGTCGTCGGCTGCTGGGTCGTCATCGGGGTCGCTCTCTGCGCGGGGGATCAAGGGATCGGATCGGACGCTATCGGCGCCACGGGCTCTGCGGCCACGGAGTTTCGCACCTCCGCGACCAACCTCTGCCCCGACCCGATCCCGCCGCACCACGGGTCGCTACCGCCCGATCGGTCGCGCGGGTGTTGGGATGGAGGGGGCGGCAGAAAGGGACGGTCTTGGACGGCGACGGGGTTGGCGGGGCAGAGGCGGGGGCGACGGATCGGTTCGCGCTCGCGGAGCGGGCCGTGTCCGCGATCGGGTCGACGCTCGACGAGCGGAGGACGGCGGCGGAGTGCGCGAGGTTCCTCGTCGACGGGCTGTGCGCCGCCGCCGCCGTGGACCTGTTCGCGCAGGACGAGGCGCGCCCGGCATCGCACGCCATGCTGCACCCGATGGCGGCCGAGGGTCGCAAGGAACTGCTCGACAGCCTGCGGACCGCGCCGCGCGAGGACGTCATGGTCCGCGCCCTGGACGCCGGCCACCCGATCACCACGTCCTTCACCACGAACGACCACGGTGTACTCGCGGCTCTCTCCGTGCCGTTGACCGCCTGGGGCAAGGCCTACGGCGCCCTCCTCGCGATCCGCGCCGACCGGACCTTCGGCGACGACGAGGCCGCCGCCGTGCACTACGCGGCCCGGCTCACCGCGGCTCACCTGCACCACGCCGTCGAACACCACCGCCTGCGCACCACCGCCCTGAACCTGCAACAGGTCCTGCTCACCGAACCCAGCCGCCCCCACCCCAACGTCGAGATGGCCACCCGCTACCTGCCCGCCGGCAGCGGCACCCTCGTCGGCGGCGACTGGTTCGAGGCCGTACGACTGCACTACGGCCGCACCCTCCTCGTCATCGGCGACGTCATGGGCCACGGCCTGGACGCGGCCGTCGACATGAACGCGTACCGCTCGATGCTGCGCTACGTCGCCTCGACAGACCTTCCGCCCCACCGCATCCTGCGCCAGATGGACACCGCCATGTCCGAGGAGCACAACCGCCGCCCCGCGACCTGCCTGCTCGCCCTCCTCGACCCGGACCGGGGCACGGCCGCCTTCTCCAGCGCGGGCCATCTCCCGCCCGCCGTCTTCCACCGCGACGGCGCCGGCGAACTGATCCCCGTCCCCGTCGGCCCACCCCTCGGCACGGGCCTCGCCGACTACGAGATGACCACGCTCACCCTCACCCCCGAGGACACCCTCGTCATGTTCACCGACGGGCTGGTCGAGCGTCGCGGTGAGGACATCGACGTCTCCCTGGACCGCCTGGCCCGCCTCCGGCTGCACCCCGGCCAGGGCGTCTCCCGCCTCCTCGACGACATCGTGCTGCGCCTCCACGTCCAGGAGGCGGAGGACGACGTGGCCGCGATCGCCGCCAGACTCCGCCCGAGGAATCCGGCTTAGCCGGTCGGCCCCGCCGCGGGCTGCTTCTAGGCACTTCTGGGTGCTTCTCGCCGATTCACCCGATCTTTCCGTATGGGTGTCCGTACGGCTGTCCGGACGTGAGCCACGCGCGGCGCTTGGTGAACTTCGCAATCGGGAAACGAATCGGCCACCGGAGTCTTCGGTCCCGCCGACTCATGCGAGAGGCAGCCGTCCGCCAAGGTTTGGCAACACCCAAGCAACGCCCCGATGTTGCCGGTCACGGCTTGGCCAACCCCTTTCCGCGCGTTGGCCGCAAATTCATCGCACGCCCCTGACACCCCCTACCGAATGGGGCGGAGAGTGATCCGAGGTCTGGTCCACGAGATCCCTCGAAGCTCTTCAAGAAGGGGCAATCATGGCCGAGTTGACACGTCGCAGACTCCTGGGTTCCGCCGCGGGCGCGGTGGGCGGCGCCGCGGCACTCTCCCTCCTCCCGCCGAGCGTCCAGAAAGCCGTCGCCGCCGAACCGCCGAAGAACGGCTCGCTGCGCGACATCGAACACGTCGTCATGCTGATGCAGGAGAACCGGTCGTTCGACCACTACTTCGGCACCCTGTCCGGCGTTCGCGGATTCGCCGATCCGCACGCACGCAAACTCGACACCGGGCGCAGCGTCTTCTACCAGCCGGACGCGGTGAACCCGAAGGGTTACCTCCTCCCGTTCCACCTCGACACCCACACCTCCAGTGCGCAGGCCATCCCGTCCACCAGTCACGCCTGGTCGGTCCAGCACCAGGCCTGGAACAACGGCAAGATGGACCAGTGGCTGCCGGCCCACCGCGCCGCCGACGGCGTCAACGGCCCCTATGTGATGGGCTATTACACGCGCGAGGACATCCCGTTCCAGTTCGCGCTCGCCGAGACCTTCACCATCTGCGACAACTACTTCTGCTCGGTGTTCGGGCCCACCTGGCCCAACCGGCTGATGTGGATGACGGGTTCGATCGACCCCGGCGGCACCCAGGGCGGCCCGATCATCAGCAACGTCGCCCCGACGCCCTACCGTTGGACGACGTACGCGGAACGCCTCCAGAACGCCGGCGTCAGCTGGAAGGTGTACCAGGAGGAGGACGACTACGGCACCAACATGCTGGAGCAGTTCGCGTCGTTCAAGAACGCCCGGCCCGGCTCCGAGCTGTACGAGCGGGGCGTACGCCCGCAGCCGCACGGAACGTTCGAGGACGACGCCCGCAACGACCGCCTGCCGACGGTGTCGTGGATCTGCCCCACGAGCTACCAGTCCGAGCACCCGGACTACCTCCCGGCCGCCGGCGCTGACTACGTCGCGTCGAAGATCGAGGCGATCGCGTCCAACCCGAAGGTGTGGCGAAAGACCGCGTTCATCCTCAACTACGACGAGAACGACGGCCTGTTCGACCACGTCGTGCCGCCGACACCGCCCGCGGGCACGAAGGACGAGTTCATCCAGGGCCTGCCGATCGGCGGTGGCTTCCGCGTGCCCGCCATCATCATCTCGCCCTGGACTGTGGGTGGTTGGGTCGCCTCGGAGGCCTTCGACCACACCTCGGCGCTACAGTTCCTGGAGCGGTTCACCGGCGTCGAGGAGCCGAACGTCACCGACTGGCGCCGTGACACCTTCGGCGACTTCACCTCCGCGTTCCGCTTCCGCGACGCCCGTCCGCGCTCGCCCCGGCTGCCCGATGACACGGCGGAGCAGCTGGAGAAGGCGAAGGAGGAAGTGGCGACATTGCCGAAGCCCACGCTGCCGGGCGCGGACCAGAAGTTCCCGCACCAGGAGCGGGGCCGCCGCCCGCACGTCTGACCAGCCTCCCGTGGTGAGCGGCCCTGACCGGTGTTATCCGCCCCGGCCGGTGTCATCGGGCCAGGGCCGCCCGCGCCACGGACAGTGCCTGCTCGGCGTAGCCGCGGCCGAACAACACCACATGCACCAGCAGCGGAAACAGCTGATGCAGCCCGATGCGGTCGGCCCAGTCGGGGGCGAGCGGCGTCAACTCCCCGTAGCTGTCGAGCACTTCGGGCAGGTGCGGGCAGCCGAAGAGGCGCAGCATCGCCAGGTCGGTCTCCCGGTGGCCGCCGTGCGCGGCCGGATCGATCAGCCAGACGTGTCCGTCGGCGCCCCAGAGCACGTTCCCGTTCCACAGATCGCCATGCAGTCGCGCGGGCGGCTCGGCGGGACCGGCGAGTTGGGGCAACCGCTCGCAGACGCGCTCCACCACCGACGCCTCGGCGGGCCGTAGGGTACCCGCGTCGACCGCGCGCCGCAGATAGGGCAACACCCGTTGCCCGGCATACCAGTTGGGCCAGTCGGCGGCGGGCGCGTTGCGCATCGGGGCGAGCCCGATGTACGCGTCCGTGGGGCCTCCGGGTGGTGGCGCGCCGAACGCGGGTGCGCCGGAGGCGTGCAGGGCGGCCAGGTCACGGCCGAACCGGACGGCGGCTCGCGCACTCGGCGGGCCGGTGCGGACGAGATCGGTGACCAGCCAGCGCTCGTCCGACGCACGCACCGCTGGGACACGGACCGTCCCGGCCTCCGCCAGCCAGCGCAACCCCGCCGCCTCGGCCCGTACCGCGCCGGGTGCCGCATCGCCTTTGACAATCACCAACTGCCCACCGTCGAGAGCGACTTCGGTGACCGCCCCGGACAGCGGACGCGCACTGGCCACCGCGCACCCGGTGAGCCGGGCCGCGGCCGTACCCGGATTCTCGCTCTCGGTCACGGGGCCGGCATACGACCGGTCAACGAGTCCCCGACCGACAGGCCGGACTCGTGCAGCACCCTGTCGACCGTCCCGTCCAGCGGGCTGGCCGCCGGGACCACGGTCTCGACGCCACCGGGCAGCAGGTCCAACGGCCGGTACCACTCCCGGAGTTGGTGCTCGGTGATGTCGTTGGCGTTGGGCTTCGTGGCGTGCCGGGCGAGGGTCTCTTCGAACGGCACGTCGAGGTAGTAGCAGTGCGTGCGGCCCGGGTGGTCGGCGAGCAGGCCGGCCAGCATCTCGCCGTAGTGGGCGAGGTGGAGGATGCCTTCCAGCACGGTGTGGAAGCCGTGCGCCAGGGCGTGCCGGACGGTCAGGTCGATCAGGCCGATGTTCGCGCCGCCGGGGATGTCGCGCTCGCGCAACACCTCGCGCCGGAGGACGTCCTGGCGGACCAGGGCGATACCGCGGCCGTACCGCTCACGCAGACCGGTGGCCACCGAACTCTTGCCGGAGGCGCTGTTGCCGCGGAGCACGATCAGTCGGGTGGGGGAGGGGGACGTTGTCACCGGGGCACCCTACCGAGCGTGTGGCACTGAGTGACCGGGTGAACGCAAAGTGCCCCCTGAGTCACACCCGGTCTGCTCATATCGTGGGAAAATGGTGTGATAGTGGCGATTGGTGGCAGGGCCATGGCGGACGCGAAGATCGACTATGAGGCGGTGTTCCAGGGGCTGCCCGGCATGGTGGCCCTGCTGACCCCCGACCTGGTGTACGCGGACGCCAACGAGGAATTCCTGCACATGTCCGGCCGCACCCGCGCACAGGTCGTCGGCCGCTTTCTCTTCGACGTCTTCCCCGACAACCCGAACGACCCGGCCGCCACTGGCATGCGCAACCTGGAGACCTCGCTCCGCCGCGTCCTGTCCACCGGCGAACGCGACACCATGGCCGTCCAGCGCTACGACGTCGAGTCGGCGCAGTGCCCCGGCCAGTGGGACCAGCGCTACTGGAGCCCGGTCAACGCCCCCGTGCTCGACCCGGACGGCAAGGTCGTCCTCCTCGTCCACCGGGTCGAGGAGGTCACCGAACTGATCCGGGCCCGCGGCGACTCCGGCGGCAGCCGCACCCGCGTCCTGGAGGCCGAGCTGTACACCCGCGCCCGCGAACTGCAGGAGGTCAACGAACGCCTGCGCAGCGCCCACGCCCACGAACGCGAGGTCGCCCTCGCTCTGCAGGAGGCGATGCTGCCCACCCGCCGCCAGGGCGCGGGCCACCAGATCGCCGTGCGCTACCGGCCGGCGGTCGGCTCCCTGAACGTCTGCGGCGACTGGTACGACGTCGTCGACCTGGTCGGCGGCAACCGTATCGGCGTCTCCGTCGGCGACATCGTCGGCCACGGCCTGGCCGCCGCCGGCGTCATGGGCCAGCTGCGCAGCGCCCTGAGCGCCACCTCCCGGGTCGCGGACGGCCCGGCCGAGGCCCTCGACGTCCTGGGCCGCTACGCCAACGTGGTCGACGGCGCCGAGTCCGCCACGGTGGTCACGACCTTCGTCGACTTCGACCGGCACACGATCACCTACAGCAGCGCCGGGCACCCACCGCCCGCCCTGGTCCACCCCGACGGCCGCGTCGAGTTCCTGGACCGGGCCACCGACCCGCCGCTCGACGCCCGCCCCGACCCGATGCCCCGACCGCAGGCCGGCACCACGTTCTCCCGCGGCTCCACCCTGGTCCTCTACACCGACGGCCTGATCGAACGCCGCCGCGAGGACATCGACGAGGGCCTGGCCCGCCTCGCCGACTCCCTGGTCCAGCACCGGAACACCGACCCCGAAGCCCTCGCGGACGCCGTCCTCCTCGAACTGCTCCCGCACGGGGGCGCCACCGACGACACGGCCCTGATCATCGTGCGGCTCTGACCCGTCACACCACGACGCAGGTCATGGCCGCCCACAACAAGGGCGAGTGCTCGATACGGCCGTCCGCGCGCCAGCGGTCGAGCTGCTCGCGCTGCCAGCCGCCCAGGCTCCGCACGGGGTCCTCGTCCTCGTGAGCCGTGTCCACGGCGACGATCGCCTCCGACAACGGCCGTATGGAATCGGGTAGTTGGGCCAGCCGGTGGAACGCGAAACTGGTCGGCAGGACCCAGCGGGTGGCGGTGACGAGCTCGGCGCCGTTGTGCAGCATCGCCGTCGCCAGGCCGAACGACTCGGCGAACCGCAGATCGCCCCCGCTCTCGCAGCCGATGAGGGCGACACGGGGCGGCGCGGGCCAGATCCGCGCGCCCGGTTCGCCGTCCGCGCGCAGGGGGAGCGAGCCCAGCAGCAAGTCCTTGGCCGAGAGCGGCCGGTGGGTGCGGACCGGCTCGGCCAGGCCGGAGGCGCCCGCGTCGCAGCACAGGTGCAGGGTGCCGTCCTCGCTCTGACCGCCCTCGACCGGCGCGCCGCTCACATGCCCGACGTACATCAGCCTGCGGGCGCCCTTGCGGAGCACACCGCTCAGCCAGTCCCGGTCCAGGTCCGTGCGGCGGAAGGCCTCCGCAGGGGTCGCGACGGACGGTACGACGGCGCCCGCGTCGAGACGGGTCCGGACCAGGGACAACAGCTCCGGGTCGGAGCCGGGCGGCCCCAGGACCGAGCCGAGCGGGGAGTCGGCGCGGAAGCCGGGGACACGGGGGTCGAGGACGAGAACGACCGGGCCGGTGCCGGTGTTCTGTGCTGGTGCGGGCGCTGGTCTGCGTGGTCTCAACGACGCCGGTGCGGTGGTCACGACATCCGCCAGGTCGATGAGCCGTACGTCGGTCCCGTCGTCGACGGCGAGCAGTTCCCAGGGGACCTGGGCGACCCGGGGCGAGGGCTGGATCCGTACGAGGGGACGGCCCGCCCGATCGGCCACCTGGCGTATCTGCGCGGTCAGTTGCTCCGGCCACAGAGCCTCGGCCAGCGTTCGCGCGAGTCGGTGCTCGCGTCCGTGGTCGGCCAGCGCGCCCGCGTCGAACGCCCGCCGCATGCCCTCCGCCCCGTCGCCCGCTCCCGGCAGTGCGTCGGTCAACTCCCTCACCGCCTGGTCGACTTCGGCACAGGGCCCCTGACCGGTACCGAATCCCCGGGCCCCGCCCGCCCACGTCCAGGTCATGAACAGGTCGCCGGCGTCGGCCAGTCGAACCTGGACGACCGGGCGGCTAGTCAGCTCGTCGGTGATCCAGAACGGCACCGCGTCCTCGTGCGCGATCCGCCGGTGATAGCGGAACTCGGCCGCCGCGATGTACTCCTGGAGTGCGACACGGCCCGGGCCCGACTGCGCCGACATCCGCACCTTCGGCGGCGGCGCGACCCGCAGGCCGACCGAGGCGGCGGCCTCCGCCGCGACACCGCCGAGCGTCATCGTGCCCTCGGCGTGCTCGTGATGCGCGTACGACTTCATGGCCGCGCTCGGGAAGACCGCCGCGGGGCCTTCGACCGGCTCGGCGGCGGGCGGTGTGCGGTCCAGGGCCAACGAAGCGCCCGCGCAACGGTGTTCCGCCAGTTCGAAGAGCAGACCCTGGTCCTGTCGGCGCGTCGCGAGCCGGAACACCAACTGCATCGCCTCGTCCGCGAGTTCGAGCCACTGGCTGCGGGCGTGGGCGGTCGCGAAGTCGTAGCGCGCCGCCTCCAGGGCCAGCGCGGCGGGCAGGGCGAAGGAGAGCGCGGTGTCGATGGACTCCCGCTCGTGATCGCCGTGATCGGTCCGGCTGAGGTTGTCCTCAAGAGTGCGGGCGAGCATGAGGTCGACCTGCGCGCACCGCTCGTGGATCTCCCGCTCCTGGTACACGTCCCGGGCGCCTTGGGCCAGCCGCTTCATCTCGTCGATGTCGCCCCGGCCGTACGCGTGTTGGGCACCGAGCAGCATGGTGTCGGCGGCGGCGATCGACGCGCCGAGCCGCTCGAACCGGGACAGGCTCGCCGCCAGCAGCTCCTCCGCGCCGATGGCGTCGCCGCGCCGGCCGGCGAGAAAGGCACGGGCCTGTTCGCAGACCGCGAGGTCGCCGAACCATCGCTGCTGCTCGAAGAACGCGGACGCCTCCGCGAACAGCCGTTCCGCGAGGTCGAGTTCACCCCGGTGCATCGCCGCGTACGCCCGGTGCGCGAGCAGCGTCCGCTGCCCACCGGTGTCGCCGATCGCCCGGAAGTGGTCCTCGGCGCGGGCGAAGTAGTCCTCGGCCGGGTCGAACCGTCCGGTCGAGGAGCAGATCAGCCCGAGGGCGACCAGGAGCCGCGGGACGGTCTCCACCGCCGTTGTCGGCGTGGTCGACAGCAGCGCCGACGCCTGGTCCTCGGCCGCTCCCCACTCACCCCTGTCCATCATCAAGTGCACGCGGTTCAGGCCGAGTTCGGAGGTACGCAGTCCGTCGGGGTCGTCGAACCCGGGCAGTCTGACCGCCGCTTCGTCGAGGCAGGCCAGCGCCTCGTCCAGGCGCCCGGTCCTGCGCAGGAGATCGGCTCCGGCGATCAGCGTCCGCAGCAGCATCTCCAGCCACAGTTGACGGCCGCGCGGCCCCATCGGTGCCGACGCGATGTCGTCGAGCAGGGCACGGGACCGCTTGTTGGTGTCCTCCGCCCCGGCCAGATCGGTCGCGGCGAGGTGGACACTCGTCATGTCCGCCAGCAGATGCGCCCGCAGGAACCGCACGTCGGGGGAGTCCTCGATGGACTCGGCCAGGGTAAGCAATGCCTCGTAGACAGCGATCGCTGCGGCGAGATCGGCGGCCAGGTGAAGGCGCTCGGCCTGGGCGAAGCCGCTGTCGAACGGCTCTCCGTAGAGTCGCGTCACCCTGTGGTCGGTGGGGTTCGCCTCGTCGTCCGTTGTGCGGTCCACTCCGTCGCCCACCGTGCTGTCGTCCTCGTCCGGCATCCGTCAGTAGTCCTCATCGGTGGTTGCGGCGGCGATCTCGGCGAGGAACGGCCCGTAAGCGCCTTCGTGCGGGGGCGAGTTGTGCGCGTCGGGCTGTGCCGCTGCCGCGAGGCGTCGCCGGACCAGCGCGCGGATCGCGTCGCGGTCGGCGCCGCCTTCGGGACCTGGCCCGGGGTCGAACCCGGGTAGCAGGACACCGAGTTGGATGCGCGGCTCCGTCTCTCCGGCGGGGAGGTCCAGGTCCGCCCGGCCGGTCCACATGTCGGCCCGCTTGGAGAGGGGCACCCGATTCAGGGGACCGTCGTTCACTCGGACTTCCGCCGCGAGGGGTACGGCGGTGACGGGCGCCGCGATGTGCGCGACGACCTCGACCTCGATCTGCCGTCGGGCGCCGAGTGCGCGAGCGGTCCAGGACACCGCGGTCTCGGAGGCGTCGACGAAGCCGGGCGGGTAGCGGCGCCAGTCGTTGGTCCCCGAGCCCCGCGCGATCAACCGGCCGCCCGCGAGGAGCGGTTCGCCCGCGGCAAGGGCGTAGCCGTCGTGTCGCACGAACAGCGTGACGGGATCGACCGGGGTGCCGTCCGGACGACGGGGTCGATCCAGGGACGACCGAAGGCGGCGGAGCGCCGGCCCGTCCAACCCCGCGTTGTCCGCCGCGTCGTCGACCGACCGCAGAACGCTCTCCAGTTGGCGTGCCGTGTCCGTCGACGGCGGTGTGGCGCGCCACCACCGGATCAGCGGGTCGAGGGCGACCTGGTGATCGCCGATCAACTCGGCAACGCAGTCGTCGGGTTGGTCGCCGCCCTCGTCGAACAACTGCTGGCAGTCGTGTGTGAGCGCGGCCAACTCCATCCCGAGCACGTCCGGTTGGAGCGCGGGAATCCCGTCCAGGTACGACGCCGGCCACCACCGCGCCGCCCAGTGCCCGAAGCCGAGCCGGGCGGCGCGGCCCGCGAGCGGAGTCACGTCCGCGGGCACCCGTACGTCGGCCAACTCGCCTGCCGCACAGGCGCGTACGGCACCGGCGACGCGCTCGCCGTAGACCGCCCACAGCCATTGCTGGGCACGCGCCGTGTCATGTATCTCCGCTATGGGCAGTCCCGGGCTTCCGAGGACAGACCAGGTCAGTACCGCTCCGGCGACGTCGAGAACCGCACGGGTGAAGTCGGGAGCGTCAACAGGACTGACGGTGCCTATTCGGATCGTGCCGTCATCACCGCGCACGACATGGACGTCGACAGAGCCCCGCGCCATCACGCACTCCTCGACTCGGCCGCCTCGGCCACGGCAGCAGGTGGTGTCGTCGATGCCGTCAACGTCCGTAGCGCGGACCGGACTCGGGCGCGGTGGTCCATCATCACCGAGCGGGCGACCCCGTCGAGGACCGCCCAGGCCGACGCGGCATCCGCGAGCGGCGCGTCGCGGACGTCCCGCCCGTGCAGCCGCACCCAGAGCCGCCGCATGTAGGCGGTCCAGGGCGTACGGAGATCCTGGGCGAGGGCGTCCAGTACCCCGCCGTCCGGATCGGGGTGCGGCGAGACGGTCATCCGACGGGCGCGAAGGACCGAAGCCTCCCTGCGCCAACGGCTGTTGACGGCTCGGTGCGCGGCTGTTCGGCCCGGCGCCGGGTCCCTGATGGCCAACGGGTCGAGTCCGACCGCGAGTTGACCGCCGAGCAGGACGGCGACGCGCAGGGTCTCGTCGTACAGGCCGAGCGGAGCGCAACTGCGGCCGACCTCCCGCCCGACGAGTTCCGGCACCGTGGGCAACTCCTCGCGCCGAGCCGACGACTGGAGCACGACGAAGAGCCGCTCGAAGAGCGTGCGGTCCAGCGGTGCGGGCAGCGTGGCCGTCGAGGCACCCCGGCCGACCTGCGGCCGCGGCGGCAACTCCCGCTCCGTCAGGCCGAGATGGGTCGGAAGATCGTCCCGCCCCCAGACCCCGCTCGCGTGCGTCCACAGGGCCCGGCCGAGCAGCTCACCGAGTCCCGCCTCGACCATGGACGTGTACACCGGTGAGTTCCTCGGTCCCTCCGCCCCACCGCAAGCCTCCAGAACCTCACCCGCCAGCGCGACCGCGGCGGCCGTATCGACGGCCGGAGTCAGCTGGCGCCCCTCCCACGCGACGCGCAACTCCATGTCCAGCCGGGCGTGTTGGGCGAGATCCGCCAGATATCGTTTCAGCGCGTCGACCGTACGACCGCCGCCAGCGTCCGCGACGTCCTCGACGACGGACCTGGCCACCGCGCCCGCGTCGGCGCCGGGGTCGCCATGTTCGGCGGCCAGTTCGAAGCAGCGCTGGAAGTACAGATCCTGGGGGTTGCCCGCCACGACGCCCAGCGCCCGGCGGGTCCGCTTGAGCAGGGTGAACCACTGTGCCGTAGCGACGAGGCGCCCACCGGACTCCCGTATCAGCGCGTCGAGACGCGCGGCCGGCTCCGGTGCGAGGAAGTCCGACGCGAGTTCGGGGTGCAGGGCCGGCCTGACGATCAGCGGCAGGACGATCAGCTTGACCGTGCGGGTCAGCGGGGCGCCGCCGGGGCCGCTCAGCGATTCCAGCCCCGGTCCGAGGGCGCGCCACGCGCCGTCGATGACCATGGCGCGGGGTCGGCGCGCGCCGGTCGGCTGGCTGGGAAGCGGCATGTCAGGAGGGTACGTCGTCCGAGATCGGGCGGGCGAACCTGGGATCGGTAGGCGACCGGGGCCGCCTAGCGTCCACAGGGACAGCGGGAACCACGGGAATCCACCCCGACGAGAAGGAGCAGCCGACATGGGAATCTTCGGGCGCCGCAAGAGCCGCGAGGAGCGGGCCGCCGAGATCGCGGGCCAGGTGGCCAGCGGCAAGGGCTTCTACGGCCGTACGACTCGCGCGTTCCTCGGCAACGAGGACTACGCCAGGGTCCAGCAGTCGGTCGGCGCGTACAACTCGGGCCTCGGAGTACAGCAGTTGCTCGCCGCGGGAGCGCCGACCACGACCGCCGTCGTCGTGTCGATCGCCGACACCGGCCAACTCGTCAACCACGACCCGGTGGTCGACCTGGTCGTGCAGCCGACCGGGAGTGCCGACCGGATCACCCTGCGGACCATCGTCTCCAAGCTGCGGATACCCCGCGCCGACGATCAGGTGCTGCTGGTGGCCGACCCGGCCAACTCCGGCGGTTACCTCTACGCGGGCGACGGCGTGACCCCGTGACAGGGACACCGTGCTGGAGGAGGTAGGGGAAATGCGCAGTCGTACGAGTGTGTTCGTGGGCAATCTGGTGTTCGTCGCGGTCTGCCTTTCCGCGGGGCCGGTCTTCTTCCTCGTCGGGTGCTCCGCCTGGCGCGACCATCCCGGCTGGGACTGGCCGGCGTTCATGGCCGCGCTCGGGCTGGCCGGCACGGTCATGATCCCCGTCCTGGCGATCACCGCAACGCGCCAGGAATATCCCCGGATCACGCGCAGGCATCGCGTGCAGGGCGGGAACGTCCGGTGTCCGGACGACACCTTCGTGATGTGGGCGCCCCGAGTCGAACAGGGCTCGGCACAGGCGCAGTTGGTGCGGGCGGACGTACTGGAGGCGTCACTGGCCCGGTACCACCCCGACGGCGAGTCGACCTTCACGACCCACTGCGGCAACTACACGCCCGACGAGTTCACGCCGCTGATCAGGCTCAGGCTGAGGGTGCACGACGCCGAGGAGACCGACGGTACCGGCGGGTTCGAGGTGACGGGGGAGTGGCGGGTGCCGTCCCTGTGCCTCTCGGCGATCACGGCGGGCCGCCTGGTGGTCCTCGTCGATACCCCGGCCGCTCCGGGGACGCAGCGGACGGTCACGCCCCACTGGCCGCGCAGCAACCTGCTCTCGGGCACGAGGACCTACCGGGTGATCGACTTCGAAGGCCGAACGTCCCAGGTGACACGGCGAGTTGGCCGCCAGCTCCAGCAGATGCGGATCTCGCGGGAGGTCGGAGGCGTCGTCATGACCGGCGACACGGTCGACCTCCGGCGCCTGGACCCGCACACGGCCGCACGCTACGCGGCCCTGGCCGACCGGGACCGCACCGTCCCCGAGGAACAGGCCCCGGTGAGCGAACCGGGCGAGGAAGCGCGCCGGCTCGCCGACCAACTCCCGGGCGAGAAGGCCGCGTTCGGCTCGGTCGGCCGACGCTGGTCGCGCCGAGGCGGTGTGCTGGTGCGCGGCCGCTTCCTGGAGATGCGCGCACGGACCACCTTCCAGGACCACGGGCCCGTCCTCGACACGGTCCTGCGCATCCAACCGGCCGACGGCACACCCCCGTTCGACGCCGCCCGGCGGCTGACGGTACCGATGGACTACCTCACAGTCCTCCACCGCACCAAGGAGGTCGTCCTCATCGCCAACCCCAACGGCGCCTCCTACGACGTCGACTGGGCCCGAAGCAGCCTCCTCGCGGGGATCACCGCGGCCCAGGTCATCACCCCGGACGGCCGTGAACTCCCACTGGGGGAACGCCCCGACACGGTCTGGGCCCTGATGAACCTGCTGGCCTCCCACGGCCTCTCGAACCCGAGCCCCGTCCTCGATCTGCGCAAGCCCCGGATGAGAGCGGCGGCGGGCATCCTGATGGACGTCTGTGCATGATGTGCGCTGTGGACGGTGAGAACGGACAGCGACAGACCAGAACGGGCCGACCGCCCGCGACCACGCGGGCCGCACTGGAGCAGGTGGGCTTCGAGCTGTTCGCACGGCAGGGGTTCGACCGGACGACCGTCGACGACATCGCCACCGCGGCAGGAATCGGCCGTCGTACCTTCTTCCGCTACTTCGCCTCCAAGAACGACCTGGTGTGGGGCGACTTCGAGGCCGAACTGGTCAAGCTCGACGGCCTGTTGGCGGCGACCGACGCGGCCGTCCCGATGATGGACGCGCTGCGTGGCGCGGTCGTCGAGTTCAATCGCTTCGACCCGGCGGCGGTGCCCTGGCACCGGCAGCGCATGGCGCTCATCCTGCGGGTCCCGACGCTGCAGGCCGACTCGACCGTGCGCTACGCCTCGTGGCGGACACTGGTCACGGAGTTCGCCGCACGGCGCACGGGCAGGGTGTCCTCGGACCTGCTGCCCCGGTTGATCGGCCACACCGTCCTCGCCGCGTGCATCGCCGCGTACGAACACTGGCTGGCGGACGAACAGGCGGTCCTGGGTGACCTGTTGGACCAGAGCCTGCGCCAGCTCGCGGCCGGCTTCGACGGGCCGGCCCCGGCCCTTCCCTGAACCGGGTCACGACAGGTCACGTCGCATGGCGTCGGCGACGAGCTCGCCGACGAGGACGGCGGTGGCCGGCGGGCCGCGCAACGGCGGAGTCGGCAGGATCGAGGTGTCCGCGACGCGCAGCCCGACGATGCCGTGCACGCGCCCGTAGTGGTCGACGGCCGCCCCCGGATCGCCGGCGGGGCCCATGGGAACCGTGCCGCAGGTGTGGTGCGCGGTGCCGAGGCGCGCCTCGACCCAGCGGTCGAGCATCCGGTCGTCCGCCAGCACCTCCGGTCCCGGCTCCACGAGCCCGCGGGCCACCTCCTGGAACGCGTCGGTGGCGGTCAACGCGGCCGTGGCGCGGGCGACTTCGCGCAGGCGTCGCCGGTCCTCGGCGGTCTCCAGATAGCCGTAGTCGATCCTCGGGGGAGTGGCCGCGTCCACGGAACACGTGCGCAGCCGGCCGCTGAGCCGGGGCGACTGGACGGACGCAAGGAACGCGAGCGGTGCGCCGGGCACGGTCACCGTTCCGCGGACCAGGCCGGCCATGGGGACGAGTGACTGGAGGATCTCCAGATCGCCGGGGTGGTCGCCGTCCGACGAGGACAGGTGGAGGCAGCCGCCGAGCCAGGAGTCCGCGGGCTCGGGCATCGCCCGCCGGGGCCGCCACTCCAGCACCAGCTGCGGATGGTCGCCGAACCGGGCTCCCACGGCGGGGGAGTTCACGGCCACCGGAATGCCCAGGCGCCTCAACTCGTCACCTGGTCCGATGCCCGACAGATGCAGCAGCTGGGGGGAGCGGAACGCCCCGGCGCACAGCACGACTTCACCGCACTCCAGAGTCGTACGACACCCGCCACGCTCGACGACCACGCCGGTCGCCCGGCCACGCTCGATGACGACTCCGGTCACCGAACTGCCGTCCTCCACGGTGAGGTTGGGGCGATCGAGTGCGTCCAGCAGATAGCTGACGCCGGTGTTGACGCGTATCCCGTCCACGGAGTTGGACGGCACGGGCCTGAACCCGGGAGCGCCCTGGGCGTTCTTGTCGGGCTCCTCGGGATATCCCAACTCCCTTGCGGCCGACCGGAATGCCGCGGCGGCGGGGCGCCGTAGACCCGCCCGACGGATCCGCACCGGACCTCCGCCCCCGTGCACCTCGTCGGCACCGTGGTCGAGATCGGACTCCAGCGAGCGCAGCAGAGGAAGCACCCGGTCGTACGACCAGGCGGCGCCCCCCACGGCCGACCAGCGCTCGAAGTCCTCGCGCCGGGCGCGCACGAAGTAGCCACCGTTGACGGTGGTCGACCCGCCGAGAAAGCGCCCCCGCACGACGGTGTACGGCTGGTGCGGCGTGAGATGGACCGCGTACGGCTGGACTGCGGGATGCCCGGGCCGCGCGCCCGGGACGAGCCGCGCGTCCAGCAACTCCCGCGTGAAAGCCGCCCGTTGACGCGGCACGGGACCCGCCTCCAGTACCAGCACGGTGCGGTCGGAGTCCTCGCTGAGCCGTGCGGCGAGCGGCGCGCCACTGCCTCCCGCACCGACGACGATGACGTCCGGGCACCTCAATCGGAACCCGGAACAGGCCTGTACCGACCGGTCGAAAGAATCATGGCGCCTCCCTCTTCACTTTCGGCACGGGGTGCCATTACTGTCGACCGCGCAGTCGCCCGGATGCCCAGCCGGATGCTCAGGGGAGAGTCGCATGAACGAACTCCAGTCCGCACCGACCGTCCCGGCCAATGAGAGCAAGGCCGAAGAACCCGTCACGGAACAGCAGTTGATCGATGCCGACGACCTCATCGAGGAGATCTCCATCGACGGCATGCGCGGTGTCTACTAGGCCGCCCGCATGACCGCGCAGACCCTCGACCTCGCACTCGGCCTGCACCCTCAAGTCTCGGTGCGGCCGGAGCCGTTCGGTGCGCTCCTCTACCACTTCGGGACCCGCAGACTGACGTTCCTCAAGGACCGCAGACTGCTGGCCGTCGTCGAGTCCCTCGCGGACGCTCCCACGGCCCGGGACGCCTGCCGAGCACGGTGTACGGAGAGCTCGTCGCGGGCTCGGAGCGCGGCCGTACGATCGACGACAACACGGCGGCGTTCGCCCGACTGGGCTTCGCGCCCAGGGTCGTCGGCCATCACGCGGAACGCGACCTGTCCACGACCGTGCTCGGAGTACCCACATCCCTCCCCGTGCTCATCTCGCCGACCGGTGTGCAGGCCGTGGACCCCGAGGGCGAGGTCGCCGTCGCCCGGGCGGCGGCGAACAGGGGTGTCGTCATGGGCCTGAGTTCCTTTGCCAGTAAGCCGGTTGAGGAAGTCGCCGCCGCTCAGCCGGACTTCTTCTACCAGCTGTACTGGAGCGGCACGCGCGCGACGATGACGCAGCGCATGCACCGGGCCAGGGAGGCCGGTGCCAAGGCGCTCATCGTCACCCTCGACTGGTCCTTCTCCCACGGCCGGGACTGGGGGAGCCCGGCCATCCCGGACAAGCTCGACCTGAAGACCATGCTGAGGTTCGCGCCCGACGTGCTGCCCCACCCCGGTTGGCTGCTCCGGTTCGCCAAGTCCCGTCGCCTGCCCGACCTTTCGGTCCCCAACCTGCGGCCCCCGGGCGGCGAGGCCCCCACTTTCTTCGGCGCCTATGGCGAGTGGATGCAGACCACACCCCCGACCTGGGAGGACGTGGTGTGGCTGCGCAAGGAGTGGGGCGGGCCCTTCCTACTCAAGGGCGTCACCCGCGTCGACGATGCCAGGCGGGCCGTCGACGCCGGAGTGTCCGCCCTGTCCGTCTCCAACCACGGCGGCAACAACCTCGACACCACCCCCGCCACCATCCGGGTACTCCCGGCGATAGCGGACGCGGTCGGCGCGCAGATCGAAGTGCTCCTCGACGGCGGCGTGCGGCGGGGCGGAGACGTGGCCAAGGCCCTCGCGCTGGGCGCCCGCGCCGTACTGATCGGGCGCGCCTACCTCTGGGGCCTGGCGGCGAACGGACAGGCCGGCGTCGAGAACGTCCTGGACATCCTGCGCAGCGGTCTCGACTCGGCGGTGCTGGGCCTCGGGCACTCCTCCGTCCACGAGTTGACGCCCGACGACCTGGTCATCCCCCCGGGCTTCCCCCTCGTCCTGGGCCGCGACGCCCCGGCCGCCTGAACACGGTGCGAAACGACCCGGCGACCGAACTCGCCCACACCGCCTGGCCGGACGTTCCGTCCGACGCGCTGGTCCTGCTGCCCATCGGGTCCACCGAACAGCACGGCCCGCACCTTCCGCTCGACACGGACAGCGTCATCGCCGAGGCCGTCGCGCGGCGAGCGGCAACTGCCCTCCCCGGGACGCTAGTTGCACCGACACTTGCCTACGGTGCGAGCGGTGAGCACGCGGGTTTCCCCGGCACCGTCGGAACCTTCATGTCCGTCTCCCTGGAACCGCCGCTGGTGTCCTTCCTGGTGGACGGTTCCTCCACCACCCTGCGGACGATCCGGACGGCCGGGCGATTCTGCGCCAACGCGCTCGCGGGCAATCAGGAACGCCTGTCCCGGCAGATGGTCGGCGGGCCGAATCGCTTCGAGGGCGCCGACTGGCAGGAATCCCCGCTCGGCAATCCCGTCCTGGACGGAATTGTCGCGTGGGTCGACTGCACGGTCGAGAAAATCGTCGGACTCGGCGACCACCAACTAGTCGTCGGCCGCGTCCGCACACTCCGCGTCGAGTCGATGAAGACCCCACTGCTCTTCTTCCGCGGTGGTTACGGCGACTACCTGTCGAGCACGACGCTGCTGCTGGACAGGCTCGTCGGCTGGTAGCAGGGAACGAAGTGAGCCGCGCGATCGCGAGATCAAAGGAGATCCGTTGATGCGACAAGACCTGCACTTCAGATTGGAACGCATCTCCGCGTGGTGCGGATTTGTGCTGTTGCTGGGGTTCGCCGTGGCTTTCTCCGTCGGCCATCTCATCACGCCGATGGACCCGACGGAGAATGCCCAAGGCGTTGTCGAATTCCTCACCGACCATCAGACCGGGATCCTCGCCTGCGCCGCGATCATGGTCCTCGTGGTCCCCGTTCGAGTACCCGTTCGTCGTCGTGACCAGCATGCAGATGCGCCGTATCGAGGGCGGGTGGGGTCTGCTGTCCATGGTCCAGCTCCTCACCGGCGTCGTCGCACCGATCGGCTTCTTCTTTCCCATCGCGATACTCGCGGCAGCGGCCTATCGACCGGAGAGCCACTCGCCCGACGTGCTCTACGCGATGTCGGACATCTACTGGCTGATGCTGGTGGGCAACGCCTGCATATTCGTCCTCCAGGTCTGGTCGATCGGGTACGCGGCACTCGTCGACAACCGTGCCAAGCCGGTGTTCCCCCGCTGGTTCGGCTATCTCAATCTGGTGCTCGGAATTCTGCTCGTCCCGGGCGCCTTCGTCTTCCTCACGAAGACCGGCCCGTTCGCCTGGAACGGACTGCTCGCGAACATGCTTCCCACGGCGGTGTACTTCATCTGGAAGATCGCCACGCCGATCGTGCTGTTGCGCGCCGTGAAATCCGAAGAGGAGGAGGCGGCGGAGAAAGCGGCACCCTCCGAACAACTGGCGAGCACCTAGCGGCCCGCCGTCAGTGGAGCCCGCGGGAGGCGACGATGCGGAACGTGGGATGGTCGGCGGGGTCGGGAAGTCGGCGGAAGGTCTCGGCCACGGTGGGGAAGCGGCCGAACTGTTCGAGGTAGACGGCGATCAGCGGCGGACGCTCGTCGGCCGGCACCTCGACCGCCTCGAACTCCTCGGCCCGGCCCCCGCGTCGCAGTCGTCCGCTCTTCGCGGCGCGCAGGTTGCGGGACCACTCGGTGTTGCCCCGGGGCGCGATGAGGTAACGCTCCCCTTCGTGATCGAGGACAGCCACCGGCACACTCCGCCAGCGCCCGCTGGTACGACCGCGGACGCTCAGCGTGCTCAGTACCGACCGCGCGAAGAGCTTGGCCATGCGGTTGCCGATGACCCGTGCTCCCCAGGGCGGGCGGAGGTAAGGAGCGCTCGACGCTGTCATGGAACCTCCTCGGGAAGGTGCTGATACAGAGCGTGCTGATACGATTGCTAGGGTGACCCTAAATATAGGGTCACCCTAGATGTTTGTCTCCCCGAGACGGAGGTTCGGACAGAGGTGACGATGGGGCTTCGCGAGTCGAAGAAGGAGCAGACGCGGACACTGATCGCGGACACCGCCTGGCGGCTGTTCGCCGACCGGGGGTTCGACGCCGTGCGGGTCGCCGAGATCGCCCGCGAGGCGCACGTCTCCGAGGCCACCGTCTTCAACTACTTTCCACGCAAAGAGGACCTGCTCTACGCCCGGCTCGAAGGCTTCGGAGAACGGTTGGTCGCGGCCGTCGACTCCCGGCCCCCGGGCGAGCCGGTCCTGGACGCCGTACGGAATTTCCTCACCGATCCGGCCGGGCTCCTCGCCCAGGTCGAGGCCGGGGAGGACGAGGCGGTCGTGCGACTGCGGACGGTCAATCGCATGGTCGCGGACAGCCCCACGCTCCGCGCCCGCGAACAGCAGGCGATCGCCGGCGCGACAGCCGCACTGGCCGCACGGCTCACCGCCGAGGAGAACCTGGGTCCCCGAGGAGCCGTCACCGCGTACGTGGCCGCGAACGCCCTGATGGGTGTCCATCGCGCTCTCATCGACCTCGTACGGCGACGTGTCCTGGCCGACGAGGCGATCGACCGGCTCGCCGCCGACGTCCGTGCGTACGGAGCGGAGGCCTTCGCCCTGCTCGCGCACGGCTTCGCCGACTACGGTGTACGGCCTGCCAGTTACGGCGATGATTCCTGAACCAGGCATGTAGGCAGGGGAGTTGCGGTACGCCGACGGCCCGTTCGGGTAACTGCCGTGCCGCCTATGGACAGGACTCCCCGAACTTCACCGCGGAGAACTCCACCGGCTGCCCGCTCAGTTTCGTCCCGGCGGGCGGCTTCTCCGAGCAGACCTGCCAGTTCGACTCCAGGAGGATGTAACGCCCTTTGCCGGAGGCGTCCTTGACCGTGATCGACGTACTGGAGCGGAGCGCGTCGCGGGCGGTGTTCACCGACTTCCCCTTGAAGTCCGGCATGGTTCCTCCGGCCGACGCGGGCGCGGACTGGTCCTTCGCCGGGCAGGTCTCGTCCAACTTCACGGCGCCGAAGTCCAGTTGGGTGTCCGTGGACGCGCTCGTACCGGCCTTCACGTTCTGGGAGCAGACCTTCCAGTCCCGGTCGAGGATCTGGTGACGGTCACGGCCGAGCGAGTCGTGGGACTTGAGGGTGTAGAAACCCTGCTTCTGGGCGGCGTCCTGCGCGGACTGAAGACCCATTCCGACAAAGTCGGGGACGGTCTTGGTCCTGCCGCCGGTCTTGGCGTTGCTGCCCGTGGCGGTGGCGGTTGAACTGCCGCCTGCACCCGTGGTGTTGTGGCAGGCGGTGCCGAGGCCGCCGATGACGAGAATGCCCGCGGTGACTCCACTGATCAGCTTCCAGTCGCGCTGCTTCTTCGGAGGTGATCCGGCGGCCCATGACGGCCGGCCCGGTGGCGTAAATACGGAGTTGGACACGGTACGCCCCTGATGTGTGGATGAAGGGACACTGTGTCAGACACGGAGGCCCGGCCGCACGCTGCGTGACGAACCGTGACAGGTTTCCGGACGGTGTCCGGCAACGGCAGACTGGGTGGATGGACGCAGGACTCGCCGCGCTGCTGGGCGCCGCCGTCGGCTCTGTCGCCACTCTCGGTGCCGCGATCGTGAGCGGTCGGACACAGACGCGGGCGCAGAATGATCAGTGGCGGCGTCAGCATCGCCGCGATGCCTACGCCCGTTACCTCGGCGCGCTCCATGACCGCGACATCGCCATGGACGCCGTACTCGACGCACTGCGTTCGGACGAACCCGAACTGCCCGATGTCGATGAGGAGATACGTCGCTTCATCGCCCTCGCCCGCGAGGTCCATCGTGCCGCCGAGGTCGTGATCCTCGAAGGACCGGCCTTCCTCGTGAAAGTCACCGAACGGGTCGCCGACGCCTCCAGTGGGCTCTCCGAGGTCATGCGGCGGATGGCCGACGACGCTCGCGTCGGGGACGTCACCCGCAAGGCCGAGGACATGGCCCTTGCCGCCGAGCGGGAGCACGTCCTCTACCAGGAAGTGAGGGCCTTCCGGGTCGCGGCCCGTGGTGTCATCGGCAACGCCGCCTGATTCCCGGCTACTTGAGGTGCCGGCCCAGGAAGTCGACGATGTGGCCCATCGTCTCCTGGGTGGACCAGGGCAGGGAGGCCGTGGTGTCGCCGGTGAAGGACAGGTCGCCGTGGCCGGCGCCGGTGAGGACGTAGCGGGTGCTGTCGATGCCCTTGGCGCGCAGTGCCGTGTGGAGGTTCAGCGTTTCGCTGGGTGAGACCAGGGTGTCGGCGCTGCCGTGGAAGATGACGAAGGGCGCGGTCCTGGAGCTGATGTGGGTGGCCGGGTCGGCGGCCGCGACCTCGCTGGTGCGGTTCGCGATCGACTTCTTGGTGCCGGGGCCGTAGACCCATTGGGCGGCGCTGTTGCCCGCCGCGTAGTTGGCCTTCTGGGCCGCCGTGTCGTAGTCGGCCGCGAGCTTGGAGAGGTCGGCCGGGCCGAACTCGTCGACCACGCCCTGGACTTCACTGCTCCGGGCGAGGTTGTCGCCGACGTCGAAGGACTTCTCTCCGTTGGTGGCGCCGGTCATCGCCGCCAGGTAGCCGCCCGCGGACTGCCCCCATACGGCGACCTGATCGGCGTCGATGGAGTACTTGTCCGCGTTGGCGCGGAGGTACCGGATCGCGGACTTCACATCGGCGACGGCGTCCTTGTACGTGGCGCCGTCCTTGGTGGTGCGGTACTGGATGCTGGCCACCACGTAGCCCTGGTCGGCCACATAGGTGCGCTGATTCAGGTTGGCGGCGCGGTCCGCCATGACGAAGCCACCGCCGGTCAGGTAGATGACCAGAGGCTTCTTGCCCGATGCGGACGTGGGCACCTGGATGTCCAGCTTCAGGTCGCTCTTCTTGCCGTCGGTGGTCGGCGAGGAGTACGTGATGTCGTGGGTGGTGGTGATCCCGGAGGTGGCGCACCGGATCTGCGCGCCCTTGGGATCGATCACCGTGCTGGTGCTGGTGTCCGACTTCTTGATGGTCTTGGCCACGGCGATGCCTCCCGCGTTGCCCGACGGCATTCCGGTGGGCGTCCCCGCGGGCGTTCCGGCACCGGCCCCGGCGGTGGCGTTGGTCGTGCCTGTGGGGCAGGCGGCCGTCTTCGCGCTGGGGCTGGCTGTACCGCCGGCCGAGCTTGTGCCGCCCGAGGAGCAGGCGACCAGGGCCAGCCCCGCGGCGATGGTGACCGTGACGGCTGCGCCGCCCCTCCGCCAGCCTGTCCGTGCCTTCCCTTGCGGCGCCGCGTTCTCTCCGTGCATGTCCATGTCTTCTTCTCCCGCTGACACGAGGTGGTAAACGGAGATTGCATCTCCGGTTTGTCTCTGCCACCGTAACATCAAACGGAGATATCGTCTCCGTTTAGGTCGGGGGGGGGTGATCGCGCCGGGTCGAACCTGATCAAGGGGCGCCCAGCTCGCGCCGGTACGATGAGCTGGAAGATCCGACATCATCCGGAAGGCGTGACGACTGGCATGGCGGAGCTCGCTGAACCCGGCAGACCGCCGTTGCGGCGCGACGCCGAGCTGAACCGCCGCCGCCTGATGACCGCCGCCCGCGAGGTGTTCCGCGACCGGGGTCTGGCCGCGACGCTGGATGACGTCGCCCGCCACGCGGGACTCGGTGTGGGGACGGCCTACCGGCACTTCTCCAACAAGGAAGAACTGGTCGACGCGGTCTTCGAGGACATGATCGACCAGGTCGAGGCGTCCGCGCGGGAGGCCGCCGCCGATCCCGACCCGTGGCACGGGCTGGCGTCCAGCCTGGAGAAGGTGTGCGAACTCCAGGCGCACGACCGGGGGTTGCGCGAGGTCATGCTCGGCACCGGCAAGGCGGCCCAGCGGCACGCTCTCGTCGACCGGCGGATCAAGCCCCTGGTCGATCCGCTGGTCGCGCGCGCCAAGGAGCAGGGGGCGCTGCGCCCGGACATGGAGCACCTGGATCTCCCGATGATCCAGCTGATGGTGGCCGCGGTCACCGACCAGACCGGAGAGCCCGACCTGTGGCGGCGCTACCTGCGCCTGCTGCTGGACGGCATGCGCACCCAGCCGGACGGGACGGAACCGCTGCCGCCGGCCCCCGTGTTCCGCGGTATCGGAGTGGCCGCGGATCCCGCAGGGGAGAAGCCGCCCCGTCTCTGAGGGCGGTCGGCGCGAACGTGTCCTGAGGCGCTAGACCGAGAGCGCGAACCTCCCTCTCGGTCGCCAACTCGGTGACCGCGGTGGAGGAGGGCGTGACCCGGGTGGACGCGTCCCTGGCAGGGTAGGGCGCGGGCGCCGGCAACTGCCCGATCGAGCCGTTCATCGCGGTGGCCAACCTCCTTGGCTGGGACCACGGTTGTGACCTGTTCGCGCTCCAGGACGCCGCCGACGACCTGGTCCGCCCGCTCCAGGACCGTCCGGTGCGCGTCGACCGGGAGACCCTGACCCTCGGCTACGCGGGTGCCTACTCCAGCTTCCTGCGGCACGCGGAGACGGCGGCCGGTCAGTACGGCCTCGACGCGCGCACCATCCTTCAGGAGGTCGGCAGGCGGGGGCTGGTCGGTGGGCAGGAGGACATGATCGTGGACATCGCGCTCGATCTGACCCGCGGCTGTTGATCGCGCTTTTCCGCCAAGCCGCCGCTCCCCGGCCGTGCACCGGGGAGCGGCGCTTTCGTGCATTGTTTAGACCGGGCGTACCAATAAACTCGTGCACGCCTCTTGGCCCGCGTCCGATGCCGTTGATACGTTGACGCCGGCGCCGAACTAGAATTGATTTCAGTTTGAGCAGAGAGGCATTGACGATGACGTCTGCCCTTCGCCTGGACCCGCGATACGAGGCCGACCGGCATGCGCTGCCGCCGTCGATGATGGAGCGCGTGACGCTGATCATGGACCTCTTCGAGCGGCCCCAGACACACCTCACCCTCGAAGTGGTGTCCCGCCGGACCCATCTCCCACGCTCGACCACCCACCGGATCCTCGACCAACTGGTGCGCCTGGACTGGCTGCACCACAGGCACAGCACGCTGCGCGCGGCGGCGGCGCCCCAACTCCTCGACCTGGCCGTGCGCACGAAAATGGTCGTCCATCTCGCCGTGCTCGACGGACCGGAGATCTACTACCTCGACAAGGTGGGAGGCCGGGCGGCGGTCGACATCCCCTCCCGGGTCGGCGGACGCGCGGTCGCCCACTGCACCGGGCTCGGGAAGGCCATGCTGGCCTGGCTGAGCCCGGAGGAGATCGACGCCCGCTACCAGAAGGCGATGGAGTGCCGTACCTCGCACAGCATCGGCTGACTCGACCTGCTGCACCGCGAGTTGGGCACCGTACGCCGTCGCAACGGGCTCGCGATCGACCGGGGCGAGTGTTTTCCCGACCTCGGCTGCGTCGGCCTCGCCCTGCGCGGGCCCGACGGCCCGGTCGGCGCGATCTCGGTCGTCGGGGACGGCCGTGCGCCGCTGGAACTTGTCGCTCCGCTGGTTGTCAACGCCGTACGGGCCGTGTCCGAGGAGTTGTTCGGGGGCGGGGAGCCGTATCGGCGGGACGTGCCGGAGGCGGTGACCTTGTAAACGGCTGTTGGTCAGGCCGCAGTGGGGCGCACGGAGAGCAGGTCCGCCAGGTCGACCCGGGTCAGGAAGTCGCGGCGGATACGGTCGGCCACGACGGAGACCGCCTCGGAGCCGTCGTCGGCCGGGTCGATGTGCACCCGGTACGGGCGCTGCCCTGAGGGGAGTGCGACGATGCGGGCGATCTCGTCGGAGACCAGCGAGGCGTCCGCACCCTCGGGCTCCAACGCGGCCAGTTTCTCCGCGACTTGGGTCATCAGACCGGCGTACCGCGTCTCGTACTCCGCCGCGACCACGCCGTCCGCAGGGTGCCCGGAGTGGGCGAAGTGGTTCGTGCCGCTGGTGAACGCACCGGGCACCACGATGGACGTCTCCACACCCCAACGGGCCAGCTCGGCCGCGTAACTGACGGCCAGGGAGTCCATCGCGGCCTTGGCGGCGAAGTACGGCGCCAGATACGGCGGAGTACCGCCCTTCACGCTCGAACTCGACACCCAGATCACCAGACCCCGGCCGGCCTTGCGCAGGTGGGGCAGTGCGGCGCGGTTGACGCGCTGGGTGGAGAGGACGTTCACGTCGTACAGCTCGGCGAGCTGCTCGGGCGTGAATGCCTCGGCCGGTCCGGTGACCATGTGGCCGGCGTTGTGGATCAGGACGTCGATCCGGCCGTGCTCGGCGACGACCCGGTCGATCGCCGCGTCGACGGAGTCCTGCGCGTTGACGTCGAGTTCTATGGAGCGCAGGTCGACGCCGTGTTCCTTGCTGTAGTCGGCGGCGGCCTGGACCTGGGGTGCGTTGCGGCTGGTGGTGTTGCGCATCCCGGCGTAGACGGTGTTGCCCCTGTCCGCGAGGGCGCGGGCGGTGAGGGCGCCGAAGCCGCTGGAGGCGCCGGTGATCACGACGATGTTGTTCATGGGGATCTCCTTGAGGGGGTGGGGCGGCGGATCAGGCCAGCCCGCCGTTGGCGTACAGCACCTGGCCGTTGATCCAGCGGGCCGGGCCGGCGAGGAACGCGACCGACTCCGCGATGTCGTCCGGGGCGCCGAGGCGCTCCAAGGGGGAGGCCATCGCGAGGTTCTGGACCGTCGCCTCGTCCTTGCCGTCGAGGAAGAGGGGCGTGGCGGTCGGGCCGGGGGCCACCGTGTTGACGGTGATGTCCTTGCCGCGCAGTTCGCGGGCCAGGACCAGGGTCATCGCCTCGACCGCGGCCTTGCTCGCCACATAGCCGCCGTACGTCGGGAACTTGGTGCGGGTGACGGTGGTGGAGAAGTTGATGATCGCGCCGCCCGCGCGCACCCGGCGGGCCGCCTGCTGGGAGACGACGAACGTGCCGCGGATGTTGGTGCGGTGCATGCGGTCGAGGTCGTCGAGGTTCATGGTCGCGATGGGTGAAAGGACCATGATCCCGGCGGTGTTGACGACCACGTCGAGCCCGCCGAACTCCGCCTCGACCGCGTCGAAGGCGGCCGCCATCTCCTGCTCGTCGGCCACGTCGCCGCCGACCGGGATCGCCCGGCCGCCGGCCGCGGTGATCGCGGCGACCGTCTCGTCGGCGCGGGACTTGTTGCCGGCGTAGTGCACGCCGACGGCGATGCCGTCCTGGGCGAGGCGTTCGGCGACCGCGCGGCCGATGCCGCCGGAACCGCCGGTGATCAGCGCGACGCGGGTGGGGGTGTCGGTGTCAGTCATGGTGAGGGCCCTTCCGGGATGTGGGGTGCTGCGGGGAGACGGGAATCTGCGTGAGCCACTGCCCGAGCAGGGCCGACTCCGCGGGGCTGAACGGTTCGGGGGTGAGATCGCCGAGGGACGAGAGCAGCGTGGTCGCGGCTGCGACGCGGGCGTCCGCGGCCGTGGTGTCCGCCGCGGGATCGGGATCGAGCAGGATCGCCTGATGGATCGCGTCCCGGACCAGCCTCGACAGGCCCGAGTCCGGATACAGCGTGGGTCGGGTGATCAGCGACAGGGACACCCCGGTGTTGGCCGACATGACCATGCGTGCCGCGATCTCCGGTGCGACACGGAGGCGGCCCTGCGCGGCGAGCCGCTCAAGGTCTCCGCGGAGGATGCGCATCGCCTCCTCCGCCGCCGCGGGCACGGAACGGAGCGCCGGGGCGAACATCAGCTTGTAGGCGTTGGGGTGCGCCAGTGCGAACGCGGTGTGGCTGTCCCAGCCGGCCCGGAGGTCCCGCAGCGGGTCATCGGACTTCTGCGCGGCGCGCTTGGTCTCCAGGTACTGGTCCCACACGTGGTCGACCGTCGCCGCCAGTAGCCCGTCCTTGTCGCCGAACAGCCGGTACAGCACGGGCTGTTGGACGCCCGCCGCCTCGCACACCGCGCGTGTCGAGACGTCGCCGCTCGGCGACTGGGCGATCAGCTCCGCCGCTGCCTCGATTATCAGCGATCTCGTGTTCATGTAATCGACGATAACAGGGATTCGTATCGCTGACAACAGTCTTCTGTTAGCGTCGAAAACATGCCGACGGGAGCGGGGAAAACGAAGGGGCGCCCCCGCCGCATCGACACGCGATGCGACAGCGGCGCCCCTGGTCGCCGTGCAGGCTCAGGACTGCACGGCGAGCTGGAAGGCCTGCGCGGTGGAGCCGTCGCAGGTCCGTTGGGTGAGTTGGACAGTGTTCGTCGCCGCCGTGGCGGCGGTGAGGCACTTGCCGCTGTGCCGGGCGACGAAGTGGTAGCGGCCGCTCGTCTCCTTCACTGGCTGCCACTGCTGGTTCGTGCCGCCGGAGTAGGCCCACAGCTGCAACGGCGCGTTGTCCGCCGTCGAGCGGTCGGTCACGTCGATGGCCTGCGCCGGGTTGCCGCGCGCGGTGATCTCCATGTACCCGCTGTCGGTGGAGCGGAACTGGTACTGCTGTGCCGTCGTACCGTTGCAGGCGTACTGCTGGATCGCCGTCCCGTTGGCCGTGGCCGCCGAACGGGCGTCCACGCAGGTGCCGTTGCCGCCGTTCTGCACGGAGTACCAGGACGTCTCGGAGATCGGGGTGTCGGTCGGCGGGGTCGAAGTGTCGCCCCCGCCCAGCCACTTGAGCCCGTTCAGCAGGAACTGGTTCTGGGTGGCGCTCGCGAACGTCGACGACAGGCGCGTGTTGGTCGTGTAGTTCATCGCGTTGTGGCCGAAGTTCGCGTACAGCATCTTGTACTTCGTGTTGGTCCAGATGATCGGGTAATACCCGCTGTACCAGGACTGGTTGGGATCCGTGCCGACCGGGAAGCTGCTCGGGTCGATCGACGCCAGGATCTTGATGTCCGGGTTCTGCCGCAGATCGTTGGACCAGCTGTACCACTCGCTGACCGACGAGGTGAACGTGGCCGGCAGGGCGGCTGTGGGCGGGATCGAGTGGTCCTCCACCTTCAGGGTCACCGCAGTCGGACCCCAGGTGTTGGACACGAAGTTCCCCGAGCCGAGGAACGTGTTGTGGTACCAGGACCAGCTCGCCGCGTCCGTCGTGAAGGCGGAGACGTGGAAGCCCATGAAGCCGCCGCCACCCCTCATGTACGCCTCGAATCCGGTGCGTTGGGCGGAGGTCTGCGGCAAGTCGTCGAGGAACAGGACGACTTGGTAGGCGTTGACCCCGCCGTTGGCGAGCAGGTCCCAGTTGGTGCTGGCCGTGTAGGTGTAGCCGTTCGCCGCCGCCTGCTGCGGGAACCAGACGTTCGCCTCCTTGTCGAAGTCGATGTGCGCCGCGTCGTACGTACCGCTGTAGAGCGCGAGGATCTTGAACGGGGTCGCCGCCATGCTGGCCTGGGCGGCGGGCGGTACGGCCGCGAGGCCGAGCAGCGTCGCCAGGAGGAGCAGGACCCGCAGGAGCGCGCGGGTGGAACCGGATCTGACAGTGTTCATCTTCTGATCGATCCTTTCCGTGCGGTCTACGGGTAGTTGGTCAAGTAGGCGACGTTGGTACTGGAGTTGGACGGTCCGCCGGTGCTGTTGATGATGTGGCTGATCGTGCCGACCCCGCCCAGCGAGACGGTCACCATGTCGTGGAACTTGACCCCGGACACGCTCGGCACCTCGAAGGCGTGATCGGCGACCACGCTCGAATTGCTGCTGAAGTAGCAGTAGCTGCCAAGTCCCCATGCCTCATGGCTGGTTACGTTGGCGGCGACCTTGTAGGCGGGGTAGCCCTTCCCGGAACCGTTCATCCAGGAGGCCTGGTTCGGCGGGTCGTAGGGCATCTCGTTCTGGAAGAAGTACGTTCTGCCGCCGTTGCCGTTCCAGACGACCTGGGTCTTCTGGAAGTGCTCGACGAACAGGCCGTACGCCGTCACGTTGGCGCCGTTGACGATCAGTCCGGTGTCGGCCGTGTTGGTGGTCCAGCCGACCGTGCCGGAGTTGCCGTGGTCGGCCCGCCAGATCCAGGTGTGGTCGATGATCGTGTTGGCGCTGTTGATGACAAGGGAGTTGGTGGCCTTGCCGACGGTGGCGCCGCCGATGCGGACGAAGACATCGGACAACTGCGTCGGGTCGGAGGCATGAGTGGCGGTCGAGCCGGACGGGCCGATCTGCACCAGGGTGGCCGAGTTGGTGGTGCCCGCGTCGATCAGCAGGCCCGCCAGCTCGATGCCGTCCACGTCGGCGGTGGAGATCGCGGTGATCCCGCCGTCCGGCACGAAGGTGGCCAGGCCCATGCCCAGGACGACCGTGTCGGGGCGCGTGATGTTGAGCGTCTGGTTGAGGTGGTAGACGCCCGGGGTGACCAGCAGGTTCTTGCCGGCCGCGAGCGCGGTGTTCATGTCGGCCGCGGTCGCGCCGGGCTTGACGATGTAGAACTGGTCGATCGGCAGGGACTTGCCCGCCGGGGTCTTCCCGCTCCACGTCGTCCCGACGGCGTTGGACTGCAGCCCGGGCACGAACACCTGGTAGGCGCCCGCGCTGTCGACGTACAGGAAGGGCTTCTCGCGGATCGTCGGGGAGCTGGCGACGTTGGTGTACGTCGGGAAGGACTGGGCGGGTGCGCCCTGATCGCCGACGAAGACCATGTTCCAGTTGGAGCCGGACCAACTGCCCATCGTGGAGTTCCGGGTGAGGAACTGCTGCTGGGAGCCGGACTGGATCTGGCCGTCGACCTTGGTGTCGGAGATGAAGCCGCCGCTGGACCAACCGCCGTCGTCCAGCGCCAGGTTGCCGCGCACGTGCATGCGCCGGTACGGGGCGGCCTGCGAGACGGCCCAACGGTCGGTGCCGCCAGTGGGGTTGACCGACAGGTTCTCGGCGTCGCGCCAGAAGTTCTGCGTGGCGTTGCCCTGGAACCAGTCGGCCTCCGCGTGCACCGCGCCGTTGATGGTCACGTCGTCCGGCGAGAAGCCGAGGCCCGCGACCTGTGTGTAGAAGCCGACGTTGGCGTTCGCGCTGTACGTGCCCGGCTTGAACAGCAGGGCCTGGCGGGTCGAGCCGAACTGGTTGGTCTGCTGCTGGGTGAAGACCGAGTCCAGCTTGGACTGGATGCTGGACGCCGACATCGACGGGTCGAACACCGTCACGTTGGGACCGAAGTCCGGAGTGCCCGGCGGGTTCGTCGTGGCGCCGCCCAGCGTGAAGGACTGCGCGGCCGTGCCGTTGCAGGTGTACTGCGCCAACTGCACGCTGTCGGCGGTCGACGCGCTCGGCACGTCGAGGCACTTGCCGCTGTTGCGGTTGACGAAGTGATAGGCGCCGTCGGCCTCGGCGACCGGCAGCCACTGCTGGTTGTTGCCGCCGGAGTACGTCCACAGCTGGATGAGCGCGGAGTCGGCGGTGGAGACGCCGGTGACGTCCCAGGCCTCGGCCGCGTTCAGGTTGCTGTTCACGCGGTAGTAGCCGCCGTCGGTGGCGACCAACTGCCAGTTCTGCGCGGTGCTTCCGTTGCACGTGTACTGCTGGACGGCCGTGCCGTCGGCACTCGCGGCCGAACGGGCGTCGACGCACTTGCCGCTGCCCTTGTTGACCACGGTGGTGTACCCGGTCGGGATCGCGGCGGCGGCCGTGCCCGCCGCGCTCGCCGAGGCCTGCGTGGCGAACTCGATTCCGGTCACGGTGGTGGCCACGAGCGCGACCGCCGTGAGCGCTCTCGGTATGGGGTGGCGGCCGGTCAGTCTCTTGCGTCTGAGCACGGATTCTCCTGTGGTGATGGGGGGTTGGGGAGAGAAGGTCGCAGGGGCGGCCGTCAGCCGGTGTACTGGGCGAAAATGCTGGTGAACTGCCAGTTGCTCTGGCTCACGCCCGAGCACGTGTCGTCGTTCGGGTAGGCGCCCGGGCAGGGACGGTCACGGTTGGCGGACCAGAACGTCAGGCGCGCGAGGTGGTGCGTCTGCGCGTAGCCGAGGATGGTCTGGAAGTCGGCGGTGGTGACGGTCTCGTTGTTGTCGGTGATGCCGTTCATGGAGGAGATGCCCATGTCCCGGTAGGCCGCGTCGTCGCTGTAGCCGTACGCGTTCTTCAGCGCGGTCTTGAGGCCCTCGGCGGCCCGCTGGGTGAGCGTGCCCATGTTCTGGCCCGCGCCGCCGAAGTCGAACGGCATGATCGTCCACGCGTCCACGGTCAGCCCGGAGGACGCGGCCCGGTTGATGAGACTCGTGTCGGGACCGCTCTGCCCGGTGCCGATGGTGACGTACACCTTGATGCCCGGGTTGTTGGCCTTGACGGTCTTCAGCGCGTCCACGGTCCGCTGCTGCACGGTCCCGTTGCTGTACGCGTCGGCCTCGATGTCGATGTCGATGGCCTTGAGCGAGTAGGCGCTGATGACCTTCTGGTAGGCCGCCGCCAGTTCACTCGCGCTGGAACAGGAACTCTCCAGCTTGTTGCCGCTGTAGCCGCCGAAGGACGGGACGACGTCACCGCCGTTGGCCCGCACGGTGTTGATGGTCGACTGGTCGACCCCGCCGGTCAGCGCGCGGCCGCCGTCCCACTGCGGGTTGCAGTAGCCGTTGCTCAGGACGAACGCCAGCGTGAACCACTTCACGCCGGTTGCGTTCATGACAGTCGTAGGGCTGGGCGGGTTCCCCCAGCCGTTGTACAGGTACGGGGCCACGGCCATCGGGGCGGTGGTGGGTGGGGTCGTGCCGCCTGCGGCGGGCGCGGTCCACTTCTGGTTGGCGGCGCCGGAGCAGGTCCAGATCTGGGTGCGGGTGCCGTTGGCCGAGGTGTTGCCCGTGACGTCCAGGCACTTGTTCGCGGCCGGGTTCACGATGTCGTGCGCGGCGGAGACCGTCCACTGCTGGTTGGCGCTGCCGCCGCAGGTCCACAGCTGGAGCTGGGCGCCGTTGGCCGTCGAATTGCCGGTGATGTCAAGGCACTTGCCGAGGGCTCTGATGGTCCCGTCGGAGCCGACCGTCCACTGCTGGGCGGCGGTGCCGTTGCAGTCGTAGATCTGTACGGCCGTGCCGTCGGCGGAACTCGCGCCGGCGACGTCGAGACACTTGCCGCCGAGGCCGGTGATGGTGCCGGTCGCGGCCGAGGCGGAGGGGGCTGCGAGGGTGCCGACGGCGGTGAGGCCGAGGGAGAGGGCGAGGGCGCAGCGCAGGGCGAGGCGTTGCATGACGAGGGGGCCTTTCGTCCTGGGTGGGGGGTGGACGCCGCCGGCATGAGGGCGGTGAGAGGTGAACACGAGTGTTCACATATGTGAGCGGGGAATGCATTCATGGGAGGTCTGTTGGCTGGTGAACCTAAAGGTCTGCACCAAAGCCGTCAAGAGGTGCGACCGGAGAAGTCCCGCACGGCATGCCTGAGTTGAGAAGTTGTAGGCGAAGGAAAAGAAATCACCAGGACCATTGAGTGGCCGGTTCTCACAGGTCACACTGTGCGGGATTCGTGATGATCGACGGGGTGCTGGCCGGAGGAAACATGAACACAGCGGGGGCCGTTCAGGTCGCAGTCCGGCACATACTCAGTGACAAGCTCTCCGGGGGATTCCTCAGACCGAGAACGCGCACGATCACCTGGAAGGACACCCGCTACGTCGTCAAGCGGCCCGCATCGGGCAAGCACACGGTGGAGTTGACCTGCCACGTGTGCTCGGCGTCTCTGCTGGCCGAGGTGCGCGACCACTCCTCCACCCGGACGATCGCGAGCGTCCTCCGCGTCCTCGCGGTGCTGTGCCTGGTCGCCTTCTTCGCGGCCTTCGCCTACGCCCTTCACGAAGGCGGGAAGACCCTCCCCGAGGGGCAGTCGCTCCCGGTCCTGTTCTCCGTCAGCGTGATCACCGTCTTCGTCACCTTCGTGGCCGGCCCCACGCTCTTCATCCGCAGCAGCCGCTACATCGGCGTCAGCATGCTCGACGCCCCCAAGCCGCGCCGTCGGCACCACATCATGCCGGCGCGGAAGGCGCCGCAGGGCGTGCGAACTCCCTGATGAGCCGCGCGAGTTCGGCCGGACGGTCGAGGGGGAGCGGCGTGTCGCCGTCGTCCAGCTCGACCATCCGTCCCTGAGGCGGGAGTTCGGTCGGTCGGCGCCCGGGCGGCGTCGTGTCACTCGCGGACCCGGGCGTTCACTCCGGGACGCGCGTCACCGCTGTCCGCACCCAGGCCCGCGAGCAGGCGCAGCCCGTCCTCGGCTGGGCTGCCGGGGGCCGCGGAGAGCACCAGCAGCTCCATGCTCGATTCGTCCGGTAGCGCGAAGTTCTCCTGGTGCAGTTCCAGCAGTCCGACCAGCGGGTGCAGGTACGCCTTGCGTCCATGGGTACGGGCGCGGACGTCCGCGCGGGCCCAGAGACGACGGAAGCGCTCGCTGCCCATCGCCAACTCGCCGATGAGCGAAGCCAGTCGGGGATCCTCGGGGTATTTGCCGGCGGCCAGGCGCAGATGTCCGACCACGTCGAGGGTGCATATCTCCCAGTCCGCGTAAAGACCGCGCCCGGCCTCTTCGAGGAAGATGTGCCGGGCGGTGTTCAGGCCCGGCAGCGGCCGGCCGTACAGGAGCCCGCCGAGGCGGTTCCCGGCGAGCACGTCCAGGCGATGGTCCATGATCAGCGCGGGTGCGTCGGCGACCAGGTCGAGGACGCGCAGCAGCTCCGGCCGGACCCTCCCGCCCGGCGCCTTCGCGCGGCGGCGGCGCTGCCGGGCGAGCCGGTCGAGGTGCCCGCGTTCGGTCTCGTCGAGCCCGAGGACACGGGCGAGCGCGTCGAGGATCTGCTCGGAGGGCTGGGTCGCGCGGCCCTGCTCCAGGCGTACGTAGTAGTCGACGCTGACGCCGGACAGGTGCGCGACCTCTTCGCGGCGCAGCCCTTCGACCCGGCGGCGGCTGTCGGTGGGGATGCCGACGGACGCCGGGTCGACCCGGGAACGCCGGGTCCGCAGGAAGCCCGCAAGATCGTCCATGTCCCCAGTATCGCCTCGGCGGTTGCCCGTGAGGGTGGTCCTGCCGATACCAGGAAGTCCCGTCCGACGGACGAGGCGCCCCTGAATGCCACGCGCCACGGTGCCCAGTATCGGAGGCGACCGATCCGAAGGAGTTGGAGTTCCCGTGAAGACGCTGATCGTCTACGCCCACCCGGAGCCGAAGTCGCTCAACAACTCGCTGAAGGACCTCGCGGTGTCCACCTTGGAGACCGCGGGGCACGAGGTCCGGGTGAGCGATCTGTACGCGATGAACTGGAAGGCGGTCGTGGACGCGGCGGACTACGGCCCCGACGCCTCACGTCCGCTGAAGGTCGCCCTGGACTCGGGCCGGGCGTTCGACGCCGGCACGCTCACCCCGGACGTCCGCGCCGAGCAGGAGAAGCTGCTGTGGGCCGACACGGTCATCTTCCAGTTCCCGCTGTGGTGGTACACGATGCCCGCGATCCTCAAAGGGTGGGTGGACCGGGTGTTCACCTTCCACTTCGCCTACGGCGTCGGCGAGCACAGCGACACCAAGTACGGCGAGCGCTTCGGCGAAGGCACCCTCGCGGGCAGGAAGGCTCTGCTGTCGGTGACCGTCGGCGGTCCTGAGCCGCACTACGCCGCTCGCGGGATCAACGGCCCCATCGACGATCTGCTGTTCCCGATCCACCACGGCATCCTCTACTACCCGGGCATCGCGGTGCTGCCACCGTTCGTGCTGTACGGCACCGACCGGATGACCGCCGAGGACTACCCGGACGTCGCCAAGGCCTGGGAGCAGCGCCTGCTCACCCTGGAGTCGACCGAGCCGATCGCGTTCCGCCGGCAGAACTTCGGCGACTACGAGATCCCCTCGCTGCACCTGAAGGAGGGACTGGAGCCCGCGGGCCGCACGGGTTTCGGGTTGCACGTGCGCGACTGAGCGCGATCCCGGCCGGTTCGGTTCGGGCGGGTCATGAGCGCCTCCCGTGGGTGTCTGCACTCAAGAGGGCGGCAAAGGACCGAAGTGTGACACCCGTACGGAAGTCGGCGGTGAGTGGCACAATCGGCGGCGTGGATCGGGGGATCCTGGAGCGTGAGCCCGAACTGGCGCGACTGGCATCGGCCGCACGTGAGGCGGCGGACGGGGCCGGTTCCGTGGCGCTCGTCCTCGGCGAGGCGGGCATAGGCAAGTCGAGCCTGGTGAAGGCCATGCCGGACCGGCTGCCGCACAGTACACGCATCCTCCTGGGCCAGTGCGACGACCTCGCCACCCGCCGCCCCCTGGGCCCGTTCCGCGACCTCGTCGGCAGCGTCGGCACCGAACTCGCCCGGGCCGTCATGGAGGGCGGCGACCGCCACCGCGTCCACGAAGCCCTGCAAGGGGAGTTGGCCGGCGTACCGCATCCGGCGGTGCTCGTCGTGGAGGACGTCCACTGGGCCGACGAGGCATCGCTGGACGCCCTGCGCTTCCTGGTCCGGCGCATGCATCGGCTGCCCGCCGTACTCGTCCTCACCTACCGGGACGACGAGTTGAGCCGCGAGCACCCGCTGCGGCACCTCCTCGGCGAGGTCTCCCGCACGGACCGCGTGCACCGGCTCCCGCTGGCCCGCCTCTCCAAGTCGGCGGTACGCGCCCTCAGTTCGGCCAGCCGTCTCGACCCGGCCCAGGTGTACGAGGTGACATCGGGCAACCCCTTCTTCGTGACGGAGGTCCTCGCGGCCGGCGGCACCGGGGGAGTGCCCCCGACGGTCGTCGACGCCGTGCTCGCCCGGCTGCGCGGACTCGACGGCCGGACCGTCGACGCGCTGGACCAGCTCGCCGTCGTGCCCTCCGCCGTCGAACGGCACCTCGTCGACGCGCTGTTGACGGGCGGGGTCGCCGTGCTGGCCGCCGCCGAACAGCGCGGGCTCCTCGCGGTGACCCCCGAACGGGTCGCGTTCCGCCACGAGTTGATCCGTCGCGCCGTCGCCGACTCCCTGCCCGCGGCCCGGCGCATCGACCTCAACCGCGATGTGCTCACCGCCCTGATGCTCCGGCCCGGCTCCGACCCGGCCCGCGTCGTCCACCACGCCGCACAGGCCGGCGACCAGGACGCCATCGCCCGCTACGGCCCCCGCGCTGCCCAGGACGCCACCGAGGCGGGCGCCCATCGCGAGGCCGCCGCCCATCTGCGGCTCGTGCTGCGGCAGCGGCACCGCTACACCCCCGCCGAACTCGCCGACCTGCTCGAACGCTACGCCGTGGAGTGCTATACCGTCGCCGACTCCGTCGAGGCCGTCGCCGCCCAGCGCGATGCCGTGGCCCTGCGCCGCTCCCTCGGTGACACCCTCACTCTCGGCGCCGACCTGCGGTGGCTGTCCCGCATCCACTGGTGGGCGGGCCACGCGGAGGAGGCCCAGGACGCGGCACGGGAGGCCATCGCCGTCCTCGAACACGCCGGTGACGACCGGCTGTTGGCCCTCGCGCTCAGCAACACCGCCCAGCTGCGGATGCTGTCCGACCGGTACGCCGAGGCCATCTCCCACGGCGAGCGCGCCATCGCCCTGGCCCGCCGCGCGGACGACCCCGCGATCCTCGCCCACGCCCTCAACAACGTGGGCACCGCCCGCTGGCGCAGCGGCGACCCGGACGGGCGACGTCAGGTCGAGGAGAGCCTCACGGTGGCGCTGGCCGCGGGCGAGGTCGAACACGCCTGCCGGTCCTACGCCAACATCATCTGGTCCCTCCTCGACGACCTCCGCTACGCCGAGGCCGACCGCTATCTGCCCCCGGCCATGGAACTCGCCGACCGCGCCGAGCACTTGGGGTTCCTCAACTACCTCCACGTCGAGCAGGCCATGCGCCGGCTCGCCGCCGCCGACTGGGACGAGGCCGAGCGGCACGCCGAGTACGGGATGCACGACTTCATACCGGCCCGCTGCCCCGCGCTGACCGTCCTGGCCCGGGTGCGCGTCCGGTGCGGCAGGCCGGGCGCCGACGAACTCCTCACCCAGGCCCAGGAGATCGCCGTACGGGCCGGGGAGTTGCAGCGCAAGGGCCCGGTGGCGGCGGCACGGGCGGAGGCGGCCTGGCTGCGGGGCGACCACGCGGCGGTGATCGAGGCGGCGGAGCCGGTCCATGCGCAGGCGGCCCGCCTCGACCACGGGCCGTACCGGGCCGAACTCGGCTACTGGCTTTGCAAGGTCGGGCACCCGGTGGCCGCCGACGACAGCGACCACCCGTACGCGCTGCAGGCCGCCGGGGAGTGGAAGCGGGCAGCGGATCTGTGGCAACAGGCGGGCTGCCCCTACGAACGCGCCGCCGCGCTCGCGGAGAGTCCCGACGCGGCCGACAAGCTCACCGCGCTCGCCGAACTCGACGCGCTCGGCGCCGAACCCCTCGCCCGCCGCATCCGCGCCGAACTGCGTGACCTCGGTGTCCGCCATGTCCCGCGCGGCCCGCACGCGGCGACCCGGGGCAACCCTGGCGGGCTCACGGAACGCCAACTCCAGGTCGTACGACTGCTGGTGGACGGTCTGACGAACCCGGAGATCGCCGACCGACTCGTCGTGTCCGTCCGTACCGTCGACAACCATGTGCGGGCCGTACTGGAGAAGCTGGACGCGCCCACCCGGCGGCAGGCCGCGGCCCGGGCCACGGAACTCGGGCTGCTGCCGGACGCCGAAACGTAGGTACCCGGCGCCGCCGAGCTGGGTGACGGGCACGGATGTCCGCGCGTTCCCGGGCGGCGTAGAACATGCAGGTCAACCAGAGCACCACGAAACGGGGGACCGCATGTCCAGCACACCCGCACAAGCCGCTCGCCGTGAACTGACCGACTTCGCCGGGGAGTTGATCGGCCCGGACGACGCCGGCTATCCGGCGGCCCGCGCCGTCTACAACGCGATGACCGACAAACGGCCCGCCCTCATCGCCCGCCCCGCCGACCCGGACGCCGTGGCCCGCGTGATCGGCTTCGCCCGCGCCCACGAACTGCCCCTCGCGGTACGGGGAGGCGGCCACCACGGAGCCGGACTCGGCACCGTCGACGGGGGAGTGGTCGCCGACCTGTCGCTCCTGAAGGACATCCAGGTGGACCCCGAGGCACGCACGGTACGGGTCGGCGGAGGGTGCGTGTGGGGCGAGGTGGACCGTGCCACCAACGCGCACGGGCTCGCCACCCCGAGCGGCATCATCTCCACCACCGGCGTCGGCGGTCTCGCCACCGGCGGCGGGCTCGGCCACCTCACCCGCAAGTGCGGGCTGACCATCGACAACCTGCTGGAGGCCGACCTCGTCCTGGCCGACGGCAGCCGGGTGCGGGCGAGTTCGGACGAGAACAGCGATCTGTTCTGGGCGGTCCGGGGCGGTGGCGGCAACTTCGGCGTCGTCACCTCGTTCCTGTTCCGGCTGCACGAGATCAGCACGGTCGTCGCCGGGCCCACCTTCTGGCCGGTCGAGATCAGCGCCGAAGTCCTCGCCGCCTACCGGGACTTCCTGCCGAACGCGCCCCGCGAGCTGAACGCGTTCTTCCTGCACGGCAGTGTCCCGCCCGCCCCGCCGTTCCCCGAGGAGCTACAACTGCGCAAGACGGCCGGCGTGGTGTGGTGCTACACCGGCGGCGACTCCGAGGCCGCCGCACGTGAGATGGCGCCCCTGCTCGACGCACTGCCCGCACCCCTCCTGCACGCGGCCGGACCGATGCAACACCCGGACATGCAGGGCATGTTCGACGGGCTCTACCCGCCAGGCGACCAGTGGTACTGGCGCGCCGACTTCGTCAACGACATCCCCGATGACGCCGTGGAACTCCACGCCAAGTTCGGGGCGGAGGTGCCCACCCCGCAGTCGACGATGCACCTCTACCCGATCGACGGCGCGGCCCACGACGTCGGCAACGACGAGACCCCGTGGGCGTACCGCGACGCGCGCTGGGCGTCCGTCTTCGCCGGTGTCGACCGGGACCCCGCCAACGCGGGCGTCATCAAGAGGTGGGCCATCGACTACCAGGAGGCCCTGCACCCGTACTCGGCGGGCGGCGCCTACGTGAACATGATGATGGACGAGGGACAGGAACGTGTCCGGGCCAGCTACCGCGGCAACTACGACCGCCTGGCCCGTATCAAGGCCGACCGTGACCCGGACAACGTCTTCCGCCTCAACCAGAACATCCACCCGACCCCGAAACCGCGCTACGAGACACGCCCGTAACACCAACTCCGAGGCCGGGCCGGCATCACGCGTTCGGGTCGAACGAGATGCCGGACGGCTCGGCGATGGACAGGGCGTAGTTGAAGTCGCTGTCCCTGATCTTCAACGTGGCCGAGCCGAAGTCGGCGGCCAGGAGCTTGTCCTTGAGGCCGGCCGGGTAGCCGTTCCAGCCCACCAGACGCGGGTAGAACCAGTTGCCGGTGGCGTTCTCCGCGGGCTCGTCGTTGGTGTTGGCGAAGCGGAAGTCGTGCGAGCCGATGCCGTCCTTGTGGTAGACGATCTTGGGGTGCGTGCCGTCGAAGCGCACCCCGGAGGCCGCCGACACCTGGTACGCGGAGTGCTGCGACACCGACACGTACTGGACCGTGTTGTCCTTGATCCACACCACGACGTGCTCCCAGTCGTGGGTGTGCCCGATGGCCGCCGGGCCCAGGGTGACCTGGTCCTTCTCGAAGTAGCTGGCGTACATCACCGCGCACCAGTCGTTGTTGCACTTGGTCCGCGAGTACGTGTTGGCGTTGTTCAGCTGGGCCATGTCGTGGCAGTGCCCGTTGACGTCGCCGCCGAGCTTCAGCCCGGGGTTGATGGTGCCGTCGAGGCCGATGGCGGCCGTGGCGTAGCAGCCGTCGCCGTCGTAGTCGTAGGCCGGGGAGAAGGTCTGCTCCTGGCCGTCCGCGTTCTGCGGGAGCAACGTGAGGACGTTGGCCTGGGCGGCCGTCGCCTGCCCGACCACGAGGGCCAGTGCGCCGAGGACGGTGACGACGGCGGAGCGGCGAAGGCGCCGGGTGCGCGTCCGGGGCTTCGCCGCTCTCGCGGAGTTGTCGGTGGGGGGTGTCAGTTCAGGCACGCCGACTCCAGTTCTGGGCTGTGGGGGGCGCTACTGGATGCGCCAGGTCCAGACCTTCGCAGGCGGGTGTGTGCACGTCAACACCCTTGCGATGTACGGGTCTTGGCTCGGCGCTGAACTTTCCTACCTGTGCTTTTGCTGTGCCCGTGCGGCTCTCGGCGCGACCATGGCTCTCGGCGAACAAGTGCGCTAATTTGAGATCCAGGGCACAGGTGAATGGGCACCCGTGGCGAGTGCGGGAGGTTCTGGTTGACCCCGGCGCAACTACGGGCCTTCGCGGCGACCGTACGCCTTGGTTCCGTGAAGGCCGCCGCGGCCGATCTCGCCGTCACCGAGTCCGCCGTCTCCATCCACATCGCGCATCTGCGCAGGGAACTCGGCGACAAGCTCTTCGCCCGCACGGCCAACGGACTCGCGTTCACCCCCGGCGGGCTGCGGCTGGCCAGCCGCGCCGCCGAGATGCTGGGGCTGCAGGACCGGACGATCCTCGAAGTGAGACAGGCCGGCTCCGGCCGACGCCTGCTGCGCGTCGCCGCGTCGAGCCTGTTCGCCGAACATGCAGCCCCCGGCCTGATCGAGCTGTTCGCGGGGCGCGCCGACGACCTCGACGTCGAACTGAGCGTGCACGGCCCGCAGGAGTTCGCCTCCCTGCTGCTGACCCGCGCCGTGGACGTGGCCATCGGGCCCCGCCCCGCCACCCTCGACGACACCACGACCTGCACGCACTTCCTCAACTACCAGGTGATCGCCGTCGTAGGACCGGACCATCCGCTCGCGGCAGCGGCGAGTGCCGGTGCGGCCGAACTGCGTGGCCAGACCTGGTTGTTGGGTCCCTCGGCGGTCGGGCGGACGGGCATGGTGCCGTCGGTACTGCGCCGCCTGGGCATCCCCGAACACAACCAGCGGATCTTCCAGAGTCATGCCGCGTCCGTCGACGAGGCCAAGCGGGGCAAAGGGGTTGCCCTGGCCGTCGCCTTCGCGGTGACGAAGGACCTCGCCGAAGGTGATCTCCGTCAACTCGCCGGTCCTCAACTCCCTGCGCGTGGCTCCTGGAACCTGCTCGCCCTGCCCGACCGCGAAGCGTCGGCCGCTGCCGCGGAGTTGCGGCGATTTGTCACCACACCGCGGGCTACGCAGGCGATGTTGCGTGGTGCGGGGGTTACGGCGGGGCGGTTTCGGCCGGCGATACACGTGACGTTGTGGAGCTGAGGTCATGGTTCTTTGTCTGCGGGCCGGTGGGGGCTGGGCGCGCAGTTCCCCGCGCCCCTGGGAGGCGCGCTGCGCGCGGCCTCCCGAGCCTTGCGATCGCGTCCGGCACCCGCAGCAGCGCGCCGAAGCTGTTCGCCGGCAGCAGCAGGTCGACGTACGGCAGGGCCGCGGTCATCGTCGTCGTGCGCGGGACGAAACCGGGGGCGGCGGCCCGGGGGTTGAGCCAGATCACCGTGTGGGCGCGGCGCCGTAGCCGGGCCATGGCTGTGGCGAGCCGGTCGGGCGGGTCGCCGTCCCAGCCGTCCGAGGCGATCAGCACGACCGCGCCGCGCAGGATGCCGCCGTGGTGCGAGGCCAGGAGTGTGCTCAGGCAGTGGGCGATGCGGGTGCCGCCGAACCGGTCGGCGACCCGTTCCGTCGCCTCTTCGAACGCCTCCTGGGCCGAGTGGTGCGCGAGCACCGTGGTGAGCCGGGTCAGGGAGGTGGCGAACGCGAAGACCTCGGCGTGTGTCGTCAACGTGAGGGCCCGCATCAGATGCAGACAGGCCACCGCCTGCGCCTGCATCGACCGGCTCACGTCGCACAGCACGACGACCCGGCGTGGCCGGTCCACCGGACCGGCCCGGACCAGCCGTACCGGTTCCCAGCCGGTCCGCCGGGCCCGGGCCACGGTCTCCCGCACCGCCACCCGGTGGCCGCTGGCCCGCACGGCGTAGCGCCGGGTGCGGCGTACGGGCCAGTCCCGCAGCCGTGCGTCGAGCAGGCGGCCGAGCAACTCGGCCTGCTCCGCGTCCAGTTCACCGAACGGCGTGTCCACTGCGGTCGCCAGCTCGCTGGGCAGGCGCTGCGGCATCGTCAGGGCACGCTCCGCACGGTGTTCGGCGCCGTCGACGGCGGGCGGCAAGGTCACCCACGGCAGACCGGAACCGCCGGCCGCGGCACCGGGGTGAGCGCCGGCCCGAGCCCTGTCCCGGCCGTCGGCACCCGCACCGTGCCCGTCGCGGCGCGCGTTCGGGTCGAGAGCGAGTACGGACTGCCCGAATACCGCGTCGAAGACGTCGTCGAAGCGGGCCAGGTCGGGACGGTCGCGTACGAGGGTGACGCGAGCCGTCCAGTACAACGACGTGCGCGTCCTGGGCGGGGCGGCCGAGAGCGCGTCCACGAAGTCCCGGGTGCCGGTCAGGCCCACCGATACGCCGTGTTCCCTGAGCCGCGCGGCCAGCGCGGTCGCGAACGCGGCCCGGTCGACGGCGGGTAGCAGCGGACCGCTCGGTGTCATCGGACCAGCAGATAGATCACCACGGCGATGACGACGGCCGCGCCGACCGCGGGGAGCAGCCGCTTGTACACCGACGCACCGGCCACTTGCATCAGGTCCAGCGGCGCGCTCGGCGCCGACTGCGACACGGGTGCCGCCGGCACTGCCTCGGGTTCCGCCTCGGCCTCCCGCGTCGCCAGCAACTGCGTCTCCACGTTCGCCACGAACTGCGCGAACAGCTTCTCCGAGATCTCCTTGATCATGCCGCTGCCGAACTGGGCCAGCCTGCCGCTGATGTTGAGGTCCGTGCTGACCGTCACGACCGTGCCGGCGCCCTCGCCGCGCAATCGGGCGTCGACCGTCGCGGACGCGTTGCCGCCCCCTCGCATGTCCTTGCCGGCCGCGCTGATCACGGCGTGATGGGCGCTCTCGTCCCGCTCCACGAAGCGCGCCGTCCCCGCGAACTGGCTGACCATCGGCCCGACTTTGACCTTGACCTTGCCCCGGTGGATGTCGCCGTCGACGCCGGTCAGTTCGGCACCGGGCATGCATGGGGCGAGGGCCTCCAGATCGGTGAGCGCCTGCCACGCCCGCTCGACCGGCACACCGACGCTGAACTCGTTGTCGATCTTCATCGTGTCCTCACTTCTTCGGGGTAGCCGAGTGCGTCGAGGGCGCCGACGACGGCGATGCGGTCGTCGGGGCTCTTGGCGACCGTGCTGAGCGTGCGGACGATGTCGTCGCGGGCCAGCCGCGCGACCCGCAGGGCCGCCAGGGCGGAGACCCAGTCGATGGCCTCCGCCATGCCGGGTGCCTTGTCGAGGTCCAACTCGCGCACCCGGCCGATGAATTCGGTCGTGGACGCGATCAACGGCTCGTTCGCGGCCGGCACCGTACGGCGCAGGATCTCCGCCGTGCGTTCGGGCGTGGGGAAGTCGATCCAGTGGTAGAGGCAGCGCCTGCGCAGCGCGTCGTGGAGTTCCCGGCTGCGGTTGGAGGTCAGCACCACGACGGGCGGCCGTACGGCGGTGAAAGTGCCCAACTCCGGGATGCTGATGGCGGATTCGCCCAGGAACTCGAAGAGCAGCGCCTCGAACTCGTCGTCGGCCCGGTCGATCTCGTCGATCAACAGCACGGACGGCAGCGGGCCTTGATGACGCACCGCCCGCAGCAGGGGCCGGTCGAGCAGGAAGTCCTCGGTGAACAGGTCGGCGTCGGACAGCTCCCGCCCGTGCGCCTCGGTGAGCCGGACGGCGAGCAGCTGGCGCTGGTAGTTCCACTCGTACAGCGCCTCCCCCGCCGTCAGCCCCTCGTAGCACTGCAGCCGGATCAGAGGAGTGTCCAGCGCCTTGGCGAGCGCCTTCGCGGCACTGGTCTTGCCCACGCCGGGCTCGCCCTCCAGCAGCAGCGGCCGGTCGAGCAGCGTCGCCAGGAGCAGAGCGGTCGCCGTGCCGTCGTCGACGAGGTGGCCGACCTCGCCGAGCCGCCGCCGTACGTCGTCGGCGTCTGTGAAGAGACCGCTCACCCGCCGGCCTGCCCACCCGCGTACCAGCGGTCCCGGCAGCCCGTCCCGCAGAACCAGAACTCGCCCTCCCCGGTGGCGAGATGGGGTGTGTCGGCGCCCACGGTGACCGTCATCCCGCACACCGGGTCCACGGCCTGGGAAGGGCGCTCGGGCACGGGCGCCTTCGACGCGTGTACGACCCGCACCACGTCCGCCAGGATCGACAGCGCGATCTCGGGTGGCGTACGGGCGCCGATGTCCAGCCCGGCCGGAGCCTGGACACGGGCCCGTTCCGCCTCGGTCAGGCCGAGTTCGTCGAGGAGGGCAGTGGCACGGCGGTGGCTGGCGACCAGCGCGATGTGACCGATGCCCGCGTCGAGGGCGGCGCGCAGGGACTCCGCGTCGCCGCGGCCCTGCCCGGCCACGATCACCGCCGACGTGTGGGCGGTGGGCGGGAGTTCGGGCAGGGAGCGGGCCGTGGCGTAACCCAGCAGAGCGGCGAACGCGACGCAGGCCTCCGCGACCGGTGTGGTGCCGACGACCTCGATCAGCGGCGGCGGCAGCACTGGCTCCAGGAAGATCTCCAACGCACCTCCGGACAGGCAGGGGTTGACCACGACCCGCGCCCCCGGCGTCTCGGGGAACTCGGCGTCCCCCTGCGGTAGGACGCGCAGCAGCAGTGGCCCACCGTCGTGCAGGGCGCCGAGCGCGGCCGTGCGCACGGAACCCTCGGCACACTGGCCGCCGACGAAGCCGTCGATGGTGCCGTCGCCGTGCACGATGGCCTCGTCGCCGGGGTGTGCCGAGGCGGGCGCCTGGGCCCGCACGACGCGCGCGTGGACGAACGGCACGCGCCGCTCGGTGAGTTCGAGGGCTCGCGCACTCAACTTGCCGGTCATCGCAGCCACCTTCAGATCGGCGGAGTCGGTCGGCCCCGCATCGCCTCCCACACCCGGGAGGGCGTGAGCGGCATGTCCGCGTGCCGGATGCCGTACGGCTTCAGCGCGTCGACCACCGCGTTGACGATGGCGGGCGGCGAGCCGACCGTCGCGGACTCGCCGACCCCCTTGGCGCCGATGGGGTGGTGCGGGGAGGGCGTGACCGTGAACCCGGTCTCCCAGTCGGGGACTTCGAGCGAGGTGGGGATCAGATAGTCCATCAGGGAGCCGCTGAGGCAGTTGCCGTCCTCGTCGAAGGAGATCATCTCCATGAGCGCCATGCCGACGCCGTCGGTGAGGCCGCCGTGCACCTGCCCCTCGATGATCATCGGGTTGATGCGGGTGCCGCAGTCGTCGACCGCGACGAACCGGCGGACGGTGACTTTCGCCGTGCCCGGGTCGATGTCGACGACGCAGATGTAGGCGCCGTGCGGATAGGTGAGGTTCTCCGGGTTGTAGCAGATCTGCGCCTCCAGACCGCCCTCCATGCCCTCGGGCAGATCGCCCGCGCCGTGCGCCCGCATCGCGATGGCCTGGATGGTGACCGAGGCCTCGGGGTCGCCCGCGACGTGGAAGGAGCCCTTCTCCCATTCCAGGTCGGCGACCGACACCTCCAGCATCGACGAGGCGATCAGGCGTGCCTTGTCCCGCACCTTGCGGGCGACCAGCGCCGCGGCGGCGCCCGAGACGGGCGTGGACCGGCTGCCGTAGGTGCCCAGGCCGAACGGTGTCTGGTCGGTGTCGCCGTGCACCACGTCGATGTCCTGCGGCGGGATGCCGAGTTCCTCCGCGACGATCTGCGCGAACGTCGTCTCGTGCCCCTGCCCCTGCGACTGCACCGACAGCCGGACGACCGCCTTCCCGGTGGGATGCACCCGCAGTTCACAGCCGTCGGCCATGCCGAGACCGAGGATGTCCATGTCCTTGCGGGGACCCGCGCCGACCGCCTCGGTGAAGAACGACACGCCGATGCCCATGAGTTCACCGCGGGCACGCTTCTCGGCCTGCTCGACGCGCAGCGCGTCGTAGCCGGCGAGTTCCTTGGCCAGTTCCATGGTGGGCGCGTAATTGCCGGAGTCGTAGACCCAGCCGGTCTTGGTGCGGAAGGGGAACTGCTCGGGCCGGATGAAGTTCTTCATCCTCAACTCGACCGGATCCATGGCCAGTTCGTACGCGAGGCAGTCGACGATCCGCTCGATCAGGTAGACGGCCTCGGTGATGCGGAACGAGCAGGCGTACGCGACCCCGCCGGGCGCCTTGTTGGTGTACACGGCGGTCATCTTGCAGTGGGCGGCCTCGATGTCGTAGCTGCCGGTGAAGACGCCGAAGAAGCCGGCCGGGTACTTCACGGGTGCGGCCGTGCCGTTGAACGCGCCGTGGTCGGCGAGGACTTGGGTGCGGACGGCGAGGATCCTGCCGTCCCGGGTGGCCGCGATCTCGCCGCGCATCACGTAGTCGCGGGCGAAGCCGGTGCTGATGAGGTTCTCCGCGCGGTCCTCCATCCACTTCACCGGTTTGCCGATGAGGAGTGAGCCGACGATCGCGCACACGTAACCCGGGTAGATCGGCACCTTGTTGCCGAAGCCGCCGCCGATGTCGGGGGAGACGACCCGGATCTTGTGTTCCGGCAGTCCGGCCACGATCGCGTAGAGGGTACGGTGGGCGTGCGGGGCCTGGGTCGTGGACCACAGGGTGAGCCGGCCGTCGACCTGGTCGTAGTCCGCGACCGCACCGCACGTCTCCATGGGCGCCGGGTGCACGCGCGGGTAGACGATGTCCTCGGTGACCACGACGTCCGCGCGGGCGAAGACGGCCTCGGTCTCGGCCTCGTCGCCGGTCTCCCAGTCGAAGCAGTGGTTGTCGGCCTTGCCCTCCAGGTCGTCGCGGATGACGGGCGCATCGGGGGAGAGGGCGGTGCGGACGTCGATCACCGGGTCCAGCGGCTCGTACTCGACGTCGATCAACTCCAGCGCGTCCCGGGCCGCGTAACGGTCCTCGGCCACGACGAAGGCGACCTCCTGGCCCTGGAAGCGGACCTTGTCGGTGGCGAGGACCGCCTGCACGTCGTTCGAGAGGGTCGGCATCCACGCCAGCCCCTTCTCGGCGAGCATCGCGCCGGTGACGACCAGACGGACCTTCGGGTGGGCCTCCGCAAGGCTGGTGTCGACGGAGAGGACGCGGGCGTGCGCGAACGGCGAGCGCAGGATGGCCAGATGCAGCATGCCGGGCAGGTCGAGGTCGTCGACGTAGCGGCCCTTGCCGCGGACGAAGCGCGGGTCCTCCTTGCGGAGCATCCGGCCGTGGCCGCAGGGCTTCTTGTCGTTGTCGACGAACGCGGTGCGGTGGCCGTTCTCGGAGACGGCGGTCATGACGCGCTCCCCGAAGCCGAAGTGGCCTGTGTATCCAGGGAAGTTCGGGTGCCTGCCTCCTCGGCCGCCGCCCACCGGACGGATCGGACGATGGTGGCATAGCCGGTGCAGCGGCAGATCTGCCCGGAGATCGCCTCCCGGATCTCCGTGTCGGAGGGGTCGGGGTTGCGGTCCAGCAGGGCACGCGCCGTCATCATCATGCCGGGTGTGCAGAAGCCGCACTGCAAGCCGTGGCACTCGACGAACCCGCGCTGTACCGGGTCGAGTTCACCGTTCTGTTCGAGGCCCTCGACCGTGCGTACCTCGTGTCCGCCCGCCATCGCGGCAAGGACCGTGCAGGACTTGACCGGTTCGCCGTCCAACCACACCACGCACGTACCGCAGTTGCTGGTGTCGCACCCCCAGTGGGTGCCGGTCAGTCGCAGGTGGTCGCGCAGGAAGTGGACGAGCAGCAGCCGTCCTTCGATCTCCCTGGTGACCTCTTCGCCGTTCACGGTCATGCTGACCTGCACGGTCACACCTCCTGTCCGTCGATGCGGGCCACGGCCCGGCGCAGCACGCGCAGGGTCAACTCCCGCGCCAGATGCCGTTTGTACTCGGCGCTGCCGCGCCGGTCGGTCACCGGCGAGCAGGCCTCGGCCGCGATGTCCCCGGCCTGTCCGTACAGTTCCTCGGCCGGCCGCCGGCCGCGCAGGGCGTCGGCGATGCCGGGGATGCCCGCTGTGTTCGGCCCTACGGCGGCAAGTCCCACCCGGGCGTCGGCGATCAGCCCGTCGCCGTCCAGCCACACCGCGGCACCGGCCGACACCACCGCCCAGTCACCGGCCCGCCGTTCGACCTTCTCGTACGCGCTGGATCCGTTCGGGCGGACCGGGAAGCGGACCTCGGTGAGGATCTCCGCGTCGCCCACGGCGGTCTCGTACGGTCCACGGTGGAAGTCCTCCATGGACACCACCCGTTCGCCGTCCATGCCCTGGATCACGCAGCTGGCGTCGAGCGTCGTGCACACCGCGGAGAGGTCCTCGGAAGGGTCGGCCTGGCACAGGGAGCCGCCGAGCGTGCCCCGGTTGCGCACCACGGGGTCGGCGATGACGCGTTCGGCGTCACGGAACACCGGGAAGGCGGCGGCGAGTTCGTCGGACTCCAGCAGCTCGCGGTGGCGGGTCATCGCGCCGATGCGGATCAGCCCGGGTTCGACGCGGACGTAACCCAGTTCGTCGTGCAGGTCGTTGATGTCGATCAGGTACTCGAAGTTGGCCAGCCGCAACTTCATCATCGGGATCAGACTGTGCCCGCCGGCCACCAGCCGTGCCGTGTCGCCCAGGCGGTCGAGCAGCGCGACCGCCTCGCCGACGCTGCCGGCCCGCTGGTACTCGAACGGAGCGGGAACCTGCATACCGCAATCCCCCTGTCCTGCACGGCCGTTGGCCGGTCGGCCGGGCGCCGTGTCCGGGCCTCATTGGGCGCTCGGCGGACAGGGGTGTCAACGGCTGGTTAACCGTTCACTTAAGTTGCTCGTCCTGGGGAGCCGGGGAAGTGGGCAGGTCGTCCAGGAAATCCGCCGAGGGCACGAAGAAGAGGCTGCCGGTGACGGCCGTGGAGAAGTCCAGGATGCGGTCGTGGGACGCGGAGTCGGTGCCCAGGAACATGTTGCGGAGCATCTGCTCGGTGACCGAGGGCGTGCGGGCGTACCCGATGAAGTAGGTGCCGAACTCGCCCTGAGCCGCGCTGCCGAACGGCATGTTGTCGCGCAGGATCTTGCGCTCGGTGCCGTCCGGGCCGGTGATGACGTTCAGCGCGATGTGCGAGTCGGCCGGCTTGACGTCGTCGTCCATCTCCATGTTGGTCAACTTGCTGCGCCCGATGGCCCGTTCCTGCTGCTCCACCGGCAGCGCGTTCCAGCCCGCCATGTCGTGGACGTACTTCTGCACGATCACATAGCTGCCGCCCGCGAACTCCGGGTCCTCCCCACCGACCACCACCGCCTCGCGGGCCGTCCGCCCGACGGGGTTCTCCGTGCCGTCGACGAAGCCCAGCAGATCGCGGACGTCGAAGTACTGGAACCCGGACACCTCGTCGGCCACGGAGACCGCGCCGCCGAGCCGGCCCATGATCTCGGTGGCCAATTCGAAGCACAGGTCGGCCCGTACGGCCTTGATGTGGAACAGCAGGTCGCCGGGGGTGGACACGGCCGTGTGGCGGTCGCCGGCGAGTTCACGGAACGGATGCAGTTCGGCGGGGCGTGGCCCGCCGAACAGCCGGTCCCACACCTCCGACCCGATGCCGGTCACACAGCTGAGCCGCCCGTCCGGCGCCCGGAACCCGATGGACCGGATCAACCCGCCCAGATCTTCGAGGAGTTGGCGTGTCGTCTCCTCGCCGCCCGGCTTCACGGTGACGACGAGAAAGGTCGCGCTGGGGGTCAGGGTCTCCAGCACCGCCTGCGTGGTCGGCACGGTCCCCTCGTCGATGCTGCCGTCCGTGTGCTCGACCGAGCCGTCAACTGTCATGTATGTCATGCCTCCGCGCTGTCCTGGGAGGTGCCGGCCATGACGGCCGGCACCGTGCGACTCAGCCGAGTTTCCCAGTCCGCGCGTCCTGCCACAGGTCGACGCCGCCGTCGACGGCGTACGAGTCGATCTCGGCCAGCTCCTCGGCGCTGAAGGCGAGGTTGTCCAGCGCGGCCACGTTCTGTTCGAGCTGCTCCGTGCGGGACGCGCCGATGACCAGCGAGGTGACCCGCTCATCGCGCAGCGCCCAGGCGAGCGCCATCTGGGCGAGGGTCTGCCCGCGCCGCCCCGCGATGTCGTTGAGCGCGCGCAGCCGGCGCCCCATGTCCTCGGTCAGCCAGCCCGCGTCGAACGACGTGCCCTGCGCGGCCCGCGACCCCTCCGGGATCCCGTCCAGGTACCGCCCGGTCAGCAGCCCCTGCGACAGCGCCGTGAACCCGATGACCCCGAAGCCCTCGTCCCGCGCGGCATCCAACAGCCCGTCGGTCTCTATCCAGCGGTTGAGCATGTTGTACGACGGCTGGTGGATGAGGAGCGGTGTGCCCAGCTCGCGGAGGATGGCGGCGGCCTCACGGGAGCGCTCCGCGTCGTAGGAGGAGATGCCGACGTAGAGCGCCTTGCCCTGGCGGACGGCGGTGTCCAGCGCGCCCATGGTCTCTTCGAGCGGGGTGCCGGCGTCGAGGCGGTGGGAGTAGAAGATGTCCACGTAGTCGAGGCCCGTGCGCTTCAGCGACTGGTCGAGCGAGGCCAGGACGTACTTGCGGGAGCCGCCGCCCTGACCGTAGGGGCCCGGCCACATGTCCCAGCCGGCCTTCGTGGAGACGACCAGCTCGTCCCGGTACGGCGCGAGGTCCTGCTTCAGCAGCCGGCCGAAGTTGATCTCGGCGGCGCCGTAGGGCGGGCCGTAGTTGTTCGCCAGGTCGTGGTGGGTGATGCCGAGGTCGAAGGCGCGCAGCGCGATCTCGCGCTGCGTCTCGAACGGCCGGTCGTCACCGAAGTTGTGCCAGTAGCCCAGCGACAGCAGGGGCAGGTCGAGCCCCGAGCGGCCGGTGCGGCGGTAGCGCATGGTGCCGTTGTAGCGCTCAGGATCTGCGACGTGGGTCATCGGGGGGTCTCCGCGAGGTGCATGAGGGGCTGGTGTGGTCGGGCTGATCGACACGTCTACTGTGCCCCCGCGCGATTCCCGCGTCCAACCGTTCCTCGCCATGGGATTCAGCGATGCCGTCGTTGAATCCGGAGTACGGGACCAGGGGAGTGCGGCACGTGTGAGGAACGTCGGAGTGTGACGGAGGGATCACTTCCGGATTGCATTCCGGAAGGTGACCTTGGGCAGTGATGCGGGCGTTTGTGGTTGCCCGTCCATGAGGAGATCAGTTGAGCGCCCCCGCCACCTCATCCGCCGACGCCCCCGCTCCCACCCCCGCCCCGACCGCTCCCGGCGACCGGCCGCTGATCGGACACGGTCACCGGCTGGCCCGTGACCCGCTGCGGTTCATCACCTCGCTGCGCGAGCACGGCGGCGTCGTCCGCATACGCATCGGCCCCACCCCCGCCTACGTGGTCACCGACCCCGCCCTGACCCGTCGGGTCCTGGTGACCGACGCCGCGGACTTCACCAAGGGCGGGAAGATCATCGACGCGCTGCGGGTCTTCTTCGGCGACGGGCTGGCCACCGTCGCCGACGGGGACACGCATCTGCGCAACCGGCGCCTGATGCAGCCGATGTTCAACAAGGCGCACATCGCCGAACGCGGCGACGCCATGATCGACCGGGTGCGGGGGCTCGTCGCCGCCTGGCCCGCGGGACAGCCCCGCGATGTGTACGCGGACATGAACGCGATCACCCTGGCCGCGTTCCTGGTGGCCCTGTTCGGCACCGATGTGCCGGGGCAACTGGCGGGCGAGTTCACAGCACTGATGCCGGCCATCATGGAAGGAACGATTCGGCAGACCATCCTCCCGGCTTGGGTGACCCGCCTGCCGCTGCCCATGAACCGCGCCCACGCCGAGCGGGTCGCCCGGCTGCGCACGCTGATCGACCAGGCCATCGACCACCACGGCACCGGAGACGCGGCGCCCGCCGAGGCGACGGGCTGCCCGCACGCGGGTATCGCCCGGGACGAGGAGAGGTCCGGCCTCTTCGACACCCTGCTCGCGGCGGAGGACTCGCTGGGCCGCCAGCAACTCCAGGACGAGGCCATCACCCTGCTGACCGGGGCGATCGAGACCACCGGCACCACGCTGGCCTGGACGCTGTACGAAATTACCCGGAACCCCGGTATCGAGCGACGGCTCCGCGAGGAACTGGAGGCGGTGTGCGGCGACCGGCCCCTGCGCCACGAAGACCTCGACCAACTCCCGTACTCCCGAAGGGTTTTGCAGGAGGCCATCCGAAAATACGGGCCGGCCTGGATGGTCACCAGAACCGCCGCCCGTGACGTCGACCTGGGCGGCCACCGCATCCCCCGAGGCGCCGACGTGATCTGGAGCCCCTACCTGCACCAGCACGACCCGGACCACTTCCCCGACCCCGACACCTTCGACCCGGACCGCTGGACACCCGAGCGCGCCCCGGCCACGCGCGGTTCCTTCCTCGCCTTCGGCGACGGCCGTCGCAAGTGCATCGGCGAGAACTTCGCCTGGGCCGAGCTCCAGATCATCCTCGCGACCGTCCTGCGGACCTGGCCCCGCCTCGAACTCACCTCACGCCCGCCCCGCGCCCAGGCCGTCGTCACCGTCAAGCCCGACACGATGACCATGGCGTTCCTGCCGGCGACCGCCCGGTCGTAGTCACGCCCGGGACCGGGGCGCCCGCGGCATTCCGGGGCACGGGCACCCGCGCCGGCTTCCGGCCGTACGGCGCGGGCGGATCGCTCAGCGGACCGCGGACGTTCGGCGGCCCCTCACCCGTCCTTAGGGTCGTCGCCATGAGCGTTCACCGCGACAGCGACACGGACGAGGGCCCGCTGCGGATCGGCGTGCGCGTCCCGCCCTGCGACCGGGCGGACCGGGTGGCCCGGACCGGGCGCCGGGCCGAGGAGCTCGGCTTCGACCAAGTGTGGTTCCCCGACTCGCAGTTGCTGTGGCGGGACGTGTTCACCACGCTCACCGCGGCCGCCTTCGCCACCGAGTACATCGGTCTCGGCACCGCCGTCACCAACCTCGCCACCCGCCACCCGTCCGTCGTCGCGTCGGCCGCGCGCAGTGTCGCAGAACTCGCGCCGGGCAGGTTCACCCTCGGGCTCGGCGTGGGCAACAGCTCCGTCGTAGGCGATCGTTCTCTGCGCGTCCGCGACGACGACGGCGTCGGTCACCGGGAGGGCGCCGGTACCGTCGATGAGGCGGGCGTTCGTGCTGCCGGTGAACCTGACGACGCGGGGCAAGGGCGTCGCGGCGGACGCGGAGGGGTTGTTGGCGGATCTGCGGGCGGGGCACTGACCCTGGAGATCGAGCGGCGCGGCATCGACGCGTTCGCCGAGGCGGTGGAGCGGCAGCGGAGCGGGGAAGCGATCGGCAAGGTGGTGCTGGACCTGGGCTGAAGGGCCTCAACTGTGCGAGGGACTCAACTTCCTTTGACGGCACGGCCTTTGGTGTGGCCTGCGGTGAACCAGACGGCGGCATCGGGCGTCTCTCCCTTCGCCCCTGCCCCACAGCAATCACCGAAGGTGCGGCTCGCGCCGCCGACAGGAGAGTTCGCCGTGATCGACCGTGACCACGAGCAGTCCGATGACCGGCCCCACCCCGCTGCCCCCTGGTGGTGGGGACTCGGGCCGATCGGAGCCGTCGGTCTCGTCGTCCTCGGGATCGCCGCGGTCGTCTGGTCCTTCCTCCGCCTGCCCGGTACCTCCGAGAATCAGGCAACTGACTACTACCAGGCGAGCAAGGTAGTCGCCATCGGCCTGGTCGTGGCGGGCACCGTGCTCCTGGGCCGCATCCGCGCCCGCGCCTCCGACAAGGAGACGACGCGGGAACACGAAGCCGCCTGACGACGAGCGGCCCGTTCGATCCTGGTTCCCACCCCAGGACGACCGCCGCACGCCCCCGGCAGCACACCACCGCACTGGAACCGCAGCGCTCGATCAGATCCAAGGTGATCTCACCGCCAACTGCGTCTACAGAGCGCACGGTTCCGGTCACCACCAGCCGGTCACCCACGCAGGCCGGCGCCCGATTCCGCCACCCCACCTCCCGAACCTGCCCACCCACGCCCACGAATTCCGCCGCCGCACGGTTAACAGGCAGCCGTGCAGCTGAGCCATGACGACCGGTCCCGCCAGCCCCTCCGACCGGGCGAACTCGGTGTCGTAGTGGATGAGATGGGTGTTGCGGGTGACGCCGTCATGGCCGACAACCGCATCGAGGTCGTCGACCTCATCCTCGGCTGCGCCTGGCTGGGAGCGGTGCTGATCCCGCTCAACACCGGTCTGCGGGGCGGCGGACTTCGTCAGGTGCTGCGGGCGGCGGAACCGCAATTCCTGCTGGTGGAGCAGGAGTTGGCGCAACGGGTCGTAGTGGCCGGATGCCAGGGGGAGTTGTGGATCGTCGGCGGGGACGGCGTACCGGCGCCGGGCATGGCCCCGGCTCTACCGTCGGCCCAAGTGCGCCCGGACGACACCGCCTTCGTGCTGTTCACCTCTGGCACCACGGGTGCGGCGCGCGGTGTGCGCTGCCCACACGCGCAGACCGTCTGGTGGGGCCGTAACGTCTCCGGCTCGCTCCGACTCACCGCCGACGACGTGCTCTACACTGTCTGCCGCTGTTCCACACCAACGCGCTGAACACCCTCGCCCACGCCATGGCCGTGGGCGCGAGCTGTGTGATCGGTGAGCGGTTCTCCGCGACGCGGTACTGGGAGCGGGTGGCGGAGGCCGGGGCGACCGTCGTCTATCTGCTGGGCGCGATGGTGCCGATGCTGCTGGCTCAGCCGCCGAGCACCGCCGACCGTGCGCATCGGGCCTGGCGCGGGCTTTCCCCCGCCACCCCCGGCTCGGCGTGGGAGCCGTTTGGGGAGCGGTTCGGGGTCACGTTGGTCGACGGGTTCGGGTCGACGGAGACGAACCTCGTCATCGGGGCCACGCCCGAGGACCAGCGGCCCGGTCATATCGGTACCGTGCGCGACGGGTTCTCCGCGCGTGTGGTCGACGACCTCCTCAGACCCGTGGCGGATGGTGTCCCCGGTGAGCTGGTGGTCCGTAGCGCACATGAATTCGCCTTCTGCACCGGCCACTTGGGGGAGCCGGTCCCCGGTCCCACCGCTTGGCGGCGCACCGGGGACCGGGTGGTCCGTGACGCCGACGGGTGGTTCCGGTTCGTCGACCGGATCAAGGACGTGATCCGGCGGCGCGGCGAGAACGTGTCCTCGCAGGAGGTGGAGTCCGTCGTCCGCTCGCACCGGGCGGTCGCCGACGCTGCCGCTTTCCCGGTGCCCTCGGAGCTGGCCGAGGACGAGGTCATGGTCGCGGTGGTCCCCGGGCCGGGGCAGGTGCTGGACCCGCTGGACCTCGTACGGCACTGTGCGGAGGAGCTGCCGCCGTTCGCGGTGCCCCGGTACATCGACAACGTGGGTGAGCTCCCGCTCACCGAGACCGGCAAGGTTCTCAAGGGCGTACTGCGCGAACGTGGGGTCACCGCCACCACGTGGGACCGGTCCACACCGTCCACCCCGGCACGACATCAAACTTGAACCGTTTGTTTTCTTGAATCACTCGTGTTTATGGCTGTAGGTTGAGCGGCATGACCGCATCCCAGCCACCGACCACCGCCGAGGAGCTGCGCGGTGCCGGCCTGCGGGTGACGGCAGCCCGCGTCGCGCTGCTGGAGACCGTCCGGCACGGCGACCACCTCGATGTCGAGGCGGTCGCGTCCGGGGTCCGTGACCGCGTAGGACACATATCGCTCCAGGCCGTGTACGACGCCCTCCACGCGCTGACCTCGGCCGGACTCATACGCCGTATCGAACCGGCAGGCAGTCCCGCCCGCTTCGAAGGACGCGTCGGCGACAACCACCACCACCTCATGTGCAGGTCGTGCGGTGTCGTCGCCGATGTCGACTGCGCGGTCGGCGAGGCCCCCTGCCTGACCGCCGCCGACGACCAAGGCTTCTCGATCGACGAGGCCGAGGTCATCTACTGGGGTCTGTGCCCCGCCTGTACCGCGGTCCCCAGTTCCTGAGCCACGTGTTCCACCCCGTTTTGGAAGGATTCCCATGTCTGAGAACCACGACGCAATCGTCACGGACGCGAAGTCGGAGGATGCCGGGGGCTGCCCCGTCGCGCACGGGCGCGCCGCGCACCCGACGCAGGGCGGTGGCAACCGTCAGTGGTGGCCGGAGCGGCTCAACCTGAAGATCCTCGCCAAGGACCCGGTCGTCGCGAACCCGCTCGGCGCGGACTTCGACTACGCCGAGGCGTTCGGTGCCCTGGACCTCGCGGCCGTCAAACAGGACATCGCCGAGGTACTGACCACCTCGCAGGACTGGTGGCCGGCGGACTTCGGCAACTACGGCCCGCTGATGATCCGCATGGCCTGGCACAGCGCCGGCACCTACCGCATCAGCGACGGCCGCGGCGGTGGCGGCCGCGGTCAGCAGCGCTTCGCCCCGCTGAACAGCTGGCCGGACAACGGCAACCTCGACAAGGCCCGCCGTCTGCTGTGGCCGGTCAAGAAGAAGTACGGCCAGTCCATCTCCTGGGCCGACCTCATGATCCTCACCGGCAACGTGGCGCTGGAGACCATGGGCTTTGAGACCTTCGGCTTCGGCGGCGGCCGCGCCGACGTCTGGGAGGCCGACGAGGACGTGTACTGGGGTCCCGAGACCACCTGGCTCGACGACCAGCGCTACACCGGCGACCGCGAGCTGGAGAACCCGCTCGGCGCCGTCCAGATGGGCCTCATCTACGTCAACCCCGAGGGCCCGAACGGCAACCCGGACCCGCTGGCCGCGGCCCGCGACATCCGTGAGACCTTCCGCCGGATGGCGATGAACGACGAGGAGACCGTCGCCCTCATCGCCGGCGGCCACACCTTCGGCAAGACCCACGGCGCGGGCCCGGCCGAGTCGGTCGGCAACGACCCCGAGGCCTCCCCGCTGGAGCAGCAGGGCCTGGGCTGGAAGTCCACCTACGGCACCGGCAAGGGCGGCGACGCCATCACCTCGGGCCTTGAGGTCACCTGGACCACCAAGCCCACCCAGTGGAGCAACGACTTCTTCGACATCCTCTTCGGCTACGAGTGGGAGCTGACGCAGAGCCCCGCCGGCGCCAACCAGTGGGTGGCCAAGGACGCCGAGGCGATCATCCCCGACGCGCACGACGCGTCGAAGAAGAAGCTCCCGACGATGCTCACCACCGACCTCTCGCTGCGCTTCGACCCGATCTACGGCGAGATCTCGAAGCGCTTCCACGAGAACCCGGCGCAGTTCGCGGACGCCTTCTCCCGCGCCTGGTTCAAGCTGACCCACCGTGACCTGGGCCCGAAGTCCCTGTACCTCGGCCCGGAGGTCCCCTCCGAGACCCTGCTGTGGCAGGACCCGCTGCCGCAGGCCGAGGGCGAGGCCATCGACGCCGCCGACGTCACCGCCCTCAAGGCGAAGATCCTCGCCTCGGGCCTGACCGTCTCGCAGCTCGTGTCCACCGCATGGGCGTCCGCCTCCACCTTCCGGGGCAGCGACAAGCGCGGCGGTGCCAACGGCGCCCGTATCCGCCTTGAGCCGCAGCGCGGCTGGGAGGCCAACGACCCCGACCAGCTCGCTCAGGTGCTGCGTGTCCTTGAGGGCATCCAGGCGGAGTTCAACTCCGGCGCCAAGAAGGTCTCCCTCGCCGACCTGATCGTCCTCGGCGGTGCCGCCGCGGTCGAGAAGGCCGCCAAGGACGGCGGCGTCGACGTGGAGGTCCCCTTCACGCCGGGCCGTGTCGACGCGACCGAGGAGCACACGGACGTCGAGTCGTTCGCCGCGCTGGAGCCGACCGTCGACGGCTTCCGCAACTACCTCGGCAAGGGCAACCGCCTTCCCGCCGAGTACCTGCTGCTCGACCGCGCGAACCTGCTCACGCTGACCGCCCCCGAGCTGACCGTCCTCGTCGGCGGCCTGCGGGTTCTGGGCGCCAACCAGGGCCAGTCCACGCACGGTGTCCTCACCGACAAGGTCGGCACGCTGACCAACGACTTCTTCGTGAACCTGCTCGACCTGGGCACCACGTGGTCGTCGACCTCCTCGGACCAGCAGACCTTCGAGGGCCGCGACGCCTCCGGCGCGGTCAAGTGGACCGGCACCCGTGCCGACCTGGTCTTCGGCTCGAACTCCGAGCTGCGCGCGCTCGCCGAGGTCTACGCGAGCGACGACGCGAAGGAGAAGTTCGTGAAGGACTTCGTCGACGCGTGGGTCAAGGTCTCCAACCTGGACCGCTTCGACCTGGTCTGAGCAGTCCGCACCACCTGACGTCCGGGTCGGCCCTCACGGGTCGGCCCGGACGTTTCTCACCTTCTGAACTCGCGGAACAGGCCTGCACGTTCGTCACATAAGCTCCTCCGCATGAACGAGGGGGAGCCCGGCAGACGGGTCGTGGACGGCCGCTTCGAGCTGGAGTCCCGGCTCGGCGGCGGTGGCATGGGCACGGTGTGGCGCGCCCAGGACCTGCTGCTGCACCGCTACGTCGCGGTCAAGGAGGTCCGGCCGCCGGACATCGATCTCGCCGAGTACGACCCCGCCGCGGCGGAGATGCTGCGCCAGCGGGTCCTGCGCGAGGCACGCGCCCTGGCCCGGGTCGAGCACCCGAACGTGGTGACGATCCATCACATCGTCGACGAAGGCGTGGGCACCTACCCGTGGCTCGTCATGGAACTCGTCCAAGGCGGCTCGCTCGCCGACCGGTTGGCCCGTGGACCCATGGCCCCCGCCGAGGCCGCCCACCTCGGCATCGGCGTGCTCGACGCCCTGAACGCGGCGCACGCGGCGGGCGTCCAGCACCGCGACGTGAAACCCGCCAACGTCCTGCTGCGCACCGACGGCCGCCCCGTCCTCACCGACTTCGGCATCGCCGCGATCCGCGACGCCACCGCCCTCACCGGCACCGGCTCGATCATCGGCACCCCCGACTACATGGCCCCGGAACGGGTCTCCGGCCAGAGCGGCGGCCCCGCCGCCGACCTGTGGTCGCTGGCGATGATGCTCTACGTCGCCGTCGAGGGCCACCATCCGCTCCAGCGCGGTACGACCCTGGCCACGCTGGCCGCCGTACTCCAGGAGGACGTGCCGCCACCGGTGCGGGCCGGATCGCTGACGCCGGTGCTGTCCTGCGTCCTGCTCCGCGATCCCGAGGCGCGGCCGGACGCCGGGACGGTCGGCCGGATGCTGGCCGCCGCCGCACAGCAGCCCGAGGACCGCCGCCCGGAGACGACCTCGTACCGGCTCGCACCTCCGGTGCCTCCGTCACTGCCGCCGACCGGCGGCATGCCGGCGGCGAAGCGGTCCCGAGGCGTCGCGGTCGCCTCCAGCGTCGTAGGCGTACTGCTCATCGGCACGCTCGCCTGGAAGGTGCTGCCGGGCGGGAACGACAAGGACGGCTCGACGGCTTCCCCGGGCGCCCGCGGTCAGACGCAGCAGCAGAGCACGCCCACCGTCTCGGCTACTCAGAGCAGCGCCGCCGTGAAGACCCAGGACATGCTCACGCCGGCCGGCATTCGCACCGCGATCAAGGCCTTCGAGGAGAAGACGGGCAGTGATCGTTTCGCAGACTTCTCCGTGTACCCGGGGTACGTCATCGCGGATGTGATGGTGAAGGGCAGCCAGACGAAGTTCGACAGGTACACCTACCGCTCCGGCACGGGCTTCGACGAGGGCATCACCAAGAGCACGGTGTCGGGCGGCAATGAGCCGACGAAGCTGGACGACTTCAACTGGGACGCCGTTCCAACCCTGTTGGCGCGCGCGAAAAAGGAACTGAAGGTTGAGAAGCCGACGTCTCGGTACCTGTTGCTCCGGTCGCCCAACACCATCTTCGACACACCTGTCGGCATGGCGATCTATTTGAGCGATGACTACGGCGCTGGCGGCTACGTGGACGCCAATACCAAGGGAAACGTGACCAGGGTGATGCGGTCCGACGAGTAAGTTCACCCCGTGCCCACCTTGCTGATCGTCCATCACACACCCTCGCCCAACTGCCAGGCGATGTTCGAGGCTGTCGTCGCCGGCGCCACGACACCGGAGATCGAGGGCGTGCGGGTCGTACGGCGGGCCGCCCTGGCCGCGACCGTGTCGGACGTGGTGGAAGCCGACGGATATCTCCTGGGGACGCCGGCGAACCTCGGCTACATGTCCGGCGCGCTCAAGCATTTCTTCGACCAGATCTACTACCCGTGCCTGGACGAGACCCGGGGCCGGCCCTTCGGCTACTACGTGCACGGCGGGAACGACGTGACGGGAGCCGTGCGCGGCATCGAGTCGATCACGACCGGGCTGGGCTGGCGGCGCGCGGTGGATCCGGTGACGCTGACCGGCGAGCCGGACAAGGCCGGTGTCGAGGCCTGCTGGGAACTCGGGGCGACGGTCGCCGCCGGTCTGACTGCCTGAACGGTCACTCTCACTGGGGCGCCGCCACCCGTTCGGCCGCCGAAGAGTGTCGTGACCCCCCGAAGCACCCTCAGCGTGGAGGGACATGCCCCTCCGAGTGACAGGAGTTCTTCATGAGGAAGCGTCTGACGGCCGCGGTGGGTCTGGCGGGTGCGGCGTTGCTGCTGTGCGCCGGTACGGCGAGCGCGGACCCGGAGCCTGTCGGTACCGCCAGCGACAGCCCGGGCGTGCTCTCCGGAAACGTCGTTCAGGTGCCGGTCGACCTGGACCTCAACCTGTGCGGCAACTCGATCGACGTCATCGGTCTGCTGAACCCCGCGCTGGGCAACCACTGCGAGTCCGCGGACTGACGAGCCGTATCGTGAACGAGCTGTGGGCCGTGTGCCCGCGGCTCGTTCCGCGTTTCGGGGGACGTGCCAGGAGGCGTGTCAGGGGACCTCGGGCAGCCGGTGCAGCGGAGTGCCGTGGGCCCAGCGCCGCAGGCGTGAGCCGTCGATGAGCTGGACGCCGCCCTGCCTGCGCGCCCACTGCACATCACGTCGGCTGAAGGTGCCCCGGTGCACGACGAGACGGAGATGCGGTCCGGAGCCGACCGAGCGTGCCGATCGCGTCGGGGTCTCCTCGCCGGGCAGCGGCTCGGCGACCGGTCGGAAGGCCACCTCCAGACGGCGGCCGAGCCGGTCGCGCGCACTGACACGCGGCTGCCCCTGCGCGTCGGGCCGGGCCAGCGCCCGCCAGCCGTCCCGGCGCAGTATCCGGGACACGGCCAGGGCGAGCCCCTCCACATCCAGGTCGGCGATCTCCTCGGGTGTGTAGTAGCCCAGCCGTCGACGGGCCAGCGGCCGGTTGTGCCGGACCACGGCCGCCGTGATCACGGCGAGCAGCGCCAGCCCGCCGGCGAGCGCGCCGGTGCCGAGGACGCGGTACGCCACGGCGAGCCCGGCCACGATCCCGCACACGACGACGGCGACCACGACGAGGGCGGGCAGCACCTCGCGCAGTCCGGGGCCGTAGCGTCCCTGGACGCGCAGCGCACGGATCGCCTCGCGCCTTCGGGAGCGCCACGACTCGCGCTTCTCGTGCCTCCGCAGCCTCTGCGGCAACAGAGCCAACTCCCCCCACCCCCAAGCGCGTTGACGCCTGCGGAAGGGCTACCCGCCGGACGTGGTCCACGTGCGCGGGGACGGTAACCGGCCACCAAACCGGCCGAACTGTTTCGGCGGGCGCCGTGACTCCTTGGGCAGCGAACTCGTCCCTCCAGACCTCTGGCCCCAGGTACCTACCGCCCGGTATACAAGGCCAGTTGAACGAGAGACGACCGCATCGGGTGTGTCCCGTCGCACCGTCTCGTACCTGGGGAGGAACCTCATGAAGCGTGAGACGCATCCGGTCACGACGGCGCACCAGCGCGGCAGGGCCGTGGCGGTCGCCGCGGCGGTCAGCGGCTGCGCCCTCGTCGTCGCGTCCGCGGCACCGGCGGCCGCGCACAACTCGGGCCACGGGCACGGCCGTTCCACTCAGTACGTGGCGCTCGGCGACTCCTACACCTCGGGCCCGTACATACCGACCCAGGTGGACGCCAACTGCGCCCGCTCCGACCACAATTACCCCTCCGTGGTCGCGGCGGACCAGAGAGGGACCGTCCTCAAGGACGTGAGCTGCAGCGGTGCGACGACCGCGGAGATGTGGAAGGCGCAGGGCACCAATCCGCCCCAACTGGACGCCGTACAGCGGAACACGGATCTGGTGACGGTCCAGATCGGCGGCAACGACATCGGGTTCAGCACCATCATCGGCACCTGCGCCAAGCTCAGCGCCACGGACCTGACCGGCAACCCGTGCCAGCGCTACTACAACTCCTCCGGCGCCGACCAGTTGGCGCTGGCCGTCCTCAACGCCGCGCCGAAGGTCACCAAGGTCCTGCGTGCGGTGCACAAGCAGGCACCGCACGCGCGCGTGCTCGTCGTCGGCTACCCGGACCTCCTGCCCGACGACGGCAGCGGCTGCTACCCCTCCGTGCCGTTCGCCGCCAAGGACTTCCCCTATCTGCGGGACACCGGCAAGCGCCTCAACCTGATGCTCCGTGTGGTGGCCGCGCTCAACGGCGCGGAGTACGTGGACACTTACGGCCCGACCGTCGGCCACGACATGTGCAAGGCGCCCGCGGACCGCTGGATCGAGCCGCTGCAGCCCGCGTCCCCGGCCGCTCCGGCGCACCCCAACGCGAAGGGCGAGGCGGCCATGGCGGGTGCGGTCCTGAAGCAGTTGGACCGGCGCCACCGGTACTGACGGACAGCGGCGGCCGGGGTTTTCCACAGGCGGAGGGGGTGTACTCGCTAAACGCGCCCCTGACGAGGAAAGATGGGGCCGTACGCGAAGTCGGTCGATACGGAGGAGCGGGCCACCATGCCACACGAGCGAGCGGGCGAACAGGCCCGCGCAGAGGATCTCGTAGACGTAGCCCGTCTGGTCACCGCGTACTACGCGCTGCACCCGGACCCCGCCGAGCCGGGGCAGCGCGTCGCGTTCGGCACCTCCGGGCACCGGGGTTCGTCCCTGGCGACCGCGTTCAACGAGGACCACATCGCGGCCACCAGCCAGGCCATCTGCGAGTACCGCGCCGACCAGGGCACCGACGGCCCCCTCTTCATCGGGGCCGACACCCACGCGCTGTCCGAGCCCGCCAAGGTCACCGCCCTGGAGGTGTTCGCCGCCAACGAGGTCACGGTCCTCATCGACAGCGCCGACGGCTACACACCCACCCCGGCGGTGTCCCACGCGATCCTCGCCCACAACCGCGGCCGCACCTCGGGCCTCGCGGACGGCGTCGTGGTCACCCCGTCCCACAACCCGCCCGCCGACGGCGGCTTCAAGTACAACCCGCCGAACGGCGGCCCGGCCGGCTCCGAGGCCACCTCCTGGATCCAGGACCGTGCCAACGACATCATCGCGGGCGGCCTCAAGGACGTCCGCCGCATCCCCTACACCCGCGCGCTCGCCGCCCCCGGCACGGGCCGCTACGACTTCCTCGGCACGTACGTCGCCGACCTGCCGAACGTCCTCGACCTGGACGCGATCCGCACGGCCGGGGTACGGATCGGCGCCGACCCGCTTGGCGGGGCGTCCGTCGCCTACTGGGGCCGGATCGCCGAGGAGCACCGGCTCGACCTGACCGTCGTCAATCCGCTCACGGACCCGACCTGGCGGTTCATGACGCTGGACTGGGACGGCAAGATCCGCATGGACTGCTCGTCGCCGTACGCGATGGCCTCGCTGATCGCCCAGCGCGACCGGTTCGACATCGCCACCGGAAACGACGCCGACTCCGACCGGCACGGCATCGTCACCCCGGACGCGGGCCTGATGAACCCCAACCACTACCTGGCCGCCGCCATCGCCTATCTCTACGCCCACCGCGAGCGGTGGCCCGCCGACGCGGGCGTGGGCAAGACGCTGGTGTCCTCGTCGATGATCGACCGGGTCGCCGCCGACCTGGGGCGCCGGCTCGTCGAGGTGCCCGTCGGTTTCAAGTGGTTCGTGGACGGGCTGGTCGACGGGTCGCTCGGCTTCGGCGGTGAGGAGTCGGCCGGCGCGTCCTTCCTGCGCCGGGACGGCTCGGTGTGGACCACCGACAAGGACGGCATCATCCTGGCGCTGCTCGCCGGCGAGATCACGGCGGTCACCGGGAAGACCCCGTCCCAGCACTACACGGCGCTCACGGACCGGTTCGGCTCGCCCGCCTACGCCCGGATCGACGCCCCGGCCTCCCGCGAGGAGAAGGCACTGCTCGCCAAGCTCTCGCCGGCACAGGTCACCGCCGACACCCTGGCTGGCGAGCCCGTCACCGGCGTCCTCACCGAAGCACCCGGCAACGGCGCGGCCCTCGGCGGCATCAAGGTGACGACCGCCAACGCCTGGTTCGCGGCGCGGCCCTCCGGCACCGAGGATGTCTACAAGATCTACGCCGAGTCCTTCCTCGGCCCCGACCACCTCGGCCAGGTGCAGGAGGAGGCGAAGGCAGTGGTCGGGGCGGCACTGGGCGGCTGACCCGGAGGCCGTGGTACCGGCTGCCGTAGGAATGAATGGTGCGGCAGGCGGTGTTGGGGCGTCACGTGAGCCATGACGCACGACGGAAGTGAACCCCGTATGTCCTTCGAAACGACCGACTACATGGGGCAGACCACGTGCGGCGACGAAGCACGCACGCCGCTGCGTGACTTCCTGCGGACCGAGACCGGCAGCGCCGCCGTCCTGGTGGCGGCGGCGCTCGTCGCGCTCGTCTGGGCCAACGTCACGCCGTCGGCGTACGAGACGTTCTGGGAGACCCACCTCTCCGTCCGGCTCGGCTCGCACGGGATCTCCCTCGACCTGCGCGAGTGGGTCAACAGCGGGCTGATGACGTTGTTCTTCCTCGTCGTCGGCCTGGAGGCGCGCCGCGAGTTCGACATGGGCGAGCTGCGCGAACGCAGGCGGCTGGCGCTGCCGATGGTCGCGGGCGCGAGCGGGATGCTCGTGCCGATCGCGATCTACCTGGCGATCAACAGCGGGCACGGGACGGCGGACGGCTGGGGCGCGGTGATGTCCACCGACACGGCGTTCGCGCTGGGCATGCTCGCCGTCGTGGGCCGCCACATGCCGCCCGGGCTGCGCGTGTTCCTCCTCACGATCACCGTTGTCGACGACTTCCTGGCGCTCGTCGTGATCGCCGTCTTCTACAGCGACCACATCGCGGTACCGGCGCTCCTGGTCGCCGTGGGCACGTTCGCCGTCGTCATGCTGCTGCGCCGGTTCCGGGTGCGCCGGGGACCGCTGTACGCGCTGCTCGGGCTCGTCGCCTGGGTCGCCCTGCTCAAGTCGGGCGTGGACCCCGTCGTCATCGGACTCGCCATGGGACTGATCACGTACGCCTATCCGGCGGGGCGCGACGACCTGGAGCGCGCGACCGGCCTGTTCCGGCTCTTCCGCGAGCAGCCCACACCCGAGCTAGAACGCGACGTACGCGCCGGAATCGCGGCGTCGATCTCCCCGAACGACCGGCTCCAGCGCATCTACCACCCGTGGGCGAGCTACGCCGTGGTCCCGCTGTTCGCGCTGGCCAACGCCGGTCTCCAGCTCAGCGGGGAACAGCTCGCGCGGGCCTTCACCTCGCCCGTCGCACTGGGCATCCTCATCGGGTACGTCGTCGGCAAGCCGCTCGGCATCGTCTCCTCGACGGCGCTGACCAGCGTCCTGTCCCGGGGGCGGATCCGGCCGCCGGTCGGCTGGGGCGCGGTGACCGCGGGCGGCACGCTGGCCGGCGTCGGCTTCACGGTCTCCCTGCTGATCGCGACCCTCGCCTTCGACGGGACCACCCTGGAGGACGCGAAGACGGGCATCCTCAGCGCCGTCATCTGCTCGTTCCTGGTCGGCAGGCTGGTCACCGGGGTGATCGGAGTGCTGCCGCCGCAGATCCGGCCCAGGGTCCTGTTCGGCCGGGCGGAGACCATCGTCGACCTGTCCGTCCCCGTCGACCCCGACCGCGACCACCTGCGCGGACCGCGGCACGCTCCGGTGACCGTCGTGGAGTACGGCGACTACGAATGCCCGTTCTGCGGGCAGGCTGAGCCGGTCGTCCGCGAGCTGCTCGGCTCCTTCGGGGACGAGGTGCGGTACGTGTGGCGGCACCTCCCGCTCACCGACGTCCACGAGCACGCCCAGCTCGCCGCCGAGGCCGCGGAGGCCGCCGCATTGCAGGGCGGCTACTGGGAGATGCACGACCTGCTCCTCAGCCACCAGGGCGCCCTGCGCTTCAAGGACCTGAGGGCCTACGCCGGACAGATCGGCCTGGACACCGCCCGCTTCGAACGCGACATGCGGGCCCACGAGGGGTCGGGCCATGTAGCCGAGGACGTCGAGTCGGCCGACCTCAGCGGGGTCGCGGGAACCCCGACCTTCTTCGTGAACGGCCGTAGACACCACGGCGCGTACGACATCGAGGGCCTCTCGCAGGCGGTACGGGCGGCTCGTGAGCGGGCGGCGGTGGTGGCGGCGTAGGCCGTCCCGCCCGAGCGGGAATGGACCGACGGGCGCCGGTGTTGACACGCATGTAGCTGACATGCTCGGGACAAGATCCCGGGATGTGGGCGGAAGGAGGTCCTCATGGCACGCACCACGAACCGTCCCGTCGTCACCCTGAAGTCGACGGCCGGGACCGGCGTCACCTACGTGACGCGCAAGAGCCGGCGCAACGACCCCGACCGGCTGGTCCTGCGCAAGTACGACCCGGTGGCGGGGGAGCACGTCGACTTCCGCGAGGAGCGTTGAGCCGAGCTCGGCGGCAGTCCCACGAAGCGAGCCGCGCGGCAGTCCCACGAAGCGAGCCGCGCGGCAGTCCCACGAACACAGCAGTGCGGCCGTCCGGCAACGGACGGCCTGAGGAAGGAAGCACCATGAGGTCTGGCATCCACCCCGTGTCCCGTCCGGTCGTCTTCCGCGACCGCGCGGCGGACACCGCGTTCCTGACCACCTCGACCGCGCGGTCGGTGCGCACGATCGAGTGGTCGGACGGGAACACCTACCCGCTGATCGACGTCGAGATCTCGTCGGCCAGCCACCCGTTCTACACCGGCAACACGCGCGTCGTGGACACCGCGGGCCGTGTGGAGCGCTTCGAGCGCCGCTATGGGAGGCAGTCATGAAGGTCCGCAACTCGCTGCGCTCACTGAAGGCCAAGCCCGGCGCGCAGGTGGTACGCCGTCGTGGCGTGACGTTCGTGATCAACAAGAAGGACCCGCGCTTCAAGGCCCGCCAGGGCTGACGCGCCACGTATGACCGGTCGGCCCGGCCCCGCTTCGGCGGTGGCCGGGCCGTTGTCGTACCCCCGCACGTCCTGTTTGTGCGCATTTCCGAGGGAAGAAAATCCGTTCTTTATGCTTATAGCGGTATCAACCCCCTTGGAGTGGTCAATGTCCCGCAAGCACCCCATGGACGACGGCGACGAACTGCTGGCCAGACTCGGGACGCTGACCGCCCAGGCACGCGAGCGGGCCGAGCTCCAGCGCTCCCTGCTCGAACTGGCCGTCGCCCTGCAGCGCGGCATGCTGCCCGGCGACATGCCCGTCACCCCCCGGTTCCACCTCGCGGTCAAGTACTCGCCCGCCAACCACGGCCTCAACGTGGGCGGCGACTGGTACGACGCCTTCACGATGCCCGACGGGCGCATCGGCCTGTCCATCGGCGACGTCCAGGGCCACAACATCGAGGCGGCCGCGTTCATGGGCCAGGTGAGGGTCGGTCTGCGCGCCCTCGCCTCCGTCACCAGCGAGCCCGGCGAACTCCTCTCCCTGACGAACGACCTGCTCCTGTCCCTCGGCACCGATCTCTTCGCGACCTGCACCTTCATGCGCCTGGACCCGATCACCGGGGTGCTGGAGAGCGCGCGGGCCGGACACATACCCTCCGTCTGGGCCACCGCCGACGGCCGCTCCGGCATCACCGACGACGAGGGCGGCCCGCCCCTCGGTATCGTCGCCGCACAGCGGTACCCCGTGACCGAGCACCGCCTCACCACCGGCGGAGTCTTCGTCCTGGTGACCGACGGCGTCGTGGAGGGCCCCTCGATGAGCGTCGACGAAGGCCTCGACCAGGTGATGCGCCTCGCCGGAGTGGCCGCCGTGGCAGGCATGGAGGCGGGCTCGCTCGCGGCCGCCGTGATCAAGGGAGCTGAGCGTGTGGGGCACGAGGACGACGCGGCGGTCCTGGTCGTGGGACACGACGCACCCGACACCGGGGCGTAGGCCTGGCCCGGCGGGGTACGTCCCGGCCGCCGCTCCGCCGCTCCGCCGCTCCGCCGCTCCGCCGCTCCGCCGCTCCGCCGCTCCGCCGCTCCGCCGCTCCGCCGCTCCGCCGCTCCGCCGCTCCGCCGGGACGGCTTGATGGTCTTGCGGCCGCCTGCGCCGTGCCGCGCTCACACGCGCCGGTCACGTGGCGATTTTCTCCCGTGCGGCCCGGCGCCGTTCCGCTCGCCTCGCCGACACGGCCCGCTCAGTGTCTGATGGCAGCTGTGGTGGGTTTCGAGGATCTGCGGCGACCGGCCGGGTACGCCCTCCTGACGCTGGCCGTCGCCGGCGGCTACTTCGCGGCGGGACGGCTCGGCCTGCTGCGGGAGCTCGTCGTCGAGGGCGCCGTGTTCACCCCCGTCTGGCCACCCACCGGCGTCGCGGTGGCCTGTCTGCTGATCTTCGGGCTGCGGGTGCTGCCCGGCATCGCTCTCGGCGTGCTCCTCGTGATCATGTCCCTCACCTCGCTCCATCCGACCGCGCTCATCATCCTGGCGGGCAACACCGTGGCGCCCGCCTGCGCCTACCTCATGCTGCGCAGGGTGGGCTTCCGCACCGACCTCGGCAGGCTGCGGGACGGCCTCGCCCTGGTGTTCCTGGGAGCCCTGTCCGCGATGCTGATCAGCGCCACCTGCGGGGTCGGGCTGCTCGTCGTCACCGACAAACTGGCCGCGCACTCCTTCTGGCCGGTCTGGCTGGGCTGGTGGGTGGGCGACGCGATGGGCGTGCTCATCGTGACCCCGCTCCTGCTCATGCTGGCGGCCGCGCGCCTGCCCCTGGACCTGCACCGCTGGAAGGAGGCTCTGCTGCTCGCGGCCACCGTCGGCGTGATCGTCCCCCTTGTCACCCACAACCGCATCAGCCTGCTGTTCCTGGTCTATCCGCTGCTGATCTGGGCGGCGCTGCGCTTCCGGTTCGCCGGCAGCATGCTGTGCGCCCTCTTCGCCTCCGTCATGGCCACCGTCGCGGCGACCCGGGAGACGGGCCCGTTCGCCGAGCTGACCCACGTCGAGGTCATGATGAAGCTGCAGGCCTTCAACGGCACGATGGCCCTCACCGCCCTGCTGCTGTCCTCGGTCATCACCGAGCAGCGCAACACCAGACTCTCGGTGGAGAAGGCCTGCCAGGAACTGGCCGAGGTCCTCGAACACCTCACCGCCGGCGACCCCCGCCAGGGCGGCCGCCCCTGACCGGCCCACTCCGTCGGACGAGGCGGGGGTCGTCAGGAGAGGCCCGCGTCGCCCCGCCTGCGCAGCACCAGCAGCGCGGTGTCGTCCCGGGGCGTGCCCGCCGTGTGGTGGCGCAGATCGCCGTAGACAGTGGCCGGCACGTCCTTCGGGAGGACCTCGCCCCAGGTCGCCGCCCGTTCCTCCAGGGGATAGAACGCGCCGGACGGATCGCGCGCCTCGGTGACGCCGTCCGTGCAGAGCAGAAGGGTGCCGTCCGACGGGAAGGCGAACCATTCGACGGTACGCGGCTCAGGGGCCAGCGCGTCGAGGCCCAGCGGCACGCAGGGCTCCTGCCGGAGCACCGGCTCGGCCCGCTCCTTGTGCAGCAGCAGCGGCGCCACATGACCGCAGTTGATCGCCTGCACCTCCTGCTCTCCGTCGACGCCCAGGACGAGCGCCGTCACGAACCGCTCCCGCTCACCGGTCTGCGCCGCGAAGGAGTTGTGCCGTAGCACCGCCTCCTCCAGGGCGTCGACCACGGCGGTGAGCGTGGGCTCGGCCACGGCCGCCTCGCGGAAGGCGCTCAGCACGGCGAACGCTGCGCTGATCGCCTGCAGGCCCTTGCCCTGGACGTCGGCGATGAAGACGCGGCTGCCGTACGGCGAGGAGACGACCTCGTAGACGTCGCCGCCCACCCGGCTGTCCTCCTCCACCGGCCGGTACAGGCCGTGGACCAGGAGCTGGTCGGTCATCAGGGGGAACGGGCGCAGGATCTGGCGCTGCAGCGCGGCCGCCGCCGACCGCAGCCGGGCGATCTCGCCCTCCCAGCGGATCCGCTGCGCCGCCCGCGCCACGCTGAGGCCGTTGAACACCAGGGTGAAGGCGACCACGGCCGCGTCCGCGCCCGCCGTGCCCAGCGGGGTGTCGACGAGGGAGCCGACGATGACGAGCGTCACCCATACGGAGGCGACGGTGGTCTGCCGCACGGTTCCGCGCCCGGCGATCAGCGCGGGCAGCACCACCAGAAAGGGAGCCGGCCGGGTGTCCCGGCCCAGCGCGATACCGGTCACCGCCACCATCAGCGTGACGACGACGAGCCAGAACACGACCACGGCCCAGCTGAGCGGAGGCGTGGAGCGCTGCCCGGCGTCTACCACGGTGGAGCCGGCCGGATCTCTTGAGGTGCGCACCGGCCCTCCGCTTCCTTCAGTCGTCGAACAACCGTCGGGAAAGCTTCCCACTCTTCAATATCAGCCCCACCCGTACCGTCCGCGAACTGCGACAACAGCTCCGGCCGACCCGGGACGCACAGAAAGCGCACAGGGGGCTACATTTCGATCCGTATGTTCAGCCGATGGTGGGGGAGTTGGGGACCGTTGTTCATCTGGCGCACACTGCGGGGTGAATGGCAGGGCATCGTCGTCGATCCGGTACGACAACTGCTGCGGCGCGGACTGATGGGGGTGTCCCTGGCGTTCGTCGCCGCTTTCGGCGTCATCTTCTTCCACGCCCTCGCCCAGCACCCGACCGGTGCTACGGTCGTCCGGCACCTCGGCGGCGTCCAGGGCGACCTGCCCCTGTGGCTCGCCCTGCTGCGCACCCCCATATCGCTGTACGTCCCCGCCCTCGACCTGCCCGTCTGGGCCGGCATCACCCAGCTGTTCCTCGCCTTCGCGCTGGCCGAGCTGGCCCTCGGCCGGGCCCGCACACTGGTCGTCGCCTACGCGACCACGCTGGCCGGCACCCTCACGGTGCGCGTGATGCTCCTGATCGGTCCCGGCTGCGGCGGCGTCGGGCTGCGGCCCGAGATCGGGCACGTCCTCGACACCGGGCCGTCCGCAGCGGTCGTAGGACTGTTCACGTATCTCGCCGTCGTGCGGCGCGCGCCCGTCGTGTTCTTCCTCACCGGCGGGTCGATGGTGTGGGAGTCGATCGTGAGACCCAACCTGGCCGGGCGCGAGCACCTGGTCGCGGTGGCCACCGCCGTCGTCCTGGGCGTGGTCCACGAGGTGCGCCACAAGCGGCCGACCGTCACCGCGCTGCTTCCGGAGTTCAGGGCGGACCAGCCGGTCAGGGCCGAGACACGCTGCCCATCTCCGCGGTGAACCCCGCCGGTTCGCTGTCGAACCCGCGCACCATCGCGTGGAACTCCCAGGCTCCGGAGACGTCCTTGGTGAACTCCGCGACCGTCGCGGCGGTGGACCCGGCCACCCCCGCGAAGTCGTCCGACAGCAGCTCCTTGTATCCCTCCACGACCAGCGCCCTGGCGTGCGAGAGATCAGCGAACGTCCTGGTCCCGCCGTTCTGGTGGATCGCCACGCCCACGACCACCCGCGCGAAGGACGCGGCGAGACGGTCCAGTTCGAGGACCATCACCTCCATGTAGCCGTATCCCTGGCCGCTCTCGCTGTGCCGGCTCATGTTGATCGTGCCGTCCGGCGAGCGGCTCTCGGAGTTGACGGCGTACACCGGACGTCCGTGCGGGGCCTCGGCGGAGTAGGTCGCCGCGACGATGTCCAGATGGCGCGGCTGCTGCCCCCAGGGACTCGGATCCCAGCGGAGCCGTACTTCGACCTTCCCCGCAACTGTGCTGACACTGCTCACTGAATGCCGCTCCCGTATCGGGCCATCACGGGACGATCCCCCGCATGGTCAAGTATGGCTCTTCGACGGCCTGTTGATGCCGCCCGAACGGACCCGGCAAACCAGGGTCAGGCGCTCCGGATCGAGTCCACCAGCCCGGCGACGAGGTGCGCCCGCTCGGCCATCGACGCGACGAGCAGATACTCGTGGTCGGCGTGGGCCCCGCCCCCGACCGCGCCCAGCCCGTCGAGCGTCGGCACCCCCAGCGCGGCCGTGAAGTTCCCGTCGCTGCCGCCGCCGACCGCCCGGCCTTCGAGCCCGGGCAGCAACCGCCGCGCCACCGCGAACAGTTCGGCCGCGGCCGACTCGGGCATCGGCGGCCGACCGACACTTCCCGCTACGGTGATCACGGCCTCGTCGAGATGAGGGGCGAGGGCGGCGAACGCGGCCTCGACCCGTTCCTTCTCGTCGGCCGACTCGACCCGCACATCCACGACGACGGTCGCCTGCGCGGGGACGACGTTGTCCAGCGTCCCCGCGGACGCGACGGTCGGCGTGACCGTCGTGCCGACCTCGGGCCGCGCCAACGCCGCGATGTCCAGCACCTGGTGGGCCGCCTCGACCAGAGCGTTGACCCCGGCCGCAGGCTCCAGCCCCGCGTGCGAGGCCCGGCCCGCGACGGAGACCTCGAACGTGCCGCATCCCTTACGGCCGGTCTTGACGCCCCCGCCGTCGGCGGCCCCCTCGACCACGAGCACGGCACCGCAGGCGAGAGCACGTTCCTCGATGAGCGCCCGGGAGGAGCGGGAACCGACCTCTTCGTCGGCGGTCACCAGGATCTCGACGCCGGAACGGTCCTCCAGCGCCGCCAGCCCGTGGATCGCCTGCACCAGACCGCCGAGCATGTCGAAGACACCGGGTCCGGTCGCCCGCCCGTCCTCGATCAGGAAGGGGCGGCGCGCGAGAGTGCCGAGCGGGAACACCGTGTCGTGGTGACCGAGGACCAGTACGCGGGGAGTGCCACCGCCGGACCAGTGGACGTGCGGCCCTCCCTCACTCTCGACGAGCACCGCCCGCCCGCCGAGCCGCGCCTCGACGACAGCGGCGACGGTTTCGGCCGATGTCCGCAGGGCATCCAGGTCACGGGAGGGGGACTCGACCTCGACGAGGGTCCGGAGGTCGTCGAGCATCGCTTCGACGCTCACGGCGATGGAGTTGTGCGTGTTCACGGAGGAAGGCTACGCGGGGACCATGGGGGAGGGCGCGACCGGGCGGCGGTCCTGACCAGGATCTGAGGCTTTCCTGCCGCCGAGCGCCGAGCGCCGAGCGCCGAACCGCCTTCCGGGCCCGAATCTCGCGCCCCGCCCCGAACCGCCGAAGGGCCGGCCCGACGCCCAACGCGTCGAACCGGCCCAACGGCGATGCGGAACCCCGGAGTTGATCAGTCCGTGCCGGACTCCATCGCGGCGCGGTCCAGGAGCGCGTCGTCCTCGGAGACCTCGCCGCGGGAGGCGATGGCCTCGGCGCCGCCCTCGGGCATGCTGCCGATGAGCCCGGTCGCGGCGGCCTGGGCGGCGCCGATCGCGGTGTTGCCGGTGCCGATCAGGCCCAGGCCGGCGTACTGCTCCAGCTTGGCGCGGGAGTCGGCGATGTCGAGGTTGCGCATGGTGAGCTGACCGATGCGGTCGACCGGGCCGAAGGCCGAGTCCTCGGTGCGCTCCATGGAGAGCTTGTCCGGGTGGTAGCTGAACGCCGGGCCCGAGGTGTCGAGCAGCGAGTAGTCCTCGCCGCGCCGCAGCCGCAGGGTGACCTCACCGGTGATCGCCGAGCCGACCCAGCGCTGCAGGGACTCCCGGACCATCAGGGCCTGCGGGTCCAGCCAGCGGCCCTCGTACATCAGACGGCCCAGGCGCCGGCCTTCGTTGTGGTACTGGGCGACGGTGTCCTCGTTGTGGATCGCGTTCACCAGGCGCTCGTAGGCCGCGTGGAGCAGGGCCATGCCCGGGGCCTCGTAGATGCCGCGGCTCTTCGCCTCGATGATCCGGTTCTCGATCTGGTCGGACATGCCCAGGCCGTGCCGGCCACCGATCGCGTTGGCCTCCATGACGAGGTCGACGGGGGAGGAGAACTCCTTGCCGTTGATCGTCACCGGGCGGCCCTGGTCGAAGCCGATCGTCACGTCCTCGGTGACGATCTCGACCGACGGGTCCCAGAAGCGGACGCCCATGATCGGCTCGACGGTCTCCACGCCCGTGTCCAGGTGCTCAAGCGTCTTGGCCTCGTGGGTGGCGCCCCAGATGTTGGCGTCGGTGGAGTACGCCTTCTCCGTGCTGTCCCGGTACGGCAGCTCGTGCGCGAGCAGCCACTCCGACATCTCCTTGCGGCCGCCGAGCTCCGTCACGAAGTCCGCGTCCAGCCAGGGCTTGTAGATCCGCAGATGCGGGTTGGCCAGCAGTCCGTAGCGGTAGAACCGCTCGATGTCGTTGCCCTTGAAGGTCGAGCCGTCGCCCCAGATCTGGACGTCGTCCTCAAGCATCGCCCGCACCAGCAGCGTGCCGGTGACGGCGCGGCCCAGCGGGGTGGTGTTGAAATAGGCGCGCCCGCCGGAGCGGATGTGGAACGCCCCGCAGGTCAGCGCTGCCAGGCCCTCCTCGACCAGCGCCGCACGGCAGTCGACCAGACGCGCGATCTCGGCGCCGTAGGCCTGCGCGCGGCCGGGCACCGAGGCGATGTCGGGCTCGTCGTACTGGCCGATGTCGGCGGTGTAGGTGCAGGGGACGGCACCCTTGTCGCGCATCCAGGCGACCGCGACGGAGGTGTCGAGTCCGCCCGAGAAGGCGATGCCGACGCGCTCGCCGGTGGGGAGGGAGGTGAGGACCTTAGACATAGGAAGATTATGCACCCTCGCGCATGGTCATGCAAAGTCCCCTTCTTGAACCCCTTTCCCGACACGCCGCTGCCGGGCACCCGTGACGCAGGAGGGCACCCGGCAGCGGCGGTGGTGGGACCGCGCTCAACACCCCGCCTTGTAGAAGTACTTGCTGATCGCGGGCTCGTTCATGTTCGCCTTGGTGATGGCGACCATGTTGGTGCCGATCGACTTCTGGACCGTCTTGCCCTCGAAGGCCGCGGCGAGCTGGTCGACGGCCTCCTTGCCGATCGCCGCCGGGTCCTGCGCGACCAGGACCTGCAGGGTGCCCGCCTTCAGCGAGGCGATCTCGTCCGGCTCGGCGTCGAACGCGGCGACCTTCACCGCGCCCTCCTTGCCTGCCTGCTTGAGGCCGGTGGCTATGCCCTGGCCGGTGTTCGTGTTGCCGGCGAAGACACCGCCCAGGTCGGGGTGGGCCGCCAGCGTCGACTGGATCTGGGAGGCCGCGGTGGCCGGCAGGTCGTTGTCGTAGAGGGTGGGCAGCATCTTGATGTCCGGGTACTTCTTCATCTCCTCCGTGAAGCCCTTGATGCGGGCGTCGGTGGTGGAGACGCCGGGCTTGACGCTGATGACGATGGCCGAGCCCTTCTCGTTCATCAGCTTGGCGAGCGCGTCGGCCGCCACCCGGCCGCCCTTCTCGTTGTCGGACGAGATCCGCGTGATGCCGACGGAGTCGTCGGTGACCGTGGTGTCCACCAGCGCGACCTTCGTGCCGGCCGACTGGATCTGCTTCAGCGACGGGGTGAGCGCGCTCGTGTCGACCGGCGAGATCAGCAGCCCGTCCGGCCGCGACGCCGCCACCGAGTCGAGCAGGGGCCGCTGCACGGAGACGTCCCACTGCGCGGAACCGTCCGCGGAGAAGTCCATGCCCTTGGCCTTGGCCTCGGTCTGCGCCGCGCAGGTCATGGTGATGTAGAAGGGGTCGCTCTTCACGCCGGTGATCAGCCGGACCTTCTTGCCGGAGGCCCCTCCTTTCGACCCCGAACTGCCGCTGTCGCTCGACGAACTGCAGGCGGCGGCGCCGGTCAGGACCAGCACGGTGCCCGCGGCGACCAGTACTTTGCGTGAGATGCGGATGCTCGACATAAGGGTGTCCTCCTGGGTCATACGAGGGTCGGGGCGAAGGCCGGGGCGAGGGTCGGGATCATGCGCGTTCCCGGGTCTTCCTGCGCATCTGGTCGATGTAGACGGCGGCGACCAGGACGACACCGACGGCGACGTCCTGCCAGTACTGCTGAACGCCGATGACGATCAGCCCGGTGGTCAGCACCGCGGGGATGAAGACGCCGATCACGGTGCCCAGCACCGAACCGCGCCCGCCGAACAGGCTGGTGCCGCCCAGGACCACGGCGGTGATCACCTTCAGGTTGTCGGTGGAGTGCCCGGCGATCGACGTCGTGCCGTACGACGCCAGCCACATCACCGCGCCAAGACCGGCAAGGAGGCCCATCAGGCCGTAGACCTTGATCAGATGGCGGCCCACCGGGATGCCCGCGCGGCGGACCGCCGTCGGGTTGGAGCCGATCGCCAGGGTGTGGCTGCCGAACTTCGTGGCGCCGAGCACCGCGCCGAACAGGGCCGTGACCACCGCGGCGAGGATCACCATCCAGGGGATGCCGAGCAACTTGCCGAATCCCAGGCTGTTCTGGAGGTGCGCGGCGGACGCGCCGGACGGGTCCTGGCCACCGGTGGCGAGTTCGGCGATGCCGAGCGCCGCGCCCAGTCCGCCCAGGGTCACGATCAGCGGCGGCACCTTCCCGGTCGCCACCACCGCGCCCTGCAGCGCGCCCCAACCCGCCCCCACGGCAAGGGCGATGACGACACAGACCGCGACCGTGAACCAGCCGGCGGTGGGGCCGCCGTGGTGGATGTTGTACTCGCCCGCGGCCACCGCCGCGAGCACCAGCACCGAGCCGATCGACAGGTCGATGCCGGCGGTGATGATCACGAACGTCATGCCGACGCCCAGCACCAGATAGATGGCCGCGTTCACGGCGATCTGCGTGATGTCGTACGTGGTGAAGAACTTGCCCGGCGCCGCGATGGTGAAGAACGCGACCAGCGCGACCAGGATCACGAACGTCCACAACTCGCTGATTCCTGCGGCCCGTCGGAGCCACGGCGGTATCGCGAGACGCCCGCTTTCCGCCGGGGGCGGCTCCTGCGCCGGGGCGGCCGGCTTGATGTCCTGGCTGTTGGCGCTCATCGCCCGTCCTCCGCTTCCGTCACGCCGGCCGGGTCGTGGTTCCCGTTCGGCGCGGGCTCGTCCAGCGATCCGGTCATGGCGCCGACGAGTTTCTCGATCGTGGCGTCGGCCGCGGTGAACGAGGCGACCCGGCGCCCCAGCCGCAGTACTTCGATCCGGTCCGCGACAGACAGCACCTCGGGCATGTTGTGGCTGATGAGGACGACGCAGATACCCCGGTCGGCGACCCTGCGGACGGTCTCCAGGACCCGGGCGCGCTGGACGACGCCCAGGGCGGCGGTCGGTTCGTCCATGAAGATGACCTTGTTGGCGAAGGCCACCGCCCGCGCCACGGCCACGGACTGCCGTTGCCCTCCTGACAACGTTGTCACGGGAGCCGTCACATCTTTCAGCTCCACGCCCAGTTCACCGAACGCCGCGATCGCCTCCCGGCGCATGGTGGGCCGGTCGAGCACGCCCAGCCGGCCGAGCATGCCTCCGCGCACAAGTTCCCTGCCGAGATAGAGATTTGACGCCGCGTCAAGATCCGGCGCCAGCGAGAGATCCTGGTAGACGGTCTCGACGCCGTGCCGTTGCGCGTCCATCGGCCCCGTGAACCGGACCGGCACCCCGTCCAGGCGCACCTCGCCCTCGTCCGGGGTGAGGACGCCGGAAAGTACGTTCACCAACGTCGACTTGCCGGCGCCGTTGTCACCGATCAATGCGACGACCTCGCCGGCGTACGCCGTGAAGTCGGCGCCCGAGAGCGCCTGGACATGGCCGAAACGCTTGACCACGCCGTGTGCCGCGAGAAGGGGTTCTCTTGCAGAGGCCATGTTGTGCCTTCTGGTTGGTATCGTTAACAGCTCGTCGATTCTGGGAGGCCCGTGGGTGGGCGTCAAGGGTCGTGAACGAACGGGGAATCGGGCGGACACCGTCGGCCCGCCGGACAGGCTCTGGTCCGGTCGCGCTGGATGACCTCGGGAGGACGCGGCGTGACCGGTCGTCCCCGTCGTCCCCGGATGAAGGACGTGGCCGCGGAAGCGGGCGTGAGTGTGATGACGGTGTCCCGGGTGGTCAACGGCGAGTCGGGCGTGGCAGCTCTCACCGCCGCCCGCGTGGAGGCCGCCGTCCGCAAGCTGGGCTATCAACGCGACGACGTGGCACGGCAGTTACGCCGTACGGACCGGTTGAGCCAGACCATCGGACTGATGGTGGACAACGTTGCCGACCCCTTCATGGCCGCCGTCGCCTCGGCCACCGAGGACGTCGCCCATCGGCGCGGCAACATGGTCCTCATCGGCTCCAGCCGCACCGACCTGCGTCGCGAACGCGAAGTCATCGCGGCCTTCACCGCCCGCCGCGTCGACGGGCTGATCCTCACCCCGGTCGCGGGCGACCACCGCGTGCTGGGCTCGGCGCAGGCGCGGGGCACGAAGATCGTGTGCGTGGACCGGGTGGCGCCCGGAGTGGACGTGGACACCGTGGTGGTGGACAACTTCGGCGCGGTACGGCAGGCCGTACGCCATCTGATCGCGCACGGCCACCGCCGCATCTGCTACCTCGGCGACAAGCCGGAGATCTGGACCTTCGGCGAACGCCACCGCGGCTATCTGGCGGCCCTGAACGCCGCGGGCATCGACGCCGATCCGGCGCTCGTACGGCACGGCTTGAGGTCCGGCGCGGACGCCGCCCGGGCCGTCACCGCGATCCTCTCCGCACCGGAGCCGCCCACGGCCGTCCTCGCGGGCAACGAGGTCCTCGCGTTCGGCGTTCGGGCCGTGCTGCCCGCCGGCGTCGCGTTCATCGCCTTCGACGACTTCGCGCTGGCCGCGCAGTTGACGCCGCCGGTGACGGTCATCGCGCAGGACCCGGTCGCCCTCGCGACTAGCGCCGCGCATCTGCTGTTCGCCCGCATCCACGGGGACACGTCACCGCCCCGCAGGGTCGTGATGCCGACCGAGCTGATCCCGCGCGGGTCGGGGGAGATCCCGGGCCCCGGCACGCCGATCACGACTCCTCGGCGCTGACGAATCCGGGCCGCCCCCGTCCCGCGTACGGCACGGGTGTTACGCGCGAGGCCGCTCGAAGGTGAGGAGCAGGCCCTCGACCGCGCCGGGGCCTATGCGGCCCTTGACGTCGGCGGCGGTGATGGCCTTGAGGCCCCAGCCGTCCTCGGCGTGCTTGTTGAGGACCTTCTCCAGCTTGTCGCCGTCCAGCGCGTCGCCGATCAGCGACTCCCGGAAGCTGACGACCTTGTACTCGAACGTGTAGGCGTTGCTCATGGCTGCGGTGTCCTCCTGTGCGTGTGCACGGTGTGCGGTGGGCGGGGTCAGCCAATCATGGGGGGACGTTCCCGCGCAGGCCGGGGGTGGTTTCGTGGCACGCCCGTCAACTGGGCCTGGGCAGCGGTGTGTTGTCCGGACCGGGCGTCGGAGTCGTACTCCCGGGTATGTCATGACCGCGCGCCGCGGCCGTCGTGTCACCCCGGACGCGGTCGGGCGGAGACGTAGCGTGGCCGGTGACCGAGGCGTACGCGAACGGATCCCGTGGAGGTGCCATGTGCTGGAGTGCGAAGGCCGACCTCGTGGCGGGCGCGGCGGTCGCCGCCGTGGGAGTGGCCTCCGTGGTCCGGGCGCGCGGGCGGACCGATCTCCCCATGGCGGCACTGCCGTTGCTGCTCGGCGCCCATCAGATCGTGGAGTCGGCGGTGTGGGCCGCCGACGGGGGCTCGGGACCGGCCACCCTCGCCTGGGCCGTCATCGCCATGCCCCTGCTCGCGGTGTGGGTCCCGGCGGGCGTGTGGTGCGCCGCGCCACGGAGGGCCCGGCCCCGGATCGGCGTGCTGGTCGCGATCGGCGCGGCGACCGCGGCGGCCCTCGCCCACGCCCTCGCCGTACACCCCGTGACGGCCGAGATCCGCGGCCACACCCTCGGCTACGTCGTGGACCTTCCCTACGCCCAACTGGTCATCGCCGGCTACCTCGTGGCGACGATCGGCTCGCTGCTCCTGTCCGGTGAGCGCGGGCTGGTGGTGCTGGGGATCCTGGTCACGGCCGGCGCGATGGTCTGCTGGACGCTGTGGGAGCTGGAGTTCGTCTCGACGTGGTGCGCGGTCGCCGCGGTGTCCTCGGTGGTCCTGTTCTTCTGGGTGAACGGCCGCGACCGGGAGCCGGGGAGACGCCCCTACGTCAGTGCGGGTCGCGGCGGGTCCACAGGCTGAGGTCGCTGCTCGTGGCGACGGCGAGGGTCTGGCCGGAGGGCGAGAAGCCGGCGGCGCGCAGTTCCGAGTAGTTGGCGTCGAAGACGTGCCACCAGGTCTCTCCGGCCTGCCCCTTGTGGATGCCGTAGCCCGTCGAGAGGACGACCCGGTCGTGCGGCCACTCGGGGCTGACGACGTCCACGGTCCAGGCGCCGGGAGCACCGCGGTGCAGACCGCCGCCGAAGAGACCGGCGATCCGTACCGGAACGCCCGCGATCGGACCGAGGCCGGGGCAGACGAGATCCGGGTGGCAGTCGGGCGTGCTCGTCTCGGGATCGGGGTCCCGGTCGCGGGCGATCTTCTCACCAGTGAACGCGTCGAACAGGCCGTGACCGTCGGTCGAGACCACCATCACGAGATCGTGCCCGGTGCCGGGATGGGTGGCGAAACCGATGCCGAGCAGGCCCCCGACAGGGGTCGTGTTGTCGAGCACCGGCTGCCAGGGCTCGGGTGCGGGCATGACGGGGGCTGCGAGGCAGCGGTCGCGCAACTGCTGCTGGTACTCGGTGAGCAAGGGGTGTCTCCTCGGTGCGGTCGGCGACGAGGATCTCTCAGGGGGGCGGCGGGAGTCGAGCCGAATGCGGTGGAGGCCTTTCACGGGTGTCGCTCTTCGGTGCCCAAGTCCTGCCGCGCGCCAAGTCGTTGGTGTCGGCCGGTGATGTCGGGTTGGATGGCTCCATGGAGCGCATAGACGCAGAGCTGTTCACTGACGGCGGGAACGACGCCGTGGTCCGTCTGCCCGGCCGCCGGTTGCCCGGTGTGCTCATCCAGGGCGACTCGCTGCACATCCTCCGCGGCGATGTGGCCGAGGTGGTGGAGGCCTGCGAGCGGGGCGACCTGGCCGAGGCGGGGGAAGCGGCGGGGCTTCTGCTGGCGGGCTTCGACGCGCTGCTGAGCCGCTACTCCGTGGCGTTGGAGAGGCACCGGATCAAGTTGCCTTACTGACAGGGGTGTTCTCCAGGCGGGTGGAGCCCCCGCACAGGTGGGTGGAAAGTCCGCGATTACGCCTCCCGGTGCTCGATCCCCAACAGGCTTGCCGCCGCCCGGAAGTCCGCCGTGTGGTGGCCCAGCGCGAGGGACCAGTGGTGTCCTACGCCCGTCGCGCTCCAGGCGTCGACCCACTCGCCGGGGTCGCGGCCGAAGTCGACGCGGCTGGTGGTGTTGCCGATCGCGAGGTGCGGGCCGGGGACGACGGTGCCCTCGGACGTGACGAAGGACAGGGTGCCGTCGGCGTCCTGGCCGAGGCCGAGGAGGGTCACGGCGCCGTGTTGGACGTCGAACTCCACGCTGACGCCCCAGCCGCGCTTGCCGTGGTAGACGCCCAGGCCGCGCAGGAGCGGGTCGCGGGCGCTGACGGCGAGGTGGGCCGGCCCGTCGTGGCCCATCTCGACCACGCCGTCCTCGAAGTCGAGGGCCTGGATCTCCGTGAAGGAACCCCCGGCACCGATGCTCTGCGTCGCCAGCTGGGCGAGGCTGGTGCGGAGTTCGTACTCCCCGGCGGCCGGTACGCCCCGGGCGGTGAGCAGAGAGGCGCCCAGGATCATGCCGGCGCCGAGGCGTTCGTGCAGTTCGCCGTCGAGGCCCCGGTGGTAGTAGGCGAGGGTGTCGAGGCCGAAGTCCTCGACGAGCCGGTCGAGGGCGACAGACACGGTCGCCCCCCATGCGAAGTCCTCGTCGACCACGCTGTCGTCCACGGCGAAGATCCGCCGGGCGAGAGCCGTACGTTCATGGGTCTCGGCCTCGCTCACCTTCTCCACCCGATGCCGTAGGTCGTCGAACTCCAGCACCTCGACATGTGAGCCGAACGTCGCCGGGAGCAGTGTCAGATCGGTCGACACGTCGAGCATGCCGGGATACAGATGTCCCATCAGTCCGTGCCGGGCATGGCGGAGCGCGGCCCGCACATGGGCCGCCCGGATCCACTGCTCGATGCGCCGCCACGCCGACTCCTGGCGCAGCCACCCCGACACCGACCGGAAGGGGATCCCGGCCCGCCGGAACACGTTGCCGACCTCGGGCACCGGGCACTGCCCGCAGTACGCGAGCCAGGCGCCCGTGTCGAAGGAGGCGTGGTCCATCCGCTCGGACGGCTGGAGATCGATGACCAGGACAGGGGTGTGCGAACGCTGGGCGATCGGCAGCACCATCGACGAGGTCAGATACGTCGTCAGGAACAGCACGATCAAGTCGCAGTCCGCGCGCCGCAGTTGCTCCGCCGCGGCCGCTCCCTCCTGGGCGTCGGAGATGAAACCGACGTCGGTCACCTCCGCGTCCATCCGCTGGAGTCGCTCGGCGACGTACGCGGACGACTCCTTCAACTGCGGGAGCAGGTCCGGGAATTGGGGCCAGTAGGCGCCGAGGCCGCCGGCCACGAGTCCGATCCGGGTGCGGCGGCGGGGCACCGGGGGGAGCAACTCGCGCAGGGCGGCGGCGCGTTCCGCGGTCATGGTCGTGGGTTCGGTGGTCACGGTCGCGGGTTCGGTCGTTGCCATGGGCGGTGTTCCTTCGGGTGCGGTGTGTGCTTTTCCTTCCGGTGTCCGGTGTCCGGTGCGCGGTCAGGTCCGGGCCACGCCCAGACCCGGCGCCGGGGCGACGGCCGTGCCGGGGGAACGCCGGATGAGGACGTGGATGACGTACACACCCGCGACCCCGGACGCCGCCATGCAGAGCGTGATCAGCCACAGCAGGAGCGACGCGCTGTAGTCCATCAGCGCGGGCGTGACGAACGCGACGCCCGCGAAGACCCCGCGGGACAGGGCGTAGGTGAGGCCCTGAGTGGTGCCACGGGTGTCCGGAGGAAGCGTGAGCTGTGACCAGACCTTGTAACTGGCCTCCCCGGCAAAGGGGTTGGAGATCTGGTACAGCACGAAGAAGACGAGCATGCCGACCAGCGCGCCGGCGGTGAGGGAGGCGATGCAGAAGGCCACGACCTGCACGACGGTGAAGACGTAGAACAGCCGGTCGCGCCAGGGGGTGTCGGCGACCCGTACGAAGACGAACGTCAGGACCAGCGCGATTGGCAGGAAGGCCAGGTTGATCCCGGTGGCCAGGCTCTGTGAGGCGCCACTCACCGTGACCAGGAGGTAGGTGCCGAACTGGCCGAAGGTGTTGGCGCCGATGCCCCAGGTGACGTAGTAGAAGAAGGTCGCGACCATCGGCAGCAGCGCGGCTCGGTTCCACACGTTCTTGAGCTCGATGCCCCGCGGGGCGGCCAGCGCGGCAGCCTCCTCCCGCTGTGCCGCCTCGGACGGCTCGGCCAGCTCCAGCCGGGCGCGGAGCAGGAAGGTGACCAGCGCGGCGACGATCAGATGGCCGGTGATGAACCGCGCCCCGACCATGCCCGTGTCCGACAGGACGTAGCCGAGGAAGATGACGACGACGATGCCCAGCACCCACATGACCTGGGTGAACGACACGAGACGCGCCCGGCCGTCCGGGGGCGCCGCGTCCGAGACGACAGCCAGGGACGTCGGCAGGTCGGCGCCGGCGGCCAGTCCCGCGACGAGCACGCCGACGAAGAGGACGATGTCGTTCGGGGCGAAGGTGATGACGATCGCGCCGATCGCGTAGCAGAGGATGTCCAGGTTGTAGACCCGGCGGCGCCCGAACATGTCGGCGAGCCGGCCGCCGACGAGGGAGCCGACGGCGATGCAGCCGGTGACGATCGCGCTGATCGCCCCGGCCATCCACACGCCCATGTCGTAGTGGTCGCGGTAGATCGCCAGGTTGACGGCGATGCTGACGATGAGCGCGGCGTCGAGATAGGAGGCCATGCCCGAGAGGGCCGCGACCTTCCACAGGTGCTTCGGGATGGGCGGTTGTTCCGCGTGTTCCGGTGCAGACGAGAATCGGATCATGATGCGGCTCCTCGCGGCTCTGGGCCGGGGTCGCAGTGAATATAGGGTTCAAAAAACGTTCCAACAACCCCTCTCGCGTTTATCCGAAGCAATCTGCGCCAAGCGGGGCCTGCCTCCTTCCCGAGCCTCGGATCCGGTGCCAACATCGCAGGTGGCGGACAACTGAGCCGACGTAAAACGTTTTTTGATCCGTGAGGGTGACCGAGCCGCACCCGGAAGGACCAACATCGTGATCTCACCCGCGCTGCAGCAGCTTTTCGACGCCCCGCCCCGGGACTTCGGCCCCACCCCGCTGTGGTGGTGGTCCGGTGCCAAGGTCACCCGCGAGCAACTCGCCTGGCAGCTGCGCCGGTTCGCGGACGGCGGCGTCCACAACCTCGTCGTCATCAACCTGGCCCCGGCCGGCCCGGCCTTCGGCGCCCGGACCGACGACCCGCCGTGGTTCGGCGAGGAGTGGTGGGACCGCTTCACCGACACCTGCCGGATCGCCCGGGACATCGGCACACGCCTGTGGTTCTACGACCAGATCGGCTTCTCCGGCGCCAACGTCCAGGGTGCCGTCACCCGCCGCCACCCTAAGGCCGCCGGCCGCGCCCTGCGCTCCCGGAGGGCAACCGTCACCGGCGGCACGATCGCACTGCGCGGAGCCGAAACCCTCGTCGCCGCCTACGACTTGGAGGGCCGCCGCCTGCCCGTGGCTCCCGGCGTCCCGGCCGCCGAGGGGACAGAGGTACGGCTCGTCGTCGCCGTCCCCACCGCCTTCGACTACTTGGACCCGCACGCCGTGGGCCTGCTGCTGGACGCCGTCCACCACGAGTACGACCGGCGCGTGCCCGAGTACCTGGGCAACGTCATCGCGGGCAGCTTCCAGGACGAGCTGCCCGGTACGAATTCCTGGAGCCATCGCTTCCCCGACGAGTTCCGTGCCCGTCGCGGCTATGACCTCCTCGACCATCTCCCCGCCCTGTTCGGCCCGGTGACCGCCCGCGCGGCGAAGATCCGCACCGACTACTACGCGGTGCGCGCCGAACTCACCGAAGAGGCGCTCTTCAAGCCCCTCGCCGCCTGGCACGACGAGCGCGGCATGCTCGTCGGCGCCGACCAGAGCCACCCCGCGCGGGCGGGCTTCCCGGCCCAGTCGACGCAGATCTACACCGACTACTTCCGCACCCACCGCTGGTACGGCGCCGCCGGCAGCGACCACCACGGTGACTCCAAGGTCCACTCCTCCATGGCCCACCTCTACGGCCACGAGCGCGTCTGGATCGAGGCGTTCCACTCCTCCGGGTGGGGCGGCACCCTGGCGGACACCTACGACTGGCTCCTGCCGTTCCTGCGCAGCGGCGCCAACCTGTACAACCCGCACGCCAGTTACTTCGGAACCGCGGGCGGCTGGTTCGAATGGGCGCCGCCCTCCACGGACTGGCGTCAGCCCTACTGGCAGCAGTACCCGGCGTTCTCCCGAGCCGTCGCCCGGATCTGCTCGATCATGTCCTGGGGCACCTACAGCGCCGACGTCGCGGTCCTGCACCCCACCGCCACCATGCAGTCCCTCATCCCGCTGGACGCCCCCGTCCAGCACTTCGGCGACGGCCGCCTCGGCGACGACCACACCGACGTCGACGAGACCCAGCGCGACTACCTGGACCTGTGCGGAACTAACAACTGGCTTGCCCCGCACGTCGGTTCACTGGACCGCCACCGCATCTCGTTCGACATCATCGACGACGCCTCCGTACAGCGCGCCACGACCGCCGAAGGAGCTCTGCACGTCACGGACTTGGCGTACCGCGCGGTGCTGCTGCCCTCGGCGAGCGTCCTGGAGGAGGAGACGGCACGCCGACTCATCCAACTCCTCGACGCGGGCGGCCGGGTGGTCGTTGTAGGCCGTGCCCCTGCGACGGCGGCCGGTCGGGCCGGTGACGACAATGTCGTCGCGGCACTGCTGAAGCATCCGCGACTGGAGCGGGCGAGCGATGCGGAGGCCGGAGCGGCGGCGGTGGCCGACCTCGCCGGTCACGCGACCGGCGAGGTGCCACTGCTCGTCAGGAGAAAGGGAGTTGAGGCGGTCGCCCTGGTGACGGGCGCCTTTCCCGACGCCCGCACGCTGCCCGGAGACGCCAACCATGAAGCGGACCCCGCGCGTTACGCCCGCCACTCGACCGTCACTGTGCACGCCGAGGTCACCGAGGCCGAGATCTGGAACCCGGCGACCGGCACCCGCCGCCCGGCCCAAGTCACCGTCTCGGAAGGCCGCTCGGCCATCGAGGTGCCACTGGAGGGCGCCCCTGCCGCCCTCGTCGTATGGCGCGAGGGCACCCCGCGGACACACCGGACGGCCGCACCAACACCCGCGCCAGAGCGGACGATTGACCTCTCGACCGGCTGGGAGGGACGCCTGGTCACCACCATGGACAACACCTGGGGCGACCTGGCCCTGCCCGCCGGTTCATCCATCGCCGAACCTCAGATCTGGACCATGCGGTGGACCGAGACCGTAGGCCCCGACGCCAACTGGCGGCAGACACGGGTGACTTACGGCAACCGGGTCCGCGTCCTCCCTCCGGTGCCGTCCGCCAAGGCCCCCGATCCACTCGACGCATCCTCCGTCGAACAGGTCCTCTCCGGAGATCTGCCCCTCACCCCCGCCGACTGGAGCGTCTCGCTGTACTCGTCGAGCCGCGGCATCCCGGACCCGGACGGCCTGCTCGGCAACAAAGGCCTCGTGGCAGAGGAGTTCGTACGTGTCCCTGTACCCGGGCCCGGTACGGTCGCCCGGGTCCGCGCGATCGTGGAGACGGACCACCGTGGCCCCGCCGAGCTGCACATCGGCGCCGCGGCCACGAAACGTGTGTGGTGGAACGGCGAGTGCCTGGACACCGGCACCGGGTATCTCGCCACCGCCCGCGTGGAGATCGGCCGAACCCGCAACGTCCTCGAATACGAGCTGGGGGACGCCCAGGACAGGCCGTTGCTGATCTCCGGCACCACGGACACTCCGTTGGGCAGCTACTTCTGTCTGACCCGCCCGGCCGGGTTCGGGCCGCGCCCGCAGTTCATGTGCCTGCCCGAGGACGTACGACCGTCCGGCGGCGTGACTTATCGGGGGCGTCTGCATGGCCCTGGACAGGCGGTACTTGTCGTGGGTGCGGCAGTCGGCGTCACCGTGCTGCTCGACGGAGCGGCCGTCGCGCGCCAGGAGAAGGTGGAGTACTACGAGTCCGACTGGGGCGCGGTGCCGATGTTCTTCCGGCATCAACTCGCCCTCGGGGACGGCGAACACATGCTGGAGGTGGTGGCCGACGCCGTCCATCCACGCGAGGCCGTGTTCGTCGACTGCGTGGCCCGCGCGGAGTCCGTCGTGAACTCCCTGGTGAGCGGCGCCGGTTGGGAGGCGGAGACGGGGGAGCGGCGCGGCCGTACCATCGAACACGAGGGCAGGTGGGGGGAGTTGCAGCACTGCTACGCCGCCGTACGACCGCACCCGTTGCCGGACACCGAGTGGCTCACCGGCGCACCGGTGCTCGGCGTCGCCGTACTGCCGCTGCGGTCCACGGACACCGTCCGCGAACGCGCCCAGCGCTTCCGCTTCACCGTGCCTCCGGGCACCGAATCGCTGGAACTGCCACTGGAGTTGCCCGCGAGGGTGCGGGTCGGTGACGGCGTCGAGACGCAGCTCGACGGCCAGTGTCTGACACTGGATCGTCCACTCCCAGCACCAACAGAGGTCGAGGTCGTCACCGCACCCACGGCACTGCTACGGGGCGGCTCCGCCTGGCGCGGACCGGTTCGCGTCCGCAGCGTGGCAGCCCAACTATCGCTGGGCGACTGGCAGTTGCTCGGATTGGGCGGCTGGAGCGGTGGTGTGACGTATTCACGGGAGGTGGAGGTACCGGCCGGGGCGGACCCGGTGCTGGATCTGGGGCGGGTGCGCGGCAGTGTGTCGGTCGTGGTCGACGGGGAGTGCGTCGGCGAGGGGTTCTGTCCTCCGTACCGCTTCCAACTCCCGGGTACCGCCGGTCGGTTGGTGCGTCTGGACGTGACCGTGAACAACACCCTGGCCCCCTACCTGGCCGAAGCCACCCCCACCGCCTGGGCCTTCCCCTCCCAGCTCTCGTCGGGGCTGCTGGGACCGGTGACGCTACGGATTCGGGACTGACAGGGGCCGAGTGGAGTCCCGTAGGACGAGGTCGGGCGCGAACACCCGTGTCTCATGGGCGTGTTCGGCGCGCGCCTCCACCTCGTCGAGGAGCATTCCTACGGCCGCTCTGCCGAGTTCCTCGACGGGTTGCCGGACTGTCGTCAGGGTCGTACCGACGAAGCTCGCGATGTCGAGGTCGCCGTAGCCGACCACCTGAATCTCCTCGGGTATTCGTACGCCCCGTTCGCCGAGTCCTCGGCAGAGGCCGGCGGCGAGGAAGTCGTTGGTGCAGAAGACACCGTCGGGCAGCTCGTCGAGAGTGCGGGCGATCTGCAGGCCGTAGGCCACCGTCATCTCGTCGGCGACGACCTGGCGGACCCGTGCCTCGCGGCGGGTGCGTACGGCCTGGCGGGCGCCCTGGTAGCGCTCGGCGCACTGCACGATGTCGCGCTCGCCGTTCACGACGAGGATGTCGCGCGCTCCGCAGTCCAGGAGGTGCTGTACGGCGACCCGGCCGCCGGCGATGTCGTCGACGGAGACGGAACAGCCGTCCTGGGCCGACAGCGCGCGGTCCGCGAGGACCAGGGGGATGCCGCGTTCGCGCAGGCGGGTGAGGCGGGTGGGGTCGGCGCCGAGCGGGACCACCACCGCGCCCACCGCCCGCTGCTCGATCAGCATCGTGAAGTAGCCCTGCTCCCGCTCGGGGGCGTCGCCGCTGTCGCAGAGCACGAGGGAGTAGCCGTGGTCGTAGGCCGCGTCGGCGGCACCGCGCGCGATGCGCGAATAGAAGGAGTTCGCCACGTCGGGCAGGACGAGGCCGATCGAGGACGAGTGCCCGGTGCGCAGGCCTGCGGCTCCTGGGTGGGGCACGTAGTCGAGTGCGGCGACCGCGTCGCGGACCCGCTCGGCGGTGCGGGCGTTGACGCGCTCGGGCCGGTTCAGGACGTTCGACACCGTGGAGACCGAGACTCCCGCGGCGGCCGCGACATCCTGGATGCGGGCGGGGCGAACCTGAATGGCGTCCACCCCCTCGCTGTGACAGCCGTGCGACCAGGCACGACGCGGTTCTCATGGGCGGCGTCAGTGTACCCCGATGGTGGTTGCAACGTTTTCTGCCGGGCGCCTTGGAGAGAGGGGTGCGGTGGCCAAACAGGCCTGTGATCAAGAGGGCTAACATGGGATTATGGCTGAGGGTTCCGGGGTTGATGCTCCGATGGAGGGCGACCGCCCGCTGAGGCGCGACGCCGCCCTCAACCGGGAGAAGATTCTGCTTGCCGCGCGGGAGGTCTTCGGCCGGCACGGGCTGCGGGTCACGCTCGACGACGTGGCCCGGCACGCGGGGGTCGGGGTCGGGACCGTGTATCGGCGATTCCCGGACAAAGAGACTCTTGTGCGGGCCCTGTTCGAGCAGGACCTCGGGATTCGGCAGGCGTCGGCGGAGCGGGCGCTCGCTCATCCCGATCCCTGGGAAGGGTTCGTGGACTTCCTGATGGAGATGGGGGCCGATCTCGCCGAGAACCGTGGCCTGCAAGAAGTGATCATGCTGGGGAGCCACAGTTCCGAGCCCATCGAGACGATGCGGGGCGGGATGCTCCCCTTCCTTGAGGCCCTGATCCAACGGGCGCAGGAGAGCGGGGACCTGCGGGCGGAGATCACTCCCTCGGACATCCCCGTCATCGTGCAAATGCTCAGCGCGGCAAGCCAGTTCACCCAGGGCAAGCGGCCCGATGTCTGGCGGCGCTACTTCGAGATCGTTCTCAATGGCATCAGACAGCGGCCCGACAACCCTCCACTGACGACACCGAGCTTGAGCAACGAGATGGTGGAGCAGGTGATGGGCCTGGTCAGGCCCGCCTCGACACACGAGTAGCAGGTCTGCCGTATGGGCAGACCTGCCACCGGTGTTTCAGGAGGACGGTCCCCAGTCGGTGTCGCTGGGCGTGGCCGAACTCGGCGTCGTCAGGGGCAGGTTGACGAAGGACGCCGCCTGCGGGGAGCGCTCGACGGTGTAGACGCCACCGGCCAGGTTCGCCAGTTCCTGCGGGGTCGGGGCGACGGGGAAGTGGAAGTCGGCCGGCGGTTGGCTGTTGATGCTGATCTGGATCCGGTAACCGGCCGGAATCCTGGTGAAGTTGGACAGCAGGGAGATGTCGTAGCGGGTGGTCTGGCCGGGTGTCACCGGGTGCTGTGAGGCCTGGGTGAAGGGGTGACTGGGTTTGATCAGGGTGCCGTTGTCGCCGTACCAGCTCTCCTGGGTGTCCAGCGCGCGTTGGCTGCCCAGGAGGATTCCGTCGGCCTGCTTGGTCGCCGTGCCGTCCGGTGCGACGATGCTCAGCTTGGCCGACAGTTCGGTCTCCGGCGTCGTCGACTTGGCGTAGAGGGTGACGTCCGTCGGGCCGTTGAGCAGGGCCGCCTGGCTGAGTGGGGCGGTGGTGTACGTCAGCGTGTTCGTCGCGGTCGCCGCACTCCAGGAGAGCGTGTCGCTGCCCTCGTCCGTCGGTTTGCCGGGGGTGAGGGAGCCGTTGCCGAGGTAGTAGGTGCGGGCGTCGGAGGACAGGGGCCAGGCGGCGCTGTCGACCCAGGTGTTCGCGCCGTTCTCGAACACGTGCAGGGGAGCCGATGTGTTCGCCATGCCCGTGGGGGCGTTCTTGAGCCAGGTGTCGAACCACTCCAGGCGGATGCCCTGCAGCGTTGCCTCGTTGACGTGCTCGCCGTGGGTCCAGGGTCCGACGATCGCCTGGTACCGGCCGGTGACGGGTTCGTCCGACGAGATCGGATCGGTCAACGGCCGGTGGTAGTAGGCGTTTTGGGCGGACACGTAGGCGCCGAGGTTGCCGCCGGGGAAGAGGTCGTTCCAGCCGGCCTCGGTCAGTGCCGGAATGCTGTTGCCCACGATCCGCGGAATGAGCTTCTTCTGGACGTTCAGGGACTGCCAGTAGGCGTCGTTGTACGAGCGTGAACCGCCCGAGGCCTGCTGGGCGATGGTCACCGACTGGGGGTCGGTGGCGGGGTCGTCCTCCGGGCCGCGCGGCTCGGCCTGCGCGATGCCGGCCACGAAGGGGGTGGGGACACCGCCGTTGCCGGTGAGGTCGTTGTAGAAGTCCGAGTCGGTGCAGAACGGGGTGATGGCCTTCAGCGCGGAGTTCTTGCCCACGGCCGCCGCCGTGAACCACTGGTCGACCCCGAGATAGGAGCAACCGTCCAGCCCCACCTTGCCGTTGGAGCCGGACAGCGTGTGCGCCGCCCAGTCGACGAGGTCGGCTCCGTCCTTGCCCTGCCGGTCCCCGAACCAGTCGAGCTGGCCGCCGGAGTCACCGGTGCCGCGCACCGCGGAGGCCACGTAGATGTAGCCCCGCTGCACGAAGTAGGTGCCGCTGTCAGTGGGGTCGGAGCGCTGGGCGCCGTAGGGATTCTGGGTCAGCAGCACGGGGAACGGGCCCGACGCGCGGGCGCCGGTGGTCGGGTCGGTCGGATAGACGACCTCGACGGCGATCTTCACGCCGTCGTCCATGGTGACGGTGGTGTGGACGGGCGCGCTCGCCGTGTAACTGGCTGTGGGCGGCGTCCAGTTGGCCGCGTGCGCGGGGAGTGCGGTGGCTGTCGTCCGGCCTGCGGCCACGAGGAGGAGCACCGCGGAGGCACTGCTCAGTACGGTGATTCTGTGCGGCAGCTTGATCCGGTGGTCTGCTGCCTCGGGCGTTTTCATGCGGCTCCTTGAGACGGGTGGGGGGTTCCTCGTCATGCCGTCCGGGTCAGGCCGTCTGCGCGACGGCCTGACGGTCGCGGTTCAGGGCGAAGAGCGGGAACACGTCGCGTCCGCGGATGTCGTTGGTCAGCTCCGCCAGGACCAGGTAGAAGGCGACGGCGGCCAGCACGATCTCGACGTAGCCGGCGGTGTGCAGCACCGAATCGCTCGGCACACCCGCGCTCGAAGCGCCCAGGTAGGCGGTCACCAGCAGCACGATCGTCAGCGACAGCAGGGCGAACGCGCTCACGATCACCGCGTTCGTGCCCAGACTGGCGACGGCGAAGACCAGCGTGACGACCAGCCAGGCGATGAGGAACAGACCCAGCGACTGCATCACCGCGTGACCGCCCGCGGCCGCCGACGCCTCCGCCGACGCCCCGCCCGCCTTCGCCGCGGCCGCCGCCGCTCCCGCGATGTGGGGCGCCGCCCAGAACTCGATGACGGTGTAGCCGAGCCAGAACGCCCCGTACGCCGTCAGGAACGCGGCCGCGAACGTCGCGCCGGACGCCAACGCGAAGAATCCCGCGACGAGTTGGACGATGCCGCCGTAGAAGAAGGTCCCCGCCAGCACGATCGTGCCGTCGGCCGCGTCGATGATGCCGGCGGTGTGCAGGCCCAGGATGAGCGAGCACCACGCGAATCCGGCCGCCCCCACGGCTGTCGCGTGACCGATGTGTGAGGTGGTGACTGTCGGGACCGGCGGGCTCTGGGCATCGTGAAGCGACACTTCGGTCATGGTGATCAACCCTTCTGGAATGTCGACAGCGGGGGCGCTCGACCCGGGCCGTCAACCGAATGGTCGGTAGTTTGGGAACGGCCGGTTGAGGCTGTCAAGGGATCGAACCGAAGTGGAAAACGCCCTCGATGGCGTCTCGGCGGCGACTGCCGACGGGTCGAACGCGCCGCGGGGGCAGCTTCAGGGGTGCGTCTTCAGTACGCGGATCCCTGGCATCGCCCCTGGTGAGGATGGGTGTGTGGGATTCAGTCCGGAGTGGCCGGACGGGTGACGAGTGATCGTCCCGGAGAGTCGTGCCGCAGGGCTTCCCGGGCCGAAGAAAGTGGAGATATATTCTCCGAAACGAGGGTGAGCGTGCCCTCAGGAGAGATCGTTCCGGGGAAGCTGCCCACGCAGGCCGCCGAGAATCAGCCCGAGTCCGAACTCGAAACGGTCGTCGAAGTTGAGGATCTCCTCGACGGGGGTGGAGAACAGTTGCGGGTACGCCTGGCTCGCGCCGGGGAACGTGAGCCTGTCGCGGGCGTCGTCGGTCAGGCCCTGCTGCTCCGGGGCTTCGCCGAGGACGTAGCGGAAGACGGTGGACGTGGCCCAGAGCGCGGCGCCCCCCGTTGAATCCCGCGTGTTGCATGACGCCGACGAGGCGCTCCGCGAGCGTCAAGCTGTGCCCGCCAACCCCGACCCGGAACGGGTCCGTCAGACCATGACCGACGGGGCCCGCGCATTCATCCGGGCGTACGCCGTGCGGTAGGAAGGCGTGAGGGCGTGACCAACAGGCGTTCCTGGTTCAGCGGGAAAGCCCCGCGGGGCCTCAACTCCCCGAGTGCGCCTGGTCGTTGGCGTCGCCGGCGCTCGATGTGTCCGTGTCCGACGGTTCGGTGGGGCCCGCGATGTCGGGACCCTTGATGTGCGCGGTGCGCAGCTGCTCCGCCGCCCAATGAGCCCACTCCTGCTCCAGCACCCGCTGCCGGATGCCGTGTTCGAGGACTAGCCTGCCGCACACGGTGAGCATGTCCTTGTCCCACTCCTCCGTGTCCCGGAGGGCGACCAGGGTGTCGTGCTCCTTGGCCGAGGCCTCCGCGTGGTCGAGGAGTCGCTGGACCGCTTTCTCGCGCGGCAGGAGTCCCAGGAAGAAGGTCTGCAGGAGCATCGGGTTGCGCAGCGGCCTGCTCTCCCGGTTCTCGGTCAGCCAGCGCACCGTCTCCGCTTGCCCTTCGGGGGTGAGCGAGTACTGCTTGCGTCCCCGGGGGCCCTCCTCCGTGACCTTGATCAGACCTGTCGCGTCCAGCTTGGTCAGCTCGCCGTAGATCTGGCTCTGCTTGGCGGGCCAGACGTAACCGAGCGAGGTGTCGAACATCTTCAGCAGGTCGTAGCCGCTGCCGGGGCGGAAGACGAGGAGGCCCAGGAGGGCGTTGCGGAGGCTCATGCGGACAAGCCTAACGCCTGTCACTCCAATATTGACAGGTCGAAAACTACCCATGTGGATTCTGTGCGTCCGGGACGGGGGCCGCGTGGAGGCCGGGCGCGGGCGTAGGGGTTTGCGCAGGTAGGGCCTATGCGGGTCTGTGGGGGCCGTAGCGCGGCGGACTTTCGTTCAATATTCCATTCTTGACATGTTGATTGCGGAGCATCTAGCTTCCACCTGTCAAAGTTGGAGCATCGAGTTGTGAGGAAGTTCAACGTGGGCATCATGGGCTATTTGCGCGGTTTCTACCCATGGATCGCGGCAGGCTTCGTCTCCGCCGTCGACTGGCGCTGGGGCGCGGTGGCCGGCGTCGTCATCGGCGTTCTGCTGCTTCTCCAGGACCGGCGCAGGGGAGTGGCGATGGACGCGATGGTGCTGGAGATCAGCACCATCATCTACTTCGTCATCATCGGGGCGATCGCCTTCAGTTCGCCCGACTCGGCGATCCAGGACCACAGCGACGTCATCTCGTTCGTCTGGCTCGCCGGCACGGCCTGGGGCAGCATGGTCCTCCGCAGCCCCTTCACCCTCGGGATCGCCCGTCGGCAGACGCCCGAGGAGTACTGGGACACCCCGGGCTTCCTCGCCGTCAACAACGCCATCACGGCCGCCTGGGGATCCGGGTTCACGTTCATCGCCGGCGTCCTGGCCATCGGCAACGCGACCGACGCCCCCGCCTGGATCGGCATCACAGCCCACGTCGTCGGCCTGGTCGCCCCCGCCGTCTTCACCTCGGTCTACCCCAAGCGTGTCCAGGCGCGCCTCGAAGCCGTGCAAGCAGCGTCAGCCTGACCAGCCGAACCCAAGGACTTCCCCATGAGTACGGACAAGACCCCACCGCCTCCGCACCTGGCCGGCAACTTCGCCCCGGTCCCCGACGAGATCACCGTCACCGAACTCGCGGTCACCGGAGCCGTCCCGCCGGAGCTCACCGGCTGGTACCTGCGCAACGGCCCCAACCCGCACGAGGCGGCCTCGGCCCACTGGTTCACCGGCGACGGGATGGTGCACGGCGTCCGCCTCGACGGCGGCAAGGCCACCTCGTACCGCAACCGCTGGATCCGCACCCCCACGCTCGAAACGGGCGCCCAGGTCTACGGCCGTGACGGCGGGATGAACCTCGCCGCGGGCGTCGCCAACACCCACGTCATACGGCACGCGGGCCGCACCCTCGCCCTCGTGGAGACGTCGTTCCCGCAGGAGTTGAGCTGCGAGGCGGGCCGCGAACTCGACACGGTCGGGCCCTACGACTTCGACGGCCGGCTGCGCACCCCGATGACCGCCCACCCCAAGACCTGCCCGGTCACCGGCGAGTTGCACTTCTACGGGTACGGCGGGCCGTCGGCGCCCTACCTCACCTATCACCGTGCCGACGCCAGTGGCGAGTTGACCGTCAGCCGGCCGATCGACGTGCCGGCGCACACGATGATGCACGACTTCCACCTCACCAGGAACCATGTCGTCTTCATGGACCTGCCCGCCGTGTTCAGCATGGAACGGGCCATGGACCCGACCGGAGGCATGCCGTACGTCTGGTCCGACACCTACGGAGCCAGGCTGGGCGTCCTGCGCAGGGACGACCCGCACGGTGACATCCGCTGGTTCGACATCGACCCCTGTTACGTCTTCCACACCCTCAACTCCTATGAGGATAACGACGGTCGGAGCCTCGTCCTGCTCGGCATGCGGTACCCGTCCCTGCGGGACGGGGTGACCGTGGCGACGGCGGCGCACCTGTGGCGGTGGACCATCGACCTCGCCACCGGCGCGATCAGCGAGGAGCAACTGGACGACCACCCGGGGGAGTTCCCCCGCATCGACGACCGACTCGCGGGCCTGCCCGCCGACTTCGGCCACGCCACCGCGGCACCCGTTCCGGAGCTCCCGCAGTACGACCCGAACGAGTCGCGTGCCGCGATCCACCGGTACGACCTCCGGAAGTCGAGCGTCGCCAGCCACTACTTCGCTCCCGGACGCCTCCCGGGCGAGGCGGCCTTCGCCCCCGCCGACGACCGGCCCGGCGGCCCCGGCTGGCTCATGACGTACGTCTACGACGCCTCGACCGACCGCAGCGATCTGGTCATCCTCGACGCGGACAACCTCACCCAGGAGCCGGTGGCCACCATCCACCTGCCCCGGCGGGTACCCGCCGGATTCCACGGCAGTTGGCTGGCGGACGCCTGACACACCGCACCCTGCCGAAGCCGTGAACGGTGAGCCGTCCTCCGGGCCCGAACGCCCGGGTTCGGAGGACGGCTCTCGGCAGGGTGCCCCGAACAGTCGTGATCAGGTGCCGAAAGGGACTCATGATGGGGGATGCCGTGTCAGCTGCACGCACGGAGGACGCGCAGCTGACGCGTGCGGCCCAGTCGGGTGAAGTGGCCGCGCTGGGGCTGCTGTTGGAACGGCACCGGGCCGGGATGCGCGCCGTGGCGGTGAGCATTCTGGGGCCGGGCGCGGACGCCGACGACGTGATGCAGGACGCGGCGCTGACGGCGCTGCTGCGGATCGGGGACGTACGTGATCCGGAGGCGGTGGGTGCGTGGCTGCGGGCGATCGTGCGCAATGCCGGTCGAGTGGTGGTGCGGGAGGCGGTCGTCGTCCGGCCGGTGGGTGAACTGGCCCTGCAGTCACCGCACATGGGCCCGGAGCAGTGGCTGGAGCGGAACGCGCTGCGCGACTGGGTCTGGAAGGCGCTGGAGGAACTCTCCCCGGTGTTGCGCATGCCGTTGGTACTGCGTTACTTCGCCACCGGGGTCACCTCGTACGAACGGATCGCGGAGGTCTGCGGGGTGCCGGTCGGCACGGTGCGCAGCAGGCTGAGCCAGGGCCGGACCAGACTGGCGGCAGCCCTCGCCGCCACGGCGGACGCTCCGCACGGAGATGCCGAACAACGTATCCGCACCAGCCGAGTTGAGGCCCACGAGCTGCTGGCCGCCGTAGGACGAAAGGGACTTGGACCGAGCCCTGACCCCGCCTCGGACCGGATCGGTGTTCTGCGCTGAACTCCCTGAAGTAGTGGCCCGGTTCGATTCTTCAACCGACGGCCGATGGCCCGCGCGATGTCCCCGAACGCCACCCCTTCCTCGGCGACCGCATGCAGGGGCGTACCGGTTGGGGCCGATACCAGGGCAGCGTCCGCGCGGGTGTCCAAGTCCCGTGTCGCACAGGGCGATGCGCGGCAGGCATGACATCAGGTGGGTGCGCGGCGGTGGGGACTTCGCAGGGAAACGGCAGCGGCGCCAGGACCCGTACGCTCAGGTCCTGGCGCCGCGCTGTCCGCCAAGTCGCCTCCCAACCAGGCGGCAGGAAAGGTCAGTTGATGGTGTAGCTGTCCCCGTAGACCTTCCAGTTCAGCGGTGTGTTGAGGTCGAAGTGGCCGTTGCGGAGGAGGACGCGCTGCTCGGTGTCGACGCGGGTGGTGTCGCTGTGGGCCTCCTCCTGCTTCATGGCCCACACGCGGGCGTCGAGGAAGGCGTTGAGGTATGTCGTCTCGTTGCCGCCCTGGGCCGGCGGCTTGGCCGAACGCAGGGCGCGGGCGCGGATGTTGCGGAAGCTGGTGGGGTCGTCGCCGTCGCCGTGCATGACGATGGCGTCGTAGTACGTGAACTGGCCCAGCACACGCAGCCCGTCGGTCTTGCCCTGGCTGACGGCGGGGTTGAAGTACACGCGGTCGCGTTCGTCGTTCTGCGCCTGCTGGAACACCGTGTCCTGAGCCGCCGTGCGCCAGTCCTTGGGGAAGTTCGGGTCGAGTCCGGAGTGCGAGTCGGTGCCGTTGACGTTGCGGAGCGCGGGGAGGTACTTGGCGAGGACGTTGCCGGGCTTGCGGGTCGCGTAGAGCTGCACGAGGTCGAGCATGTCGCCGGTGCCGGAGCAGAAGCCGATGATGCCGGCGGTGTAGCCGCGGCCGTCGCCTATGTCCTCGATGTACTTGTACTGCGCCTTCCAGTCGAGGGAGGAGTTCTCCGCGCTCGACACCAGCTTCATGGCGATCTCCTTCTTCGCCGGGTCGTCGAGGCCGATCGCCGCGGCTGCCGTGGAGGCTGCCGAGGCCTGCGGAGCGCGCAGCAGAGGTGCTGTCGCGAGCGACACGCCGATGAGCGCGAGGAGCGTCCGACGCGAGGGGCTCGTCGGCTCGGAGATCGCAGGGTCGCGGAACGGGTGGACCACGGGGACTCCAAAGGGTGGTGGGGGGTGGGGAGTTGGTCGTACCGCCGAACTGATAGGAAAGTTAACTATCAGAGGTTCGGCGCCGAAGGCACCCACCTGGAGCCAAGTTCGTAGCTATGAACGAGAGTCGCGTGTCTGTGCGAGGGTGATGCTTGACGGTTTGCCCGTGCTTGTCGCACCGGCCACCTCAGCGACGCTCCGCGGCCTCCGCGCGCTCCGAAGCCGCCACGGTCGCCTGAGCCAGAAGGTGCAGCGCCGCCTCCGACGCCGTACCGGAGTCGGCGGTCGCGACGACGATGCGCCGGTCCTCCTCCTGCGGGACGTTCAGGGTCTGGAGGTTGAGCCGCATCCGGCCGACGAGCGGATGGCGCATGCGGTATGTCGCGAGGTCCCACTTCCGGACCCGGTGCTCGGACCACATCGACGCGAACTCCGGGCTCTTCATGGCCAGTTCACCGATCAGCGCGGCCAGTCGGGGATCGTCCGGGTGCTGCCCGGCGGCGAGCCGCAGCTTGCCCACCACATCCCTGGCCTTGTCCGGCCAGTCCTCGTACAGGTCCCGGGTATGCGCGTCCAGGAACACCAGCCGCGCCGTGTTGGGACGTTGGTCGGGCCGGTCGGGGATGCGCGGGTCGAGGTGCCCGGCGAACAGGGCGTGTCCGGTGCGGTTCCAGGCGAGGACGTCGCTACGGCGGCCGAGGACGATCGCGGGTGCGTCACCGAACGCGGCGAGCAGCTGCCGGGTCGTCTCGCCCATGCGCTCCGGCGCCGGCCCGCGCCGGGCACCGGTCCGGCGTGACGCACGGGCCAGGTCGTGCAGATGGGCCCGCTCCACCTCGTCGAGGCCGAGGGCGCGGGCGAGTGCGTCCAGTACCTCCGGGGACGCGTTGAGCGACTGTCCCTGTTCGAGTCGCGTGTAGTAGGACAGCCCCACCCCGGCGAGCCGTGCCAACTCGTCCCGGCGCAGCCCCGGCACGCGACGGCGCTCGCCGAAATCCTGGAGCCCCACATCCGCCGGCCGCAACTGTGAGCGGCGCCTGGTGAGGAACTCTCCCAATGCGGGCTTCTTGTCCATGAGTCGAGTATCGATCACCGGTGCACCCGGAAGCCTGCCCCTGGCAGGGGCAGGCTGCGCGCGGTCGGCGGCTCCAGACTCGGAGCCACTCCACCACTCGCAGCAACGACGAAGAGGGAACCGCCATGCCCACGCTGTACACCACCGAGGCCCTGTCGACCGGCGACGGCCGCAACGGCGAAGTCCGTTCCGTCGACGGCGTGTTGGACGAACTCCTCGCCGTCCCGAAGGAGATGGGCGGCCCCGGTGGCGACAGGACCAATCCCGAGCAGCTCTTCGCCGCCGGATACGCCGCCTGTTTCCACAACGGACTCCGCCTCATCGCGGGTGAGCAGGGTGTCCGCGTGGGCGCCTCCACCGTCCGGTCGAAGGTCGGTCTGCTCGCCCTGGACACCGGCGGCTTCACCCTCGCCGTGTCGCTCACCGCGCATCTGCCCGGTCTGGAGCAGTCCACCGCCGAGCAGCTGGTGAAGGCCACGCACGAGGTGTGCCCGTACTCCAACGCCACCCGCGGCAACATCGAGGTGACTCTCAACACCACGGTGTAGTACAGGACTTCAGGCCCCGCGCTCTCTGGGAGCGCGGGGCCTTCGGGCTGTCCGCCGCGCCCGGACGGGACCGGCTCCGCCCCTTGTCTGGTGCTCCCGTATTTCGCGGATGTTGCGCGAGGTCTTGACGCGTCCCGCCCCGTTGCGTAGATATGACTGCGCAGTCATGACAGCGCAGTCATAGGCCGGAGTCGGGCTAGGATGCGGCTGCCGGAGATCGGGAGACACCATGACACCAGTGGCAGGACGTGGCGCGGGAGCCGCGCCGCGCAGTGTGGACGTGGCCCGCCTCGCGGGCGTGTCGCAGAAGACGGTGTCCCGGGTCATGAACGACGAGCCGTACGTCTCCGAGGACGTACGCCGTCGTGTCCTCGCGGCGGCCGGGGAACTCGGCTACCGCTCCAACAACGCCGCCCGCGCCCTGGCCTCCGGACGCACCCGGTCCATCGGCGTCGTGACGCTCGGCACCGCCCTGTACGGCCCCGCCTCGCTGCTCATGGGCGTCGAACGGGCCGTACGGGACACCGGGTACGCGCTCCGTGTGGTCAACACGATGGAGGGTGAGGCGGCTGGTATCGCCGGTGCCGTGGACTCGCTCCTGGACCAGGGCGTGGACGGCATCGTCATCTCCGAGCCGATCGACGAGGAGGGCGGCGCGGAGTTGTCCGCGCGGGTCGATGTGCCGGTCCTCGTCCTGGGCGCACCCCCGCCCTTCGCCGCCCCGCATGTCGTGACGGGTGGGATCGTCTCCGGGCAGATGGCGCGGGCGGCCACCGAGCATCTGCTGGAACTGGGCCACACCACGGTCCACCATCTGGCGGGGCCCCAGCGCTGGTACTCGGCGCGGGACCGGCTCGACGGCTGGCGTGCGGCGCTCTCGGCGTACGGGCGGGTGGAGCCTCCCGTTGTCGAGGGGGACTGGTCGGCCGCGTCCGGCTACGCGGCCGGGCGTGAACTTGGCGCCGACTCCACCGTCACCGCGGTGTTCGCCGCCAATGACGACATGGCGATCGGGCTGATCCGGGCGCTGACGGAGGCGGGGCGGCGGGTTCCGGAGGACGTCAGCGTGGTCGGGTTCGACGACACGCCGGTCGCCGCGTATGTGACTCCGCCGTTGACGACCGTGCGGCAGCCGTTCGATGCGATGGCGCAGGACGGTCTGAAGTTGCTGGTGCATGCCATTGAGAACCCTGGGTCGGATCCGTTGCCGATGACCGACCCGCCGGTTGAGCTTGTTGTTCGGGCGTCGACGGCGGCGCCGCTCCGTTAGTTGCCCTGCTGGGTCTGCGGTTTTTTGCCCGCGGGCCGGTGGGGGCTGGTCGCGCAGTTCCCCGCGCCCCTTAAAGGGGCGCTTGCGGCACCGGGAAGGCTCGGTCCCGCCCCCCATCCACACCACCCCAAACACACCTTCAGCACGCCGTCGCTCGGTGTGCCGGTCTCTCATACCCTCTCGCGGGAGTTCATCATGTCCGGACCCTTCTTCAACTCGCCCTCGTCCCTTAGCCGTCGGGGCTTTCTCGTCGCCGCCGGTGCACTGTCGCTGGCCGCCTGTGGCGGGGGTGGTGGCGGTACGAGTGGCTCGGCCGGCAAGCCGGTCGGGCAGGCCGACATCGACAAGGCGATGAAGACGCCGACCCAACTGACGTTCTGGACCTGGGTTCCGAACATCGACAAGGAGGTCGCGCTCTTCGAGAAGAAGTACCCGGCCGTCAAGGTCAAGGTCGTCAACGCCGGTCAGGGGACACCCCAGTACACCAAGCTGCGCACCGCGCTGAAGGCGAACAGCGGTGCCCCGGACATGGTGCAGATCGAGTTCCAGGCGATCCCGACATTCACCATCACCGACAGCCTGCTGGATCTCCGCCCCTACGGCGCCTCCGCGCTCAAGTCGACGTTCGTGGACTGGACTTGGGGCCAGGTCAGCGGCAGCGGCGGGGAGATCTGGGCGATCCCGCAGGACACCGGCCCGATGGGCATGCTGTACCGCAAGGACATCTTCGACCAGCACGGCATCGAAGTCCCCACCACCTGGGACGAGTTCGCGGCCGCAGCCCGCAAGCTGCACAAGGCCGACCCGGACGTCTACCTCACCAACCTCGCCGCCAACCAAGTCGCCGCCTGGCACGGCCTGTTGTGGCAGGCGGGCGCCAAGCCGTACGTCACCTCCGGCAAGAGCGACATCACCGTCAGCGTCGACGACGCGGTCTCCAAGAAGCTCGGCGAGTACTGGGGCACCCTCGCCAAGGACGGCGTGATCGGCGTGGAGCCGGACTTCACCGACGCCTGGTACGCGGCCCTCAACAAGGGCAAGTACGCGACCTGGCTGACGGGCGCCTGGGGGCCGGCCTTCCTCTCCGGCTCGGCGAAGGCCACCTCCGGGAAGTGGCGTGCGGCCCCGCTGCCGCAGTGGGACGCGGCCAAGCCCAGCTCGGGCAACTGGGGCGGCTCGACCACCGCGGTCATCCGTTCCACCAAGAACCCCATCCAGGCAGCGGTGTTCGCCCAGTTCCTCAACAGCGACCCCAGCAGCGCCAAGATGTTCGCCACCGAGCAGTTCTTCTTCCCTGCGACCAAGACCCTGCTCTCCGAGCCGAGTTTCCTCGCCGACGCCCCCGCCTTCTACGGTGGCCAGAAGGTCAACCAGGTCTTCGCGGACATCAGCGCCCAGGTCGATCCCGCCTTCCAGTGGCCGCCGTTCCTCGACCGGGTGGCCACGGACTGGACCGAGACCGTCGGCAAGTCCCTCGCCGACAAGACCGACACCGTCCGCGCGCTCGGCTCCTGGCAGTCGCGCATCACGACCTTCGCCAAGAGCCAGGGCTTCACGGTCAAGGGAGGCTGACGATGGTCATCACAGCCCCCTCTCGCAGGAACTCCCCACCCCGCCGACGCCAACTCGGCACCACAGGCGCCCTGTTCATCGCCCCGTTCATGGTGCTGTTCCTGCTGCTCTTCCTCGCCCCGCTCGGCTACGCCGCCTACCTGAGCCTCTTCCAGGAGAAGCTCATCGGTGGCTCGACGTTCGTCGGCCTCGACAACTACGTGACCGCCCTCAAAGACCCCCAACTCCTCAAGGGGCTGGGCCGAGTTGCGCTGTTCTTCGTCATCCAGGTTCCCGTGATGCTGGTGCTCGCCCTGTGCTTCGCACTCGCGCTGGACAGCGGCCTGCTGCGGCTCGCCCGGGTGATCCGCCTCGGCATCTTCGTCCCGTACGCCGTCCCGAGCGTGATCGCCACCCTGATGTGGGGCTATCTCTACGGCCCCGACTTCGGCCCCTTCGCCCAGATCAGCCACGACCTCCACCTGCCGGCCCCGCACTTCCTCACCGACGGCTGGATGCTCGGCAGCCTCGCGAACATCGTCACCTGGGAGTTCGTCGGCTACAACATGATCATCCTGTACGCCGCGCTGCGCACCATCCCCGCCGAGCTGTACGAGGCGGCGGCCATGGACGGCGCCGGCGCCTGGCGGATCGCCTGGTCCATCAAACTCCCGGCGCTGCGCCCGGCGTTGACCCTCACCGTCCTGTTCTCGGTGATCGGCAGCTTCCAGCTCTTCAACGAACCGAAGCTGCTCATGAGCGTCGCCCCGGACGTCATCGACAGCTCCTACACCGCCAACCTCTACGCCTACTCCGTCGCCTTCATCAGCCAGCAGACCAACTACGCGGCCACGGTGTCCTTCATCCTCGGACTCGTCATCGTGATCGTGTCGTACGCCTTCCTGCTCACCGCGAACCGCAGGAGGACCGCATGACCACCGTGACGCCCACCGCCTCAACCACCCCGGCAGTAAAGCGAGTTGACGCCGATCCCCGTCCGTCGCGCCGGTCGTCTACCCGCCGTCGCAGCACCCCGCTCACGATCGCGATGCTGGCCGTCCTGGCGTACTTCCTGCTGCCCCTGTTCTGGCTGCTGATCGCCTCGACCAAGAGCACCCAGGACCTCTTCAACAGCTTCGGTCTGTGGTTCTCGCACGCCCCGCAACTGCTGTCGAACATCAGGGCCACCTTCACCCAGGACGACGGCGTGTTCGGACGCTGGCTGCTCAACACGGTCCTCTACGCCGGGGCGAGCGCGCTCGGTGCCGCGCTGCTCGCGGCGGCGGCCGGCTACGGCTTCGCGAAGTACCGCTTCCGCGGTCACGGCGCGGCCTTCAACCTCGTCCTCGGCGCCATCATGATCCCGACCACCGCGCTGGCGATCCCCACCTACCTGCTCTTCGCCAAGGCGGGCCTGGTGAACACCCCTTGGGCCGTCATCCTGCCCTCCCTCATCAGCCCGTTCGGCCTCTACCTCATGAGGATCTACGCCGAGGACGCCGTCCCCGACAGCCTCATCGAGGCCGCCCGCATGGACGGCGCCGGAGAGTTCCGGATCTTCTGCACCATCGGGCTGCGGCTGCTCGCACCCGGCCTGGTGACGGTCATCCTCTTCACGCTCGTCGCTACCTGGAACAACTACTTCCTGCCGCTGATCATGCTCAACGACCCGAATCTGTACCCCATCACGGTCGGGCTCTCCTCCTGGGCCGCGCAGGCGCAGAACGGCGGCGCCGGAGCCAGCAGCGACATGCTCGCCCTCGTCGTGACCGGCTCCCTGATCTCGATCATCCCGCTCGTCCTGGCCTTCCTGCTGCTCCAGCGGTACTGGCAGAGCGGCCTGGCCACCGGCGGCGTCAAGCAGTAACCCCCACACCCCCCAACACCCCCTGCACTCCGGAGGTTTGTCCATGGCGGATCTGCCCGCCCGCGTTCTGTTCGGTGCCGCCTACTACCACGAGTACCAGCCCGCCTACGGCCCGGACGTACGGCCCGACGAGCAGCTCAAGACCGACCTCGACCTCATGGCCCAAGCGCACTTCACCGTCATCCGGATCGGCGAGTCGGTCTGGTCGACCTGGGAACCCGAGAACGGCCGCTTCGAACTCGACTGGCTGCGACCGGTGTTGGACGGCGCCCACGAACGCGGTATCTCCGTCATCCTCGGCACCCCCACCTACGCCGTACCGCCGTGGCTGGCCCGCCAGTACCCGGAGATCACCGGCGAGCGGCGCACCGGCGAACGCATCGGCTGGGGCGCCCGGCAGGAAGTCGACTTCACCCACCCCGCGTTCCGCTTCCACGCCGAGCGGATCATCCGGAAGGTCGTCGCCCGCTACGCCGACCACCCGGCGGTCATCGGCTTTCAGGTCGACAACGAACCGGGCCTGGAGCTGTTCCACAACCACGGCGTCTTCCAGCGCTTCACCGACCACCTGCGTGAGAAGTACGGCGACGTCGAGACCCTCAACCGCGAGTGGGGCCTGGTCTATTGGTCCCACCGCCTGTCCACCTGGGCCGACCTGTGGACCCCCGACGGCAACGTACAGCCCCAGTACGACGTCGCCTGGCGGGAGTTCCAGGCCCGCCAGTGCACCGAGTTCATCGGCTGGCAGGCCGACATCGTCCGCGAGTACGCCCACGCCGAGCAGTTCGTCACGACCTGTATCTCCTACACCCGCCCGGCAGTCGAGGACGACGAGCTGACCGACCGCCTCGACATCGCCACGGGCAACCCGTACTACGACATGCAGGACGGTTTGCTCCTGCCCGACCCGACCCCGGACACCCACGAGCAGAAGTGGAAGACCACCGGCGTCTGGTCGCTCTACCAGACCGCCGACTGGATGTTCTCCTCCCGCCAGGAGCCGTTCCTGGTCACCGAGACCAACGCCAACTCCATCGGCATGGCCTGGGACAACCGACCCGCCTACGACGGCCAGTGGCGCCAGGCAGCCTGGGCCCTCGTCGGCCGCGGCGCCCGCATGATCGAGTACTGGCAGTGGCAGACCCTGCGCTTCGGCGCCGAGACCTACTGGGGCGGAGTCCTCCCGCACAGCGGCCGACCGGGCCGTACCTACGCCGAACTCGCCCGGCTGGGCGAGGAGTTCGAGGCCGTAGGAGCCCTCGTCGCCGGTCTCGAACCGGACGCCGACATCACGATCGTCTACTCCACCCCCAGCAAGTGGCTGATGCAGAAGCACCCGCCCCTCGCGACCCCGGACGGCGAACCGGACCCCACCGCCTACCACCGCATCCTCGACCCCTTCTACCGCGGCGCCTTCGACGCCGGACGCCAGGTGCGCGTCGTCCACGCCCGCCAACTCCACGACCCACGCGGCGAACGCGAAGGCATGGCCCCCGAGGAGGCCGCCCGCCGCCACCCCGTGCTCGTCGTCCCCGCCCTGTACCTGGCCGACGACACCACGCTCGACTGGTTCGCCGCCTACGCGCAGGCGGGCGGCCACCTGGTCCTCGGCCCCCGCACCGGCTACGCCGACCACGAGGCACGCGCCCGGCACGAACCGGCCCCCGCCCGGCTCACCGGCGCGGCGGGAGTGTCGTACGACGAATTCAGCAACCTCGCGCAGGCCGTGCCCGTGCGCACCGCGCCCGGCAGTCCGCTCGCGCTGCCGGAGGGCGCGACGGCGACGCACTGGGCGGACGGTCTGACCGTCACCGACGCCGAGGTCCTCGCGGCGTACGAGCACCCGCACTTCGGGCGTTGGCCCGCCGTGACCACGCGCCGTCACGGGGAAGGGCGGGTCACATACGTCGGCACCGTGCCCGGCCGTGATCTCGCCCGTGCGCTGGCCGAGTGGCTGGCCCCGGCCGCCCGGAGCGGGTGGGCCGAGCTGCCGGTGTCCGTCACGGCGACGACCGGTACCTCGCCCGACGGCCGGCGGGTGCACATCGTCCACAACTGGAGCTGGGAGCCCGCCCGTTCGGCGGTTCCGGTCGATCTCACCGACGTCCTGGACGGCACGTTCCTCCCTGCGGGGGCGATGTTGGACCTGGGCCCGTGGGACGTACGTGTACTCGTTTCCCCGATCGACGCGAAGGAGTAGTTGTGCGAAGAAGCAGAGCGGTGAAGGCGCTGGGTACGTTCGTCGGGGCCGCGGCGATGCTGGCGGTGCCCATGGCCACCGGTGCGCAGGCGTACAACCCGACGGGCGGAATCCTCTACCAGCTCGGCAGCGAACCGTGTCTGAAGGGTCGGGGCAACTGCGCCGTCTACCCGAAGTCGGCCCAACTGCCCGGCGGGCGGCTGGTCGCGTCGTTCGAGAAGTCCACCGTCGTGCCGGCCACGGGCAGTGCCGACGGGCAGACGCTCCCGGTCTACAAGAGCGACGACGACGGGACGAGCTGGCAGCCGCTGTCGGAGGTCAAGGCTCCCGCGTATCTCTCCAAGGACCCCAAGTACGCGAAGTACACCAGCAATTGGACCAACCCCTACCTCTACACGCTTCCGCAGAGCGTCGGAGAACTGAAGCGGGGGACCCTGCTCCTCGCGAGTATCGTGTCGGGCGACGACGAGTACTACAAGGAGCACAAGGCGGCCGACCCCAACTGGACGCCCTCCAACGACGGGGACCGCGGCGACCTCGCCATCGCGCTGTACTCCAGCACCGACGACGGCGCGTCCTGGAAGGTCGTCAACATCATCGCGACCGGCGGCTGGCAGGGCGGCAGCGCGGGCGCGATCGGGCAGAACGTCGCCACGGCCAACACGCACCAGCAGGTGGACCCCGTCTGGGAGCCGTACTTGATGGTCTACAAGGGCCAACTCGTCTGCTACTACTCCGACGAGAACGACTACACCGGCTTCGACGCGACCACCGGCGTTGCGACGCTGGACCCCGCCAACGACACCGCGACGGACTCACACGGGCAGATCCTCGCCCACCGGACCTGGAACGGCCGCAGCGCCCAGTGGAGTGGACCCGTCGTCGATGTCGCGGGGCTGACCCAGTCCATGGGTGACGGTAAGACCGAGGTCGGCGGCGGACGGCCGGGCATGACGAACGTCGTGCGGACCACGGACGGCAAGTGGCTGCTCACGTACGAGTACTGGGGCGGCGGAGCCAATGTCCGGTACCTGCTTGCTGACAACCCTCTTGATTTCTCCCGGAGTTCGGCGACCGGCGGTGCCGTCACCTCGCTGCCGATCGACACAGGCTCCCGTCCGCTCGCGACGGGCGGCAGTCCGGTCGTCATCGGGCTGCCCGGGGGAGGCCTGGTCTACAACGCGGCCGGCAGCGGCAATGTCTGGGTGAACAAGAGCGGCCGCAGCGACGGTGTCTGGAAGGAGTACCAGACGACGTCGCGGGCCGGATACAGCCGCGATCTGCAGTACGTCGACGCCACCGGCCGTATCGCGATCCTGAACAACCAGGGCACCTCGACGATCGCCTATGCCGAGGTCGACCTCGGACGGTCGAAGGGCGCCTACTACCGGTTGGTGAACCGGAAGACCGGTCAGGTGATCGGCACCGGCGGCAAGACGAACGACGCGAACATCGGCAACGGGGACGTTCCCGATGTCGTCCTGGAGGCCCCTGGTTCCGCCGCGGACCCGGACACCCAGTACTGGCACGTGGTGACCGAACCGAACGGCGGCGTAACGCTGTTGAACAAGTCGGGCGGCCGTGCGGCGGCGATCTGGACCGGCAACGCGACGGTCGGGCAGCGGATCGGACAGTGGGTGGACAACAGTGCCGCCGGCAGCTGGAACCTGGTGAAGACCGGTGACGGGTTCTACCGGTTGCAGTCGGTCAAGAACACGAGTCTGTACCTGACCGGAGCGTCCGACGGGGCGCCGCTGACCCTGCAGAACACGGCGGCGGACGGTTCGCAGGAGTGGAAGCTCGTGCGGTAGGGCGGTGAGGGGGCCGGCCGACTTCGAGGGTGAACTGCCGGTCGGCCCACTACCGTTGGGGACATGAGGGTTCGTCACAAGGCGCGGGTCGTACTGCTCGACGACGGTCATCTGGTGTTCCTGAAGCGCGGCTGGCCCGGCGGAGATTCGTACTGCACGGCCGTCGGCGGGAGCGTCGAGCCCGAGGACGCGGACCTCGAAGCGGCGCTGCGGCGCGAGGCGTTGGAGGAGATCGGGGCCACGATCGGCCCGGCCACCGAGTTCCTGACCCTGACCGAACGGCGCGGGACGAGCACCGTCGTCCAGCACTACTTCCTCGCCGACCTGGTGGACATGGATCTGGATCGTCGCCACGGTCCCGAACTCGACGACCCCGACACGGGTGACTTCGAGCCGGTCCGGGTCGCGCTGAGCCGTCCGGCCGTGGCGGCCCTCAACCTCCAGCCCGCCGAGCTGGCCGACCATGTGCTGGCGCATGTCGAGGCCTGGGGTGCCTGACAGGGGCACGGTTGTCACAACACCCTGAGCTGGGTGAGGAGTTGGAGGGTGTCGGTGTTGACCCAGTACTCCACGAACCTGCCGTCCCGCATCCGGAGTGTGTCGGTGCCGGTGAACGTGACCACGGTCCCGGGCTCGGCCTTGGCGCCGGGGAAGCCGCCGGCGTAGGTCCCGGTGGCCGTCCACCGTATGGACGCGTGACGGCCGTCGATCAGCGGGGCGACCTGCTCGGTGAAGCGGAGGTCCGGGAACGCCGCGCGTGTCTGCGCGATCCACGTGACGAGCCCGTCGACACCGCGGATCGAGCTGCCGTCCCCGCCATTGATGAGCGCGGCGTGGACGCGGAAGGCGGGGGAGATGATGCCCGGCGCCCGCTCGTAGTCGCCGTTCCAGAGCCGGAGCCAGTCGTCGAGCATCGCCTTGGGCTTCTGCACGCCCTCGTGCCGGCTTTGGACGCTCGTGATCGCTGTCGTCGCGGTGGTTCTGGGTGAGGCGTCCGAGGCGGTGGCGGTCATGGCCGTGCAGAGCAGGGCGGCGAGCGCCGCCGGGACGAGGAGCCGGGCGCGGGGACGTCGGGTGGTGCGGGCGGGCGGGACGGTGATCACGGCAGGTCCTTCCGATCGGGGTGGGGGAGTTGGGAGGGAGGGGCGCGTCACGGGGTGAGGACGACCTTGCCGGCGACCGTGCCGGACTCGGCCAGCCGCAGGGCGTCCGAGACGCGGGCGAGCGGGAGTTGGGCCGCGATCTGCGCGTTGACCTCACCGCACTGGAGGGCCGCGAAGACCTGGGTCAGGTCGGCACTCAGCTGGGCGCGGAACTTGTTCTTGCTCAGGGCCCGCCCGGCCCAGACGTTGAAGAAGTAGGCGTGGCGGCCGTTCGGCAGCGCGTTCCACACCCAGACCCGGCCGAGGATCTTGAGTACGGGCAGCTGCTTGGAGCCCTCGTCGTCGCGGGTGGAGGCACTGCCGTAGGAGACGAGGGTGCCGCCGGGGGCGAGGAGGTGCCAGGACCGGACGACGCTGGGGCCGCCGATGTGGTCGAAGACGGCGTCCACGCCGCGCGGGGAGAGTTCGCGGACGCGGGCCGTGAGGTCCGGGGTGCGGTAGTCGATGGGCTCGACACCCTGCTCGCGCAGCGCGTCGTGGTGGCGCGGGGACGCCGTGCCGATGACGTGCACCCCTGCGGCGTGGGCGAGTTGGACCAGGACGGTGCCGACTCCGCCGTTCGCACCGTGCACCAGGATCGTCTGGCCGGCGCGGACGCGGGCCTTGCGGTGCAGCATCTGCCAGGCGGTGATGCCGTTGACGACCACGGTCTCGGCCTCGGCCGCGCTGATCCCCTCGGGCACCGGCACCACGTCGGCCGCGTCGACCAGCACATGGCTGGCCCAGCCTCCGACCTTGACCAGCGCGGCCACCCGGGTGCCGGCCAGGCCGGGCTCGACGCCGGCGCCAGTGCTCTGGACGGTGCCGACCAGGTCGTAGCCGGGGACGAAGGGGAACGGGGGCTGGTCGTAGTACTTGCCGCGGCGCATCTGCTGCTCGGCGAAGGAGACCCCGGTCGCCTCCATCCGGATCACCACCTGGCCGGGGCCCGCGACGGGAACGGCCCCGTGCCGGACCTCCAGGCCCTCCGGCTCCACCTTGCCCGGCAGGACCACCTCGACGAGTGCGTCGGTGGTGTTGTCCACGTGGTTCGTGTTGTCCGTGCTGTTCATGGTGACCTCCACTGCGATCCGTTGCGAGCTAGGTGCTTTCGTGTTCGTTATAAGTTGTAACTCACGCGAGAAGGGGTCGTCAATAGCGATCGTGATAGCTTCTAACTGAAGCGTGAACATGTAGACGAGTGGGAGCGGAAGGCGGCCGGTCATGGCGGAAACGGGCACGAAGACCCCACGCGAGCGCTATCGCGACCAGGTGCGCGCGGAGGTCAAGGAACACGCGCGGGAACAGATCGCCACGGCGGGTGCCTCCGCGCTCTCCCTCAACGCGATCGCCAAGCGGATGGGCATGAGCGGACCCGCCCTCTACCGGTACTTCGCCAGCCGCGACGACCTGATCACCGAACTCATCCGGGACGCCTACCGCAGCCTCGCCGACACCTTCCACGCCGCCTCCGGCACCGACCTGCCCGGCCTGGCGCACGCCCTGCGCGGCTGGGCCCTCGCCGACCCCCAGCGCTACTTCCTCATCTACGGCACACCCGTCCCCGGCTATCACGCGCCCGACGACATCACCGGCATCGCGTCCGAGATCATGACGGCGCTGCTGGACGCGAGCGCGGAGCTGCCCGCGGACGGTCCCGCGACACCGTTCGAGGTCGACCTGGGGGCCCACCGACACTGGGCGGGCGACCACTCCGCCCCACCCGCGGCCCTCCACCGCGCCCTGACCTTCTGGACCCGTCTGCACGGCGTCCTGTCCCTGGAACTCGCCGGCCACTTCACGGGCATGGGGTTCGACCCGGAGTTGCTCTTCGACTCGGAACTGGCCGCCCTGACGGGGCGTGGGCCTCGGTAGCGGTGATCCGCCGCGCGCACCAGCGGGGCAGGGTTGGACGATCGTCATCCTCGGGGCGGCGAGCGCGTGACGCAGGTACCGGCACCAGGGCAATGATCAGGGCCAGGGGCCAGAACACACAGGGAGTGCCATGACCGATCTCGACCCGTTCACCGATCTGCTCGACCCCCCGATGTATGTCGTCACCGCCGAAGCCGCCGGTGAGCGGGCCGGCTGCCTGGTCGGGTTCGGCTCGCAGTGTTCGATCCGGCCCGCCCGGTTCGTGGTCTGGCTGTCCAGGGCGAACCGGACGTTCCGGGTGGCTGATCGCGCCGAGCGGCTTACGGTCCATCTGCTGCGCCGTGACCAGGACCGGTTGGCCCGGCTCTTCGGGGGCGAGACCGGCGACCGTACGGACAAGTTCGCCGACGTCCCGTGGCACCCGGGGCCGGGCGGGTCTCCTGTCCTCGACGAGGCTCCGGCCTGGTTCGTCGGGCGCGTGGAGGGCCGGATCGACGGCGGCGACCATGTCGGGTTCCTGCTCGCCCCGGAGGTGGCGGAGAACGTCGAGGGCGGCCGCGCCGCGCTGCTGTCGCTGACGGACGCGCTCGACATCACCCCGGGCCACCCCGTGAACTGACTGTCGGAGCGGGGCCGTTGGCCGCAATTGAGGTCCTCAGGGGCGTCCGGAACGGGGTCGTACACGGCTTCGGCGGACGCTCGGACGCGTTCCGGATGCGGTGCGCGACGGCTGCGCCGCCCGCTTCCCGGCGCGCCTTCACCCGCCCGTCTGCGGCTTCGACGAAGTGGATCTGACCTGGTGTTTTATTGGATCCCGCCTACGCTGGGGTGATCAACCGAACGCCATGGGAGGGGTCTTCGTGAGTGCGGAGGGCATGAGGTACGACGCTGCTCACATCGAGGTGCTGGAGGGCAGGGAAGCCGTTCGGAAGCGGCCCGGGATGTACGTCGGCTCGACCGGTGAACGCGGGCTGTACCACCTCGTGTTGGGTGTCGTCGACCGGGCCGTGGGGGAGGTCCTGGCGGCCCGCGCGGGCTCCGTCGACGTGACGCTCACGGCCGACGGCGGTGTGCGGGTCGCCGACGACGGGGAGGGGGGTGGCGGGCCCTACAGCCCGGACCTCGAAGCGCAGTTGACCAGCTTCCAATTCGGTTTCGGCCCCCCTGGCCGGCGCACAGTGGTCATTGCCCCCTTCAGCATGGGGCTCTTCGTCGCCAATGCCCTGTCGAGTCGACTGACGGTCGAGGTGTGGGGTGAGGGGACCCGGTGGGTCAAGGAGTACGCGCGCGGTGTCGAGGTCGAACAGCCCGACACCGTGGGGCCGTTGACGGGAGGTGTGGGCTCGGCGACCGGAAGTGGGACGACCATCTCCTTCTGGCCCGACACCGAGATCTTCGAGACGACATGGTGCTCGTTCCCCGTGCTGGCGGAGCGGTTCCGTCAACTGGCCTTCCTCAACCGGGGTTTGGCCATCTCGCTGACCGACGAACGCCCGGCGGACGGGGTTCGGAGGGTGCTGTTCCAATTCCCGGACGGAGTACGGGACTTCGTGGCAGCCATCGACGCGGAAACAGGGGCCTGTCCTCATTCGGACGTCTTCGGCTTCGAGCGGGAGGACGAGAGAATGGCGGGGACGATGGAGGTGGCCCTGCTGTGGGGATACTCCCGCCGCGCGCAGATACGCGGCTTCGCCAACAGCCTGGCCACTCACGAGGGCGGCACGCATCTGGACGGCTTCCGCGAGGGAGTGATGGACGCGGTCACCGCGTTCGCACGGGAACTGGAGCTGCCAGGCGCGTCCGACCTCGACGCCTGCGCCGACCGTATCGTCGAGGGCCTCACCGCAGTCGTCTCGGTGAAGCTCGACCAACCCGAATACCTCGGCGCCACACGCACGTTGCTCGGCAACACCGATGTGCGGGTGTGCATCGCGGAGGCCGTCCGGGAGCACCTCGGCAGCTGGTTCGAGGAACAGCCGGAGCGGGGTGCGGACATCGTCGCCCGGATCGTGCGAGACATCAGCCAGGACTGACACCAACGGGCGGTCCGTCCGGAACAACTCGGCTGCCGGTGCGGGAAACCAGTCCCCGCACCGGCTCAACCCAGCGCCTCCAACAGGGCGATGACATAGGCGTCCAACCGCTCCTCCACAGCCCGCGTCGTCAGCTCGGCCCTCCCCGCCTCCCGCCACGGCCGCGCCACCCACTCCGCGCCGGACGCGAACGCCAGCGCGTCCAGCAACCGCCAGTACAACCGCTCGTCCGCAGCCGCGGCCAGAACCCCGCCGGCCTCCTCGTACGCCCCGGCGAACCGCAGACCCCAGGCCGGGCCGTGGAGCAGCGCGAGGTTGGTGGAGCAGTGCGCCACATCCAGGTCCGCCGGTCCCCAGGAGGTCTGAACCCAGTCGACGACGCCGCTGATACGGAGAGCTGGCTCGTCGCGGGACTGTACGTCGAACAGCACGTTGCCGGGCTGGAAATCCCGGTGCAGAAACCGCCCCTCGTACCGGGGCGCGGGCTTGCGGATGACGTCGGTCGCCGCGGCCCAGGCCACCGCGTCGGCGCCGTGCGGAGGGACGACGGCGTCGGCGGTCGTCCACGCCTTGTACTCCTGGGACCGGTCGGCGGGGCGCAGCGCGTGGATCGCCACGAGTTGCCGGGCCAGCAGGGGGACCCGCGCCTCCAGTCCCTCGTCGGCGAGGACCGTCCGGCCCGGGAGATGTGTCATGAGGAGCGACGGGTACTCGCAGTGCGTGGCGGTCGCGTCGACCGCGACCGGTCCGGGAGCCGGTACGCCGGTTCCCGTCAGCAGGGCGAGGGCGTCGGCCTCGCGGTTCAGCAGGTCCTCGGCGTGCTCCACGAAGTACGGGTCGACGAAGGTCCGCAGCACCAGGTCACGGCAGCCTCCGTCCCGCGTACCGATGGTGAGTCGCCGCATCTCGGCGGTGATGCCACCGTGCAACTCCTCGATTCCGACGATCCGTTCGCCGACCTCCAGATGCCGGCCCACCAGGCCCCGGTCAACGGCCGTATGGCCCCCGCCTCTTCGTGGTGCGGCATCGCGCCACCCCTTCATCCTGTTGTGCTGTTCCTAGGGCAGCGGCATCGACCGCAGGATGTGATGGACCATCGTTTCGATGACGACGTAGCCCGGGTCGCCTCCCGGCAGCAGGAGTGCCGGGTACGCGCTGCCCACGGTCTCTGGGTAGGCCGGTGACATGCGTGGTGCGGCGGATCCTTTCGCGTGCGGTCCGGCATGCAGGTCGATGGTGATCATGTGTCCCCGGGTGGTGGGGTCGTTGCGGGGGGTGAAGGTCACGAACCGCCCGCCGACGAGGCCGGCTTCCTTTGTGGTCGTGTGGTAACTCCACAGTTTCCTCGGGCGGTTGAGGTCGTAGGCGTTCCAGTCACCGACGCCGGAATCCTCCGGACTGACCTCGAAGAGCATCAGCACACCGTCGGCCGAGATCAAAGCGCGTTCGGGCTTCTGGCCGCTGTCCTTGGCGGTGGCGAGTGGTCGAAGGTCGCCCGGGTCGAGTCGCTGGAGGGGCGGAAAGGTGTCCTCGGCCGTGTACGCGCTGCCCGAGCAGACAAGGTAGTCGCCGCCGGTGATGAGGTGCGGGCACTTCGTGCCGGAGGTGGTGGTCGCGAGCGCGTCGCCGTTACGGCCGTCGCGCGCCGTGACCTTCGAGGAGTCGGTCGTGTAGACGCGTCCGCCGAACGCGGCCGGGCTTTCGGAGCGGTCGGCGTCCACCGTCCGGTGCCACAGCGTCGTACCGTCGGACGCCCGGTAGGCGCCGAGCGCGACGCTCGCCTCGCGGTCGAAACTGCTCCACGCGTCGAGCGCGTAGACGACTCCCTCCGCCGCGACGACCTGGGTGTACACGCGGTCGGCGGGCAGTCGGTGGGACCAAGCCGCCGTGCCGGTGCGGAGGTTCGCGGCGCGCAGGGTGCGGCCGCCGCTGGTCACCGCGCGTTCGTCGGCCTTGTCCACGACGAGTCCGAGGTTCTTGCCGGCGGTGGTGGTGGGAACGGTCCAACTGACCGCGCCGTCGGCCCGGGACCGTCCGACGAAACCGTCCGCGCCGGTGGCACACACGACCTGATGGGCCGTGGCACCGCAGACCTGTACGCCCTCCGAGCCGGAGAGGTCCTTGGTCCAGGCACGCCATGAGTCCTGGCCGCCGTCGGACGTCCGCGCCGCGGCGGAGATCGGCGCGGAGGAGTGCGGGGACGCGGTCGTCGTCGTATGCCCCGTCTCAGCGGACCGCGCGTCCCCGGAGCCCGCACAGCCGACCGCCGCCATCCCGAACAGGACCGCACCTATTACCCCGCGCGTCATCTGAACCTGTCGCATCAGCCACCCCCACCGTGTAAGGCGCCCATGTTTCCAGACGCGGCGTTTCACGCACCACGTCGATTCGCACTCTGTCGTCGCATGCGACATGCGGCGGAGTGATGACCCGACCGGCTGGTCCTCGGAACCGGACGGTGTGGCGGCACGGCGGGTGGGGCCGCGTTGGGGACACTCGCGGTCCGGCGCCGCGCGGGCGGCGGGTTCCCTGCTGGCTGGAGAAACGTGGTGCGACTTCCCCTGCTTCGGGCCGCCCTGGCGGTCTCGGTGCTCGTGGCGTCCGGAGCGGCCGCCGCCCCGGTCCGGGCCGACGGGACGTCCCGGCCCCGGGCCGTCGACGATCTCGTGCGGTACGTCAACCCGTTCGTCGGCACCGCCCCCGGCGGCCCCGACTTCGGCCACGGCGGCGGCGCGGGCAACACGTTCCCGGGTGCCTCGGCCCCGCTCGGCGGGATGCAGTGGAGCCCCGACACGGTGACGTACCAGCACGGCGGCTACTCCTACGGCGACAACCGCATCCGCGGCTTCAGCCTCGCGCACATCTCCGGAGCCGGCTGCGCCGCCTACGGCAACGTCCCCTTCATGCCCACGCAGGACGCCGTACCGCCGGCGTACGCCACCTTCTCCCACGCCAACGAGCAGGCGGCGCCCGGCAGTTACCACGTCACCTTCGACAACGGCATCGGCACCGACCTGACCACCACCCAGCGCTCGGGCATCGCCCGCTTCAACTACCCGGCGAGCGACACCCGCCCCGCCGCCGTGAGCATCGACGCGGCCAAGGCGTTCACCGCCGCCACCGGAACGGTCGACATCGGGACCGACACGCTCTCCGGGTACAGCGACAGCGGCGCGTTCTGCAAGTCCAAGAACCGTTACCGGCTCTACTTCCACGCCACCTTCGACCAGCCCTTCGCCCAGGCCGGCCACCCCGACGGCAAAGCGGACGCGGCCATGGTCACCTTCGCCCCCGGCGTGCGCACGGTGACCGCCCGGGTCGGAGTCTCCTTCGTCGACGTCGAGGGCGCTCGCCGCAACGCGCTGACCGAGCAGAAGGCGCAGTCGTACGACACGATCCGGCAGGCCGTGCGCGACGACTGGAACGGGTGGCTGAACCGCGTCACCGTCGGCGGCGGCACGGACGCCCAGCGCCGCGTCTTCTACACCGCGCTCTACCACGCCCTCCTGCACCCGAGCGTCTTCAGCGACGCCGACGGCCGCTATACCGGCATGGACGGGCTCGTCCACCGCACCCAGACCGGGCACGTCCAGTACGCGAACTTCTCCGGCTGGGACGTCTACCGCTGCCAGGTCCAGCTGCTGGCGCTGCTCGCCCCGCGCGAGGCCTCCGACATCGCGCAGTCCGTCCTCAACCAGGGCCTCCAAGCCGGGTACTTCGACCGCTGGACCCTCGCGAACGGCGGCAGCGGCGTCATGGTCGGCGACCCGCTGCCCGCCATCGCGTCCGCGATCCACGCCTTCGGCGGCACCGACTTCGACGCCGCCACCCTGCTGCGCACGGCCCTCGCGGACCGCCAGGACAGCCGCCAGCGCCCCGGACACGAGCAGTACGACTCCCTCGGCTATGTCCCCGCCGCCACCAAGGGCGTCTGGGGCTCGGTCTCCACCACCCTCGAATACGCCGCCGCCGACTACGCGCTCGCCCAACTCGCCCACCGGCTCGGCGACTTGACCGCTTACGACACCCTGCTGCGGGCCTCCAGGAACTGGCGCAACCTCTTCAACCCCGCGACCGGCTACATCCAGCCTCGCGCCGCCGACGGCACCTGGCCGGCCTTCACCCCGGCCCAGAAGACGGAGTACGTGGAGGGCAACGCGGCCCAGTACACGTGGATGGTGCCGCAGGATCTGCCCGGACTGTTCGCGGCGATGGGCGGCGACGCCGCCGTCACCGCGCGCCTCGACACCTTCTTCACCAACCTCAACGCGGGCGCCGGTGAACCGTACGCCTACCTCGGCAACGAGCCCTCGTTCGGGACCCCTTGGGCGTACACCTACGTCGGCCACGCCGACCGGGCCGGGGCCGTCACCCAGCGCGCCCTGTCAACGCTGTTCACCGACGCCCCCGGCGGACTCGTCGGCAACGACGACCTCGGCGCCATGTCGTCCTGGGCGGTGTGGGCGAGCCTCGGCCTGTACCCCGAGGTCCCCGGCACCGCCCAACTCCTGCGCAGCGCACCGCTGTTCCCCACGGCCACCGTCCACCGGGGCGACGGCACCTCGCTCACGGTCGGCTCCGCGTCACCCAGGCGCTCACTCCGGTAGCGGGCTGCGTACGGGCCGGGCCGCCGGTCCGGGCGCGGCGGTGACCTCGGTCGGCTTCAACGCGCCGTGCGGCCCGTCGCACTCCACCACCACGCGGACCGGCGCGCCGCATTCGGTGTGCCGTACGTCGAGAACCGGCCCCTCGGGGTCGGCGGCGTACGTCTCGCCCCACTGCCGTAGCGCCATGAGAACCGGCCAGAGATCGCGGCCCTTGCCCGTCAGCCGGTACTCGTGCCGGGTCCGGCTCCCCGCCTGCCGGTAGGGCACCGTCGTCAGGATGCCGGCCGCCACCAGCTTGCGGAGCCGGTCGGCGAGCACCGCGTCCGAGAGCCCGATATGGCGCCGGAAGTCGTCGAAACGACGGACCCTGACGAACGCGTCCCGCAGGATCAGCAGGGTCCACTTCTCGCCGACGAGATCGAGCGTGCTCTGGACCGGACAGTTCTCCGTGCTCACGTCGAGCCATTCCATGCGACCACCTTAGCCACCTGGCTCTGTCATTGACAGTCAGCTGCGGGCGCATCTAGCTTCTTTTCAGGAAGCCAGCTGGGAGGTAGCACCGTATGGGACGGTCACGCACGTACGAGTGGGAGGACCCGGGGGTCTCGGCAGCCGCCGTAGGACAGTCCACGGGTCTGGAATTCCTGCGGGAACTGATCGGCGGGCGCCTGCCCGCGCCGCCCATCGGGGCCACTCTCAACTTCACGCTCGACGAGGTGGAGCACGGGCGCGCGGTGTTCTCCCTGATACCGGGGGAGGAGCACTACAACCCCATCGGAAGTGTGCACGGCGGGGTCTACGCCACGCTGCTCGACTCCGCGGCCGGGTGCGCGGTGCAGTCCACGTTGCCGCAGGGCATGGGGTACACGTCGCTCGACCTGTCGGTGAAGTTCCTGCGCCCGATCACGGCCGACACCGGCCGGGTCCGTGCCGTAGGGATCGTGTTGAACGGCGGACGGCGTACCGCGCTCGCCCAGGCCGAACTGTTCGACGAGAAGGACCGGCTGCTCGCGCACGCCACGAGCAGCTGCCTGCTGTTTCCCGTCCCGGGTGTCTGATCCCGGAACGGCGGAAATCCGCCTGTCCCCCGCGCAGGCGGATCCGTACCGTCAACTCCCTTGATCCATACGGTCGCAGGCGCTGCCGGAACGCTGTGTATTCTGCCGGGCGCCGTGGCTGTGGTGGTATGGGGAGAAGTACGTACGTGCGTACGTGGGTGTGACACACGCGGGATCGTGAGGGCGTATGACGGGCGGGCCGGCCGGGGCGTACGAACGCATGCTGGCGGTCGCGGTGGCGGCTCTGCACGAGCGGGACCCCGAGCGGCTGTGGCCGTTGGTCGCCGCGGCCCTGCCGGGGCTGTGCGGCGGCGAGGCGCTGATCTACAAACTCGGCGAGTGGACGGACCGGACCGGGTCGATGGGGTTCTCGCCCGGCGCCGCGGCGCATCTCGGGCGGATCGACGACATCGGGGACGAGTCGATGGCGGTGCTGCGCCGGGGGTACCCCTTCGCGGACCACTACGCCACGGCCGGCGCCGTCCGGCGGCCCGGGACCGCGCACCGGATGGCCGGGAGAGGGTGGGCGCGGAGCCGCACCGCGGGGACGATCAGCCGGCTGATGGACGCCGACCACGTCCTGGCGATACCCCTGCCCGGCACGACCACGCCGGTGACCGGCTGCCTCGTCTACCGTGCCGGTGCCGACTTCACCGAGGACCATGTCCGGGCCGCCGAGCAGGTGCAGCCCCTGCTGGCCGGCGTGGAGCAGCAGCGACAACTTCTTGAACGGCTGCGCGCGACGACGGCACCGGCCGAGGCGACAGCGGACTCCCGGCTCACCCCTCGGCAGGTCACCGTCCTGCTCCTGCTCGCCGATGCGCTCACGGCGTCGGCGATCGCTCATCGACTGGGTATCTCCGTGCGTACCGTTCACAAGCATGTGGAGGGTCTGTACCGGAAGTTGGGGACGCGGGATCGGGTGAGTACGGTGTTGCGGGCTCAGGAGATCGGGTTGCTGCCGCGGCGGGTGGGGCGTTGAGGGCCTGGCCGCTGTTTTCGCCGGGTGATCAATCGGGTGTTGTGTGAGGGGAGTTATCGGCGTCGGGGGCTTTGGGTCGTCTCGTGCGTGCGGGTCGGTGGGGGCTGGTCGCGCAGTTCCCCGCGCCCCTGAAAGACCCGGCTTCGCCGGTCTCCGGGGGGTGTGCCTGCGCGGTGGAGTCGTATGTTGACCCTGCCCCGGGTCCCTGAAAGACCACGCTGCGCCGGTCTCCAAGGGGCGCGGGGCGCCTGGTCGCGTCGTTGAGCACCAACCCCCATGCGTGCAGCCCGGCGACATCCGAGCCGGACGGGACACCGAGCCGCCCGCCCACTGCCCCGAACCCCGTCGATGTCCGATGATCGTTGTGGACACCCGGGGCCCCGAGGCCCGCACACGGTATCGACAGGAGTTCTCTTCCGTGGTCTACGACATCTCCGTCCTGCGCGCCCTGTTTCCCGCCCTGAGCGGTGGGCCCGCCCACTTCGACGGGCCTGGCGGTACACAGACGCCGCGGCCGGTCATCGAGGCCATCAGCCGGGCGTTGGCGAACCCGCTGTCGAACCGTGGCCAGGTGACCGCGGGGGAGCGCAATGCCGATGCCATCGTCACCGGGGCGCGTGAGGCTATGGCCGATCTTCTCGGCGCGCAGGCTTCGGGGATCGTCTTCGGCCGTAGTGCCACCCAGCTCACCTACGACTTCTCGCGTACCCTCGCCGCGACCTGGGCGCCCGGGGACGAGGTCGTCGTCACCCGCCTCGACCACGATGCCAATGTCCGGCCCTGGATCCAGGCCGCCGAGCGGGTCGGTGCCACCATCCGCTGGGCGGACTTCGACCCCGCGACCGGCGAACTCACCCTGGACCACCTCCGCGCCGCCCTGTCCGACCGCACCCGGCTGGTCGCCGTCACCGCCGCCTCCAACCTGATCGGCACCCGGCCCGCGATCACCGAGATGTCCCGGCTGGCCCACGGGGTGGGGGCCCTGGTCTACGTCGACGGGGTCCACTACACAGCACACGCCCTCGTCGACATCGGCGAACTCGGCGCGGACTTCTTCGTGTGCTCGCCCTACAAGTTCCTCGGCCCTCATCACGGCGTCCTCGCCGCTCGGCCCGAACTGCTGGAAACCCTGCGACCGGACAAGCTCCTGCCGTCCTCCGACGCGGTTCCGGAACGCTTCGAACTCGGCACCCTGCCCTACGAGTTGCTCGCGGGTACGACTGCTGCGGTCGACGTCCTCGCCGGGCTCGACACGGACGCCGGCGGCAGTCGCCGCGAGCGCCTGGCAGCGAGCCTCGCCGCGCTCCACCAGCACGAGGAAACCCTGCGCACGCGCATCGACCAGGGGCTCGCCGCCCTGGACGGGATCACCGTCCACTCGAAGGCAGCCGACCGGACACCCACCGTGCTCCTGACCCTGGACGAAGCCTTCGGCGCGCAGGGAACGCAGGACGCCTCCCGTTTCCTGGCGGAACGGGACGTGTACGCGCCCTCCGGCTCCTTTTACGCCATCGAGGCGTCCCGCCGGCTCGGCCTGGGCGACTCCGGCGGCCTGCGGATCGGCCTCGCGCCCTACACCAGCGTCGACGACGTCGAACGGCTCCTCACCGGACTGGAACTGTTCCTGAAGCGGGCGCCTCACTGAGATCCGGGTCCATGACGGCGGCGGGAGAGGGGTGTCTGAACTGCCCTGGTGTGCGGGCCAGTTGGTCGTCAGTCGGCCCCGGGCATCGCGTCCCCGGGGCGGGAGTCCGCGCCGACGGTGACCTCCCGCCAGCTGTCGAAGGTGGTGCTGAGGGAGTCGAGCTTGGCGGTGACGATGTCTTACGCGGCCCGGCTCAACAGGAATCGCGACGGGGCACTTCGGCCGTGACCGCGTCGATGACGGCCTCCGCCGCGGGCCGGGTCGCCGGGCTGGTTGCCGCAGGTGGCCAGGGTGCCGGTGCGCCGGGTGCTCGCGGTGGGGGCGTAGTCGTCGATGGTCGTGGCGGACTGGCGCATGGAGGGCCCCTACCGTAGTAGATCGGTGCTCACGCCGGTCAGGACCGCGATCTCCTCACGGCGCAGTTCGGGCGTACGACGTACCCCGGCGGGCATGCCGTGGTCCTCGGGCCGTACCAGCGCGCGCCGGGCCCGCAGCAACTCGCTCAGCCGGTTCAGGGGCGGCGTGCGGCGACCACCGCTGAAGTGGACGGTGTGGTGAGTACTTCGGTCGCGTCGAGGGCCGGGTGCGTGAGGTAGAACAGGCGCAGTTCGTCGACCTCGTCGTCGTGACGTGGTGGCCAGTGGGGCGACGGGGTGAAGTCGTCCAGGACGAGGAGGCCACCGGGGGCGAGGAGGCCGACGACCCGCTCGGGGTCCTCGCGTTTTCCGCCGCCGTCGCAGAAGAAGACGTCGAAGGGGGCGTGCCGCTCCAGCAGCCGCCAGTCCCCGGTGAGGACGGTGACGCGGTCGTCGTCCTCGAAGACACCGGCCGCCCGGCGGGCCAGCTCCTCGTCACGCTCCACGGTGACCAGACGGGCAGCGGCGCCGAGCCCGCTGTGCAGCCAGGCGGCACCCACGCCCGTGCCGGTGCCGCTCTCCGCGACGACCCCGTGCGGTTTCGAGGCGGCGGCCAGCTTGAGCAGCCTGCCCACCTCGGGGATACAGCTCCACGTGAAGCCCAGCTCGGAGGCGACACGCCCCGCGGCCATCACCCGGGACGGAACGGCCCGCTCTGCCATGAGCACGGACTCCCTTCAGTACGGACGCGCCTCAGCGCGCTCGTGAAGCTATCCGTCGACAGCTGCGGCCCGTCAAGTACGGATGAGGGAAAAAGACGTGCCCAATGAAGGATTAATGATGGTTTTGACCTCTTCAACAATGCCCTGCGCCGCACCTACCGTTACGCCCATGTGAACGGCCCGGCGACCGACTGATCAGCGCGCTCGTGGTCGGCCATGACGGTTTTTGGAGGGAGAGGGCGATGGAGCCTGCGGCGGACCCGGCGGTGGTCGGCCTCGCCATGACCCCGCACCTCGCCACCGCCTTCGGGACGGTGACGCGCGCCTGCGCCCCGTTCGGCCTGCCACCAGCCGCTGCCCGCTCATCCCGACGTGGTTCCCGCCCCTCGTCCCACCCCGACCGGAATCTCAGAAAGGTCACAGCATGACCACCTCCCCCCAAAACAGGATCGCCGGTGCCCCCATCTCCTGGGGTGTGTGCGAAGTCCCCGGCTGGGGCTACCAGTTGACGCCCGAGCGGGTACTGAACGAGATGCGCGAGGTCGGCCTGGCCGCCACCGAGTTCGGCCCCGAGGGGTTCCTGCCCGCCGAGCCGGGCGCCATGGCCCGCACCCTCGCCGACCACGACCTGCACGCGGTCGGCGGCTTCACCCCGCTGCTGCTGCACGTGCCCGGACACGACCCGCTGCCCGAGGCCGAACAGCTCCTGGCGGGCTACGACGCATCGAAGGCGGAGGTGCTGGTCCTGTCCGCCGTCACCGGCCAGGACGGCTACGACTCCCGCCCCGAACTCGACGCCGACGGCTGGAAGTTGCTGCTGTCCAACCTCGACCGGCTCGCCTCGCTGGCCGCCGAACGCGGTGTCCGCGCCGTCCTGCACCCGCACGTCGGCACGATGATCGAGAACGGCGACGAGGTCCGGCGCGTCCTGGAGCACTCGGCGATCTCCCTCTGCCTCGACACCGGCCACCTCCTCATCGGCGGCACCGACCCCGCCGAGCTCACCAGGCAGGCCCCCGAGCGCATCGCCCACACCCACATGAAGGACGTGGACGCCTCCCTCGCCGCCAAGGTCCAGGACGGACAGCTCAGCTACACCGACGCCGTGCGCAAGGGCATGTACCGCCCGCTCGGTGCCGGGGACGTGGACGTCCAGGCCATCGTCACCCACCTCAGCGCCCGCGGCTACGACGGCTGGTACGTCCTCGAACAGGACACCATCCTCACCGAGGAGCCCAAGGCGAAGGGCCCGGTCGAGGACGTGTGGGCCAGCGCCGAGCATCTACGCTCGGTGCTGCGCGGTGTCGCGTAGCCGTATTCGGGTCTGATGTGCTTTTGATGTGTTCCGAGGGATTGACCGATGTGCGGGGACCATCTCAGAATGCCGGAGCGATCGGGCGCCCTTCCTTTGTGAACTCTAGGAATCCGAACATGAGGGATCCAGGAAACAGAAATGACCGCTGACCAATTTCTGGCCACGTGCTGGACCACGGCGGGCGGCGCGGCTCCCGACGAGGCGGACCAGCGCAGTCCGCTGAATCTGCGGGACCGGGTGGAGGCGGCGCGCGACGCCGGATTCACCGCTTTCGGACTGCTGTATACGGACCTGGTGGAGGCCGAGCGCGAGTACGGGATCGCCGGGATCCGGTCCCTCTTCGAGGACAACGGGATCAGCCATGTCGAGTTGGAGCTGCTGACCGACTGGTGGACCGAAGGACCCCGGCGGGCCGCGTCGGACACCGTCCGGGTCGGCATGCTGAGAGCCATCGAGGCGCTCGGTGCCCGCACCTTCAAGATCGGCCCCGACGTGGCGGACGAACCCTGGGAACTCGACGTCTGGGCCAAGGAGTTCGCCGTACTGGCCGCGCAGGCCGACGGGGTGGGCGCCCGGCTCGGAGTCGAACCGCTGCCCTGGTCCAACCTCAGGACCGTGTACGACGGCCTACGGCTCGTGGAGGTCGCCGGCCACCCGGCGGGCGGACTCATCATCGATGTCTGGCACACCGAGCGCGCCCACACCCCGCCGGCCGAGCTGGCGGACGTGCCGGGTGCGCGGATCGTGGGCGTGGAGCTCAACGACGCCGACAGTCAGGTCGTCGGCACGCTGTTCGAGGACACCGTCCACCGCCGTCTCCTGTGCGGAGAGGGCTCGTTCGACCTGCCGGGCATCGTCGCCGCACTCCGTACAGCCGGTTTCCGAGGCCCCTGGGGCGTGGAGATCCTGTCCGACGCGCACCGCGCGCTGCCGGTGCGGGAGGCCGCGGCGGCGGCATATCGGAGTGCTGCGGCACTCGTGAACTAATAAGGGCCACAGGGGTGGCGGGAGCGAAACCACGGTCGTTTCCGCCGCCCTGTTTTCATTTCCATTTCGGTGCATGGGGCACGTTTTTATCGGCCGTCGGGAAATTGTTCAGACATCTTGTCGTGATGGATAAATGATGTCATTACAAGCGTTGACCCCGGGGTGTCATGACGGTTCTATCTCGTCATAAGCAACAGCCGTGTTAACGGCATGTGATCCGCAGCCTTCGCTCGGCCAGCCGCTTCTCCGTTTCCCCCGCAGCACAGTGAGGTGCCGGAAGATGGACCGTACATCCCACCCCCGCAGAATCGTCCCCGTCGTCGCGGCGGCCGCAGCCGCCGCACTCCTTGTGGCCGGCTGCTCCAGCAGCTCCGGAGGCAAGCAGTCCACCGAGGACACCTCCGGCGTCTCGGCCGGCAAGGCCACCACTCCCCGTATGACGGTCGCGATGATCACGCACGCGGCGCCCGGTGACACCTTCTGGGACACGATCCGCAAGGGCGCCCAGGCAGCCGCCGCCAAGGACAACGTCAAGCTGGTCTACTCGTCCGACCCCAACGGCCCCAACCAGTCGAACCTGGTGCAGAACGCGATCGACCAGAAGGTCGACGGCATCGCGGTCACCCTCGCCAAGCCCGACGCCATGAAGGGCGTCGTCGCCAAGGCCGAGCAGGCCGGCATCCCCGTCGTCGGCTTCAACACCGGTGTGCAGGACTGGAAGAAGCAGGGTCTGCTCGAATACTTCGGCCAGGACGAGAGCATCGCCGGGGAGGCATTCGGCCGCAAGCTCAACGCGGCCGGCGCCAAGCACACCATCTGCGTGATCATGGAACAGGGACAGGTGGCCCTGGAGGCCCGCTGCGCCGGCGTGAAGAAGACGTTCACCGGCAAGACCGACATCCTCTACGTCAACGGCACGGACATGCCGTCGGTGAAGTCGACGATCACCGCCAAGCTCACGCAGGACAAGACCATCGACTACGTGACGACGCTCGGCGCCCCGTTCGCGATGACCGCCATCCAGTCCATCGCCGACGCGGGCAGCAAGGCCAAGCTCGCCACGTTCGACCTCAACAAGGACGCGGTCGGCGCCATCAAGGCCGGCAAGATCCAGTGGGCCATCGACCAGCAGCCGTACCTCCAGGGCTACTTGGCCGTCGACTCGCTGTGGCTCTACAAGACGAACGGCAACTACAGCGGCGGCGGCCAGGCCCCCGTGCTGACCGGCCCGGCCTTCGTCGACAAGACGAACGTCGCCAAGGTCGCCGAGTTCGCCGCCAAGGGAACGAGGTGACGCCCATGACTCAGCTCACGGCACCGGCGACGGACTCCCCGTCGCCGGCTCCGCCGGTCCCGCAGACGGACGGCCGGACCTCTGAACGAGCCTTGCCGCTACGGTTGTTGGCGCGTCCGGAGGTGGGTGTCTTTCTCGGTGCGGCCGCGGTGTACGTGTTCTTCCTGATCGCGGCTCCGCCGGTGCGGGACAGCGCGTCGATGGCGAACATTCTCTACAGCTCGTCGACGATCGGGATCATGGCGTTGCCGGTGGCCCTGTTGATGATCGGTGGGGAGTTCGACCTCTCCGCGGGTGTCGCGGTGATCACCTCGGCGCTGACCGCGAGCATGCTCAGCTATCAGCTGACCATGAACGTGTGGGTGGGTGTGATCGTCGCGCTGCTGGTGTCGTTGGGGATCGGTTTCCTCAACGGGTGGATGGTGGTCAAGACCGGGCTGCCGAGCTTCCTGGTCACGCTGGGCAGCTTCCTGATCCTGCAGGGTGTGAACCTCGCGGTGACGAAGCTGGTCACCGGGAACGTGGCGACCGATGACATCAGCAACATGGACGGCTTCGACCAGGCCAAGAAGGTCTTCGCGACGTCCTTCGACATCGGTGGTGTCGATGTGAAGATCACGATCTTCTACTGGCTGGTGTTCGCGGCGGTCGCGACCTGGGTGCTGTTGCGGACGAAGTACGGCAACTGGGTCTTCGCGGTGGGCGGGAACAAGGATTCTGCGCGGGCGGTCGGTGTGCCGGTTGCGTTCACGAAGATCTCGCTGTTCATGCTGGTGGGTCTCGGGGCCTGGTTCGTGGGGATGCATCAGCTGTT